>DATETY010000050.1:0-89022 GCA_035283365.1 Thermoplasmata archaeon | reverse complement strand
CCCAGATCGTGTCATGCCAGTCAATTTCCCAGCTCTTCAGCCCTTCAAAGAAGCCATCCAGCGTGACCAGATTCCACATCTTGAGTTTCCTCATGTCAATTCACCCGATTCCAAGAGGGGTCAAGCGTCCGCGCTCCATATATACGCTGTTGCAGCGGTCCGCAGGACCTCGCACCGACGCGAACGACCTTTCATTAGCGGGCTCGGATCGGCTCAGTCAACCTCTCCATGCTCCCCGACCAGGCCTGGGGTTCGGGAATGGCTTGGCCCATCAACGTCTCCTGACCGGGAGAACCCGTTCAAGAGGTCCCGCTAGCGCTCGACCGAGCAGCCCGTCGCTCTTCACAGGGATCCGCTTCACTCAGCGGGAATCTGGTTGCGCACGTCGTCCGACTCCAGCTACGTATGATTCCAAGAAAATTCCCCAAAGTCGGAACCATTAAGCAGCCCTACACGGGTTCGATCCTGATGCCTCTCCGACGAGCCCCCGCGCCGAAGACGGTCGATGAGTACATGGCGCGTGTCCCGCCCAAGTTCCGCGCCACCCTTCAGCGGTTGCGCGAGACCATCCAGGCCGCCGCCCCCGGCGCCGAGGAGGTTATCAGCTATCGCATGCCGGCGTTCAGGCAAAACGGAATGCTCGTGTACTTTGCCGCTTTCGACGAACATTGCAGCTTTTTCGTGGGGAGCCCTAAGGTCCGTCGCCAGTTTTCCGCCGAATCAAAACCCTTCGTGGCGGGGAAAGGGACGCTCCGCTTTACCCCCGAGCGGCCGCTGCCCGCCGGGCTCGTCACACGTATTGTGAAAGCACGCGTGGCTGAGAACGACGCGCGCCGCTCCAAGTAGGAACGCAGGAGCGACTGCCTTCCTTCGGTAGCGCCACACCTGAGAGGGGTCCTTCCAGTTCACCCTCGGGTCCTCGAACTACAGCCTGCGCGACGCCACGAACCCTCTGGCGTTCGCAGCGCGTCGCAAGGTGGTGCGCGACGTCCTCCATTCAGATCGGGTACGCAGCCCTGACGTTCGCGTGACTTCGACCGGATGTCGTTTGTCCTTCCCCGCGGACATCAATAACCCTTCGTGTCGACCACGCAGAAGAGGTTTCCTTCCGGGTCCGCGAGGACCACGAAGTCTTCACCGGGCTCGCGAGGCCGGAAGCGGGTGGCGCCGAGGGCAAGCAAGCGTTCGACTTCTCCCTCTTGGTCGTCCGTGTACAGGTCGAGGTGCAATCGATTCCGTTCGGGCTCCCCCTGGTCGATGGATACGTTGGGCCGTTTTCCCGTGGGGTCCCTCAAGATGATGAACGGGTCTCCTGGGGTGGGAGGCCGCACCGGGGCGTAACGAAGCGCCGCCTGCCAGAAGGTCATCATTCGACCGAAGTCTTCGCAATTCATCACGATGGACCCGATCCGCACCGTGTCGTTCTCCATGGCCCCCATGACTCGAACATCGAGCAATAAAGATTCCCAGTGGCGCCTGGACTGGAGAGTCAATTTGCGCGATCCCGAATCTGCCCGGACCGGAAACCTTAAACCGTCGGAGGACGCGTTTCAACGCGGTGGAGAAGTTCGACAAGGCGAAGCTCAGGGAACAGCTCTCGCCATTGCAGTACGAGGTGTGCGTCAACAAGGGGACCGAGCGACCCTTCACCGGACCGTACTGGGACCATCACGAGTCCGGTGCGTACCTTTGCGTCGTCTGCGGGAACGAGCTCTTCGCCTCGGGGACGAAGTACGATTCCGGAACGGGATGGCCGAGTTTCTGGGCACCTATCGATCGACAGCGCGTCCGAGAGAAGGCGGATCGCAGTTTGCTGTTGCGTCGGACCGAGGTCGAATGCGCCAACTGCGGTTCGCACCTGGGACACGTGTTCGACGACGGGCCCGAGCCGACGGGCATGAGGTACTGCATCAACTCCGCCTCCCTCAGGTTCCAACGCACATGACGCGGCGTTCGCGCGGCCCGTGGCCGCCTGCAGGGGGCTACCGAGTTCGCGGCAGCCCAAACAGCCGGACTTCACCGTCCACACGGAATCCGAGCCGAAGATAGAGGGGCAGGCCCATCCCCGTGGCATCCCTAATCGTCGGGACGCCGGCCCGAGCGCATGTCGAGCGAAGATCGAGCCCAACCGCGGTCCGTTCCATGTTCTCGTTCTTGCGAATGGGGGAAAGGTTTAATGGTCCTCCCAGCCATCGTCGCGGCTCGGGAGAGGAGTTCGGGTGAGCCACCGCTTTGTCCAGGTTTTTGTCGGGGTCTTCGTGGCGCTGTTCCTCGTGAGTTCGTTCGCGGCCGTCGCCGCGGCGGGAGCCGTGCGGACCCCGGTCCTCGTGGGCTATCAGGGCGATTTCGCGGACGCGGCGCGCGCGATCCGGGGCCATGGCGGCACGGTCGACGTCGCGTACAGGAACTTCCCGCTCGTCGCGGCGACCGTCCCGGCCGGCGCGGTGGGCGCCATCGCGTCCTCGCGCGGGATCGCATTCGTCGAGCCCGTCATGGCGCGCTACGTGACGTCGCACATCCTCGAGGGGAGCCTGTGGGGTGGCAGCCCGCAGATCATGCCCTGGGGCACGACGTCCGTCCGGGCGCCGGAGGCGTGGGGCCTCGACCGGTCCCGCGGGGCCGGCGTGCGGGTCGCGGTCCTCGACACGGGCTTCGACCTCGGCCACCCGGACCTCGCGCGCAACTTCCGCGCGGATCTCGGTTTCGACTTCGTTGACAACGACGCGGACCCGAGCGACACGGAGGGCCCGTTCCTCGGGCACGGCACCTCGACGTCCGGCAACATCGCGGCGATCGACAACCGGATCGGGACCGTGGGCGTCGCCCCGGAGGCGACGATCCTGCCGTTCCGCGTGTGCGACTCCCTCGAGGGGATCTGCTTCACGAGCGCGATCGTCGCGGCGATCGACGCGGCCGTCTCGAACGGCGCGGACGTGATCTCGATGAGCTTCAGCGGCCCCGCGGCCTCCCGCGCGGAGAAGATGGCCCTGGGCGCCGCGTTCTCGGCCGGCCTCGTGCTCGTGGCCTCCTCGGGGAACGCAGGCCGACCCCCCGTCGGCTGCCCGGCGTGCCTCGCGGAGGTCATCGCGGTGGGCGCGACGGACATCGACAACGCGATCGCGGACTTCTCCTCGTTCGGGAAGGGCCAGGAGCTCGTCGGACCCGGCGTGGACGTCCCCACGCCGACCGTGCGGGGCCTCGGCCGGGAGGCGGCCCTCATGCAGACCGCGCCCGTCCAGACCGACCTTCACCCGAACCCGCTCGAGTTCACGGCCCTGACGGACGGGCTCACGGCGCCCCTCGCCTTCGCGGGCCGTGCGACGGCCCAGGCCGTTGCGGCCCTGGACCTCACGGGTCGGATCGCCTTGATCGAGCGCGGGGACATCACGTTCGCGGAAAAGGTGGCGAACGTCGCCGGCAAGGGGGCCCTCGCCGCGGTCATCTACAACAACGCGGCGGGCAACTTCCTGGGGACCCTCGGTGAGCCGTCCGCGATCCCCGCGGTGAGCATCTCGCGGGAGGAAGGGCTCGCGCTCAAGGCGCAGATCGACGCGGGCACGGTCGTCGAGGTGAGCCTCGTCGTGATCGCGATCGACTACGACCTCGCGAGCGGGACCTCGTTCAGCGCGCCCCATGTGTCCGGGGTCGCGGCCCTCGTGATCGCCGCGTCGGGCCTCTCGGGCCAGGACGTGCGGCTGATCATGCAGAGGACCGCGACGGACCTCGGCGCGCCGGGATACGACACGGTGTTCGGCTTCGGCCTCGTGAACGCGGAGGCGGCCGTCGCGGCCGCGATGCCGTAGGCCCGCGATCCGTCCCGAGCGGGCGACGCCCGAGACGACAGCCCGCGGCCTACCGAGGGCTCGCGAGCGGGTTGAGCGGGAGCGAGAAGCGCAGCCGACCCCGGGGGCCGTCCACGTTCAACCGGGCGCGGTCCCCGTCGGTTGCCTCGACGTTCGGCCGGAGTCCCTGCCGTTCCAGCAGGACCGTGAACCGTCGCAGGCGCGCGGCCGACCGGTCCCGTGCGGACCGCTCCAGCCGCTTCCACGCGCTCGAGGGCGCGACCCGCAGGCCTTTCGGTCCTCGGACGATCCGGATGGCCCCGGCCTGCTCCAGCCTGCGGATCGTGCGGTCCAGGGATCCCGAGGGCGTCCCGAGCGTGGCGAGCAGCTCCGTCCGGCCCACGGGGCGCGGCGACCGGAGGGCTTCGAGGACCTGACGCCCCTTCGGATCGGCCCAAGCAGCCAGGAGCGGCTCGGCGGTCCGCGGGAACTGCCCGGGCACGAGGAGGACCGTGCGGCGCCCGATCCGCCTCAGCCGCAGGAGGCCGTCCGCTTCGAGACGCTTCGCGTGATGTCGCACGGCGTCCAGGGACGACGACAGGAGCCTCGCGGCGGAGCGCAGGTGGAGGCCCGGATACACGGCCGCTGTGAGGACGAGCTCGAGGCGACGGGGGTTCAAGAGGGCCGCGGGCCCGGGCGGCCGGATCGTCTCCGACGGCGGGAGGATCTCGATGTCGAGGACGCGCTGCAACGCCCGCGCGACGTTCGACGGGGCCGCCACGCTCCGGCGCAACGCGACGGGACCGTATAGCCTTCCGGGTCACCAGGCGCCGGACCGCTTCCGCGCGGCCGTCTCGATGACCCGCCGGGCGCTCTCCGCGACGTCGTGGTCCCCGAGCTCGCGGAGCGGGACGAACCGCACGTCCGCCGCATCCGAGCCGGGCCTGGGCTCGCCGGCCTCAAACTCGCACAACACATCGATCAGGACGTAGTGCCACCGGACGCGCCCGTCCGGGGCTCGCTCGATGTAGTCGCCAACGTCCGCGATCCGCAGGGGCCGGACGCGCACGCCCGTCTCCTCCTCGACCTCCCGCACGGTGGCCGCCTCGATCGTCTCGCCGGGCTCGAGGGCCCCTCCCGGGACGGACCAGCGGCCCCGGTTCGGCTCCCCGCCCCGTTTCACGAGGAGGACCGAGTCTCCTCGGAACACGATGGCCCCCGCGGCGGGCACGGGCGCGTCCGGGTACTCGTGGGATGCGGCCATGTGGTCTCCGGGGTTCGGCGCGCAGTCGATCAGGCGGCCCTCCCGCGCTCCAGGGCCCCCGACTCGAGGAGGTCGTAATCGTCGAAGGTCCGCTGATGCAACACGTGCTTGAGGACCGCGCTCACCGTCACGTAGCGGGACATGGGGATGTCCAGCCGGGTCGCCAGGTACGCGAACGCGTCCGCCATCGTCGCGAACGTCCGCGGCGGGCGACGCAGGGCCTCCCGCACGTGCTCCCGGACGTTCCACACCCCGACGGGCATGATGTACCCCGGATGGGTCTCCCGCAGGATCACGGTCGCGGCCTGACGGCGCTCCCGGACGAGAGCCTCCCCGACCGCGAGCCGGGCCGCGTAGTAGCAGCCGCCGATGCTCGCGTACGTCGTGCGGCCCTCGTAGCCCTCGTGGTCCCCGAAGATCACGATGTCCCGGCCGAGGGGGTTCCACACCGTGTTCGGATACCACGCCTCGATGAGCTCGTAGCGCCAGGCCCGCGGGACCTGGACGACGAGGAAGCGGTCGTCGAACCCGATCGCCTCGAACACGCGGATCTCGTTCACGAGCGGGAACGACTTGACGCGGTCCCGGAGGTCCTTCCCGATCGTGTCGTCCACGGCCGTGATGGACCACCGGGTCGGGACGAACTTGCGGGCCTTCCCGAGCCCGAACGCCCCTACGCTGAACGCCCTCTGGATCTTCGAGACTCTCACCCCGTCCCCGTACAGGCCGAGCACGGCCTCGCGGGCCAGGAGGTCCGTGTCCGAGGTCGCCTGGTCGAGCTTGGCGTCCACCTTGAGGGTGGACACGTCGAGTCGCCGGAGGGGCGCGGACGGGCCGAACGGCTGCACGTTGTCGTCCAGGACTACGCGCCCGTGCGGCTTCTTCGTGAAGCCGACCTCGACCTCCGTCGCGGCCGTCGACAGGGCGAGCTCCCGCGTCAGGTCGACGAGGCGGCCTCCCGTCTCCACGTCCATCACGTGGACCCGGTGCATCCCGCGGACGAGCTGGGACCGGAACGACACGATGTCCTCCATCGTCCGGCCGAGCCACTGCTCCGGCGCATCGAGGACCTCCGTGTCCCCGTGGACAGGCGGCACGAGGGGCCCGACGAAGACCTTCGGATAGCCGATCCGGCCCACGAAGACGCCGGGTGGGGACGCGCCCGCCAGGTCGAACCGGTCGATCATCGGCGCGGACCGGCTCATCGCGTCCCAGCGGACGAGGATGGGGCAGCGGGCCTTCCCGCACAGGAGCTTGGCCCCGCGGCATTCGACGCACAGGCCGCTCGCGATGGCCCGCTGCGTCGCGTCGTCGAAGACGGCCCGCAGTTCCTGGGGCCGCGGGACGACGGGCAGGCTCAGCATGGGGCCGATCTCGGAGCCGGTCCCCGCTTTAAGAATCTGATGGCCGGTCCTGCGGACCGCGGACCCCAAGGGTTATGGCCCCGACGGGAGCATCCCGGGACGTGGTGACCGGGTCCCCTCTGTCCCTCACGACGGAGGACCGGATCCTCCTGTACCTGTCCGACTTCCGGAACATGGAGGAACGGTACGTCCTGCCGCAGGCGCTCACCCAGAAGGCCATCGCGTTCGCGGCGGGGATCCACCGGAAGCACGTGTCGCGCTACCTGGACGACATGGTGAAGGACGGCCACCTCGCGGAGACGAAGGCCCACGTGGAGGGGGAGAAGCAGCGGATGTTCGCGTACTTCCTCTCGTCCCGTGGGTGGGAGCGGGCCCAGGGGATCAAGGAGCGCCTGTCGGCCCTCCGCGTCCCGATCCGGGTGAAGGGCGACCTCCGGCAGATGACCCTCAAGGAGATCGACGACGCGACGTCCGTCCACCTCACGTTCTCGGACATCGTGCGGGAGGCGATGGACGTCGACGTGCTCGACCTCGAGGTCCTCGAGGGGATCGACGAACGTCGGCGACGCGCGATGGACGACCGGCTGCGCCAGCTCGAGGACTACGCGCGCGCGATCATGATCGCGTGGAAGGACGGCCGCGTCACGGCGACGGAACGGCTCCTCATGGAGCAGCTCCGCGAGCACCTCGGCGTGACGCGGGAGGAGCACGAGCGGATCGAGCGGCAGGTCATGGAGGACGCCGTGTCGAAGCGGAGCGCGATCTACCGCGCGGTCGCCATGGAGGCGCTCGAGGGCGGGCCCGTGAGCTCGGAGGAACGGGAGCTCCTTGAAGCCCTCCGGAAGCAGCTCGGCCTGCGACCCGATGAGTGCGCGCGGCTCGAGTCCGAGGTCGCGTGAGTCATCGCGCGACGAACAGATGGTACTTCTGGGTCGGGTCCGAGATCTCCATTTCGATCCGCTTCGCGATGAGCTTCTCGGGATGGTGGACCGCGGCCACGCGGGTCTCGAGGTCCTTGAACGACGTGAAGGGGCCCTTCTTGCGCTCCTCCAGGATGGCCCACATCGTCTTCTTCCCGAGTCCGGGCAGGAGCTCGAGCATGTGGAACCGCGTCGTGATCGCTTGGGCGCTGTTGAAGAAGTCCACGAACCGCTTCTCCTTCTCCTTCACGATCTCCCCCACGATGTACGGGATCTCGTTCTGGGCCGCCGTCGTGAGCTCGTCGTACGCGACGCGACGCTTCACGTGGAGGATCTCGGCCCGCTGCGCGACGTCCTTCCCGATGTACACGCGCTGCCCGATCGCGAGCGACGCGTCCTCCTTCGGGGTCAGTTCGAACAACTTCAACTCGTCCTCCCCGAGGGCGTACGCGAGGGGTTCGCGGTGGAACTTGGACTGGTCCGGATGACCTTGCGGTAGCGAATCGAGGATGCGGGCGTGGTCTTCCACAGGCTCCCCCCGGTCAGAGGTACTTCCCCACGATCTCGAGGACCTTCTCCGCATCCTCTTTGGAGAGGCTGAATCGTTCCTTCGCAAAGATGGCCCGGACGTCGTCCAGATGGGTCGGCATGAGGTCCGCGAGCTTCACCGCATTCATGGGGGACATCATGGGGATCTCCATGAGTTCCTTCACGACGGCGGGGAGCTTCGCCGGGTCCACGCGGGCGAACGTCGTCGCGTGGGACAAGGCGTACTGCTGCTCCTGGCTCAGCTCGCCGCGGGTCACCTTCTCCTTCTCGAGGAGGTCTTTGATTTCCGCTAGGGATAGGTACTGCTCCTCCATCGCGGGACCCCCGTCAGGCGCGCCTCAGGTGCTCGGGCAGTACGACGGCCTGCTTGATCTTCCCGCCGAAACGCACGTCCACGACGTACGCGCGGCCCCGCGACGCCACGATGGTCCCGGTCAGTCCGTGGAACCGGTGGTGCGGCCAACCCTTCTGCACGCTCGAGTCGATGACGATGACGACCTTCTGGCCGACCTCGTACTCGACGAAGGACCGCGTGATCGGGGAGAGCCCGCGGTCGCGCGCCCGGCGGCGGAACTTCTGCCGCGTCCCCTCCATGATCCCTTTCGAGGCCTTGACCACGCGTCACCCTCCGTCGTGGACGTCCAAGACGTCCAGCTCGAGGACCTCGCACGCCACCCCGAGCCCGGCCGCGAGGGACGGGACCGTCCGGCCGCCGTCTCCGTGGATGAGCTCCTTCACGTACGTGCCGGCCTCCGCGGTGACGCGGACCTCCGCGAGGTCCCCGTCGACCGACGCGACGTCGATCGCCAGGACGCGTCGATGCCGTGTCGTATCCGCTCGCCGGTGCAATACGCGGGATGGGGTGCGCTGGGCTATCGGCTGGGCCACCAATACCGAGATTTCCTTTTTAAGCTTTCCCCCCTCGACGGGAGGCGCCATCCGGAACACGACGCGGTACGTCTTCGCGGCCCGGTCCTCCTTCACCGCGACCACGTCGGAGCCGCGGGCCGGTGCGAGGCCGTCCACCTCGACGAGGCCGGACGCGTTGATCCGCGCGACGGCCGGACCCAGGTCCACGTGGCGGCGCCGGGGCTCCTTCACCTCGAACACGAACGGCCGGCCGCGGCCCAGCATGCGCGCGTCGATGTCCTCCCGGCCCATCCCGTGCAGTGCGAACGCCTGGCCGCCCGTCTCCTTGAGCACCTCGGCCCCGACGACCTCCTCGACGCTCGTCGCGTACATCTTCCCCGTGCCGCCACATCGGCCGCACCCCGTACCCCGGCACGCGCGGCACGGCCACCGGGTCTGGGGGATCTCCCGGGAGAGCTTGCGGTATCGGCCCCGAACGAACAGCGGGTTCACCTGCACGTCCACGTGGCCGAACGCGGGGTCCACGATGCCGACGACGTCCGGGTGCCCGAAGTCCGCCTCCTTCGACGTGATCGCGGCGACGCGCTTCCCGATCTCGCGGTTCGCCTCGGCCCGGAGGGGCTCCGGGCCGTGGACCCCGAGCTCCTTCCAGAGGGCCTCCTCCCGGGCCGCGATCTCCGGGTCCACCTTGGACCCGATGAGGAACGTGTCGAACTCCCAGGGTTCGAGTTTCCGGGCGACGAGGGCCGCGAGTTCATCGTACTCGGACGTGAGGCCCGCGCAGACCCAGCACGGTCCGCCGCGGACGTCGGCGAAGGCGCGCGCGGCCCGGCCGCGGGCCTCGTTCGTGAGTCCATGGCCCACCTTCCCGAACAGGCGACCCAGGCACGAGTCGCACAGGGTCCGTCCCCCGAGCCGCGCCCAGTCGACTTCGCGGACGGCGCCGAGGACCTCATCCATGGGCGCCCGAAGGCGGGGCCGCCTTAAAGGTTCATCCCAGGCCCAGGAGGAGGCTCACGAGGAGATTCATCAACACGATGCCCGAGACGAACACGAGGGGCCGGTCCCGCTCCTCCGCGAACGAGAGAAGGCTCGCGAAGACGCTCGTGACGGGCGTCAGGACGAGCACGACGATCCCGAGGCTCAGGAATCCGGCTGGCGTGAGGCGGAGGAGCTCGCTGGGGATGGCCCGGAACTTGACGGCCGCATCCGGGACGGGTCCCCCGCCCGACCAGGCCAGGAGGAACGCGAACGCGATCAGGCCGACGGCCACGAGGACCCCCGCGCGCAGGACATGGGACAGGAGGCGGTTCACGTCCTCCACCTCCGTGACGACCGCGCGCCGGAGGGCCACGAGCCCGCGGCTCATGCGGTCCAGCGCGACCCGCGGCGCGATCACAGGGACACCCCCGCGTCGAACGCGCGAAGGCCCATGAGGACCGCGAGGATCGCGAGGAACGCGGCGAACGCGAACCGGATGCGCTCCGCCTTCGCGCGCAGGAGCAGGCGCGTGCCGAGGTTCGTGCCCGTGAACACACCAACGACGACCATCGCCGCGAACGTGGGGGACACGAAGCCGCGGGAGTAGTAGATGAACGCGCTCGCGGCCGCCGTGACCCCGATCATCAGGTTGCTCGTCGCGATCGCGGGTTTCATCGGGACTCCCATGATCACGTTGATCGCGGGGACCTTCACGAAGCCGCCCCCGATCCCCAGGAGACCGGAGAGCCAGCCCGCGAAGCCGCTCACGACGAACCCCGCCATGGGCCGGTCCACGCGGTACCGGTACACGCCCTCGTCCTCGTGGTCGAAGTAGATGCTCGACAGCGCGAGGCGCTCGCTCAGGCGGGCCTCGGGCCCCGCCCGGTACGCGCGGTCTTTCGCGGTCTCCCGCCGACGGGACATGAAGACGGCCGTGTACGCGACCACGACCGCGAACGTGAAGAACAGGACCCGCGGGTCCAGGTGGACCGCGAGGACGGCCCCGCCGATCGCGCCCGCGGTCGTCGCGATCTCGAGGAACATCCCGAGGCGGAGGTTCGCGAGGCGGTCCCGCACGTAGATGGACGCCGCGCCCGACGAGGTCGCGATGACCCCGATCAGGCTCGTCGCGATGGCGACCTGCAGGTCCACGCCGAGGACGAGGGTCATGAACGGGACGAGGAAGATCCCGCCCCCGACCCCCAGGTAGGACCCCGCGACGCCCGCGAGGAACGACGCGACCGCGAGGAGGACGAGCTGCTCGACGGGCGTCATCGGGCCCGGCTATGGGCTCATCGGCTTAGAGATTTCCGCACCGGACCGCACCGTGGAGGCCTCACGCCGCGAGGACGATCTCGATCGCGCTCACGGTCGTGGGGCGCCCCTCCTCGGAGGGCACCTTCTCCGTCGCGATCCGCACGTCGCGGACCTTCGCGTTCGGGACGAACCGGCCGCGGACGATCTCCGCGACGTCGACCGCGCGGGAGATGGACCGGCCGTGGGCCTTCACGACGACCTCCGAGGAACCTCCCTGGAACAAGGACACGACCGCGAGGACGTAGTTCAGGGTGGGCTTCTTCCCGACGACGATCGTGTTCCCGTCCGCCATGGGCCGCCTGCGCTCGGCCTCCGCATCGCGCCTCGCGGTAAAAGGCCACCGGGGGACAATTGTTTAATAGCCCGGCCCGCATCGTCTCGGCCGAGAGTCCATGGCCCGGGAACGCGAGACGGGATTCCACTCCGCCGCGGGTCTCATCCGCTACTTCGACCAGGAGGATGAGAAGGCCCTCAAGGTCCCACCGTGGCTCGTGATCGTCCTCGCGTTCGCGCTCGGGCTTGGCATCGTCCTCATCGGGTACATCTGGCCCGTGTGAGCGTCGCGCCGCAATCCTTTTCATCGCTCCGCCGTTCCGGCACGGGTGCCCCGCCGTCCCCCCGGCGACGAGACCGCGCGGCTGTTCCTGCAGATCGCGAATTCCCTCGACCGGCGGTCCAGGCAGAGGGACGGCACGCGCCTGAAACCGTGGGACCTGGATCCGTCCCGCCCGCGATACCTCCGGAATTCGGCGGAGATCCGGGATGCGATCGCGCGGCTCGGGCGGCTCGTGCGCGCGGAGCGGCCCGGCTTCCGACGGGACTGGCTCACGGACCACCTGCCTACCCTGGAGGCCCTCGCCCGGCTCGTGCGCGGCCGGGTGCCGCCCCTCCCCGAGCAGGTCCGCGTGTTCTACGGCCTCCCGGTCCGCCCCGCGAAGGAGTCCGAGCTCGACGAGCTCCGCGGGGAGATCCGGGATCTCCTCGGGGTCTCGCGGGCCGACGCGCTCCGCCGGGCCGTGGAGGACTGGGAGCGGCGGCACGAGGTCCCGTACGGCGAGGTCCTGCCCACGATGGCCCGATCCCTCCGGGAGGCGAGGCGGGCCGCGCGGAAACTGTTCGAGCTCCCGCCCAGGGAGCGGTCCCAGCTCGTCGCGACCCACCGGAGCACGTACTCCGGGTATTGCTACTACACGCGGGACTACCAGAGCACGGTGAAGCTCGATGTCGACTTGCCGTGGACGTGGCCCTCCCTCCGGGACATGGCGACCCACGAGGCGTACCCGGGCCACCACGTGCACCAGTGCACGCGGGAGTGGGAGTACCTCGAGGGGGAGTTCCCGCGGGAGGCCGCCGTGAGCCTCGCGGCGAGCCCGATGGGCCCCGTGGAGGAAGGCATCGCGGAGAACGCGATGCTTTTCATCGGCTGGGACGAGGCGCCCGAGGACCGGATGACCCTCCTGAGGAACCGCCTGCGCTGGGGGACCGAGGTGAACCTCGCCTGGATGGTCCACCGGCAGGAGCCCCGGAGGGAGCTGCTCGACTACGCGATGCACTCGGGCCTCCTGGATTGGCGCCAGGCGGTGCGGGACGTCCGGTACGCCGCGAACCGCGCGTGGGCCTCGTACGCGTTCTGCTACTGGTACGGAGCGGCCCTCGTCCGGAAGCAGTTCGAGCGGCTCGAGGGCGACCCCGCGTTCTTCGACGTGCTGTATTGGAAGCCGCACACGGTCCGCACGCTCGAGAAGGCGTTCCGCCGGGTCTAGGTCTTGACCGGCATGCGGCGGCTCTCGCTGTCCGCGGCCGCCCCGCCGACCGGGGTGTTGCTCGTCCTTCCCTGGAACTCGCAGTGCTCGCACTCGACCCAGATCCGCGTGGACAGATAGTACCAGTTCCACGTGGGCTTGCCGCACTCCGGGCATCGCTCCGGATGGGCGGGCTTGGGTCGCATCGGCCGAACCGTAGCCGGGTCGGTTAGATGGACTTTTCTCCCCGGGTGCATTCGGCGTGACGCAGGGACCACCGAGCCTGCGCTAGACATTGCCGATCCACGTCGGGACGGCGCGGGTCATCGGCGCTTCCCCCTGAGACAGCGTTCAAGTAGCCCGTACTCTATCGCGAGCGCGATGGCCTCCCGGCCTCTCCTCACGGTCCTCATCTCCGTTGCGATCTCCGTCGTCCTGGTCACGGCCGCGTTCGTCATGATCAATCGACCGGGGACGCCGTCCTCGGTCGTCAACGACCCGCCACCTCCACCACCGCCGCCACCTCCGCCGCCCCCACCACCTCCGCCGCCGCCTCCGGCTTCCGATTGCCCCCGATCCGCGGGCCTGTGCAGTTGGCGCAATGTGACCGAGGTCATCGACGGGGACACCCTCGACGTGGAGGGCGGTCTCCGGGTCCGACTTGTCCTCGTGGACGCCCCGGAGCTAAGCGAATCCGGAGGGCCGGAGGCTCGAGCGTATCTGACGGCTCTGTGCCTCGGGGCGCGAGCCCTCATCGATGAAGACGACTTCCAGATCGGCGAAGATCCGTTTGGTCGGGTCCTCGCGGTCGTCTACTGCCGCGGCACGAACGCGAACGCCGCGATGATCTCATCCGGGCATGCGGACACATTCTACGCCTACTGCGCGGAGAGCGAATTCGGGAGCCTGTCATGGACAGGCTGCTCCTCTCCTCCTCCTCCGCCGCCGGCGAATTGCGATCCTTCGTATCCGGATGTGTGCATCCCTCCTCCCCCGCCGGACCTCGACTGCCCGGACATCGAGTTTCAGAATTTCCGGGTGCTCCCTCCCGACCCCCATCGATTCGATGGTGACGGGGACGGGATCGGATGCGAGACGTGACCTCGATCGAAAGGCAGAGCGCCCAGGGCAGGATTTGAACCTGCGGGGCCTCAACAGCCAGCGGTTTTCGAGACCGCCGCCCTACCGGGCTAGGCGACCTGGGCAGCCCTCGGACCAATGAGGGCGGTGCCGATAAGTCTTACGTCCCGCGTGAGCCAGGGAGGAATCCTTAAGGCCATGGGCGCGCGTGGTCCACCCGGATGCGCATCGTCGCGGAGATGATCTCCCATCGGACGGAACGCGAGGTGGTCCTCCCGGACCGCGCGACCGGGATGGAACTCCTGAGAAGCCTGGAGCTCTCGCCGGACGCCCATCTGCTCGTCCGGGACGACGTCCCGATCCCCGCGGACGAGCCCCTGGTGGACGGGGAACGCATCACGATCTTCTCCGTCGTGTCGGGAGGCTGCGAGCCATGACGACGATGCTCCTGATCCGCCACGGGGAGATCGTCCGGCCCCGGGACACGTCGAACTTCGACGAGGCGCCGCTGTCCCTGCGGGGCCGGGACCAGATGGCGGCCCTCGCGAACGCGTGGCCCGCGGACCGTCCGAGCGCCCTGTACGCGAGCCCGCTCCTCCGGGCCATGGAGAGCGCGGAGATCCTCGCGGACGCGTTCGGCCTGCCGATCGTCGTGCGGCCGTGCCTGCGGGAGTGGGCCGCGGACGTCATGGGGATCCCGCAGCCGGAGTACGAGTCCCTCGAGGCCCGAGCTTGGGACGACCTCACGTTCGTCCCGCCGAGCGGGGAGTCCCTCGAGATGGCCGCGCGGCGCGGCCGGGCGTGTCTCGAGTCCGTCGCGGAGCACCACGAGGACGACACGATCGTGGTCGTCGGCCACGGCACCCTGTTCTCCCTGATGACCGCCTCCCTCCGGGGCGAGCGGCCCACGGCCGCGTACAAGGCATCGATCGGGTTCGCCCACGCGGCCGTCCTCCAGGCCGGGTCCGCGATGTCCCTCGTCCGGGACTTCGGGCCGCATGGCGTCGCGCGAGGGGAGTCCAAACCTTTATGACGCCCGCGTAGCTCAACAGGCCCCGGATGGCTTCTGACGCGGACGAGATGCTCCGCGCCCTGGGTCTGCAGCGCGTCGAGGATCTCTTCGCGGACATCCCGGCCGCGGTCCGGCTGGACCGGCTGGACCTCGAACCGGGCCTCTCCGAGCAGGAGGTCGTCCGCCGGATCACGCGGATGCTCGCCGCGAACCGCTCCATGGACGACATGCCCATGTTCCTCGGGGGCGGGTTGTACGACCACTTCGTCCCCGCGAGCGTCCGGGCGATCGCGTCCCGCTCCGAGTTCTACACGGCGTACACCCCGTACCAGCCCGAGCTGAGCCAGGGGATCCTCCAGGCCCTCTGGGAGTACCAGAGCCTCGTCTGCGAGCTCACGGGGATGGACGCGGCGAACACGTCCATGTACGACGCCTCCACGGCCCTCGGGGAGGCGGCCCTCATGGCCCGCCGGATCCACGGCGGCTCCACGTTCCTCATCCCCCGGGCCATCCGGTGGAACCGCCGGTCCGTCCTCCAGAACTACCTCCTCGGCGGGGGCCTGCGGGTCCGCGACGTGGACTACGACCGCGGCACGGGGATGCTCGACCTCGACAAGCTGAAGGAGGCGATCACGCCGGACGTGTGCGGCGTGTACGTGGAGAACCCGAACTTCTTCGGGCGCTTCGAGGAGCGGCTCGAGGAGGTCCGCGGGCTCGCGACGGACGCGGTCCTCGTGGTCGGGGTCAACCCGATCGCCCAGGCCCTCGTGAGGCCCCCGGGGGACGCCGGGGCGGACATCGTGATCGGCGAGGGGCAGGCCCTCGGGAACGCGGTGAACTTCGGCGGGCCCCTCCTCGGGCTGTTCGCGTGCCGCCAGGAGCACGTGCGGAAGATGCCCGGCCGGGTGATCGGCCTCACGAAGGACGCGAAGGGCGCCCGCGCGTTCTGCATGACCCTCCAGACCCGGGAGCAGCACATCCGCCGGGAGAAGGCCATGTCGAACATCTGCACGAACGAGTCCCTCCTCGCGGTCACGGCGGCCGCGTACATGGCCGTCCTCGGCTCGAACGGGCTGCGCCGGGTCGCGGCGGACAACATCCGCCGGGCGAAGGACCTCGCCGCGTCGATCGACCGGATCAAGGGATTCGAGGCTCCCGTGTTCGAGGGCGCGCACTTCAACGAGTTCACCGTGCGGGCCAAGTCCGGGTACGAGGCGGTCCGGACGGGCCTCCTGGCGCGTGGCGTGCAGGGCGGGATCGCCCTGAAGCGGTACCTCCCGGAGCTCGAGGACGTGGCCTTGTTCACGACGACGGAGAGGCACACCCCGGAGGACTACGCGGCCCTCCGGAGCGCCCTGGAGGCCCTCGCATGACGTTCCGCCAGGCGTATTACGACGAGCCCCTCCTGTTCGAGAAGCGTTCCCAGGACGACGTGCCCGTCGACGTGAAGGACCTCGTGCCCCCGAAGCTCCGCCGGGAACGCCTGCGCATCCCGAACCTCCCCGAGCACGACGTGGTCCGGCACTTCACCCGGCTCTCCCAGATGAACTTCGGGATCGACACCGGGTTCTACCCGCTCGGCTCGTGCACGATGAAGTTCAACCCGAAGTTCGCGGAGGAGCTCGCGGCCCTCGCGACGGTCGCGCGGATCCACCCGGACCAGGACGAGTCGACCGTCCAGGGAGCCCTCCGGCTCCTGCACGAGCTCCAGCGCGCCCTGGGGGTGATCGCGGGCATGGACGCCGTGACGTTGCAGCCCGCGGCGGGCGCCCAGGGGGAGCTCACGGGCCTCCTCCTCGCGGCCGCGTACCACCGGGACCGCGGGGAGTCGCGCACCCAGGTCGTCCTGCCGGATACGGCCCACGGCACGAACTTCGCGAGCGCGGGAATGCTCGGCTTCGAGATCGTCGAGATCCCATCGAAGGGAGGCCGCGTGGACAGCAAGGCCCTCGAGGCCGCCGTCGGGCCGAAGACCCTCGCGTTCATGATCACGAACCCGAACACGCTCGGGATCTTCGAGGACCACGTGCTCGAGCTCGCGGACATCGTGCACGGCACGGGGGCGCTCCTGTACTACGACGGCGCGAACCTGAACGCGATCCTCGGGAAGACGACCCCCGGGAAGATGAAGTTCGACATCGTCCACTTCAACCTGCACAAGACGTTCACGACGCCCCACGGCGGCGGCGGACCCGGCGCGGGGCCCGTCGGGGTGCGAGCGTTTCTCGAGCCGTACCTGCCCTACCCGCTCATCGTCCACGACGGACCGCGGTACCGCCTCGACTATGATCGCCCCAAGTCGATCGGCAAGGTGCGCGCCTGGTACGGGAACTTCGCCCTCCTCGTGCGCGCGTACGCGTACATCCTCCGGAAGGGGGCCGACGGGCTCACGGCCGCGAGCGAGCGGGCGGTCCTCAACGCGAACTACCTGAAGGCGCGCGTCGAGACGGCCCTCGCGGTGCCGTATGCGGGCTTGCGGAAGCACGAGTTCGTCGCGAGCGGTGCGGCCCTGGGCGCGAAGGGCGTCCGGACCGTCGATGTTGCGAAGCGGCTCATGGACTTCGGCTTCCACCCGCCCACCGTGTATTTCCCACACCTCGTCGAGGAGGCCATGATGATCGAGCCCACGGAGACGGAGACGAAGGAGACCCTGGACGCGTTCGCGGACGTCCTCGCGCGGATCGTCCAGGAGGATCCCCGGGTCCTCCACGAGGCCCCCCACGAGACGGCGGTCGCGCGCGTGGACGAAGTCAAGGCGGCCCGGGACGCGATCCTGAGCTGGCGCACGGCCACGTCCCGGAAGCCGGCGTCCCTATAGCTCGAGGTCGTCCCGGTCCAGGTTCCCCAGGAGGATGTACGCCCAGTCGAGCTTGCGTTGCTTCGTCTCGGAAGGCACGTCCTTCGCGTTCGGGCGTTCGAAGTCGAAGCCCACGAGGTGGATCCGCGAGGCGCCGAAGGCGTCCGCGAGGTACACGGCCCGGTCCCCGTCCGTGAACCCGCCGAAGTTCCGCAGGCGGCCCGTCGGGGTGGACTGGGTCGTCGCGACGGTCCGGCCCCGGAACTCGGGGGCCCACTTCCGCACGGCGGGGCCGTTGTCCCCATGGCCGTGGACGACCGCGATGGTCCCCTCCCGGTTCGTCCGCACCTGGTCCCCCACGTCCCCGTCCAGGTCCGTGACGAGGATCGCGGGCCGCAGGCCGTGCGCGAGGGCCACGGAGGTCGCCTCGTCCGCGGTCACGAGGACCCCGCGGGCCCGGCCGATCTCCTTCGAGACGTCGGGCCCGTTCCCCGCGACCGTGACCTCCTGCCCCTCGAGGGCCGCCCGAAGGTCTCCGTCCTCCAGACGGGTCCCGCCGAGGACCGCGTCGAGCTCCGCCGCGACGGCCTCGTCCGCCTCGCGGGAGAAGCCGAAGTCCTCGAGGATCCGCACGTAGAAGGTCTCCCAGTCCCGGTAGTCCACGCGAGGACCTCCGAGATCAGTGGCGCCAGCTGTCCTCGACGGAGGCCTCCTCAGGCGTGCGGTACGACCAGCCCGTCGCGACCGCGAGGAGGAGGGCGAGCGCGATGCTCACGTAGATCAGGGGGAGGGTCGGCGCGGGATCCCAGCCCACGAGGATGATCCGCAGGAACTGGACTGTTCCGACCACGAGGAGGCCCAGCGCGACGAAGGTGCCCGCGACGGCGAGCACGTGCCGCGGCGCGCGCCCATGCTTCAGGTACGCGGTCGCGACCGCGCCCCCTTCGAACAGGAGGGCCGCGAGGACCCACCACCACAGGGCCCCGATGAGGAACGACAGGAACTGGTCCACGAGCCCGCGGCTCGAGCGGGATGCGAGGTCGAGGCCGAAGAACACGCCGACGAACAGAAGGATGACCGCGGACACGCTGAAGAAGATGGACAGGTCCCCCGAGGACACGCTCGAGCGCACGCTCGCATACGACTGCCCGATCCGGTCCAGGACGTCCCTCAGGCTGTTGAACGGCAGGGAGATCGCGATCAGGTACAGCCCCGCGAGGATGATCGCGAACGCGGACGCCGCGAGCGGGTTGAAGAAGTAGACCCACCCGAACGCGAACAGGACGAACCCGAGGGGCGCGAGGACCTTCCGCCGGACCTTCGGGTTCTTCAGCTGGCGCGCGGCCTGGTAGTACATGGACTGAGCGGCCGCGCTCTGCCGCACGAAGACCCGGCGGACGTGGTCGACGTGGATCCGGGAGCCCAGGATCGGCGCGAACGCCTCGTCCTCGGCCCCGTCGGATACGAGGAACGCCCGCCCCGGACGGACCTCCTCGAGGACCTGGTCGAGCTGCTGCGTGAGGACGAGGTCCGACGCGGACCCGACCCGCACGTCCCCGCAGATCGTCGCGATCTCCGCGTCGGCCCCCTGCTTCACGAGGTCGTCGTACACGGCGACCGCCGCGAGGAGCGCGTTCACGTCGGAGTCCTCCGGGTCGGCGATCCCCAGCTTCATCGCGGCCGCGAGGTTGTCGTCCCGGCCGACGAGGGGTCCCTTGATCCCCGTCTTCACGCCGATGTCGTCGTCCCGGTCCACGCACAGGACGAGGGTCTTCATCCGGCGTGCGTTACGAGGCCCAGCGTATTTGAAAGTTTGTTAGCGGTTGTGGAACGCGACGCTCAGAAGTACCCGAGCCCCTCCTCGATCCGGCCCAGCTCGATGGGGGTCGTGCGCGCGCCCACGACGGCGCCGTACGAGTTCGCGACCATGCAGGCTCCCACGAAACCTTGGCCGTAGTTCGCGGTCGTGATCGCGACGGGTGCTCCGAGGACCTCCTTCACGAGATCGAGCTCGGGCGGCTTCGCGTGGGGGTGGCACAGGACGCCCTTGTTCGTCGCCACGGCGACGGACCCGACCGTGCGGATTCCCGCGATCGTGCCACGCACGGCTCGCACGCCGAGGGCGTCCGAGATGAACGACAGCGCATCGGGGTCGTACCCGGGGTGGACGAGGGCCCCGCGGTCGTTGCACAGGACGTTGTTCCCGACCGCGCTGAGCCGGTCGGGGAGGGGATGCACCCCGTCCCCGATCGCCTCGATCTCGTCCGGCTCGATGAACGGGGACGTGAGGATGCCGTTCGCATTCATCGCGACGAGCCGGCCTATCACGGTCGAATGGGCCACGTGCGTCTGGACGATCCGCGTGCGGAGGGCCTCCGTGAAGTGTCGCACGGCGGCCTTCGGGAGGCTCGGCGGGGCGATCAGCACGTCGTCGTTCGCGGCGCAAAACACCCCGACGTACGGGCTCCCCCCGAGGTCCAGCCGCCTCAGCAAAGGGGTCCCTCAGTCCTCGGGGAGGGAAACGACGGCCGAGCCGTCCTCGAACTTGATCGCCTTCACGCGGATCCGGCGGGGCGGGTGCTCCCGCCCGCGGGCCCACAAGGCCTCGTTGAGCACGTCGTCGATGAAGATGCGGTCCGGCTTGAGGTGCCGCTTCACGTACTCCCGGATCGCCTTCACGGCACGGGGCGCGCGCTTCGTGCGCGAGGCCCCCCACGCGTCCCGAAGCGGGATGATGAGAATCCGTTCCTCTTCCTGTTCCGCCATGGTTTCACATCTTGAGCTTGTTCCGCCGCCACGACCGCCGCTTCGGGTGCCGGAGGAACCGCCGATTCGTCCGCTGCATGACCCACGCGGGCACGCGGCGGTTCGACTTGACCTTCTTCAGGAGGCGCTTCTTCTTCGCGGTCGGCTTGTTGCGCGCCACGGGTCACCGCCTCTCGATTTTGATCTCGCGTTTCTTGGGGATCACGCGCTCGAGGATCTGGCGCAGGGTCGCGTCGTCGATGATCCGCTGGACCCGGCCGGACTGCGCGAGCGCGATGAGCTGGTTCTCGATGCTCTCCTTGAGCTCCGGGTACGCGAGCTCGATCCGGGCGAGGCGCTCCCTCGCCTCCGGGGTCAGGATCTGTCGCAGGATCATCTGCTTCTGGGCCTGCATCTGCTCGCGGGCCTGCTGCTGGACCACGGCCTGCTCCTGGGCCTGCTGGAGGTCCGCGTACTTCCGTCGGCGGATCGCGTCGAGCTCGTCCTCCCCGCCGTCCAACTCAGCGGCCTCCCAGGTACTTCGTGAGCTCCGGGTTGTCCCGGGCGAGCTCCTTGAGGATCTCCGTCGCGAGCTTGTCCAGGAGCTTCCGCCCCTGGGCCGTGATCACGCGCCCCTTCCGCTCCGTCTTCGAGATGAAGCCGAGGGCCTCGAGCTGCTGCATCGCCTCGCGCGCGATGGACCGGGAGCCGCGGCGCGGGTGGTACGGCGCGGAGCCGCCGTCGCGGCGCCCCCCGAACTCCGCGCTGAGTCGGACCGTGCCGATCGGTCCGTTCACGTACACCTTGCGCAGGACGGACGCCACGCGGCGGAACCACCAGTCCGGCTGGGTGGGCGCCTTCTCCGTGTGCACCCCGGTCCGAGCGAACGGGGCCCACTCCGGAGGCTTCACCTTCCCGTCCTTCTGGAGCTGGTCTTTGAGACGCTCGATGAGGAGGCCGGGCGGCACGTCGTACACGGTCGGCATCGGTGGACCTCGTCTGGGTCGGCCTTCATAAATCGAGGTCGTATATGAAGGATTCCCCCCGGACATGGAAGGACGTTGCCGCGCGCCCCCGATGGTCGATCCTCTAGTCGCGTCGAGCCGGTCGTTCGATCGACTCGAGGATCCGCGCCTCCTCGAGGCGCGTCAAGACGTGTGCCGGTCCGGCCGCGACCCACAGGACGTACGCGGCCGAGGCCCCGGAAACGACCATCGCGATGGCGAAATTTCGAACGACCGCGGCGGAAATCAGGGGATCGCCCGAAGGACAGGCGCCCGTGCACCCCGCGGGTGGCGTGTAGGGTGCCGCGTCCGCCAGGAGCCACGACGCAAGGAGAGCGAGCCCCAGGACAGCGTACGTCGTGGATGCGAGGATCAGCCGGAGTCGGACGCGCGCGTCCATCGTCCCTCAGGGGCGATGGCCAGGCCGCGTACTCAAGATTGCGAGGCGCGGAAGTTTCATCTAGGCTCGGCGTGGTCTGCGGGGCGTGGGCGAGGCCCCTCGAATCCTGGTGGGCGTCACGGGCGCCTCCGGCGCCGTGTACGCCCGCCGCCTCATCGAGGTCCTGGGCCGGCGGGCCGAGGTCATCCTGAGCCGGGACGCGGAGGACGTCTTGCGCCTCGAGACGGTGCTGACGCCCGCCGAGTTCGCGGCCGAGGCCGCGGCCACCTTCTCGGATCGAGACCTCGCCGCGGCTCCCGCGTCCGGGAGCCATCCGTTCGACGCAATGGTCGTGGTCCCGTGCAGCGGCACGACCCTCGCGAAGATCGCGACGGGGATCGCGGACAACCTCGTGACGCGGGCCGCGGCCGTCGCGCTGAAGGAGAAGCGGACCCTGATCCTGGTGCCTCGCGAGACGCCGCTCAGCTCGATCGCGCTCGAGAACATGCTCAAGCTGTCGAACCTGGGCGTCGTGATCCTCCCCGCGATGCCCGGTTTCTACGGGAAGCCCGAGACGATCCAGGACCTCGTGGACTTCGTCGTCGCGCGCATCCTGGACCACCTTCGGGTGCCCCACGCCCTCGGACGACCTTGGACGGGATCGGAGCCCTGAGCCGTCACAGGCGTGCCACGAGATCGATCGTCTCGTCGAATTCCGCGGAGAGACGCTCGACCTCGGACCCTGGGAGGACCCCGGGCGCGATGCGAGCGATCACCGTGATCCCATGGACGAACGCCATGTCGTTCGCCTTCCGGATGAACCGGACGACATCGCCCATGGAGGACGCGTTCACGATCGCCTCGAGCCCGTCGTACAGGAGGACCCCGCCCTTCGCGGCCCGGGACAGGGGTAGGATCGCCTTGAGGCCGACCGGATCGAGCTGCTTCGGCTCGATCGCGTTCCGGGCCGTCGCGCTCACCTGGAGGACCTCGACGCCCTGGAGCCCGTACTCGAGGCGGAGCCGGTCCGGGGCCGCGGGGGTGAGGCACAGGCCCGGCCGGCCGCCCTTCGTGAGGTCACGGAACCACGTGAACACGATCGCGGGATTGCTCGCGATGAGCAGGTACCCCTTCCCCTCGTCCAGATGGCGCAGGCGTCCCCCGCAGTGCTCGCAGATCACGGTCCGGGGGTCGATCGTCTCGGGGATCGTCTCGAGCTCCCCGCACGACTCGCACCGCATGGAGACCGTCTTCCGTTTCGAGACGATGTCCACGGCGATCGGCTTGCGGCAGTTCGCGCACTTCATCATGCCGGCCGCGCACGCGAGGTGATACACGGAGCCGCACGTGCATCGGTACGTCCGGTCCGAGTCCACGATCCCGCGGAGGCAGTGCGCGCAGGTCGCGACGACCTCCTTCGGGACCTGGGGCCCCTCCGGGACGACGGTCTCCGACGCCCTGGCCCGCTCGTCGGAGAGGGCCGGAGGCGGCGCCTCGCGCATCCTCTCCCCGTAGTACGTCCGGGAACCGAAGCCGAGGCTCAGGCCGAGCGTGAGGGCCAGGAAGAAGTACGCGGGGCCCGAGACGAAGAACCTCACGCCCACGTTGTAGAACGCCGTGGGCACGAAGTACAGGAGGACGAGGGCCGCGACGGACGCGCGGCCGAGGGCGTGGAGCCAGCGCGCCTTGCGGATCGCGGGGCGGAACACGCCCGGATGGGCCTGCCGGTACCGGTCATACGCGGCCTCCTGGCTCCACGAGATGAAGTACGCAGAGGCGATCATGACCGCGAACAGGAACTGGGGATTCTCGAGCACGCTGAACGTCTGGAACCGGACCCGGTCGGACGGCGGGGCCGAGGTCGTCCAGGAGGCCCCGTAGAACAGGATCTCCCCGCCCGGCGTGCGCAGGATGTTCAGCCCTCCCGCCCCGACCGCGACGTCCGTGAAGCTCAGGGTGCCGATCAGGTAGTGGGCCGTCGACTCGACGAGGTCCCCTTCGTACGCGGACGGCGCGTGGACGGCGAAGCCCCTCACGTGGAAGCCCGCTGCGGTCCCCGCCGCGTCCGAGGTGAAGTTGAGCCGAAGCCGGACCTTCTGGCCCAGGTAGGCGGCCAGATCCACGGTCCGGTTCGCCCACGCCCCGGCCGTGGCCGGCGGCGCGTCGAGGACCGCCCAGCTGGTGTAGGCGGGACCCGGTGAGGCCTCGAGCTGCAGCGCGTCGTTCGCGTCCGCGACGTCCCCGCGGTACTCGAACTCGGTCCAGGCCGACGTCGCGAATCGGAGGTCCAGGCCCGGCACGCTCACCTCGGTCGGCGCGGTCCGCGTAACGTTCGTCGCGCCGTTCGCGTACTGGCCCGTCGCGTCGTCCCCGGCCCATAGGGCCGCGGCCCCGTCCACGGTCACGACGCGCCAGCCGCCCTCCGCCAGGAGGGGCCACGGGTCTGGGGTCATGTTCGCGGACTGCCGCGCCTCGAACGCGAACACGTGATGCAGGGCGTCCGCGAACGCGCGGGACGGGAGGGCCGTCGACACATCCGAGGCGATCGACCGGCCGTTGAACAGGAACCGGATCTGGAGGTCCGCGGAGGAGTTCGCGTCCGTCCCGAGGAGCCCCGTCGTGGAGCGCTCCACGACGCCCGCCTCGAACAAATCTGCCCGGTCCACTCGGAAATACCCGACCTGGGTCCCGACGAACCCGCGGCGGGTCCCTTCGAGCTCGTTCTCGAGGTACGCCGTGAACGCGAGGGCCTCCGCCCGGTCGATCACGCCGTTCGGGCCCACGAGGCCCGTGGCCGAGAGCCCGAACGTGAACCCGGGAGGGATGATCACGTACTCGTCGAACAGGCCGACGACCTTCGCACGCAGCTCCCGGGCCCGGTCCCCGGACAGGGTCCACGTGACGTGACCGCCCCCGGTCAGCTCGGACGTGCCGATGAGCTCGTAGTCCGTCTGGACGAGGAGATGCCCGGCGGGTCCCTGGGCCGTCCCGATCGGGAACGCGGCCCCGAACACGAGTAGGCCGGCAAGGAGGGCGAGGAACGCGGGGCGTCTCGAGCGCATCCTCGCGAAGGAACCCGGGCCCCGATGATAAAGGCTTCTGTCTGCCTCCATGGGGAGAACTCAATGCGGTTCCGGATAACGTCCGGATGGCGTGTCCCACCGGATGGAGGGCCGTAGAAAAGGGTTAAACGGGACTCCCCGTTGCAACCCTCGTGATGCCTCCCGAGGTGTCCAAGCTCCTCACGGCCGGGATCGACCTCGACCAGGAGTACGAACGGGCCACGAGGACCCTCGAGTCGATCGGCCTGTCGAGCTACGAGGCGCGCGGGTACGTGGCCCTCGTCGCGCACGGGTTCGGCAGCGCGGAGGTCATCGCCGAGACGGCCCGGATCCCCAGGACGAGCGCGTACAAGGTCCTCCAGAGCCTGTGCAACAAGGGGTTCGCGATCTCGACCCGCGGCCGTCCGACGATCTTCAAGCCCGAGGCCCCGAGCAAGGTGAAGGGCCGGGTCGTCGAACACCTGGAGGACACGTTCGCGAAGCTGGACCTCCTCCACGAGGTCCTCCGGAGCAAGGGCGAGCCGCAGCTCGTGTACACGATCCAGGCGAAGCCGCGCGTCCTCGAGAAGATCGGGGAGCTCCTCGATCGGGCCGCGGAGACGTTCATGGTCGCGACGCCGACGTTCTCCGAGATCCGGGAGAGCCTCGGGAAGAAGGTCGAGCAGGCGATCGCCCGCGGGATCCGGATCACGATCATCACGGAGCCGGGCCAGAAGATCCCGGAGGGCGCGATCTCCGTGTTCCGGAAGGGGCTCATCGCGACCGACGTGATCGTGGACGGCTCGAGCGCCCTCATCGCGTCCCCGGACCTGTCCGCGTGCGGGTACACGGACAACGCATCCCTGTCGAAGCACCTGGAGAACTTCCTCGAGATCATCATGAACCTCAAGGAGTGACGGCCGCCGTGGGGTCGGATCGCTCCTTCGACGTGATCGTCGTCGGGGCGGGCCCCGCCGGAGGCCACGTGTCCGAGCGGCTCGCCCGCGCGGGACACGAGGTCGCGCTCCTCGAGGAGCACCACGAGATCGGGGAGCCGATCCAGTGCGGGGGCCTCGTGACCCCGCGGGTCTTCGACTACGTTTCGTGCAAGGAGACCATCATCGGCGAGGTGCACGGCGCGGAGATTTTCTCCCCCAAGGGACGTTGCATCCGGATCGACGGGAAGGAGACGGAGGCCGTCGTCGTGGACCGGGCCATGTTCGACCGGGCCATCGTGACGAAGGCCGTGCGCGCGGGAGCCCATACGTTCCTGGGCACCCAGGCCCAGTCCGCCCGTCGCGACGAGGACGGGGTCGAGGTCGTCGTGGACCGGGACGGAGACCGCGAGACGATCCGGGCGAAGCTCCTAATCGGTTGCGACGGCGTACGATCGAACGTCGCGAAGTGGTTCAACATCCTCCGCCCCCGGAAGATCCTGCCTGGGTTCGAGGTCGAGATGGTCGGGGTCCGGGGCGACCCGGGGCTGGTCAAGCTGTTCGTGGGGAACGAGTTCGCCCCCGGTTTCTTCGGATGGATCATCCCTTCGGGTGACACGGCGCGGGTCGGCCTGTGCGTCGGCCAAGGTAACGCGCGGGCGTTCCTGGAGAAGATGCTCGCTGTCCCGATGGTCCAGCAATACGTGAAAGGCGCGCAACCCATCCTGTACATCGTGGGAGGGATCCCGCTCGGCTTCCCGAAGCGGAGCCACGCGGACCGGGTGATGGTGGTCGGCGACGCGGCCTGCCAGGCGAAGGCGACCAGCGGAGGAGGGATCTTCACGGCGCTCGCGTCCGCAGACCACGCGGCGCGGGTGGCGAACGAAGCGCTTGAGGCAGGCGACTTCTCCGCAAAGATGCTGCGTAACTACCACCGCGCGTGGACGAAATCGATCGGGAAGGAACTTCGGAAGGACCTCGCGATCCACGAGAGCTTCGCGCGCCTCACGGACGACCAATTCGAGGAGCTGTTCGAACTCCTCGACAACCCGGCCATCTTGGAACTCATCGAGCGGCGAGCGGACATCGACTTCCCCTCGAAGATCGGTTGGGCTCTCGTGAAGGAAGAGCCTCGCCTCCTGAAGTACATGGGGAAGGCGTTGCGAGCGATGATCGCGAAGTCGGTCGGAATCTAGGAGGAGTCGGTGGGGACAGTCGGTAGGCCAACGGTCACCTGCTTCTCGAGCTCTCCGATACTCTCCTGACCTTGCCCGGAGGCCCTTGGAATTGACAGGGACGATACCAAAGGTCCGCACGGCTTTCGGCTCTAAGTACACCTTATCGCGAACGGAGGGGAACGGGCCAGGCTCTTCTTTCCCGAGCGGAGCTCAACCCCGGAATCGGAAAAGGTCAACAATTCCCCCGAAATCGACCCGGGGAATGCCAAGAAAGTCCGACTTCGACGGAAGCACTCGCATAGAACTAAGTCCTGGCAGGAGATACGCCGGCTGGGAGAGGGGAGTTCGTGGTCGAGTACCTTGATTTGATAAATGCGGTGATGGGCATCGGCGCACCGGCCGTGGGCGCGACGCTCATCCTCGCCGGCATATTCCTGAGGCTGCTCGGCAAGGGGATCTCTTACCTCATTCTCGGTGCCGGCATTGGCGCAACGGCCTACGTGATGATAATTCCTGGCAACTTGCCAGAGAACGGTTTGCCGGTGGAGGCCGTGTTTGCCGCTGGCATCGCAGCATCGGTGGCGTTGGCCCTCGCCCTCCGGGCTCTCACTGCTGCGATCGAATTCGGCTTTTTCACCGTGGGGTGGTTCCTTCTTCTCCAGGAACTGCTGCCGATGTTGGGGCCGGATTTCTCCGTGACGAACGTTCCGGGCGCGTCGGCCTGGATGGGATCCACAATCCTGACCACAGCCCTTGCCGAGTTGCTCATGAGGAGACTGAGGATAACTGGGCGACTCCCTGTGCCTGCGGTGGCCGCGATGGCATCGACGGCTCGGGGAGCCCGGCGGTAGGCGCCAAAAGAGAGGCAGGTTTTCGAGAGCGAAGGCCAATCGGCACAAAGACGAAAGGAACCAGGGAAGGGTTTGGTCACACCGGCCGTCATGAGAGCCGGAGTGTGCGGGGTGCTATTCACCGCAGTCGTCGGGTACTGCTCACACTCGCGTTTCCAGGGCTCGATGATCCGTTGCGGGGGCCTCAATCGCGCCGTTCGAAACGAAAACGGTCTCCTTAGGGACTGGTTCAGCGGGGCTCGCCGCGATCACGCTTACGTACCAGCTTCGGCGGTAGGAAGGCAGCCGCCCACTCCCTGGTCTCTCTCTACGTGCGTACTTGTTCTAATCGTCATCGACGGGAAGCCGCGTCGCTAGCTTGAAATCGAGACTCAACGTTCACTTGGCGAACCACATGGCCGCGATGCCCACTACGTTCTATCCTCCCGCAAGCCCGAGACGGCCCGGCTTCTTCGAGCGGCTCGGCATCGGCTGGCGGCTCACGAAGGTGAGCCTCGGCGTCCTGAGGCAGGAAAAGAGCCTCGTCGTCCTCCCGTTCCTCTCGTTCCTCATCACCGCCGCGGCGTGGGGCGTGTTCTTCGCATCCTTGTTCCTCGTCGCCCCGCCGTTCGACGGGTTCAATGCCTGGCTCTGGTACGTGGGTCTCTTCCTCCTGTACGTTTTCACGTACTTCATCTCGACTTACTTCACCGCGGCCGTCATCGGAATTGCGAAGATCCGGCTCGAAGGCGGCGACCCGACCCTGAAAGACGGATTCCGGATCGCGTCGGAAAACCTTGGCCGCATCTTCGGATGGGCGCTGCTGTCCGCGACGGTCGGCATGATCTTGCGGGCGATTGCGGAGCGGTTCGGTTTCCTGGGCCGGATCATCGCGGGCATCACGGGGGTCGCGTGGGGGGTCGCCACGTACCTCGTCGTGCCCGTCCTGATCTTCGAGAAACTCGGGCCGTGGGCGTCGGTGAAGCGGAGCGGCTCTCTGATCCGGCAGACGTGGGGCGAGGCGGCGGGTGCCTACTTCACGCTCACCGCGGTCTTCTTCCTCCTCGGGTCGGCGGGGTTGCTGTTCCTGGTCATCGGCGTGGTCGCCGGAGGGGTTCTGGGCCTCCTCATGGGCCTCCTCGCCGCGATCATGTATTGGCTCATCCTCGGTTTCGTCGGCGCGGCCACGCAGGGCATCCTCGTTACGGCCCTCTACAGATACGCGACGACGGGCCAGGTCGCGCCGGGATTCCCGCCGGAGGTCTTTGGCGCCCGCTTCTAGAACAGGCGGGACCTAACGCCAGGGTTTGCAAGTTTGCTGAGTGTTGAAAATGCGAGCCATCGCATCTTCCGTCGCCAGTCACACCGACCGAAAGGCCCAGTTTCGTCTTCGCTAGGACCCCTGGACGCCAGACCAAGAAATCGCCACGTCGTCTCGTAAGCCACCTCGGCAATTGGGGACTGGTGACCTACCGTCTGTCCACATTGCCCGTCGACGACTCGCCTCTAGAGCGCGTACCACTGGCCTTCCATGGGCAGGAGGACGTCTCGACCCTCGAGCGCGTCCGCGAGGATCTGGCGGTTCTCTCCATGCATCAGCACGACCCGCTGGGGATCACACGCTTCGATGAACCGGACGAGATCATCGTGCCCCGCGTGGGCGGAGAAGTCGAACTTCTGCCACTCGCACTTGATGTCGACCGTGACCCCGTACAGGTCGATCACGCCCTGCTCGACGAGGCGTCGCCCATTCGTCCCCTCGACCTGATAGCCCGTCAGGAGGATCGCGCACTTCGGGTCTTCGCGGATCTGCTCGAGGTACCGGAGGACGGGTCCGCCGTCGAGCATCCCGCTCGTCGTGACGATGACCTCCCCCCTGAGGGCGAGCTCCGAACCGTGTCGGCTGTGGACCGCCTTCGCCCGGTGGATCGCCTGCCGGAGCTTCTTGACGGACCGCACGTATTCAGGGTGGCCGAGGTAGATCTCATTGACCTTCTTCCCCATCCCGTCGAGCCACACCTCGTGCCGGCCCGCCTTCGCGAGGGTGAGGAGGATGTCCTGCGTGCGGCCGACCGCGAACGAGGGCACGAGGGCAAGCCCGCCGCGGTTCACGACCTGGTCGATCTTCTTCAGGAACGCGGACTCGGACTTGAGGCGCTCCGGATGCTGCCGTCCCGCGTACGTGGACTCGATCACGAGGGTGTCGCACTTCACGGGTCGAGCCCCGAAGACGAGGTCCGTCGTGAGGGTGTGCAGGTCCCCGGTGAACAGCGTGGTCTGGACCCCGTTCACCTCGAACATGGTCGCCCCCGGGATGTGTCCGGCGGGATGGGCCGTGACCTCGAACTCGCCGATGTCCACGTTGTCCCCGAAGTCGATCGTCCGGAAGCGGCGGCGCGCGCCCCGCAGGTCCCCCTCGTCGAACGGAGAGTCATACCCTTCCGCATCCGCGATCTTCAGGCTGTCCTGCAGGAGCAGGTCCGCAACATCGGCCGTGGGCGGCGTCAGGATGACGTCCGCGTCCTCCCGCCGCGTGAGCCACGGGATCATGCCGCTGTGGTCCAGGTGCGCGTGGCTCACGAAGAGCGCGTCCACGGGCGGGGACGGCATCGGATACAGAGGCGGGTCCCGGGGCAGGAGGCCGTAGTCGAACAGGAGAGACGAGGTCCCGCGCTTGAGCACCATCCCCAGGCGGCCGACCTCGGACGCGCCGCCGAGAAATTGGATGTCCATCCGAGTCGTTCGGAACCTAGCCGCGACTATAAGGCTTTGGCCCTGCGACCCATGAGGAGAGGCTCGCATCGGATCGCGCGCGCCATCCGCCTCCGCCCGAGGAGGAGCATCGAGAGCTCGAGGAGTCGATCGCTCCCGAAGAATCGGTCCGCCAGGCGCTTGATCTTGGCCCCCTGGGCCAGGGGTCCGCCGACCGCCGCGCGCCACCGGGTCTCGTAGGCGTCGAGGGGCGCGCCGGAGAGGACATGGTCCGCCGCGGCGTTCCCCGCGATCCGACCGCAGATCATCGCGACGTTGATGCCGCCACCGTTCGTCGCCATCACATGGCCCGCGGCATCCCCGACGAGGAGCGCGTTGTCGCGGACCGTGCGCTCGACGGGGCCCATCACGGGGACGAACCCTCCCGTCGCTTTGCCGGGGACGAGGCCCTGTCGTTCGAGGAACCCGTCGAACAACCGCCGAAGGTTCCCTCGGTAGTGCTGCCACGTCCCGAGGCCCACGTTCGCGCACTCCCGCTTCGGGATGATCCACGCGTACCCGCCCGGCGCGAGGTTCCCGAAGAACAGGTCCGTCGCATCGCCGAACTCCCCCGTCGCGGTCGTGCTCATCGCGGGGGCCGAGACCGGCCAGGGCAGGCCCACGCTCTTCGCGACCGCGGACCGGGGACCGTCCGCTCCGATCACGACCCGACCATGGAACGTCCCGTGGTTCGTCTCGACGTCTTCGCCGCGGACCTTCGTGACGGTGGTCTCCGTGAGGAGCTCGGCCCCCTCCTCGACGGCTTGCCGGGCGAGTCCTTGGTCCATCTTGTCGCGCTGCACGGTGAAGCCGCGGAACGGCACGTCGTACCGGCGTCCCTTCGGCGTGAAGAGCCGGATCACGGGGGTGTCGATCTCCCGCCAGCGGTACGGCACGGCCATGAGGTCTTCGAGGTCCACGACGGTCGGGAAGATCGCGCGGACCTCCTCGTTCGTCGCGACGTACTCCCCGCACTGGACCGGCACCCCGATCTCCTGGCGCTTGTCCACGAGGAGGACCTTGAGGCCCCGGCGTGCCGCGTACCGCGCGGCCGTGCTCCCCGCGGGACCCGCCCCCACGACGACGAGGTCGTAACGCATCGAGTCCGTCCCCCGCTCAGGCATCGCGGGAGAGGACGAAGTCCACGAGGCGTACGAGGCTCGCCTTCGCCTCGCTGTCCGGGATCGGCTCGAGGGCCTGCTTCGCGACGAAGCCGAAGTGCCGGGCGTCCGTCCGCGCTTTCTCGACGGCCCCGGCTTCTCGGATGAGGGACAGGGCCCGCTCGACCTCTCCGTCTGCCTTGACCCGCCTCCCCATGATCCGGGCGAGCTCCGCGTGGTCGATCGCGCTCCCGTTGTTCAGGGCGTGGATCGCGACGAGGGTCACGTTCCCCTCCCGGACGTCCGTCCCGGCCGGCTTGCCGAGCCGCTTCCGATCCCCCACGACGTCCAGGATGTCGTCCACGATCTGGAACGCGATGCCCAGGTTGAGCCCGTACTCTCCGACGGCCTCCACGTGTTCGAGCCGCGCGCCGGCGAGGAGGCCTGCGATCTTCGCGCCCGCCATGATCGGGAGGGCCGTCTTGCGGCGGATGATGTCCAGGTACTCGTTCCGGCTCACGCTCGTGTCGTACGCGTGGCGCTTCTGGCGGATCTCGCCCTCCGCGAGCGCGGCGCACGCGTTCGCCGTCAGCTCGACGATGTCCGCGTCGAACTTCCCGCCGATCCCGAACGCCTTCACGAACAGGAAGTCGCCCGTCACGAGGGCGTTCTGGAGGCCGAACTTCTTGTACGCGGCGGGGCGGCCCCGGCGGGTCTCCCCGCCGTCGTTGATGTCATCGTGGATCAGGGTTGCGGAGTGGATGAGTTCGAGGGCCGCGGCGAGGTCGACGGCCTGGCGGATGTCCTTCCCGCCGAGGGCCTGGAACGCGAGGAGGGTCACGATGGGCCGGATCCGCTTCCCGCCCGCCTCGATCACGTACGAGGCGATGTCCGTGAGGAGGGGCTCCTCCGAGACGATGGATTCCCGGATCTTCTGCTCGACGAGGGCGAGTTCCGCCCCCACGCCGGAGTCGGGCGAGCCCGTCATCGGGAGGACGTCCAATCGCGTCTATGGCCCGGCCTTATATAACCGTTTCTTCAGAAGAGAGGACCTACCCGCGGGAGGACGATGGATGTCCAGCGACACGGCGCTTCGGTCAGTTCCCGCGCGCGATGCCCTTCGCGAGGTCCGCGACCTCGCCCGCCACATTGCCGCCGTTCCCCGCGACCTGCTTCACGGCGGGCGCGATCGCGTCGAGGAACGTGTGGATCATGTCGTCCCGGTTCCCGATCCAGTCCGCCATCATGACGATGGGCATCATGATCGTGATGAACGGGTAGTACATCGTGTCGTCGTGGAAGTCCTTGTCCACGAGCTCGAGGCCCCGCGCGGTGATGTACGCGATGCGCCTCAGATGGGCGTCGTAGTCCGCGATCGTGAGGTGCGGGTTGAACCCCTTCAGCGTGGTCAGGTCCCTGAGCTCGTGCTCACGCATCGCGATGAGAGAGAGGTTCGCGATCCCGTTCCGGAGGTCCTGGGACACGCTCACGATGTGGTCCATGAGGATGATCGCGGTGTCATAGTAGTACCAGCCCGCCATGAAGTTCTTCAGGTCCTTCAGGTTGTACGGGTGGTCCGCGAACGCCATGTCGATGAAGTTGTACCGGGTCGTGCTGCTCACGTGGGCCCCGAGCTTCTCCCACCAGGTGAGCTCGTCGTCCGGTCCGTAGAACGCGTCCGAGATCTTCTCCATCTTCGAGAGGCTCAGATGGGGCTCCTTCTGGAACATCGTGAGGGCCTGCCCCAGGGCGACCCGCTCGTCGAGGACCTCCATCTGGTAAAAGTACCGGTCGCCGTTCGGGGAGTTCCGCCACAGGGCGTTGAAGCCGCGCGTGATGCTGTTGATCAGGTCGAACAGGGGGATCTGCTCGGGCTTGAGCATCGCGATGAGCCGCTTCATGTACGTGGTCTGGTCGAAGTCGGGGTCGATCATCGTGCTCAGGACGACGTGGTGGAGGTCCTTCGCCTCCAGGTACGTGAAGCTCCCCTTGTCGATCAGGTCGTCCAGGATCCCGATCTGGCACTTGTGGAGGATCTTCGCGGTCATGGACCGCTGGAGGTTGTCCGGCGTCATGTACCGGCTGTACTTCTCGGACAGCATCGTCGCGCCCGCGGCGAACCGGAGAGTCTGGAGGTAGTTCCACACGTCCCCCTGGTCCTCCCAGAACGCCCCGGGCGGGATGTTCGGCGGGCGGAGGGGGATCCCTCCGGACTCGCTCTTCTCCTTCAGGCTCCCCAGGAGCCCGTACACGTTCGTGATGTGGTCCCGAAGGGAGTCCTTGTCGAAGCCGAACTGGTGGAAATCGAATAGGCCCTCCGCATACCCGCCGAGGCGGAGGATCGTGCGGGAAAGGAGCTCCAAGTCCTCGCGGTCAATGTTGAGCCCCGGTCCAGAACCCGTCGTCAGAGAGAACTACCGCGTACATCGTTCCCGGAGGGGGTTATGAAGAACGCACGCCTCGTTCGCGGGTCCGATTCTTATCTTTGATAGCAGGTCGGCATTCGGAGACGCAATCGGTTTCGATAACAGTATGGGACCGATTAAATACGCTCGAGACCCACATGTCCACGTCCGCGCACTGACAGGTGACGCCCTCTTGGTGGACAGCAGCAGCATCGTCTCGTACCTGAGCGCGGCGAGCGCCCTGTTCCTCTCCCTCCTCATCATCACGGCGATCGCCCGCCAGAAGACCCACCGGCTGTTCCAGAAGCACGTCCTCCTGTTCGCAGTCTCCCTCCTGATCTGCGCGATCGCCTCGAACGTGCTCATCTCGATCTACGTGACGGGCCCCGGCCAGGGGGACGAGACGGCCCTCCGCTCGGGGATCGTGCTCACGAAGCGCGTCCAGGCCACGTTCGACTACCTGTTCAGCATCGCGATCGGGGCGTTCATCGTCGTCTCGACAACCCCCTCGATTACGTCCCGAAAGGACTTCGGGGCCTACATGACGAACGAGTTCCCGAATTCGTACGTGTTCTACGTGTTCATCATGGCCCTCGCGATGGTATCGATCCTCCTTTCCCAGCCGACCGTCGTGTCGACGAACCCGATCGAGATCCAGTTCGAGCCGTACTTCCTCTTCATCAACGGGTTCGCCGTGGCGTCCCTCATCCTGTACGCCCCGTTCCGGTTCCTGAGCCACCTGCGCAAGACGAAGTCGGGCCACGACGTCCGTCGGGACACGTACCTGATCATCTTCGGGATCACGGGCTTCGCGGTCGGCGAGCTCCTGTTCGAGGTCGTCCTGCCGAACTTCGGGATCGACCTGCGGTCCCCCGGGTTCATCGTGGAGATGGCGCTCATCGGCCTCATCGCGTTCGCCGTGCGCGAGAAGTCGTTCCTCCAAGACCTCATCGTGCCCGAGGCGGAGGCCCACCTCCTCACGAAGCCAACGTACGACCTCGAGCGCGGCTACACGTATGCGATCCTCGAGCAAGAGGGGAGCCATGCGTTCGAGATCTTCAAGGACCTCGTGACCCACGGGGCCCAGGGCCTGTGCATCACCCGCCGGTCCCCGAAGAGCGTGATGAAGGACTACGGGCTCGAGCGCACCCCGATCCTCTGGCTGAGTCGCGTCGCGGCCGAGAAGAATGCGGTCCGGCCCTCCCCGCCGGAGAACATCGCGCTGGCCGTGGAGCACTTCATCGACATCGGGCAGCAGGGGGTCGTCCTCCTGGACGGCTTCGAATATCTGATCTCCCACAACGACTTCGGCTCGATCCTCGCCCTCCTGCACGACCTGAACGAGAAGATCTCCCTGCAGGAGGGGATCTTGCTCGTGCCCCTCGACCCCGTCGCGCTTAACGAGAAGGAGCTCGCCCTCGTGCGACGCGAGGTTCGCTTCCTCGGCCCCCTCGCCTCCGCGTACCAGGACATGGCGCGGGTCGCGACCCGGTGACCTCCCCCTCCCCGATCGAGGTCGATTCCAAATCCTTTTATCGAGCCGCCCGGGTGGATTCCCCGTGAGCGATGCGGACCTCGAGGCGATCCGGGCCCGGAAGCTCCAGGCACTCCATGCCTCCCTCGCGCCGCCCACCCCCGCGGCCCCAACGGGCCGACCCGTCGTCATCTCGGACGCCACGTTCGATGCAGAGGTGGAGAAGCCCGGCCTCGTCCTCGTGGACTTCTGGGCGCCCTGGTGCGGTCCCTGCCTCCGGGTCGCGCCCCTGCTCGAGGCGATGGCCCGCGACCTCGCCGGGACCCTCCGGGTCGGCAAGTTGAATGTGGACGAGAACCCGCGGACCCAGGCCCGCTTCCAGGTCATGTCGATCCCCACGTTGCTCCTCTTCAAGGACGGCAAGCTCGTGGACGGAATCGTGGGCGCGGTCCCGCGGTCCCAGATCGAGGCGGTCGTCCGCCGCTGGACCTGATCATTTCACGAGGGGGCCCGTGGGCCGCGGCTGCGGGATACGCAGCTGGGCCTTGATTCCCTCGACGACGGTCCGGAACGCCTTCGCGGCGGGGGAGTCCGGGTGCTCCAAGACGAACGGGATCCCCGCGTCCCCGCCCACCACGATGCGCGGATCGAGCGGGATGCGCCCGAGGAACGGCAGCCCGAGCTCCTTCGCGGCGGCCTCCCCGCCGCCCACCTTGAACACGTCGACCGATTTCCCGCAGTGCGGGCAGATCATGCCGCTCATGTTCTCCACGATCCCGAGGACGCGCAGGTTCACCGCTCTCGCGAACGAGATCGACTTGCGCACGTCGAGGAGGGCGACCTCCTGGGGCGTCGTCACGACGACGGCGCCGTCCGCGTCCGGGATCTCCTGCGCGATGCTCAGGGGTTCGTCGCTCGTCCCGGGGGGCAGGTCGATCACCATGTAGTCGAGGTCGCCCCACTCCACGTCGGAGAGCATCTGCTTGAGCGCCTTGATCTTCAGCGGGCCGCGCCACACGACGGCCCGGTCCCGGTCGATGAGCTGGGCCATCGAGATAACTTTCACGCCCCGCGGCCCGATCGTCGGCTCCATGCCCGCCTCCGTCGGCTTGACGTGGGCGTCCTCGACGCCCATGATCTTCGGGACGTCGGGTCCCGTGACGTCCGCGTCGACGATGCCCACCGTCCCTTCCTCCGCGAGCACGCAGGCGAGGTTCGCGGCAACCGTAGTCTTGCCGACGCCGCCTTTCCCTGACATGACGACGATCTTGTGCTTCACTTTGCCGAGGCGCTGGGCCATCTTCATGCGCTCGCGCATCGCGGCCATGATGTGGGGCGGGATCTGGGCCGTCTCAAGCTCCTCGGGCACGTCGGCACCTCGGTGGCCGAAGGTCAGCCCGCGGCTCGTATTAAAGGATGCGCGCTCATCCGCGGCGGTCCGCGGCCTTCGCGAGGAGCCGGACGAGTTCGCGGACCTTCGATGTGAACCGCGCGGTCGTCGGATCGACGGGAAGGCGCTCGTAGTACGCCGCGAACCGGTCCACCGCCCCGAGGCCCGCGGCCTCGTCGAACGCGCGCACGACGGACCGCAGCTCATCGTCCGCGGAGAGGAGCCCATGTCGGGCCAAGTTGCCGAGCGCGAACCCGGTGCTCACGCACTGGCCCACGTTCGGCCACCGGGACGTCCCGAGGTTCGCCGCGTTCCCGCGGGCCCACTCGGAGAAGAACGCGTACGCCCGATCCTGCACTCCCGCGCGGAACGCGATGTCGTCCGCATAGATGTCTTGGACGTGGTTGTACGCTTGACCGAAGACCTGGCGTCCCGCGCGCGGAAACGGGAGGTCCGCCCAGATGTCGGCCACGGCGGTCGGGTCGTGGGACGGATGGCCCGCCTCCGTGAGGACCATGTGGCTCATCTCGTGGGCGAGCAGCCCATCGAGCATGTTCGACGCGACGGCTCTCGCGGACACGTGGAGCAGGTGGCGGTCCTCCTTCGACGTCGTCGCGCCCATGATCGGAATCGGGAGGATCTCCGCCGCGACGGGCCGCCCGAGCCGGTGTCCGAGATCCGCGAGGCGCACCTCGACGTCCTCGAACGCCGCGCGAACTTTCCGGGTCCCGCCCCGGCCCGTCCGATCCACGACGGCCAGGAGCACGCGTCGTACGACGGACCCGCGGGCCATAAACTTTCGCGAAGGCCTCGGTCCGCGTTCCCTCCATACAGGACGAACGGAGACTTTAACTACGGCGGAACCACTCCGCGCGACGTCGCGTTTTGGTGCCCATGCCCAGCAAGAAACGCGCGCGCTCCCGCGAGGTCCGGACCCCGTCGCCGCAGGAGGTCGAGGACAACCTGAGGCGCGCGAACCTCCCGAAGGAGCAGTCGTCGAAGTACCATCCGTTCTACCAGGGCAAGATCGAGATCGCGCCCCGCGTCCCGGTGAGGAGCCTGGACGACTTCGCGATCTGGTACACGCCCGGCGTGGCCCAGCCGTGCCTCGACATCAAGGCGGATCCGCTCAAGGTGTGGACCCTCACGAACAAGTGGAACCAGGTCGCCGTCGTGACGGACGGCACGCGGGTCTTGGGCCTCGGGGACATCGGGCCCGAGGCGGGCCTGCCCGTCATGGAGGGCAAGGCGCTCCTGTTCAAGTACCTCGGCGGCGTGGACGCGTTCCCCGTCCCCTTGGCGACGAAGGACCCCGAGAAGATCATCGAGACCGTGAAGCTCATCACGCCGGCCTTCGGCGGCGTGAACCTGGAGGACATCGCGCAGCCGAAGTGCTTCGAGATCCTGGACCGGCTCCGGAAGGAGTGCGACATCGCGGTGTGGCACGACGACCAGCAGGGGACCGCGACGATCAACCTCGCCGGAGCGATCAACGCGCTCAAGGTCGTCGGGAAGAAGATCGGGGACGTGTCGATCACCCTGATCGGGGCGGGCGCATCGAACATCCGCACCGCGAAGCTCCTCATCGCCGCGGGCGCCGAGCCCGGGCATGTGACCCTCGTCGACTCGAAGGGGATCGTTCACCGGGACCGGGCGGACATCGAGGCGGCCCGCCGGGAGTTCCGGGAGAAGTGGGAGCTCGCGGAGACGACGAACGCCTCGAGCCGCCGAGGCGGCATCCCGGAGGCCCTCGAGGGCGCGGACCTCGCGATCGCCGCGTCGCGGCCCGGACCCGGCGTGATCAAGAAGGAGTGGGTCGCGGGGATGGCCGAGGACGCGATCCTGTTCGTCATCGCGAACCCCGTCCCGGAGATCTGGCCCTGGGAGGCCCAGGAGGCCGGCGTCCGGGTCATCGCGACGGGCCGCTCCGACTTCCCGAACCAGGTGAACAACTCCCTCGGATTCCCGGGGATCTTCCGCGGGACCCTCGACGTGCGGGCCCGGACCATCTCGGACGAGATGTGCATCGCGGCGGCCCAGGAACTCGCGAAGGTCGCCGAGGAGAGCGGCCTCGACGAAGAGCACATCGTCCCGTCGATGGCCGAGACGGAGGTCTTCGCGCGGGAGGCCGTCGCGGTGGCCTTGAAGGCGATCGACCAGGGCCTCGCGCGGGTCAAGAAGTCCCGCCAGGACCTGTACGACGGGGCCTTGGCCCTGATCCGTCGGGCCCACGACGAGACGAAGTTCCTCATGCAGGAGGGCTTCATCCGGCCGCCGCCGCCCTGACGGGCGGGATGGAGCCGGACCGAGGTCCTCCGGGAGGGCGGAACCCCATGGCACGCCGGAGAACCCGCAGAGGATTTATCGCCAAGGACCGGCATGGACGGCCGATGGTCTCCGCGAAGGACATCAAGGACCGGCACGAGGCGCGCCTCATGAAGACGCCCGGCGTCGTCGGGGTCGGGATCGGGCGGAAGGACGGGAAGGAGTGCATCCGCGTCTACGTGGAGAACGGGAGCCCGAAGGTCCTCTCGGCCCTGCCCCGCTCCCTCGAGGACGTGCCCGTCGAGGTCGTCGTCTCGGGCTCGTTCCGGGCCCGGTGAGGCCCATGCGGCCCGACGACGCGAAGCGTGTCTGCGAATGCGAGTACCTCGGCGTGCCGCTCGACGGGCTCAAGGCCGGGATCCACCCGAACGTCGTGGGGATCGGCGTGGGCCACAAGGTCGCCCGCGGACGCGCGACGGACGACCTCGCCCTCCGCTTCTACGTCCGGCAGAAGATGCACGCCCTCCTCGTGCCGCCCGCCCAGAGGATCCCGGACGAGGTCGAGGGCATCCGGACGGACATCGTGCAATCCGGGGAGTTCTCCATCTGGCGGCCCATCCCACCCATCTACCAGCGGAAGGTCCGTCCCGCGATGGGCGGGCTGTCGATCGGCCACTATTCGGTCACGGCGGGCACCCTAGGCTGCGTCGTCTCGGATCGCGGGGACCGCCTCATCCTGAGTAACAACCACGTCCTCGCGAACGAGAACCGCGGCGCGGAGGGGGACCCGATCCTCCAGCCGGGCCGCTTCGACGGCGGGAAGCCCGAGAAGGACACCCTCGCTCGCCTCGAGACGTACGTCGCGCTGGACCCCGAGGAGGCGAACCTCGTGGACTGCGCCCTCGCGCGCCCATACGACCCCGCCGACGTGACGGAGGACGTCCTGGGGATCGGGCGGCTCCGCGGAAGCCGCGAGCCGGAGCTCGACGAGCGGGTGCGGAAGAGCGGCCGCACGACGCGCCTCACGGGCGGGACCGTCGTGGACGCGGGCGCGACGTTGCGCGTCGGGTACGCGACCGGGACCTACCTGTTCCGCGACCAGATGATCGTCGTCGGGGAGCGAGGCGCGTTCAGCGCGGGCGGGGACTCCGGATCCGCGATCGTCGGGGCAGACGGGAAAGCGGTCGGGCTCCTCTTCGCCGGATCGCCCTTCTTCACGGTCGCGAACAAGTTCGTCCACGTCGAGAAGGCGTTCGGCGTGCGGGTCGCCTAGCTCGACCCGACGGCCTCCCACCGCGCGAGGGTCGCCTGGGGGGCCGCGCGGTCCCGGAGGTTCGTGAGTCGCACCCCGACGAGGCGGAGCCTTCGGCCCGACGTGAGGACCTCGCGCAGCAGGGCCTGGCTCAGGACGAGGATCGGCTCGAGGTCGGCCGTGTGGACCTTCAGGCTGCGGGAGCGCGTGTGGGTCTCGAAGTTCGAGTAGCGGGCCTTCAGGGTCACCGTGCGGAACGCGAGCCTCTCGGCCCGCAGCTCGGCGTGGAGGCCGCGGACCATCGACTCGAGCTCGGGCCAGATCGCGTCGAACGCGTCCAGGTCCCGCTCGAACGTCGTCTCGGTCCCGATCGATTCGGGAGGCCCCGTCGGCTCGACGACCTCGCCCGCGTCCCGTCCGAAGGCGACGTCGTGGAGGTACTCCCCGAACGCGCCGAGCGTCTCCACGAGGTCCTGCTTCGGGAACCGCTGGACGTCCGCGACCGACTCGATGCCCATCTCCTTGAGCCGCGCGGCCGTCTTGGGGCCCACCCCGCTCACCTTCCGGACGGGGATCGGCGCGAGGAAGCCCTCCACGTGGTCCGGCGCGACGACGGTGAGGCCGTCCGGCTTCCCGTGGTCCGACGCGATCTTCGCGACGGCCTTGCTCGGCGCGATACCGACGGAGCACGTGAGCCGGTGCTCGCGGCGCACGGCCGCCTTGATCTCCCGGGCGAGGTCCTGCGCGGCCTCGAAGCGCCCGTGGGTTCGGACCGTCACATCGAGGAACGCCTCCTCGATCCCGCTCGGCTCCAGGCGGTCCGCGAAGCCCTTCAGGGTGCCCATGATCTCCGCGGACACGCGGCCGTACAGGGGGAAGTTCGGAGGCACGAAGACCGCCTCCGGGCACAGGCGGAGGGCCTCCGCGCACGGCATCGCGGACCTCACGCCGAACCGCCGGGCCTCGTAGCTCGCCGTGAGGACGACCCCCCGCGGGAACGCGCGGGGATCCGCGCCCACGGCGACGGGCTTCCCTTCGAGGGCCGGGTTCTCGCGGATCTCGAGGGCCGCGTAGAACGCGTCCATGTCCACGTGGAGCAGGACGCGCCTCCCAGGCTCCGGCGCCGAGGCCATCGCGGTTCCCCATGGCCCGCCCGGACGTAAAAGCCTTCCCGGAGGCCGCCGCGCGGGCGGCCGTTCAGAAACCGAAGAACCCGGCCGCGGCGGACGCGAGGAAGTCGTAGAAGAACGTGACGAGGAACGTGACGAGGATCACGACCGCGAGGGCGGCCGCGACGGCCGCCGTGATCGAGGCCGGGACCCGGATGGGCGTCGGGTCCCCCTCCGGCTCGAGGATGTACATGTACCAGATCACCCGCACGTAGTAGTATAGGGACAGGGCGCTGTTCAGGACGCCCGACAGGGCCAGGGCGAGGAACCACGAGCTGAAGGGCATCGCGCTCACCGCGCTCGAGAACAGGATGAACTTGCTGAAGAAGCCGCCCAGGGGCGGGATCCCCGCGAGGCTGAGGAGGAAGATCGTCATGGAGAACGCGAGGAACGGCATGCGTCTCCCCAGGCCCCGGTACGAGTCCATGTCGTCCGGGATCCCGCCCGTCTCCGTGCCCGCGACGACGAGGAAGGAGCCCGCCTTCATCGCGGCGTGCGTGAGCACGTGGAGGATCCCGCCCACGAGGCCCGCGACCGCGACGACCTCCGCGAGGGCGCCCATCGATGGGTCGGACGATTGGGCCGCCGTGGCCGCGACGGGGATCGCGATGAGGATGTACCCGGCCTGGGCGATGCTCGAGTACGCGAGCATCCGCTTCACGCTCCGCTGCGGGATCGCCAGGACGTTCCCGACCGTCTGAGTGGCGATCGCCAGGATCGCGATCGCGGCGATCCAGTCCACCTGGACCCCGAGGAGGCCGATCAGGAAGACGCGAAACATCGCGACGACTCCGACCTTCTTCGATCCGGCGGCCAGGAACACGCTGATCGTCGTGGGGGAGCCCTGGTACACGTCCGGGGCCCACATGTGGAACGGGACGGTCGCGACCTTGAACCCGAACCCCGCGATGAGGAAGACAAGGGCCACGATGAGGGGCGGCTCGAGCTGCGGGTAGCCGGTCACCGTGAGGTTCGACAGACACGTGAGGCCCGTCAGATTCCCCACGCACTCCGGGGGCCCGGTCCCTGCCGCGAACGCGGTCCCCGCGACCCCGTACACGAGGGAGATCCCGAAGAGGATGATCGCGCTGCTCACGGCGCCGATGATGAAGAACTTGACCGCGGCCTCCGTGGCCTGGCGGTCCTTCTTGCGGAACGCGACGAGGGCGAACAGGCTCAGGCTCGAGATCTCGAACGCGAGGAACAGGACGAACAGGTCCGTCGCGGCCGCCGTGAACATCATGCCCACGACGGACAGGAGCATGAGGCCGTAGTACTCGCCCTGGTGGGGCTCCTCCGCCTTGACGAACCCGCGGGACGCGAGGATCGCGAGGAACGCGACGAACAGGAAGACCGTGTGGAAGATCAGGGCGAACGGGTCCACGCGGACGCGCAGGGTCGAGGAGAAGTCGCCCTCCGCGCCGAGGGGGGATGGCCACAGGGGGAGCCCGAGGACCCGGCTGATCCCGAGGCCCATCAGGTCGAACGTGAGGACGAGGGCCAGGGACACGCCGCCGAGGGCGAGGCCCCACAGCCAGGTCGGGCGCTTGGACCAGGCGAACCCCAGGACGACGGACGCGAGGGCCGTCCCGACGAGGACCGTCTCCGGGAGGAACGCGAAGTAGTTCGCCAACGCCTAGCCTCCCAGGACGCCCGCGGACCACCGCGCGAGGGGATCGAGGAGGAGGACCGGGTACATCCCGAACACGGCGAACGCGACCGCGAGGACCCCCAGGGGGGCGAGCTCGAACCGGTGGAGGTCCGGCATGGTCTCCCATTCGATGTTCGCGGGCCCGAAAATCGCGCGCTGCATGGCCCAGATGAAGTACGCGGCCGTGAGGATCACCGTCAGGAGCGGGACGAGGACGAGGAGGCCGAACGCCGCGTACACGCCGACGAACACGGTGAACTCCGCGACGAACCCGACGAGGCCCGGCAGGCCGAGGGAGGCGAGGAACGCGATCATCATGAACGTCGCCGTGCGGGGCACGTACTTCGCGATCCCCCCGAGGCGGGAGATGTCCCGCGTGCCGATCTTGTGCCCGATGGAGCCCGCGATCATGAACAGGGCCGCGGACACGAGCCCGTGGGCGAACATCTGGAACACGGCTCCCGTGAAGCCGAGGAGGGCCCCGGGCCGCGCGCCGGCCTGCTGGAAACCGTACACGCCCGCGGCGAGCCCAAGGGTCACGAACCCCATGTGGCTCACGCTCGAGAACGCGACGAGCCGCTTCAGGTCGTCCTGGGCGAGGCACACCATCGCGCCATACAAGATCGAGATGATCCCGAGGACCGCGAGGGCCCACCACATCGTGGCGGCCGCGTCGGGGAGCATCTGGACGTTGAACCGCACGAGGCCGTACCCGCCCAGCTTCAGGAGGACCCCCGCGAGGATCACGGAGCCGCCGGTCGGCGCCTCCACGTGGGCGTCCGGGAGCCACGTGTGCAGAGGCCACGTGGGGAGCTTCGTCCCGAACGCGACGACGAGGCCCAGGAACATGAGCTCCCCGATCGCGCCGACGGGGATCGGCGACGTCCGGATCAGCGTGATCATGTCGAACGTGCCGCCGTAGAACACGAACGCGAACATCGCGACCAGGAGGGGCAGGCTCGCGAGGAACGTGTACAGGAAGAACTTGATCGCGGCGTACGATCGGCGCGGGCCGCCCCACACGGCGATGAGGAAGTACATCGGGACGAGCCCGACCTCCCAGAAGATGATGAACAGGAAGAGGTCCAGGGACAGGAACACCCCGTTGATCGTGGCCTCCATGAACAGGAACAGGGCGAAGAACGCCCCCACGCGGTGCTTCTCGTCCCACCCGATCGCGAGGGCGAGCGGGGTCAGGAGCACGTTCAGGAACACGAGGACCGCGGACAGCTCGTCCGCGCCGAGGAGATACTGGACCCCGAGCTGGGGGACCCAGGGAGCCCGCTCGACGGCCGCGAACGTGTCGACCGGCCGCGCGAGGACGAACGACTGAGGCATGAGGAACCCCAGGAGGAGGAGGGTCCCGAACCCCGCGGTCCCGAGGCTGAACGCGAGGGCTGCGGCGCGGGCCGCGCGGGGCGACCGTCCGACGAGGACCGTGACCCCGGCCCCTGCGAGGGGCAGGAACACGAGGATCGATAGGAGCGGGAAGTCGAGGAGCGTCTCATCCACCCCCGAACAGGCCGGGCAGCGCGGTCCGGACGTACCCGTCCATGAGCTGGAGGAACGGGATCGGGAACAGGCCCACGAGGATGATCAGGCCCACGAGGACCGCGTACGAGGCCCCCTCGTTGCGCGGGAGGTCGTGCGGCTTCCCGAGCTCCGGCGGGAGCTCCCCGAACAGGATGCGCTGCATCGTGTACACGTAGTACGCGGCCGTCACGACGATGGACAGGAGCGGGATGAACACGAGGCGCCGCAGGTCCCCCGCGTTCGGGGCCGTGTACGCCCCGAGGAACACCATGAACTCGGACCAGAACGAGTTGAGCCCGGGCAGGCCGAGGGACGCGAAGAAGCCGATGATCAGCACGGTCGAGAACTGGGGCATCGCCCTCCCGAGGCCGCGGAGGGCGGGGATGTCCCGCGTCCCCGTGCTGTGCTTCACGGAGCCCGCGAGCATGAACAAGACGGCCGTGATGAGGCCGTGGTTGAACAGCTGGAAGATCCCGCCCACGACGCCGACCGTCGTGAGGGTCGCGGCCCCCAGGAGGACGAACCCCATGTGCCCCACGGAGCTGTACGCGATGAGCCGCTTGAGGTCCGTCTGGGCGAGGCACACGAAGGCCGCGTACACCATGCTCACGACCCCGAAGATCGCGAGGACCCACCACAGGTCCCGGGCCGCGAGGGGCAGGATCCCGAAGTTGATCCGGAAGATCCCGTAGCCGCCCATCTTCAGGAGGACCCCGGCCAGGAGGACGGAGCCCGCGGTGGGCGCCTCCACGTGGGCGTCCGGCAGCCACGTGTGGAACGGGACGGACGGGAGCTTGACGAGGAACGCGAACAAGAACGCCAGGAAGATCGGGACCTGGAGGACCAGCGGGAGGAATCCGCCGTCCCGGATCGCGCTATGGAGGAACACGGTCATGTCGAAGGTGCGCGCGGCCTCCCCCGTGACGGCCGCGTTCGCGGACTCGCTGTTCCAGAATAGGGCGAAGATGGAGAGGAACATGATCACGGCGCCCACGTGGGTGTACACGATGAACTTGAGCGACGCATACCGCCGGTTCGGCCCGCCCCAGATCCCGATGAGGAAGAACATCGGGATGAGGACGAGCTCCCAGAACACGACGAACACGACGAAGTCGAGCGCGACGAAGACGCCGGACAGGCTGCCCTCGAGGAACAGGAGGAGTGCGAAGAACTGTTTCGACCGGTGGGTCTCATCCCACTGGAACACGATGGAGAGGGTCGTGAGGAGGGGCGTGAGCCACAGGAGGGGCACGCTGAGCCCGTCCACCCCGACCACGTACTCCATCCCGAGCTGGGGCACCCACGTGTACCGCTCCACGTAGAGGAACGGCACGTATGCGCCCGCGGTCGGCGGGCCCTCCGGGACGTGCGGCCCGAGGAGGGTGCCGAACGCGAGCTGCACCGCGGGGACGAAGTACGTGAGCAGGAGGAGGGACGCCAGGGCCGTCTCGACCAGGCTCACCCCGAGGGCGATCCACCGCGCGGCGCGAGGGGTCCGCCCGAGGGCCATCACGGCGAGGAAACCGAGGAACGGGACCGCGATGAGGGCGGACAGGACATACGACAGGTCAGCCACCTCGCTGGAGCCGCATGTACCAGCTGATCCCGAACACGAGGGCGATCAGGAGGGCGAGGCCGAACACGACGACCCACGCATAGCTCTGGACCTGGCCCGTCTGCCGCTGGCGGAGGCGCAGGCTCGTCCGGACCGTCTCGAGGCTCACCGCGTTCACGGCCCCGTCGACGACCCGGCGGTCGAACGCGTCCGAGCCGGCCGCGACCGCGACACCGCCCCGGCCAAACGCGTTCACGATCCCGTCGATCACGCGCCGGTCGAACCAGTCGAGCGCGCGCGCCGATCCGGCGACGACCTTCGCGCCGAACGCGTCGTACGCGTCGTCGATCCAGTACCGCCGGGTGAGCATCGTGTGGACGAACCTGCCCGTGCGGCCCGCGGTGAAGCGGGCCGCGGGGATGCGCCGGGCCTCGTACACGGCCCACGCGAGGGCGATCCCGAGGACCGCGATGCCCATCGACACGGCCTCGAGTACGTACTCCCGAACCGGCAGGCCGACGAGCGGCAGCTGGGCGTGGGCGTGCTCGAAGAACACGAGGTTGCCGAAACCGCCCATCGCGTACGCGAGGAGGCCCGACGCGAGGGCGAAGCCCGCCAGGACGGCGAGGGGGCCCGTCATCACGCGGGGGGACTCGTGGGGATGGCCGTGACCGCGGTACTCGCCCCGGAACGTCATGAACCAGAGGCGGAACGCATAGAACGCGGTCAGGAACGCGGTCGCGACCCCGAACCCGTAGAACAGGTAGAACCACGGGTTTTCCCCGGCGACCTCGAACGTCACGCTGAGGATCTCCCCCTTCGAGAAGAACCCGCTGAACGGCGCGATCCCCGCGAGTGCGAGGCCCCCGAACAGCATGACCTTCGACGTGACGGGCATCGCCTTGGCGAGCCCGCCCATCGCGCGCATGTCGTTCGTATGGACCGCGTGGATCACGCTGCCCGCGCCCAGGAACAGGAGGGCCTTGAAGAACGCGTGGTTGAACAGATGGTACAGGGCCGCGCTGTACCCGGCCGTGTTGGGCACGTCCCCGATCTCGACCGCGTGCGCCATGGCGTATGCGCCCGCCCCGAGGCCGAGGAACATGTACCCGAGCTGGGAGATCGTGGAGAACGCGAGGACCCTCTTGATGTCGTACGCCACGAGGGCCATCGTCCCGGAGAAGAGGGCCGTGAACCCGCCGATCCCCGCGATCACGAGGATCGCCGTGAACGGGGCTTCGATCCCGGATCCCTCCGGGGGCACGAGGAAGACGAACGCCCGGGCCGTCAGGTACACGCCCGCCTTGACCATCGTGGCCGCGTGGATGAGCGCGCTGACCGTCGTGGGGCCCTCCATCGCGTCCGGGAGCCACGCATGGAGCGGGAACTGGGCCGACTTCCCGACGGCCCCCCCGAACAGGAGGAGGGGGATCAGGACGAGGAGCTCCGGCGTCAGGGTGAGCGGATACAGGGCCGGCATCGCGGCCCGGATCGCCTCGAACGAGAACGTGTGGAACACGTTCCAGATCACGAGGATCCCGACGAGGAAGAGGACGTCCCCCACGCGGGTCACGAGGAACGCCTTCTTGGCGGCTTTCGCGGCCTCGGGCTTGTGGTACCAGAAGCCGATCAGGAGGTACGAGCAGAGGCCCATGATCTCCCAGAAGATCAGGAGCTGGAGGAAGTTGTCCGCGCTCACGGTCCCCAGCATGCCCGCGATGAATAGACAGATCTCCGCGTAGTACCGCGGCTTGCCGGCCTCCTCGTGCATGTACCCGAGGGAGTAGATCGCGATGAGCGTGGACAGGAACGAGACGAGGACGAGCATGACGGCGCTCAGGTTGTCGATGAGAAGGCCGAGCCGGATCGCCTCGGACCCGACGAGGCTCGAGACCCCGGGGATCCAGACGAACCCCTGGACCTCCACGGGGGCCAAGCCGCCGCCGACGGCCCCGAGCCGCAGGACCTCGACCAGCAGGTACGCCGACACGAGGAACGATCCGCCCACGGAGCCGACCGCGACGTAGCCCCCGCCCTCCGTGAGGCGCTTCCCCGCGAGCCCGATGACGAGGAACCCGAGGAGGGGGAGGAGGATGATCAGCCAGGCGTACTCGAACACGTCACAACCTCAGGAGCCGGACCTTGTCGAGCTCGATCGTGCCGTGGGTCTGATAGATGGACAGGAAGACTGCCATCCCGACGGCCGCCTCCGCGGCCGCGATCGCGATCGCAAGGAGGGCGAACACCTGCCCGCTCGGGTCGTTCGTGTACGCGCTGAACGCGACGAAGTTCAGGATCGAGGCGTTCAGGATGATCTCGATGGACATGAGGACGATGATCGCGTTGCGCCTCGCGAGGACGCCGTACAGGCCGATGCAGAACAAGAGGGAGGCCAGGACGAGCTCCCACTCGAGGGGGATCACGGTCCCACCTTCCCCGGCTCGTCCATCTTGGCGAGGTACACGCCTCCGATCATCGCGGCGGCGAGCAGGATCGCGATGAGCACGATCGTGACGGAGAACGCGCGGAACAGGCTGTTCGCGACCCCGTCCTGGGCCGTCGCGTTCGCGTCCCGGTCCACGAGCGGGATCTCGTGGGCCTCCGTGGGCCACGGGATCCCGACGACGGATGAGGCCATCACGACGAACAGGGCTCCCACCGCGATCACGACGAGGACGTCCCGCTCCCGGGTCACGGCGTCCCCTCCGAGGCGGGCTCGTCCATGATCTTCCTCCGGGTCAGCATGATCCCGAACACGAGGACGACGGGCACCGCGCCCGCGTACACGAGGATCTGGATCAGGAAGACGAACTCGGATCGGAACAGCAGGTAGATCGCGCCGATCGTGACGAGCGTGATCGCGAGCCAGAAGGCCGCGCGGACGAGGCGCTTGTTCACGACCACGAGCACGGAGCCTGCGACCTCGATGCCGCTCAGGACGAGAAACGCGACGAGCTCCCAGTCAACGGCCACGCCGCTCCCTCCCTCCGACGCGCCTCCGCCCGAGGACCACGCTCACCACCCCACGACGCGCGCTCCGGCACCGATGAGGACGGCGAGGAGGGAGAACGGCACGAGCCGCTTCCATCCGATCTGAAGGATCTGGTCGATCCGCACGCGGGGCACAGACCACGAGATCCAGATGAACACGACGCACAGGAACCACACCTTCAGGAGGAACCAGGCCTCCTCGGGGACGATCGGGATCGGGACGCCCGCGACGATCGGGGTCGCGAAGACGGGCCCGCTCCAGCCGCCCAGGTACATGATCACGATCATCGCGGCCCCCGCGATCATCCGCAGCCACTTGAACCCGAACAGGATCCCGAAACGCATCCCGCTGTACTCCGTCGTCCAGCCCTCCACGAGTTCCGCTTCCGCCTCCGGGATGTCGAACGGGATCCGCTCCATCTCCGCGACGATCGCGACCGTGAAGATGAGGAACCCGAGGGCCTGGGGCCCGAACGCGTACCACGCGGGGATCGCGACGGGGCCGAGCATCGCAAGGGGCCGGTCCTGCTGCGCGACGATCTCGAACAGGTTCAGGCTACCCGTCGAGAACGTGAGCGCGATGACCGCGAGGATCATCGGGATCTCGTACGCCATGAGCTGCGCGGCGGCCCGCATCCCGCCCACCAGGGTGTATTTGTTGTTCGCGGACCACCCAGCGACGAGGATCCCGAACGGCGCGAGGGAGAACGCTGCGAGGACGAACAGGAGGCCGAACTCGAGCTGCGCAATGTAGAAGCCGGAGCTCCACGGGAGGGCCACGAAGATCATCAGGGTGGACGACGCGATGAGGACCGGGGAGGCGTGGAACATGGCCCCGTCCGCCGTGGCCGGCGTGATGTTCTCCTTCTGGAGGAGCTTGACCCCGTCCGCGACGTTCTGGAGGTACCCGGTCCCCTTGTGGGTGGGCCGGTCCTTCCGGTTGAACGGCCAGAAGGGGAGGGACCAGATCGAGATCATGATCCCGTACCGGTCCTGGAGGCGGCTGTACAGCTTCCGCTCGATCCACATGACCGTGAGGAGGTTGAACAGGGTGGCCCAGAGGAGCATCACGGTCATCGCGATGAGCCACGTGAGGAGGGCCACGATGAGCGGGCTCAGGAGGAACCCGGACAGGCCCGCGAGCGGATCCGCGAGGGGCGGGATCGCGCCCCCCAGCCCGTCCAGGATGACGTCCACGAGCCCGAGGATCGCGAGGGTGAGGACCTTGCACACCTCGAACAGGTTCGGCGCCAGGAGCGGGTGGCTGCCCCCGTGGGTCACTTGTCCATCTCCCCGACGCACACGTCGATGCTTCCGAGGATCGCGACGACGTCCGCGAGCTTGTTCCCGCGGAGCATGATCGGGGTCGCGGCCATCGTGCAGAACACGGGGCTGCGGATCTTCACGCGGTACGGCCTGTCGTCCCCGTCCCCGCACACGTAGAACAGGGCCTCCCCTCGGGAGTCCTCCGTGCGCGCGAACCCTTCGCCCTCGGCCCGCCGCGGCGGCTTCACGCGGAACGCGCCGTCTTTGGGCATCTTCTCGAACGCCTGGAGGATGATCCCGCAGGACTCCTCGAGCTCGTTGAACCGGCAGATGAACCGCGCGTACGAGTCCCCGCCCTCACGGCCCTTCCACACCTGGGGCTCGAAGTCGACGTCCTCGTACGACTCGTACGGGTCGAGGCGCCTCAGGTCCACGTTCACGCCGCACGCGCGCAGGTTCGGCCCCGTGACCCCCCAGTCGATCGCGTCCGCCGTCGAGATCCGCCCGACCCCGCGCGTCCGCATGTGGAACACCTTCGAGTCGTGGAACAGCTTCCGGTACTCCACGAGCTTCTCCCGGAAGTGCTCGATGGACCGGCGGCACATCGCGTCGAAGTTCTCGGGGAAGTCGTTCCGCACCCCGCCGATGCGCGGGTAGTTCTGGTTCATCCGGGCCCCCGCCATGACCTGGATCAGGTCGAGGAACAGCTCCCGCTCCCGGAGGGCCCACAGGAGGCCCGTGAGGAGCCCGAGGTCGGGACCGAACGCGGCGAGCCACATGAGGTGGGATGCGACCCGCTGGAGCTCGAGGGAGATGACCCGCATCCACTTCGCGCGGTCCGGGACGTCGATCCCCATCATCTTCTCGACCGCGAGGCAGTACGCGTGGGACCACGTGATCGAGGACACGTAGCACAGGCGGTCCGTGAGGACGACGTTCTTCTGGAACTCGCGGACCTCCATGATCTTCTCGTATCCACGGTGGAGGTACCCGATCTCCGGCGCGGCGTCCGTGATCGTCTCGCCGTCCACCTGGACCCGCATGTTCCACAGCCCGTGGGTCATGGGGTGCTGGGGGCCCATGTTGATCCAGAACCCGGGCACGTCACTTGCCCCCCTTGAGCTTCCGGCGGCTGATGTACTGCCGGTCCACCTCCTGGGCGAACTCCTTCCGCAGGGGATGGAACTTGAAGTCCTTCGGGAGGAGGATCCGCTCGAGGTTCGGGTGACCCTCGTACACGACCCCCATGAGGTCCCACGCCTCCCGCTCGTGGTAGTTCGCGGCGTTCCACAGGGGGACGAGGGAGTCGATCCGCGGGTCGTCGTACGGGATGTGCGCGTTGACCTGGAGGATCGTCCCGTTGTACCAGTTCGAGAGGTGGTACACGCTCTCGAAGTGGTCCTTCCAGTCGACGGCCGTCACGCAGGAGAGGTGCTCGAACCCGAGGACGTCCTTGAGGTACCGCGCGACCTCGACGAGGTCCGCGCGATCGATCGTGATCTTGAGGACTCGCGGCCGCACGACGCTCGGGTCGCGGACCTTGTCCGGGAACCGGCTCCCGATCTGGGCGAGGATCTCGACCTCCGCGCCCGGGACGGGCCGGCCCGTGATCGGCGGATGGAGGGCGGGCGCGCTCATATGTGGATGACCGCCTCCGTCTTCAAGGCGTACTGGGTCGCGACGAACATGATGATGAGGAAGAGGAACATGGAGAACGTCGCGGCCGGATCCGCGATGTCCAGGAGGCCCTCCCACGCGAAGGCCCACAGGAACAGGAAAATCGCCGCGACATCGAAGATGATGAAGATGAGGGCGAACATGTAGTACTGGAAGTGAAACTGGATTTGGGCCTCCCCCTCGGGCAACTCTCCGCACTCGTACGTGAGGTCCTTGAGGGGGGTCGGGTGGTCCGGACGGAAGAGGCGTGTCGCGAAGAACGTGCCGAGCGGAAACATCAGGGCGAGCAAGGCAAAAATCGCTACCGGGACGTAATCATCCAGCAGCATTCCGCTGCGGAAAAAGGGGCGGGCTATTAAACCTTTGTCGGGTCGCTCGGGAGGCTGCGGCACGGGAGAAATTCGGGCGGATCTCGGACCCGAGTTGCACAATCGTTTATATCGACGGCGCCCTCTGTCACGGCGGCATGGCGATCACGACACAGCTCCCGCCGGGGCAGCGGGAGGCCCGCAAGTGGCCTCGGCTCGACCTGGGGATCGTGCCCCGTTTCGATCCGAAGGCTTGGGACTTCCAGGTCGACGGGGTCGTCGACGCGCCGCTTCGCCTCTCGTTCGACGAGTTCCTGGCCCTCCCGGCCACCACGGTCGTGTCGCCGTTCCATTGCGTGACGGGCTGGTCCACGTTCGACAACGAGTGGGTCGGGGTCCGGGTCCGGGACCTCGCGCAACGGGCTCGGATCCGTCCGGGAGCCAAGTTCGCGACGTTCCACTGCGGGGACGGCTACACGACCTCCCACCCGCTCGACACCCTGTACGATGAGGATGTCCTGATGGTCCACACGTGGGATGGGAAGCCCCTCCCTCTCGAGCACGGCGGACCCGTGCGGCTCCTCGTCCCGAAGCGGTACGGCTACAAGAGCGCGAAGTGGGTGCGCCGGATCGCGTTCACGGAGCGGGAAGAGCTCGGGTACTGGGAGGTCCGCGGCTACAGCAACACGGCGGACATCTGGACGGAAGACCGGTACGCGTGACGGCGCGCTCGGAAAGTCCATAAGGACCGCGGGCTTCGTCCGGACGGGGGAGCCGTGGACCGCGAGCCGCCCGCCGGCGAGGTGCGGATGTCGTTCTTCGAGCACCTCGAGGAACTGCGCCGTCGGCTCAAGGTCGTGTTCCTGGCCCTCATGGCGTTCTTCATCATCTTCCTCGTGTGCAGCGTGTTCCCGCTCGCGATCGGTGGCACGTCCATTCCGGTTCCCGTCCCCGCCTTCCTGTATGACGACGATCCGATCGCGAACAAAGTCTTCCGGTCGCTCGTCGAGTACTACAAGCCCGCGGATGTGAACCTCACCTCGCTCCACCCGTGGGACGGGGTCATCGTGCAGATCAAGGTCGCGATGTTCCTCGCCCTCGTGGCTGCGTCCCCCGTGAGCGCGTACGAGTTCGCCAAGTTCATCGGCCCCGCGCTCAAGCCGAAGGAGAAGCGGCTCATCGTTCGCGTCGCGGCCCCCGTGCTCGGCCTGTTCGCATTGGGCGTGACGATCGCTCATCTCGTGATCCTCCCGTTCACGTTCTCCTTCCTGTATGGGACCCTCCGGAACCTGGGCGTGAACCCCCTGTTCCTGTTCGTGGACGACTTCATCAGCTTCGTGACCGTCTTCCTCGTCGCGTTCGGGCTCGCGTTCGAGCTCCCCGTCATCATGTACGGGCTCTCCGCGGTCGGGATGTTCGACTCGGGTTTCTGGCGCCGGAACTGGCGATTCGCCGCGATCGCGATCTTTGCCTTCGGGGCGATCGTCACCCCGGACGCGAGCGGCGTGACGATGCTGCTCGTCTCATTCCCGATGCTCATCCTGTACGTGGTCGGCTACGGGGCCGTGGCCCAGAGGGAACGCCGGCTCGGCCGCCCGAAAAGCTCATAAGAGCGCCCGCTCTCTGTCCACATCAGGTGCCGTCGTGATCGCGGCCTCGTTCGTGAAACTCGTGGCCCAGCTGCCGGGCGGCATCGAGCTCATCATCCTCCTGATCATCATCGCGGTCCTCCTCCTCTTCGGCCCGCAGAAGCTCCCCGAGCTCGCGCGCGGGATCGGGAAGGCGCTCGGCGAATTCCGCCGCGGCAAGATGGAAGTGGAGCGCCAGATCTCGACCGAGCTGTCCGAGTTCGAGCAGAAGGAGGGCCGGGCCCGCGTGGAGAAAGCCGCGAGCGCCCTCGGGGTCTCGACGACGGGCCGGAGCGAGTTGCAGCTCAAGCTCGACATCGCCCGCGCCGTGGACCGTGCGCCGGACGACCAGATCGCCGCCGCGGCCCGCGCGATGGCCGTGTACAGCACGGGCGCGGACGTGCAGCGCCTCAAGGAACAGATCGTGAAGGCGCTCAACGTCTGAATCCCGGTATCTTTATCCCGACGGCGCCTTTACGCGGGGGACGGCCATGGTGAGCGCGAAAGACTATGCCCACCGCCGCCTCGTGAACGCCCTCGGGCCCGAGCGGGTCGCGCGCGGCGAGCTCGAGCGAATGGTGTACAGTCACGACTTCGCCTCCCTCCCGAAGCCGGCCCTCCTCCAGTGGCAGCTGTATCCGGACTTCGTCGTCCTCCCGCAGACCACGGAAGAGGTCTCCACGATCGTCCGCCTGAGCGACGAGACGGGCCTCCCGATCACCCCGCGCGGGGCGGGGACGGGCGCGTACGGCGGCGCGGTTCCGAACCGCGGCGGCGTGCTCGTCGACATGCGCAAGATGAACAAGATCGCGGCCCTGGACCCGACGCATCGCACGGTGACCGTCGAGGCGGGGGTGCCCTGGCAGTTCCTGGCCGAGTACCTCCTCGCGCGCGGGTTCGCCCTCCCCGTCGTGCCCATGGCCGCGCCGGCGAGCACGGTCGGAGGCGGCATCAACTCGGGCGCGGTCGGGTTCGGCTCGTACCGACACGGCTCGCTCCGCTCGCACATCGTGGACCTCGAGACGGTCCTCCCGGACGGGAGCGTCCTCCATACGGGCGGCCCAGGTGACCCGGGCGGCCGCCTCGCGGACCTGAAGGCGTTCTTCTGCGGGGCCGAGGGGACCCTGGGGATCGTGACGAAGGCCACCTTGCGGATCGTCACGAAGCCGGAGGACGCCCGGGCCTCCGCGTACGCATTCCCGTCCCCGGAAGCGGGAGCCCGCTTCCTCACGTCCGTGACGGACGCCTCCGTCGTTCCGTTCCACGTGGCCTTCTTGGACCGGGACCACTTCCTCTTCGAGCGCGCCCTGCGACCCGACACCCCGGAACCCGCCCCCATCGCGCTCGCGGGGCTCCAGGGGCCCAAGGACGAGGTCGCGGAGCAGGAGAGAGAACTCGACGCGATCGCGACGAAGGCGGGAGGGAAGAAGCTCCCCGCGGACCAGGCCGGGTCCCTGTGGGACCGCCGGTTCACGATGTACGGCGCTCGGCGCCTGAGCCGCGGCCTCGTCGTCTCGAGCAACCTCGTGCCCGCCGGGCGGCTCGAGGAGGCCGTCGAGACGGCCCGGCGGCTCCTCCGGAAGCTGAAGCTCGAGGGCGCGGTCCACGCGGCCCTCGTGGATGCCTCCACCGCGCTCCTCGCCCCGTACGTGCTCATGGACGACACGCGGCCGTCGGGCCCCGCGGCCCTCGGCTACGTGAAGAAGATGGGGGACGCCGCGCGGGGCCTGGGCGGCCACCCGATGGGGCTCGGCCTCTTCATGGTGTTCAACCTCGCGAAGATGCACGGCCGCTCCACGGAGTTCTACGGCGCCGTGAAGCGCGTCTTCGACCCGAAGCAGAAGATCAACGCGGGCAAGACGACGGAGGTCTGGACCCGGTTCACGTGGCCTTTCATCGACCAGGTGCCGCCCCTGTTCATGGGGCTCGGCCTCGACGTGGCCGCGTTCCTGCGGCGGATCAAGCCGTTCCCGGACCGGTACGCGCGGGCCTATGCGCGGACGTACGAACGGAGGGGCCGTTGACATGGCCCTCCTCCGCGACTGGACGTTCGTCGAGGAGGCGACCCGCATCCCGGCCCTGCGGGACGTCGTGCGGGACGCCCTGATCCGGGCCGTGTTCACGCGGGACGACCGGGTCCTCCCGCGGAACATCATCGCGGACCTGAGCCGCGCCCCCGCCGTGACCGTGAAGGTGAAGGACGACGGCGAGGTCCGGAAGCTCGTCCAGGTCCTCAACGGGAGCGAGAGCAGCCTGAACCTGGGGCTCGGGGCCGAGGACTACCATTACTTCCGCCGCGGGCTCGGCGTCGGGAAGGACCGGGACATCGGAGTCGTGCCCCGGCCGCGGGCCCTCCTCACGTACGACTGGCTCGTCCCGGAGCCCCGGGGCGTCCAGCTCGACTTCTCCGCGTACCGCGGGATTGATCTCGCGGACGGGGCCGCGCGCGCGGTCGCCCAGGTGGGCGCGACGTGGAAAGACGTGTACGACGCGGCCCTGACGAAAAGGCGGCTCCTGCCCGTCGTGCCGACGGTCCCCCTGGACTTCGCCCTCGGGGACGCGATCTGGGGAGACGCTCCGCTCGGCTCGTTCCTCGGGGAGTTCGGGGACCACGTGCAGGCCCTCCGGACCATCTCCGCGTTCGGCCACCGGTCCCGGCTCGGCTTCGAGGACGTATCCGTGGAGGGGACCGGGTACGACCTGGTCCACGGCCTGCTCCCCCTCGCGGATGAGTTCGTCGTCCCCATCGAGATCGCGATCCGGCTCGGCCCGAAGCCGCCCGCGAGGAAGACCCTCACGTACTCGTACGACGACGGCCCGAAGGCCGCGGCGGCCCTCGACAAGCTCGCGCGGTCCGGGCGCACCCCCGCGTGGGTCCACGTCGCGGATGGGGCCGCCGCGCGGGCCCTCCGACCCGGGCTCCCGGCGGAGGCGTTCACGGTCCAGGTCTCGATCGGGGGACCCGAGGCGGGGATCGCGAACCGCGAGAAGGCAATGGACGCGGCCCTCGCCGGGTTCAAGGGGAAAGCCGCGGACGTGCCGAACCCCTTCGACGGGCCTTCGGACGAATACCGGAAGGCGGCGGACCGGATCGGCCGGAGCGCGTTCGTCGGCGAGGTCCGCCTACCCGCGCGGCTCCTCGGGGACTTCCACGGGAAGCTGGCGGCGTTCGGCCAGGCGGTCACGGCCCCCGCGGGCCTGTTCGCGTCCCTTCGGGCCTCCGGGACGTGCTCCGCGTTTCCCTCGTTCGAGACGTCCAAGGAGCGCCACCGCCTGTACGACCTGTCGAAAGGAGTCGCGGACATCGCGGCCCGGGTGCCGGGCACCGTCTTCGTCTCCCGGATCGCCCACCTGTGGGCGGACGACCCGGACTATCGCCGGCGGATGGACCTGCTCCGTCGCCTCAAGCTCGAGATCGACGCCCCGCACGTGATCCAGCCGTTCGTCGTGCCGTGAGGTCTCACATCTGGGGCGCCCCGCACGCGGGGCAGATCGCCTGGTCCTCCTCGAGGAGCCCCATGCACGCGAGGCACCGGCCCGTTCGGATCCGGATCGGGAACATGGACACGACGACCCCGAGCGGGATGAACGCGACCGCGAGGAGGAAGTTGCCCGTCACGATCCCCTCCAGGCCGATCGCCACGAGGAACACCCCGACGATCTTGAGGATCACGATGAGCCGCTGGGTCCGCGGCAGGTTTTGGATGACTTGGATCTCCTGCTTGTAGGACATCCGACCCGACTTGGGGACCTTCTGGGCCCGCACGGCCTCGGGCGCGGGGTCCGCCATTCACGCATCCCCGGACGCGGGCTCTTCCGCCTTCTTGGGTTTCTCCACGGGCTTCGGCTCGGGCGCCCCGGAGCCTTCCCGGGCGCGCTGCTCCGCAGCCCGCTTCGCCTGGGCATCGATCGACTCCTTGATTTCCGCGACGACCTTCGCCGCGGGCGCACCGGGCGCGGGCACGGCGGCGGCGGGGGCCGCGGGAGCCGGGGCGGGCGACGGCACGGACCTCGGAACGGAGGCCGTCGCAGGCGCCGGCGTCGCGGCGGACCCGGCGGGGGGCGCGGTCATGGGAGCGGCCGCGGGCGGTGCGGCGGCCCGCGTCGCGGGCGCTATCGGGACGGTCGGCTTCCCTGCCGGCGTGGCGGGCGCGGTCGGTTTCGGGGGCGCGGGCGGCGGGGAGGTCTGGACGAGCTTGCCGTCCCGGAACTCCCAGCCGTGCTTCGGGGCCATCGTGATCGCGTCGACCGGACATACGAGGGCGCACTTCTCGCAGCCCACGCAGTTGTCGTACAGGATGACGGCCTTGCGCGACGTGTAGGTGTACTCGGGCAGGCTGAACTTCCGGTCCGCCATGTCGATTGCTTCGAACGCGCAGTTGTCGAAGCAGTGCGTGCAGCCCATGCACACGTCCTCGGCGACGATCGCGACGGTCCCGCGGCCGCGGACGAACTCCTGGGTGCGGAACTTGTAGAAGTTCTTGTACCGATCCCGAGCGAGGACGATGCTGCTCTGGCGAACGGTCCGGTAGTACGCAGTCCTCGGGTCCTCGGGCGCGGCGGGCTTCGCCGCGGCGGCGGGGACCGCGGCCATCAGGAGGAGCCTCCCTTCCGGCCCGGGAGAGGCGGATCCTTCCGCCGCGCGTCCACGTTCCCGCCCGTCGGGTAGTCGCCCGGAATCCGCTCGGCGAGGAACTGGGTGATGTCCATGACCCGATACCGGTACCGCTCCTCCCCGGGCTTCCACTTATTCTCGTGGTGGAGGCAGCCGAAGTGGGTCAGGCACTTGGGACACGCGGTGAGGAGGTAGTCTGCGTCCACGTCGGAGGCCTCGTCCATCCGCTTCGCGGTGAGCCCCTTCGTCTTGTCGTTGCAGTACATCATCTGGGCGACCCCGCAGCACTGCGCGTCGGCCCGGAACGTCTTGAGCTCCACGAGGTCCGCGTTGTTCACCCGCTTGATGAGTTCCCGCGGCTCCTCGTACACGGGGTCCACGGGCATCTGGCGGCACGAGCGGCACGGGTCCTGGTAGGCGACCCGGATCCGCTTGCCCTCCGCCTGGGGCGGGACGCGCAGCCCTCGTTCGTACAGGATCTGGGTGATGTGGACCACCCGCACGCCGTCGAGCTTGTAGTCCAGCCGGAACGTGCGGTACCCTTCCGCGCACGACGTGACGAGGGTCTTCACTCCGAGCATCTTGATGATCTTCGTGTTGTAGTCCCGCATCTTCTTGAACACGTCGACCTTGCCCTGCCACAGCTGGTCGTGGCCGCAGCATTTCATGAAGGACCGGTCCAGGATCGTGGGCTCGATCCCGACCGCGCGGAGGAGCTTGATCGAGGAGTCGAAGATGATCCCGTGGTTCGTCTCCCCGTAGTTCACGTGGGAAAACTGCATCTCCTGGTCGTAGTAGTCGATGCAGCCCGGATAGTACGCGTACTCGGGCGAGCGGTCCACCTTGATCTCGGGGACCGTCGTGTCGTCCGCCTCGCTGTCCAGGAGCCGGAACAGGACGGGGTGGGGGATCGTCCGGCCGGGCCCGTACTCCGGGTCCGTGGAGGTCATCATTCAGGCCCGCTCCCATCCGCCGCGAGGCGCCCGTAGCTCCTCGCCCGTTCCTCCAGGATGTAGTCGCTGTACTTGATGTCGAGCGGGCACACGGCGCTGCACGCGTCGCAGGCGAGGCACGTCCACAGAGGCACGCCGTCGTGCTGCTTCTTGAACGTGTTGTACACGAGGTTCAGCCCGCCGAGGGCGTCGTCCTCGACCTTCGTGACGGGGCACACCGTGTGGCACTTCCCGCACTGGTAGCACTCGTTCAGGAGGAACTCGTACGTGCTGTACGGCCGCCGGAGTCCGAACCATGCGGTCAGGACGACGAAGGACGGGAGGAACAGGAGCGTATTCATGTTCGGGTACAGGATCCCGAGGATGAACAGGAGCCCGATCGGGTCCGTCCGGTCCATCGCGATGAACAGGCCGAGGAAGAGGGCGAGGCCCGCGGCCCCGACGAGGAGGACGGCCTTCCGCGCCCGGGACTCCGGCAGGAGGACGACGGCCGCGGCCGCGAGGACGCTCGACCCGGCGAGGATCGCGAGGAACCCCGCGAGGGGCAGCGCGTACGGCTGGACGAGGGGCGGGAGCCATCCCGGGAGCGCCAGGATCGCGGCCGCGTGCCCTGCGGCGATCGCCGCACCCGCGACGCAAAGGGGCACGATCCAGCGTCGCATCGGGGCGAACCCGAGCCGCCGCAGGGCCACGTAGCTCGCGAGCCCCACGAGGATGGGCGGCACGAGGAAGAACATCTTCATCGTGTCGTCCGGGATGAGGGCCGCGGCCGTCGAGACCGCTTCCGACGGGTCCACGTCCGGCGTCTGCCAGCGCTCCGCGACGACCTCGCGGATCGAGTAGAGCGACGCGGTGAACGTCCAGGCGATGATGAACCCGAGCCCGACGGCCGACCGGACGGGGGCCTTCGCGGGCCGGGTCTCGCGCCCACGGTCCAGGAACGGCACCAGGAGCAGGAAGATGACCGGGATCCCGCTCAGAAGGTCGCCCCAGAACGCGGCGTCGAAGCGGGTCTCGAGGGGCGTCCCCGGGCCGATCACGAACTGAGGGAAGATGTCGGCGATCTTCAGGAGGCCCCACGAGAACAAGAGGTACCAGTCCGGGACGATGAGCTCCGAGATCTGGGGGCTCCGCGCGGGCCCGAGGAACGGGGTCAGGTACGCGGACAGGAAGAACATGATCGCCGTGAGGAGGAAGATCACGACGAAGTCCCGCGTCGCCTCCTGGGGGAAGAACGGGATGCCGGGCTGGTGGTCCGCTCGGTCCGGGCCGTACTGCCGCGGGAAGCCCGGCCGGCCCTCGAGGATCTTCTCCTTGACGCGCTCGATCTCCATCGTGTGACCTCAGTGCGGCTCCGCGACCCCCTGGATCCAGACCAGGGCCATGTGGAGGACCATGAGCCCCGTCCCGATGAGCGGCAGGATGAACACGTGGAGCCAGTACATCCGGAGGATGTAAATCCCCGAGAGAGTGTTGATGTCGCCCCACAGGAGGGTCGCCAACGCGTCCCCGATGAGGGGCGAGGCGCGGGTCATGTTGATCCCGATGTTCGCGGCCCCCTCGCTCAGGTTGTTCGCGGGGAGCAGGTAGCCCGAGTAGCCGAACAGGATCGTGATGAGCAGGAGGACGACCCCGAGGAGCCAGTTCAGCTCGCGCGGCTTCTTGTACGCGCCCGTGAAGTACACGCGGCACATGTGGAGGAACACGGCCGCGATCATGATGTGGGCGGCCCAGTGGTGCATCCCGCGGACGATGAAGCCGAACGGGACGTCGTTCATCAGGCGGAGCATGGAGAGCCAGGCGGGGTTCACGATGTCCCCGCCCCGGGTGAGCTGGAGGGACCCGTCCGGGACGTAGAAGAACCCGAGGATGATCCCCGTGATCGTGAGGATGATGAACGAGACGAAGCTGATTCCTCCGAGGCAATAGAGGGGGTACCAGTACCAGATCGTCTTGAGCTCGTACTTCTCCGCGTGGGACCGGGGCATCTGCCGCTGGTCCGTCTGGATCGCCTTCCGGGTGAGGTCCGTCCACGGGGTCATCGGGAAACGGCTCTTGATCCAGCCGAAGATCATCCGACCCGTGTCGCGCCGCAACGACCCGCTCGCCATCGTCCCCTCCTAACAGTACACGTACCAGCGCGGGTCCGGCATCCCACCGACGAGCCCCGTCCCCTGGGCCCGCAGCGGGATGACGGCCAGCGCGCGGGACGCGGGGCCGTGGACCCGCTTCGCGCCCACGTACCGTGCGCCGTTCTTCGGGTTCACGTCGATCACGAGGTTCATCGGTTCGTACTGGGAGCCGTGGCACACGCAGTAGATCGGGTCCTCTCCGAACTTCGCGAACGTCGGGGTCTCGGTCTGCCACGTCTCGCCGGCAAGCATGTAGTTCGAGTAGTCGCGTCCCGGCGGAGGATCGTTCACCACGTGCCACCCCGGGAAACAGCACAGGTGCACGCAGCGGTCGAAGCACACGACGATCCGCAGGTCCCGGGCCTCGTCGTCGAAGTACAGGCTGAACCCCTCCGGCAGGGCGACGGGCAGCTCCTCGGGGGCCGGCTCCTGGAACGCGTCGAGGTCCCGCGCGACCCGCATGATGAGGACCGGGAAGCCCGTGCCCGGGATGAGGCCGTCCTCCGTGAACAGGCCCCGCCACACGCCCGACGCGCCCTGCCAGAGGTCGAAGTCCGTGACCCGGACGAGCTGCCCCTGGAGGTGGTTCCACCACTGCGGTGTCGGGAACTTCGTGTAGTGGATCGTGTCCCGGATCTCACCATCGAACTTGAACGGGGGCGGGATGAGCTGACCGATCGAGAACGCCCCGACGGTGGCCGCCGCGCCCACCGTGCCGAGGGCCATCCCGGTCCGGACCCAATCCCGGCGCGTCCATCCGGGCTCCTCTTCCTCGGATTCCCAGCTCATGTGCCTCGCCTCAGCGGAACGTCCGCGGCAGGACGATCTTCGGCCTCCGGATCTTATGGATGAGCTCGTCCGGCATGAACTCTTTGCGATATACGTCGAGCGCGACCGCGAGGAGCACGAACACCATGCCGACGAACACGGACACGGCCGCGTCCGCGTTCACGTCCGCGATCCCGCTCAGGACCTGCCACGCGACGATCACGCTCAAGGCGGAGAACCAGAGGATCCCCACGACGAGGCCGCCGATCGCGAGGGCGGCCATCGAACTCCGGCGCGGCGCGTCCGCCCGGATGAGCTCCGTCACGGAAGGCCCTTCCTCACGTGCTCCCGCTGGTCCGTGAACTTCGGGCTCGAGGACTTGATGATGAAGTAGCTGATCCCGATCCAGCCGATCATCGCGAAGATCCCGATCATCCCGATCCAGTACGCCCGAAGCAGGATGCCTTTCTCAGGTTCGGGCTCCGCGAGGGACGCGAGGACGATGTCCCCGACCATCCCGGTCCCGCGGTGGGGGATGCAGTAGAAGACGATGCCCCCGGCGGCCGTCTCCGGAGCGAACGAGACGTTGCCGAACACGATCCGGTCGATGCTCTCCACGATGAACTCGAGCTGGACCGTGGCGTTCGGGCTGATGTTCCCCGAATTCACCTGAAGGGTCTCGTTCTCGTCGTTGATCGTGAACGTGTGGATGATCCCCGCGGTCGTCTCGTTGTTGCGGAACGTGATGTTGAGCAGGATGGGCACCTGGGGGAGCAGGATCCGGTTCTCGCCCGAGGAGACCTCCTTGAACACGAACGCACCGCCGTCCGTCTCCGCGTAGACCAGCACGGACAGCTTCGGGAGGCCGGGGGCCTGCCCGGCCGCGGGTGCGACGAGCGGAAGGGCGAAAATCAGCAGAATGCCTGCCGCTACGATGAGTGCAATGCTCCTCATCCCACGACCTCTGGACCCGTTGGCAGACGAGGCCGGTCTCGGGCGGCTGCGACAAAGGACGTTCCCTATTTATACGTTGTGCGTATCGCGAAATTTCCTCCGGAGAAACGCGACTCGCGACATGTTTTCGGGGCGGAGAGGCCGCGATCGGCGCATCGAATTGTTCGAATAATATATATTTCAACGAATGTTAATTCCTGACGAACCGGCGAGCCTCCCGGCGACGCGCGGGACGCGGACAGGTCAAAACCTTTAAAAGCCACCCCGTTCTCCCGCCTCCGCCGCCATGGACAAAGAGGAAACTCTCCATAGAATCAAGTCCGTCGAGGACGAGATCCGGCGGTCCAAAGAAGGGGCCCTCGCAGAGCGAGAAAAGCTCCTCCGCGCGGCCCGGCGGGAGGCCCTCGAGCTCCGGGACGCGCTCCGCGCGCAGGCGGAGAAGCGCGGGGAAGAGATCCTGCGCGAGGCGGACGCGCTCATCGCGCGGGAGAAGGAAACGATCCTCGCGGCCGGTCGAAAGCAGGCCGCCGCGATGAAGGCCATGGCCGACGGAAACCTCGAGGATGCCGTGGAGCGGCTCATCGGGAAGTTCAAAGGTGCCATCCATGCTTAGGCCCGCCCCCATGGCCCGGGCCCTCATCGTGGGCCCGAGGGACGAGCTCGAGCACGCGATCGACGCCCTGTACGGGCTCAAGCTCCTCCACATCGTGGACCACCGGGAGGGGGAGCACGGCCTGGAGATCGGCACGCCGCTCCGGGAAGCGTCCGAGGCGTCCGAGGTCCTCGTGAAGCTCCGGTCCATCGCGTCCGTCCTGCAAATTGAGGAGCCTCGCACGCCGCCCGAAGCCGACGTGTCGGGGGACCTGCGCGAGAAGATCCTGAGCCTTGAACTCAACATCTCCGAGGAGGACGCCGCGAAGAAGAAGATCCAGGCGCTCCTCGCGGACCTCTCGCGGCGAATCGACGAGATGACGCCGTTCGCGGGACTGCCCCTGGCCCTCGGAGACTACCGGGGCTACGAGACCCTGGAGGTCCTCGTCGGGAAGACTGCGCGGGACGTCGAGGACCTCGAGTCCGGCCTGCGCGAGTTCGAGGCGTTCGCGGCGCCCGGCTTTCTCGCCTTGTTCGTGCCCAAGGCGAACGCCCAGGCGGCCCGGGACTATCTCGCCCAGCACGGGTTCTCGCCCGTCGCGGTCCCGGACGGGGACGGCGAGCCGAGAGCCCTCCTCGCAGAGCTCACGTCGGAGAAGGACCGGTGGGCCACGCGCCTCGAGGAGATCGAGACGCGTCTCGACACCCTGAGGGAGAGGTACGCGGACTTCCTCGTCGCGGCGAAGGCCCGCCTCGAGGTCCAGGTCGAGAAGGCGGAGGCCCCCCTGCGGTTCGCCGTGACGGAGCACAGCTTCGTCGTGGAGGGGTGGGTCCCTGCGGAGACGTTCCCGCGGCTCCGGGACGCCCTCAGCGCGTTCCCGAGCGTCCACCTCGCCGAGCTCGAGACGGACGCGCACGGCAGCGATCCGCCCGTCCTCCTCCGCAACGCGAGGCTCCTGCGGCCGTTTGAGATGCTCGTCAAGCTCTTCTCGACGCCGGGCTACAAGGAGATTGATCCCACGTTCATCGTGGCCATCGGCTTCCCGATCTTCTTCGGCATCATGATCGGGGATGCCGGGTACGGCGCGGCGTGGCTCGGGTTCGGCCTCTTCCTCCTCCGCAAGGTGAAAGAGCCCGGGGCTTTCCGCGACCTGATCATCGCGATTACCTGGGGCGGGTTCTTCGCCCTGCTCTTCGGGCTGTTCTTCTTCGGGGAGGCGTTCGGCGTCCCGTTCCACGCGCCGCACGCGGCCCCCGGGGACACCCTCACGCGGGCCGAGGAGGTCACCTGGTCCCTCATCCTCGGGTTCGACATCCCCCTCCATGCGACGATCGAGAAGCTCCACCAGGTCCCCGACTTCATCGTGCTCTCGATCGCCGCGTCGTACGTCCACCTCGCGGCCGCGTACACGATCGGATTCTTCAATGAGGTCGGACACAGCAAGAAGGACGCGGTCGCGAAGGCGGGCTGGCTCCTCATCCTCACGGGGATTTTCGTGATCCTCATGGTCCGGTCGTCCCGGTGGCCCGGGACGATGGGCTACACGATTTGGAACGGCGGCCTCGGGTGGTTCCCGCGCGCGAGCACCCTGATCCCGCTGAGCAGCCAGCAGAGCCTCGGGTTCTTCCCCGGGAACGCGATCCCGGATGTGGCCGTCCTGCTCGCGGTCGGGGGGATCGTCGTGCTTTTGGCCACGGAAGGCGGGCTCGCGATCATGGAGGTGTTCGGGATGATCGCGAACATGATCTCGTACGCACGGCTCGCGGCCGTCGGGGTGGCGAAGGCGGCGATGGCGTTCGCCTTCAACGTGATCGCCCTCGAGGTCGGCATCTTCCCCTACCTGGATACGGGCGACGTGGTCGCGCTGATCCTCGGAGCCGTCGTCCTCGTCCTGTTCCACTTGATCATCTTCCTGCTCGGCGCCGTGTCCGCCGCGATCCAGTCGATCCGACTCAACTACGTGGAGTTCTTCATCAAGTTCTTCAAGGGATCCGGGACGTTGTTCCGGCCCTTTGGGGAGAGAGCGAAACCGGAGGTGTGACAACACATGGTAGTGGCTGAGAGCCAGCAGGGGCTCGTCGCGATGGCCGCCGCGCTAACGCTCGCGGGTTCGGCCCTCGCGACGGCCTGGGCCGAAAAGGTGATCGGAGCCGCATCCGTGGGCGCGTTGGCGGAGAAACCCGAGCTGTTCGGCCGGGTCCTTCCGCTCGTCGTGATCCCGGAGACGATCGTCATCTTCGGCCTGATCATCGCCTTCCTGCTCCTGGGCCAGCTCGGCTGAACGTGGGCGAATCGCCGATGCCCCTGGAAACGGTCGTCCAGGCGATCCTCGACAAGGGGCGGGCCGAGGCGGAGGACATCCTCGCCCAGGCCCGAGCGGAGCGAGAGCGAATGCTCTCCGAGGTCCGAGCCGAGGGGGCGAAGGCCCTCGCGGAGAGCGAGTCCCGCGCGAAGCAGGCTGCGGAGCGGCGCCGCGTCCAGGAGCTCGCGCGCGGGGAGCTCGAGGCCAGGAAGATCGTCCTCGCGGCCCAGAAGGACGGTCTCGACCGCGTGTACGAACGGACCCCCGAGCGACTTGGGGACCTCGCGGACAACGAGGCGTTCCTCCGAGCCCTCCTGAAGGCGAACGAGTCCGAGTGGCGGGGCGGCCGCGTGTACTCGAACCGGAAGGACGAGGCCACGGTCCGGAAAACCGTCGGGGACCGCTACGAAGGGAACATCGACTGCGCCGGGGGGGTCGTGATCGAGGCGGCGGACGGCACGCGGCGGGTCGACCTGCGATACGAGTCGATCCTACGAGACGTGTGGGACGATTCCGTGAAGGAGGTCGCGGAGATCCTATGGCCTTCGAAACCCTGAAGGACGTGAACGAGGAGCTGTACCGGCGGTACCGGTGGGTCCGCGAACGGATCCCGATCGAATCGGGGAACTACCCGTACGTGACCGCGCGGGTCAAGGCGAAGCGCGGCCTCCTGATGCCCGAGGAGACGTACGGGCGGCTCCTCCAGATGTCCATCCCCGAGATCGCCCGGTTCCTCGGGGAGCGGGAGTACAAGGACGAGATGGTCGCCCTCGGGGCGAAGTACGCCGGGGTGGACCTCATCGAGACGGCGATGTCGCGGAACCTCGCGAAGACGTACACGCAGATCTACGAGTTCTGCGAGGGGGACCTCCGCACGATGGTCGCGCGGTACCTGGGCCGATGGGACCTCGAGAACGTGAAGACGATCGTCCGCGGGAAGGTCCACGGGGCCCCGATGCGGGAGATCGAGGAGGACCTCGTCGCGGCCGGGTCGTTCGGAGAGGAGTTCCTCCAGGACCTCGTCGCGGCGGACCGGCTCGAGGACGTGTTCGCGGACCTCGAGGGGACGATCTACGCGCAGGCCCTGGACATCCTGAAGGAGCGGCCCGGCCAGGTGTCGAACTGGGCCGCGTGGGAAGATCTCGTTTCGAAGTTGTACTACCAGGAACTCCTGTCGTCGATCCCGCCCTCCACGGACGCGAACCGTCTCATGCGGGAGTTCGTCCAGCGGGAGATCGACATCGTGAACCTGAAGACGCTCCTCCGGGCGTGGGCCGCGAAGGCCGCGTTCGCGCGCTCGATCTTCCTGCCGGGGGGACGCGAGCTCGACGTGGAGGACCTCGAGGAGATCGTGGCCCTCGACCACGCTGGGCTGACGAGCCGCCTATCCGGGTACTCGTTCTACGGTCGGATCGCGGACGACCTCGCGCGGGTCGAGTCGACGGGCGTGGGCGTGCTCATCCGGCGCGTGGAGAAGGTCCACCTCGTCGAGGCGACGCGCTACGGACACCTCCATCCCCTCTCCATCCTGCCCGTCCTGGACTTCATCGTGCGGAAAGACCGCGAGGTCCAGAATGTCCGGATCGTCGCGCGCGGGAAAGAGAGCGGCTTGCCGCTCGATGTGATCCGGGACCTCCTGGTGGTGTGACGTGGAGCTCGCCGCGGTCGGCCGGGACGACTTCGTCCAGGGGTTCCAGCTCGTGGGGATCCGGAAGACGGTCCCCGCGGCCCCGGAGGACATCGAGAGGAAGATCGCCCAGGTCCTCGAGGACCCGGACGTCGGAATCCTCGTCCTCGATACGAAGGACATGCCGAAGCTGAGCCACGCGATGCGCCGGCGGCTCGAGACGCTCGCGCGGCCCGTCGTGATCGCGGTCGGGTCCGCGGAGTCCGAGGATCTCCGGACGAAGATCCGGCGGGCGATCGGCGTGGACCTGTTCAAGTGAGGTGGCGGTGTGGCGACGGTCATGAAGGAGGCGGCGAAGGGGAAGGGGACGGGCGCCATCGTGCGGGTGGCGGGGCCCGTGGTGACCGCGACGGGGCTCCGGCCCCGCATGTACGACGTGATGCTCGTCGGCGCGGAACAGCTCATGGGCGAGGTCATCAAGATCTCCGGCGAGAGGTCCACGATCCAGGTTTACGAGGACACGTCCGGCGTCCGGCCCGGCGAGCCCGTGACGGATACGGGCCGGCCCCTGACCGTGGAGCTCGGGCCCGGCCTGCTCGGGAACATCTACGATGGGATCCAGCGGCCCCTCCCGGTCCTCCAGAAACAGATGGGCGACTTCATCCTCCGCGGCGTGCGAGCCCCGGGCCTGAGCCGTGAGAAGCTGTGGGACTTCAAGCCCGCGATCCAGGAGGGCGACGCGGTGAGAGGCGGGACGGTCCTGGGGACGGTCCAGGAGGCGAAGAACGTGGAGCACCGGGTCCTCGTGCCTCCGGACGTCGCGGGCAAGGTCGTCCGGGTCAAGTCCGGCAAGATGAAAGTGGACGACGTGGCCGTCGAACTCGACGGGGGCCGGTCCCTCATGCTCAAGCATGACTGGCCCGTTCGACGGGCTCGACCCGTGAAGGAGCGGCTCATGCCGACTGTGCCCCTCATCACGGGCCAGCGAGTCATGGACTTCCTCTTCCCGATCGCGAAAGGTGGGACCGCGGCGATCCCCGGCGGGTTTGGAACGGGAAAGACGGTTTCCGAGCAACAGCTGTCGAAGTGGTGCGACGCCCAAGTCGTGATTTACATCGGATGCGGGGAGCGCGGGAACGAGATGACGGAGGTCCTGACGACGTTCCCGAAGCTCGAGGACCCGTACACGGGGGCTCCTCTCATGGAACGGATGGCCCTCATCGCGAACACGAGCAACATGCCCGTCGCGGCCCGCGAGGCGAGCGTGTACACGGGCATCACGCTGGCGGAATACTACCGTGACATGGGGTACAACGTGGCCCTCATGGCCGACTCGACCTCGCGGTGGGCCGAGGCGATGCGGGAGCTGTCGAGCCGCCTCGAGGAGATGCCCGGCGAGGAGGGCTTCCCGGCCCACCTGTCCGCGCGGCTCAGCGAGTTCTACGAGCGCGCGGGGCGCGTCACGACCCTGAACGACCGGGAGGGATCCGTCTCCGTCGTGGGAGCCGTGTCCCCCAGCGGCGGGGACTTCTCGGAGCCCGTCACGCAGGGCACCCTCCGCATCGTGAAGGTGTTCTGGGCCCTGGACACGGCCCTCCGGGCGAGGCGCCACTTCCCCGCGATCAACTGGCTCACGTCGTACAGCCTGTACGGCCCGACCCTCGACGAATGGTTCCGGACGAAGGTGAACGAGGAGTGGCCCAAGCTCCGGCAGTGGGCCCAGCGGACCCTCCAGGAGGAAGCGGAGCTCGAGGAGATCGTGCGGCTCGTCGGGGCCGACGCGCTCCCGCCCGAGCAACAGCTCACCCTCGAGGTCGCGCGCATGATCCGGGAGATCTTCCTCCAACAGAACGCGTACCACCCGGTCGACACGTTCTGCCCGCCCGAGAGGCAGTTCAAGCTCATTTCTGCGATACGGCGCTACGCGGACCTCGGCGGGAAGGCGGTCGCGCTGGACGTCCCGGTGAAGGACGTCGCGGGGCTCAAGTCGCGGGAACTCCTCACGCGGGTGAAGTACGAGGAGAAGTTCGACGGGGAGCTCGAGAAGACGCTCGCCCAGATGGAAGACGAGTTCAAGCGGCTGGAGGTGCGATGACATGGCGAAGGAGTACCGGACGATCACGGACATCGCGGGGCCGCTCATCTTCGTCGAGAAGACGGAACCCGTCGGGTACGCGGAGCTCGTCGAGGTGTCCCTCTCCGACGGCACGAGGAGGCGGGGCCAGGTCCTCGACACCTCGACGGAGGTCGTCGTCGTGCAGGTGTTCGAGGGCACGGCCGGGATCGACCGCCAGGCAAGCGTGAAGTTCCTCGGGGAGACGATCAAGCTCAGCGTGTCGAAGGACATGCTCGGCCGCGTCCTGACGGGCGCGGGAGAGCCCGCGGACGGCGGGCCCCCGATCGTGCCCGAGAAACGGCTCGACATCGCAGGTTCGGCGATCAACCCGTATTCGCGGGAGCATCCCGCGGAGTTCATCCAGTCCGGGATCTCGACGATCGACGGGCTCAACACGCTCGTGCGGGGACAGAAACTCCCCCTGTTCAGCGGCGCGGGCCTGCCCCACAACGAGGTCGCCCTCCAAATCGCGCGCCAGGCGAAGGTCCTCGGCTCGCAGGAGCCGTTCGGCGTCGTGTTCGCCGCGATGGGGATCACCCACGAGGAGGCCCGCGTGTTCATGAACGACTTCGAACGGACGGGGGCCCTCAAGCGGGCCGTCCTCTTCCTGAACCTCGCGGACGACCCCGCCGTGGAGCGGCTCATCACGCCGCGCATGGCCCTCACCGCCGCGGAGTTCCTCGCGTACGAGGTCGGGATGCACGTCCTCGTGATCCTGACGGACATGACGAACTACGCGGAGGCCCTGCGGCAGATCGGGGCCGCGCGGGAAGAGGTGCCAGGCCGGAGGGGGTACCCGGGCTACATGTACAGCGTGGACGGGGCCCGGAACGTCGTCGTCCAGGACCCTCGGGGCTGGCTCCGGGTCATCCCGATCGGCGAGCTCTTCCAGGAGCTGGCCACCCAGGCCGTCGTGCGAGTGATCGGAGGCGTCGAGCAGCGCATCGACGTGGCGGGGTGGAAGGCGCTCAGCGTGACGCGAGGTGGGAGAGCCGTGTTCCGGCCGATTCGGCAGATCCTGAGACACCGGTATCGGGGCAAGCTGGTCCGGCTTCGGACGTGCCAAGGCGAGACCGTCGTCACGCCCAACCATTCGGTCTACACGATCCACCGTGGCCGGATCGAACCGATCCCCGCGGGGGACATGGGACGCGGGTCGTTCCTCGCGCACGTGAACCGCGTTCCGACCGTCGACACGGTGCGTCTCGACTCGGCGCGCTCCAGACTGCTCGGCTACTACGTATCGGAGGGTCACGCGGTCCGCTACCAGGAGTCTCATGCGGCGTGGTGGAACCACTACGTGCGCATCGACATCAACGACCCGGGAATCATCGACGAGATCAAGCGATCGTACCGCAGCGTGTTCGGTGTGACTCCGTCCACGTTCGTCTCCGACAAGCGGTCCGGAACGGTGCGGACGACCATCGGCGGCAAAGTCTACTACGATTGGATCGTACGGGAAATGGGCTGCGGGACCCGATCCGCAACGAAGCGGATCCCGAGTCAAGTCCTCTCCGCGAGGTCCGAGGCGAGACGGGCGTTTTTCGACGCGTATTACGAGGGGGACGGGAAGGCGACGGACCCGCACTACCGGATCACGCAGTACGACATGGTCACGGTGAGCCCGGGACTGCGCGACGACCTGACGATCCTCGCGAAGCAACTCATGCCGGGACGAATCCCCTCGATCTACACGTGGAAGGGCCGGGACGCCTGGAAGGCGTACCTCTCGACCTGGATCAAGGGTCCATCCGTCACGTTACACGATTCGTTCGCGTCCGAAGTCGCGGAGACCGAGCTCGTCGACCCGACCGAGGAGTTCGTGTACGACCTGTCCGTGGAGGGCACGAACAACTTCGTGGACGCGTGCGGAGGTGTCGTGCTGCACAACACGGACCTCGCCACGATCTACGAGCGGGCGGGTCGCATCCACGGTCGGCCGGGGAGCATCACCCAGATCCCAATCATGTCGATCCCGGACGATGACTGGACCCACCCGATCGCGGACCTGACCGGCTACATCACGGAGGGTCAGATCGCGGTGAACCGGGAGCTCCACCGGAAGGGCATCTACCCGCCCGTCGACCCACTCCCGTCCCTCTCGCGGCTCATGGACGCGGGGATCGGGAAGGGCCGCACTCGGGAGGATCACAAGCAGGTCTCCGACCAGCTCTACGCGGCGTACGCGGAAGGGAAGGACGCGCGGGGCCTCGTCGCGATCGTCGGGAAGGAAGCCCTCTCGGACCGGGACCGGAAGATGCTCGAGTTCGCGGATCGCTTCGAGCAGGAGTTCATCCGGCAAGGCTCCGAGGAGGACCGGACGATCGAGGAGACCCTTGAGGTGGGCTGGAAGCTCCTGGCGACCGTGGACGAGGCGTGGCTCACGAAGATCGACCGCAAGACCCTCGAGAAGTACCACCCGGCCCACCGCGGGAAGTCGACGGCGGTGACGGCATAGGATGGTCCTCGCGCAGTACAAGCCCACGCGGTCCCAGCTCCTCCTCTTGCGCCGCACGAGGCGCACGGCGGAGCGGGGCCACCGGCTGCTCAAGCTGAAGCGGGACGCCCTCATCGTCGAGTTCTTCCGGGTCCTCGAGCGCGCGAAGACCCTCCGGTCGCACCTCGCGGACAAGTATCGCGTCGCGGAGCAGCGGATCGCGGTGGCGCGGGCCATTGAGGGGTCCATCGGGGTGCGGTCCGCGGCCTTCGCGCTCCGGACGATCCCGACCTTGGACCTCAAGACGAAGAACGTGATGGGGATCATCGTCCCCAAGATCGACGCGAAGTCCGTGCGGAAGAAGCTCGAGGAGCGCGGCTACGGGGTCATCACGACGTCCGCGCGGATCGACGAGGCCGCGGAGGCGTACGAGGCCCTCGTGGAGGACATCATCGTGGCCGCCGAGATCGAGACGACGATGCGGCGGCTCATCGAGGAGATCGAGAAGGTGAAGCGGCGCGTGAACGCGCTCGAGTACCGCGTGATCCCGGAGCTCAAGTCGACGGAGGCATTCATCCGCCAGCGCCTCGAGGAGCTGGAGCGGGACAACTTCATGCGGCTCAAGCGGTTCAAGGCGGCATGATCGCGCGCGCCCAGGCCGCGTGGGAGGACCCCGCGACCCGCGGGCGAATCCTCCGCTGGGCGTGGCTCGTTTCGACCGCGTTCACCCTGCTCGGGTTTGCGGTCATCGCGTACCTCCTCGTCACCCCGTGAGGCTCATCCCGCGGGCCTAGGGCCCGCGAGCCGTCGGTAGCGGCCGCGGCCCACGAACCGAGCCGTGAGCTCCTTCAGGTCTTGGAGGTCCTCGGGCGAGCCCGACCAGGTTCGAAGCCGCTCGCCGTACCGTTCCTCGAGGTCCGCGACGAACGACTTCAGGTTCCTGAGAGCACGGGCCGGGACGTGGCCCGCGTACAGGGCCGCGACGTACATCGAGTCGATCCGCTCGATCAGGACCGTCCTCCCGGAGAATTCGAACCGATTCAGCTCCCCGCGTTCTTCCTTGAAGGAATCTCGGACGAATGCGGAGATCGCGGTCAGCATCCCGGCGAATGTGTCCTCATCCCACTGGGCCCGCATCCTACGCGTGTTGTGCATGATGAGGCGACCGTCCCGCGCCACGAGGAACACGTCCTCGATCGCGACGAGCTGGCGGGCCGCGACCGCGTACGCTCCGTAGCCTCCTGCGGCGGCCACGAGGACCAGGACGAACCAGGGATTCCCGAACGCCCAATCCCAGATGGGTGGGGTCGGACGGGCCGTGTCATAGACAAGGGTGAGGGAGGTGAGGGCGGGCGATTCGAGCCGATCCGCAGAGACGAGGGATGCACGGGCGCGCATGGCGTGCGGCGCCCCGGCCAAGTCGACTTCCGAAGTGAACGGTCTCCAGGCACTGCCGTTCCAGAACTCGGCCTCGAAGGAACTGGACGCTCCCGTCGTCCCCTCGGGCAGGATCCGAAGCCATCGCGTGAAGTTCGCCTCCGGGGCGAACAGAGGCGTGGTGATCGTCCCCCTAGGAGGACGCTGACGCACGGAGAGCTCGAGCGCCTCGACCCGAGGCGTCTCGCTCGCGTTCGTGGTCTCGAGGGCCGCTCGCACCTGGAAGGATCGGGCTCGGATCGTGTCCGGATGCGCACCGGGCGAGGACGATTCCGACCATGGGCCCCAGGAGCCATCGCCCGGGTCCGTCGAATTTCCCGCTCGGAAGGCGAGGCGGGCGGAGCCGCTCCCTGGAATCGACGCGTTCCAGGAGAAGCTGACTGTCTCGACCGGACCTCCGAATTCGATCCGGTCCGACACGAAGGTGCCGTTCTGGCGCGCCGGGAATCCGAGTTGTACGTCATCGAGCTCGACGGTCCCGTTCGTGGCCTGCGTCGTGTTCGTACGCACGGATGCCCACAGCCGGAGCTCATAGGCGCCGGGTTCCACGACCCACGGACTCACATCGGCTTCATAGTCCATCCAGCTGCCAGCCGACGCGGCGGCGAACGAGGTCGCGTACGGGGCCGGGCTCCCCGCGAGTCCGAGGTTCATGCCGATCCTCAAGGACGCGATCTCGATCACACTCGATGCCCGCCACCGGAAACTCACGAGACACGTTCCCCACGCGGCGGAGGTCATCATCGGCTTCTGGACCGTCTGGCTCAACGACCCCGTGCCGTTGACCTGACGGGCCACCGTGAGGCGGAAGTCGTCGATGTAGAACGGCACCGCAGAGAGCCCGACGCCGTAGAAACGGAGCTGAACGACCGCGATGGAGGACCGTTCGGGTCCGAGCGGCGTGAGATCCAATACGACCTCCTGCCAGCCCTCGACGAGGGCGACCGGAGACGTGCCGCGCATTTCGGAAGCGATCAGGGCCGTCACGTTGAACGTCACGGGGAGGTCGGCGGGCGCGAACAACCACAGGAGGATTCGGTCGAATTCGGACCAGTTGAACGAGCCGACCCGCTGGACGCCGGCCCACGACCCCGGGGTGAGACCCGTCGTCACGCGGTCCTGCATCATCCCATCGCCTTCCTTCTGGCCTGCGCTGACCGTCGTCGGATCGCTGTCCGCGATCGGGTCGGCCGGGAGGGCTGGGGTCCAGTTGAGTTCCCGGTCGAATGACTCCCACCTCGTGCGATTCGGCTCGGGGCCCGCGTGGGATACGCGGGCGAGGCCCGCGGAGTCCCATGAGGCGAGGACGTCGCCTGGAGCGTCGGAGGCGAATGTCCATGGGCTCGCGGAGGCGAGGTCCCCCGAGGGCACGTGATTCGTGGAATCGTCCCGGAGCTCAATCCCTTCCGGGGTGGTTTCCAGTTCCGCGGGCATGAGCCCGGCCGAGGCGAACGCGGCGCCTCCGGACAGCCGGAAGGCTTCGGGGCGCCACGGGAGCGTGCCCGCGACTCCGTCGATCGTGACGTTCTCGCGTAGGAGAGACGCGTCGTCGGCCGTCCACGTGACGGTCCGTGTTCCATCGGGGGACGTCACCGGGTCCGGGAGGGCCTGGGATCCGCCCGACAGCACGAAGAGGATGACGAGAGGCAGGAGCCAGCGAATGGCGCGATACGCCGGGGTCGTCGGTTTCGTGTTCCTCCCTCCCGCGGGCGCAAGCCCCGCGGCGTCTTTCTCCCCGTGCCCGGCCCGAGACCCCTCCCGTTACATCCGCTCGCGCGGACACCTGGCGACAGGGGCTGTGTCCATCCAGGGCGAGATACTTAATCGTTTCGAGACAACCCTCGTCCGGAGACCCGTGCGGATGACTCACGCGCGGTTCAGCTGGTCGCCCGCGACGAGCGCTCCGAGGCGGCGGAACGCCTCCTCGACGTTGTCCCCGGTCTTCGCGGACGTCATCAGGTACTCGCACTCGAACGCCTTCGCGACCTGGGCCACGTCCCGCTCCGAGAACTGTCCGTCGTTCGGGAGGTCCGCCTTGTTCACGGCGATCAGGGTGGGCACGCGCCCGACGACCTGCTCGACCCCGTCGATCCAGTCGTCCAGGTCGTCCAGGGTCCGGCGTCGCGTGAGGTCTGCGACCGCCAGGATGCCGTTCGCGCCGTAGAAATACGCGTCCTTGAGCAGCTCGCGGAAGCCCTTTTCACCCATGATGTCCCAGATCGTCATGTCCACGTCCACGATCCGGTCCCGCTCCGGCTGGAACGCGCGGACCTCCTTCTTGGACACTTTCGTCCCGATCGTCGTGATGTAGTGGTCGTCGAACATGTTCAGGACGTACCGCCGGATGAGGGACGTCTTCCCGACGGCCTTCTCGCCGACCAGGCAGATCTTCGACTTGAGGTGTTTCGTCTCCGTCATGGACGGACTCCTCGGTCGCGCGGGAGGCTGGACCCGTTCCGCGGACCCGCTACTTAACGGTTGCCCGCCCGTTTTCCCCCCTGATTCAACCGGCCGGGGTGACGCCCTGCCGGGCCAGGATGAGATGGCCGACCCGGCGGAACGCGTCCTCGACGTGGTCCCCCGTCTTCGCGGACGTGTAGTAGAACGGCGCCTCGAACGCGCGCGCGGCCTGCTCGATCTCCCGGTCCCCGTACAGGATCGTGACCTCGTCCTTCAGGTCCACCTTGTTGATCGCGTACACGACGGGGATCTCGCCGACCACGTTGAAGACGCTCTGGACCCAATCGTCGAGCTCCTTGAGGGTCGAGTACCGGGTGAGGTCCGCCACCGCGAGGATCCCCTTCGCGCCGTGGAAGAACGCCTCCTTGAGGAGGTCCCGGAATCCCTTCTCCCCCATGATGTCCCACACGGTCATGTCCATCTGGTACGTGATGTCGCCCCCGCGCGAGGCGTACGCTTGCTCGCGTTTGGACACCTTGGCCCCGAGGGTCGTGATGTACCGGTCGTCGAACTCGTCGACGACGAAGCGCCTCACGAGGCTCGTCTTCCCGACCGCAGCTTCCCCGACCAGACACACCTTCGTCTTGATGCGCTGGATCTCGGACATCCGGGGCCCCGCTCCGATTTGGTTCACCTTATTTAAGGGTGGCGTGCCCGTTGTCCGGATGGCGAACCTTTTTCGGCCCGCCCCCCGTTCGGGACGCGATGAGGATCCGCCACGGGCTCATCGCGGCCCTCGACGTGCCGGACCTGGCCCGCGCCCGTCGGGTCGCGGACGCGGTGCGGGACCACGTGGACGCGTTGAAGGTCGGCTGGCCCCTGATCCTCGGGTCGGGCCCGACCGCCGTGCGGGACCTCGCGACGTTCGGGTACGTCCTCGCGGACTACAAGATCGCGGACATCCCGAACACGAACCGGCTCATCGTCGAGCAGGCGGTCGGGTCCGGGGCCTCGGGGGTCATCTGCCACGGCTTCCCCGGTGAGGACTCCGTCCGGGCGTGCGTGGAGGCCGCGGGCCGCGCGGACGTGTTCGTCGTCACGGAGATGAGCCACCCGGGCGGGGCCGAGTATACGGCGAAGCACGCGGAGGACTTCGCCCGGATCGCCGTGCGGGCCGGCGCGGCGGGGATCGTCGCGCCCGCCACGCGCCCCGAGCGGGTGCGCGCCCTCCGCGCGATCGTCGGGACGCGGCCCATCCTCGCCCCCGGCGTGGGCGCCCAGGGAGGCCGACCCGCGGACGCGGTCCGGGCCGGCGCGGACGCCGTGATCGTGGGCCGGGCCCTGTACGAGTCGCCCGAGCCCGGGAAGGCCGCCCGGGACATCGCCGCGGAGATCCGAGCCTCCCGCGCGGCGCCGTGATCGCTCCCTGAAGGAGCGTGTCACAAGAGAACACAAGCCGCTGCGGCCTCGCGTATGCCGTTCTTCTATCCGGGAACCGGGTGGGAAAGGAGGCGTCCAAGCCATGGCCTCCCTCCGGCTCCCGGCGATGGGGATCGCGGTAGCGGCCGCGCTCGCGGGCCTCCTGCCCGTCGCGCTCCTCGCCGTCGTCCCGTCCGATGGCCCGGACGTGGGTCCGCCACGGCTCGAGGCCGCTGCGGGAGAGCCCGGGGCGAACCTGTCGCCCATCGCGTTCACGGGCGTCTCACCGGGCGCCGCGAGCCTGGGCTGGGTGCGCAGCCTCGACCTATGCTTCCGAGAGTACGAGCTCGCGTACTCGAGCGCGGGCCCGCTCGGCCCGTGGACCCCGTGGGCCACGTATACGGACGTGAACACGGCGTCCGCCTACGTGTACGGCTTCACCCCGGGCACGTCCGTCTGGTGGCGGCTCACGGACCGGGCGTGCGACGGCACGGAGGCCCCGACCGAGGTCGTCGTGCCCCACCCCGCGGCCGCGACCCTGTCGTACGCGCAGGTCGACGCGACGACCCTCTCGTTCTCCTGGGACAACCACGCGACGTACAGCTCGAAGCTCGGTTTCGGGCGCTATGAGCTCCTCATGTCCGTGAACGGCGGTGCCTGGAGCGTCGCGGCCACGATCCTGGACCCCGGGACGCGGAGCCACACCCTCCAGGACGTGTCCTCGACGACCGGGTACGCGTTCTACCTCCTCACGACGGACGTGTGCCGCGACTGCCCGTCCGGGGCGCCGCCCTCGAGGACGTCGTCCAACACGGTCTCGTTCGGGTCGCCGCAAGTCCTCGGGGCCCGGGCCGAGGCGTCCCGCGCGTCCGCGGACGTGGGCCAGACGATCGCGTTCCAGTGCGCGGCCTCAGGCGGCAGCCCGCCGTACGCGTATGCGTGGACGTTCGGGGACGGGGGGACCGCGGCCGACCCGGACGCGAGCCACGCGTACTCCGAGCCGGGCCCGATGCGGGCCACGTGCACGGCGCGGGACGGCGCATCCGCGACCACGACGTCCTCCGTGGAGGTCGCGGTGAGCTCCGCACCCGCCGTGGTCGCGTCCGTGGACCACCCCGCGGCCGCGCCCGGCACGGTCCTCACATTCACGATGACCGCCTCGGGCGGTCCCGGGACCTTCACCCGGTACGACTGGACGTTCGGGGACGGGGACGTCGGGCTCGGGGCGTCGACGACCCACGCGTACGTCAACCCGGGTTCGTACGCGGCCTCCGCGATCGTGACCGACGCGAACGGAGGGACCGCCTCGGACTACGTGGTCGTGTCGATCACGGACGTCGCGATCGACGCGGAGTCGTCCACGACGGGCGCCGCGCCCGGGGAGACGATCAACTTCACCGCGTCGGCGAGCGGCGGGGGCGGCGGACCGTACGCGTTCGAGTGGGACTTCGACGACGGGACGACGGGGACCGGGCCCGCCGTGGGCCACGCGTACGCGGCCCCGGGGGACTATATGCCCCACGTGAGTGCGCTCGACTCCCTCGGCGGTCGAGGCGAAGCGGACCTCCCCACGATCGGAGTGGGCGGATCCGTCCAGGTCGTCGTGGGGTTCGCGCCGGACGCCCCGCTGGCCCGCGAGCCCGTGGACCTGCGAGCCTTCCCGCGGGGCGGCGCGGGGGGCTATACATGCACCTGGTCCTTCGGGGACGGCACGACGGGTCAAGGCTGCGAGGCGGATCACGCATGGGCCTCGGAGGGCACGTATGCGGTGACCGCGACGGCCACGGACCGGGCCGGCGAGTCGGCCGTGGGAGCGACCCAGGTGACCGTGCATCCCCCTCTGTCGGTCCTCGTGGAGCAGGCGCCGCCCTCGCCCGGGGTCGGTGAGGACGTCTCGTTCGTCGCGCGGCCCCAGGGAGGCGTCGGGCCGTACGCCTGCCGCTGGACGTTCGAAGGGTCCGGACCCATGATCGCGGGCTGCCAAGCCTCGTACGCCTGGGACGCGCCCGGGACGTACGCGGTGTCCATCGTCGTGAACGACACGGAGGGCCATGGACTCATCGTGACCCGATCCGTTTGGGTGGGGCCAGATCCGGCCGTGGGCGCGTTCGGGATGAACCCCCTCGTTCCGATCGGCGCCGTGATCGCGGCGGGCGTCGCGTTGCAGCTCTGGCGCGTTCGACGGTCGTTCACGAAGCGCCCCGACGGGCCCGGGCCGGATCGCCCGGACGACCTCGATCCTCCGGACGGCGGGTCGGAGGAGCCGCCGAGAATCGACGGAGAGGGAGCAGCCCCTGCGGAACTCGAGTCTCTGGACGAGTGGATCGACCTGCTCGACGACTGGCTGAACGCGGAGGCGCCGCACGCGGACCGCAAGGTCTGAGCCCCCCGCGAAGCCTTTTCCGGCTCGGGGCCCTTCGCGTCCCCACGAGCGCGCCGCGCGTCGACCGGGAGGCCTTCAGGCCCCTCCTCGAGACGGACCCCGTGGGCTTCGCGGTCCTATGGGACCGCCTGTTCCAGCAGCCCAACTACCGACAGCTCCGGACCGTCGGAGATCCGCCCAGAGGGGTCCTCGCGATGTCTCCCCGGCGCTCGCCGAACGGGCTCACGGGCTTCGTCCTCCACGCGGACGACGAGCCGGACGCGAGGGAGCTCCTCGCGAGCGTGCCCGCGGGCCTCACGTTCCTCCACCTCACGAACGAGACCCCGCACGGCCTGGTCCGAGCCCGCGCGGCCCGGGACGGGACGAAGACCGCGTGGCTCTACGCCCTCGGTCCGGATGACTTCCAGGACCTCGAGGCCCACGAGACGCTCCCCGTGCCGGCGGAGGCCGCGCGCGAGATCGCGGAGACGTGGTCGCCCGATTGGTCCGGTGCGGAGGCGTACGTCCGCGGGAGGATCCAGGGAGGCCCGAGCCGAGCCGTGTTCGCCGACGGGCGGCCCGCGGCCTGGGCCCTCACGCACTTCGTCACGGACCGGGTCGCGATGCTCGGTTTCTTCCACGTCCGCGACGCGTTCCGCCGGAAGGGGTACGCGAAGTCGGCCGCGAGCGCCCTCGTGAAGGACGTCCTCGGGCTCGGGAAGATCCCGGCCTTGCACGTGTTCACGGACAACGAGGCGTCGCTGCGCCTCGTCGAGCGGATCGGGTTCCGCCGCGTGCGGCTCCAGGTGTGGGGGGACGCGCTGCTCCGATGAAGGTGACGCCCCTCGCCGCGGACAGCCTCGGCGCGCGGTCCATGGCGACCCTCGTCGAGACGCCCGACGTGACGATCCTCCTGGACCCGAGCGTCCGCCTCGGGCCCATGCGGTACGACCTTCCGCCCCACGAGGCCGAGGAGGCCCGGCAGCGGGAGCTGTGGCAGGGGATCCGAGCGGCCGCGAAGCGGGCCCACGTCCTCACGGTGAGCCACTACCACTACGACCATCACAACCCGGACGCCCCATCTATCTTCCGGGGGAAGACGGCCCTCCTCAAGGACGGCAAGTTCCACATCAACCGGAGCCAGCGGGAGCGCGCGGGCGCGTTCGTGCGCGCCCTCAAGTCGTACCCGAAGGACGTCCAGGTGGCGGACGGGAACGACCTCGCGTTCGGCGGGACGGAGCTCACGTTCTCGCCGGCCGTGCCCCACGGCCACGACGACGAGCTCGGATACGTGGTCATGGCGCGGATCGCCCAGGGGGACGACGTGTTCGTGCACACGTCGGACGTGCTCGGCCCGCCCCTCAAGGCCCAGCTGTCCTTCATCCTGGACGCGGACCCGACCCTGCTTTACGTGGACGGCCCGATGACCCACATGCCCGAGCACTACCCGGAGTCGGAAACGAGGAAGTCGATCGCGAACCTGCTCCGGATCGTGAGGACGACGCGCCTCCAGACGTTGATCCTCGACCACCACAGCCTGCGGGATCGGGACTGGCGGGCGCACATGGCGGCCGTCCTGGAGGCGGGCGAGTCGCACGACGTGTCCGTCGTGACCGCGGCCGAGTTCCTCGGGAAGCCGGTGGATCAGCTCGAGGCGAACCGGGACCGGCTGTACGGCCTCGGCTCCTCCGCGTGAGGTCCTAGAACGGCTTCCCGCCGAAGGACCTCGGGTAGACGAGGTGGTAGTACAGCCCGCCGATCACGGAGACCGCATACAGGAAGAACCAGACCCAGGTGAACGGGCGGTCCAGGAAGATCACGCCGGGCGAGGCCGCGAGCACGAAGGCCGCGGACCCGAGGGCGATCGCGGCGAACGACCAGAGCATCGCGAGCGGGATCCGAGCCTCTTCCCACGTGCCGCGCCGCCAGGCGAGGACGAACCCGAGGGCGACGGTCAGGTACAGGCCCGCCGTGAAGCGGGCCGTCATCGGGGTGAGGGACCAGCCCCAGATGAGCCCGTACCATTCTGTCGGCCCGAGGAGGAGGCCGAACCCCTCCGGCACGCTCACGCCGATCACGATCGCCATGAGGAGTCGCAAGCCGAGAGGCAGGGGCGCCACGGGACCACCGCCCCCGCATCGGTCGCCCACGGATGAACCTGCCCCGCAAACGATATGAGGCACGCGCCTCTACGGACCCTTCGAAGCATGGTCAAGGAGCACCACTGCCCGACCTGCGGGCCCGCCGGATGCAACGCGCTCAACACGCGCACGCACGTGTGCCCGAAGTGCGGCTCGCGGTGGGAGGAGCAGGTCGTCGACTCGGGGACCCCGTTCGCGGCGACCGCGCCGGCCCCCGCGTGATCTCCCGACACGCGTTCTCAGAGGCGACATGGCAGGCCCGGAGGGCGGCATCCGCGAGACCCTGTCGGAGGTCCGCCGGGAGATCGCCTGCGCGGTCTGCCAGGGCGACATCAAGCGTTGCCGCCTCGCCGTATGCCCGTACCTCCGGGACGTGCGCGCGTGGTTCTCGGAGCGCACGGACCTCCGGTCGACGAACCTGTTCGGCGCGTCTCCGCCCGGCGCGTTCGTGGGCTCGTGGGGCTATCCGAAGGTCCTCGCGGGACCCCTCGTCCCACCCCTGCGGGACGAGGACACGTCCATCCTCGACGCGTCCGAGGGCTGGCTCGCGTACGACCTCCCCGAGATCCTGCGGTTCCGGCTCAGCCTCGTGCGCGGGAAGGCCGCGCGCCGGGTCGCGGAGGCTCGGACGCCGGACCCGATCCTGGCGACGGTCCAGGAGGCCGCGATGGCCTCCCGCCCGATCGACACGGAGATGTGGCTCGCGAAGAGGCCCGTCCTCGTGAGCGCGTTCTCCGCGCGGGCGCCCCCGAGCGGCCCGAGCGCGGACATCACGAAGGTGGAACTGGCGTCAAACCCGTCCGTGCCACGCCGCGTGGACGACATCGTCTCGGACACGGACCTCCGGGCCACGGAGGGGGTCGCGGACCTGTACGGCCACGGGATCCCGCAGAGCCACATCACCCGGATCTTCTCCGTGGGCCTGCTCGGCACGAAGGACCGCCGGCGGCTCGTCCCGACGGAGTGGTCCATCACGGCCGTGGACGACATCCTCGGGAGACGGCTCCTCGCGGAGGTCCGGGACCATCCCTGGGTCGACGGCTTCGAGGTCACGAGCGCGGCCGGGCTCGCGAACAACGTCGCGATCGTCCTCCTCCCGGGGGCGTTCATGTTCGAGGCCCTCGAAGCCTGGAACCTGTCCGCGAATCCGACGCCCGCGCACGACCACGAGTTCGCGACGGGGCGGACCACGTACCCGGAGGAGATCGCGGGCGCGTACCACGCGACGAAGCTCCCCGTCCTCGAGCACCTCGCGTCCCGCCGACGCCAGGCCGGGGCCATCGTGTGCATGGAAGTCTACGAGGACTGGATCCCCCTCGGGGTGTGGCGGTACCGGGAGCTCGCCCGGGCGGCCCTCGCGAAACAGCCCGCGCGGTTCGCCACCCTGGACGAGGCCGAGGCGGACCTCGGTGCACGCCTGCGGCTGCCCCTCGGGAACTGGTGGCGCGCGAGCGTCCTCCGGAGGTACGCGCGGGGCCAGACGCGCCTCACGGGAGCCGGCTCGGGGCCGTGGGCGCGTCCGCACAGCGGGCTCGGCTGACGCGGACGCCCCCTTGGGGGGGGCTCGGGTCGCCCGCGATCGCGAGGCGCGCGCCCCGGGGCGCCCGGACCGGGTCCCCTGGGACGCATCGCAGCGGCGCCGACCCGGGTTCCATTCGTACCTCCAAGTACAGGTACGAGACGGGAGCCTCCAGATCCCGTCGACGGGCGGCATCCCGGGACTGGGACGTCAGGCCTTCGGGGACCCTCCGCGCGGACCTCTCGACGCGGATCGACGAATGGATTATGTAGAGGGACGCGCTCCATGCGCAGGCAACGTGATGGGCCGGTGGTACCAGGGTTCCGACTCGATCCCCGATCCGCAGGAGACGCGACCCGCGTGCGCGCACGGACGAACGACGTGAGACCCTCGATGCGGCGGGCGCCTGACGCTCTCCGGCCCGAGCGGTATGTACTGAACGTTCCCAACGTTCACGGCCCACCCGGCCTCCCTCTCATGGGATCCCAGGACTCGATCTGCGATGGCCACTCCGCTCCAGTTCCTCGCCGACCCGTTCGTCGTGGTCGGACTTGCGATCCTCATCTTCGCGGTCCGGGTGATGTACCTGGCTAAGCGCCTCCGGTTCGCCGCGCAGACCCCGATGCTCGAGGACGTGAGAGCGCTCGAAGAGGCGAAGAAGTCCCTCGATGCGCACCGAGAGTCCCTGGACGCCGCGAAGGAGGCGATGTCCGGGAACCTGGAGGGCGCGCGTGACACGCTGCGCCACTACCGGGCTCCCCTCCACCGGGCGCGTTCGGAGAACGAGGCCACCCTGGGCAAGGCGATGAAACAGAAGGCGTTCGAGGACGCGAAGAAGCTGTCCCAGGCGGGCCGTCCCCGGAGGCGCCGTCGCCGGGCCACCGAGGCCCCAAAGGATATCTAGCCACGCGCCGTTGACAACCCGCTCGGGGCGAGGGGACCCACGCGTCGACCGACCCAGGAGTCTCGGACCTGCAGGACCGGCTCGCGAAGCTGCGTTCCTTCATCTGGTGGACGACCCCCCTGTATGCCCTGTTCCTCCTCGCGGGGTTTTATTCCGCGGGATTCGCCTGGACCGTGGACATCGGGATCCTCGTGGGACTGCTCGTCGCGTTCGGCTGTCTGGACGGCGTGGCCCTCGTCCAGATCCGCACAATCGAGGCGCGCCCCGTCGGGAGCCTCGAGGACCTCGCGGCGTCGCGGGCCCGCGTGAACCGCCTCGCGAGGGCCCTCACGTGGGGCGGCGCGGCCTTCGCGGCCCTGTTCCTGGCGGTCCTCCTCGTGCGGCTCGCGTCGTGACCACGTTCCGGGTACGTACCCGGAGAGGCCCGCCCGGACGGCGAGGAGAAAAGCGTTTCGTGACGCGCCGTGACACGGAAACTAACGCACCTGAACAAAGGTGACATATCCTTCAAATAGAAGGGCCTCGTAGTGCGAAGTGCCCGCCGGTCCTGCCGGCGGGCGTGTGTGATACCGTGGACCCCATGTGGCTCGTGATTCCGGCAGCGGTCGGCATCTTCCTGGTGCGGACCCTGTTCATCGCCCGGAGACTGAAGACGGCCGCCGCGAACCCGACCTTCGCGGACGTGCGCGCCCTGCGCGAGGCGAAGCGGAGCCTGAACGTGCACCGGGAGCAGCTCGACCAGGCCGTCGCGAGCACGAAGGGCCACCTCGAGGCCGCGAAGCGCCTCGCGCACCCGAACGCCCGCCCGGAGCGGCCGTCCCAGATCACCCGCATCGTCGAGGATGCGTCCCCGGCACGGCGCGCGTAGGCCCGCGAACGTTCTTGTCCCCGGCCGCGCCTCCGGGTCCGTGGAATCCGGCGAAAAGCGCCTCGTCGAGTTCAAGGCCCGCTACGAGGACCTCGGCAAGGCCCGCGCCCTCCTCTCCGGCTCCGAGCACGCCGGGACGTTCCACCAGACGGACACGTACTTCGCCGTCGGCGAGAGGCGCCTCAAGATCCGCACCGTGAGGGGGCGCTCGGAGGCCCAGCTCGTGTACTACGAGCGGCCCGACGAGGGCGGCGTTAAGGCGAGCGACGTCCACCTCGCGGCCCTCCCCGACGGCGCCTCGGTCCTCGAGATCCTCCGCCGCGCGTTCCCCGTCCTCGCGGAGGTACGCAAGACGCGCGAGATGTATCGGCACCAGGGCGTGCAGATCCACCTCGACGCGGTCGAGGGCCTGGGCCGCTTCATCGAGTTCGAGAAGGTCCTCGACGACGGCACGACGGAGGCGGACGGCCGGGCCCAGCTCGAGGCCCTGAGGACGTACTTTCAGATCCCCGAGGAGGACGCGATGGCGTCCTCCTACTCGGACCTCGTGGACGGCCGCCCGTGACGGGACCCGTCGGATCGGCGCGCGAACCCGACGTCAGCGTTCGCGGAGCGAGACGCAGAACAGGATCCCCGCGAGCGAGGCGACGGCGATCATCGCGAACGCCGCGACGAACGAGCCCGTCACGTCCGCGAGGAGGCCCGCGAGGCCCGGCGAGATGGCGCCCCCGACGAGGCTCACCGTGTTCATGAACGCGTACGCGGTCCCGCCGAACCGCCGCGGCATGACCTGCGCGGAGAACAGGTAGTACACGGAGAACGGGAACTGGGCCAGGAAGCCCGCCGCGACGAGGAGGAGGGGTGCGACCCCGAGGGCCAGAGGGGCCAGGGCGCTCACCCCGACGAGCCCGAGGAACCCGAGGATCGGGACGCGCCGCTTGTCCGCGCGGAACGGGCCCTCCGCGAGGAGCCCCCCGAGGGGCCTCGACAGTATGCCGGCCGCGGGGATCGCCGCGGACACGACCCCGACGAGGGCCAGGGCCGTGAGGCCCGTCTCCGTGAGGTACGTCTGGGTCCAGCTCGCGTAGAAGATGTACGCCGCGTAGCTGCACGCGAACGCGAGGCCGACCTTCCACAGCTCCCGGTTCCGGAATGCGGCGAGGAAGTCCCCGAGCCCGAACGCCTCGTGGTCCCGCGGCGGCAACCCCGCGGCGAGGCGCGCGAACGCGGGCACGAGGACGAGGAGGGGGACGTTGAACGCTACGAACACGACGGGCCAGCCGAAGGCGTCCGCGAGGAGAGGCGCGATGAGATTCCCGACCGCGACCCCCGCGGGCGGGGCGGACAGGAACGCGCCGACCGCGCGGCCCGGGGATCGCTCGAAGGCCCGGGACACGAGGAACGCGGACGGGGCGAAAATGAACGCGACGGGGATGCCGGCGAGGATCCGGAGGACCAGCAAGATCTCGTACCGCGGCACGAGGGTCATCCCGAGGCTCAGGCCGAGGAGCCCGAGGCACGCCGCGGCGATCGTCTTCCGCGGGTCGGCCCGGTCCATCACGAAGCCGCTCGGGAGCTGGAACGCAAGGATCGAGACGAGGTAGAACGAGATGAGGGACCCCGCAAGGGCCTTCGTGATCCCCAGGTCCCCGATCATCCGCGGGAACACGGGCGCGGGGGAGATGTAGAACGCGTTGATGCACAGGTTCACGCCCCACGCGACCGCGAGGAATGCGCGGGGATGGAAGGGACGCGGGTCCGCCATCGGCGCGGCTACCGGGCCGTGCCATATAAGTCCACGCGGCCCTCGGCCGGCTCGTTCCCCGCGGCGAGTTCAGGGAGAAAGGGCGGGGTGACGATCGGGCCGCCGATGCAACCATTCCGGGCACACCGGACAGATCGCTCTCAGAGGCTCGGAAGCTCTCTTGGTGTCGAGCACGATCGCATCCTGAGGATCGAGGGTGCGCCCCATCCTTGGTGGAGAAAATCGGGGAAGGGTCGCGCGCGGGGCTTCGCGTGCGTCTGGCACGCGAGTCGGTCTGCCGCGCGCGGCTTGGTGGCGTTTGGATCGGCTACTGGGGCGGCGGGGCCATCGCGGGCTGATACGCGGCGGTCGCTTCCGGGGACGGCTTCCAGAGGAGGCCGAGGATCCCGCCGACGACGCCGAGGATCAGACCCAGGAAGAACCCTCCGAGCGCGATGATGCTCACCAACGAGACGACGAGCACGACCGCACCGAGGACCTTCGAGAGGCCCGGCTTGACGAACATCACGATGCCGAGGGCCATGTCGATCAGGCCAAACACGACACCGAGGATGCCCATTGTGTTCACGATCGCGATCGGGTCGGGGCCGAGGAACGAGAAGCTCCCCACGAAGGCTCCGAGCAGCGCCGCGAGGATCGCCCCCACGAAGAGGAGGGTGATGCCTCCGAGCAGGATGAAAATCCCGCCGACCACGGATAGTACCATCGCACCTGTTGGCTTGGTTCCAGCCATATGAGTCCTCGGGGGCAGGCTCCTGTAGGGGTGCTTAACGGTTTCGTCGTGATTTTGAGAACAGCAAACGAACCGAACGACCCCCGTCCCGGGATGGCGGGGCCCGGAGGGGAAAAGGCGGTGCCTCTTCACCGGAACCGGGTTAGGCCGGTACGGAGGAGGCTGCGGACTGACCCGATGTCGTGGTAGGCCTGCGCCAGAGGCTCCACGCGGTCCCTCGGCATGCCGCTGCGGAGGAGCGCGTCCCGGAACGCACGGACGCCGCGCTTGCGGCGCGCCTGGTAGCGGAGGAATCCCCAGCCGAAGCGGGCCGCCAGGCCCGGGAGGTTCCCCAGGAGCACCACGGGCAGCCGGTCCCCGCGGTCCGCCATCACTCCTCGCCTTCGCGATGCCTCCCAACGGCCTTCGCGATCATCCCGCCGAGGTTGAGGGAGGACATGTACTGCTCCGTCAGCTTGAAGGCCTGCTCGTCCGTCATGCCGCTCCCCTTCAGGGTCTTGTAGAAGTCCGCCACAGCGGCCCCGAACTTCGCGGACGCGTCCTTGCCGTAGATCGCATCCGTGAGGCTGTTCAGGAGCGTGGGGATCTTCTCCGAGAAGACCTCGAGCATCTCCTTCATGTCTCCCGTCTTCATTCCGTGCTTCTCTTCACCCATTCCGTTCACCTGCCTTGTCCGACCCCTCACGAGGCTGGTCCCGGTACTTGGGCACGCCGAGCACTTGTGACCACTTCTCGGCCACTTCCTCGGCCACCCGGAACGTCCGGGTTCGGGA
>DATETY010000049.1:0-3655 GCA_035283365.1 Thermoplasmata archaeon | reverse complement strand
GCCGTGGGGACCGTGTCGGACCCGCCGAGGGCCCGGTCGGACACGAGGTACGCGCGGTCCGCACCCATCGCGATGGCCCGCTCGAGGCTCTCGTCGAAGGACGTCGGGCCCATGGAGAGGACGAGGACCTCGCCCCCGTGGGCCTCCCGGAGCCGGAGGGCCGCCTCGAGCGCGTTCTGGTCCGGTGGGTTGATCTCGCTCGGGACGCCGACCCGCTTGAGGGTCTTCGTCACGGGGTCCACGGAGAGCTCCTGGGCCTTCGGGACCTGCTTGATGCAGACGATGATCCGGAGGCCCGCCCGCGAAGCCCCCGTCCCGGGGCCCGTCACATGGACCGCGCTCCCTTGAGGAGGTCCCTCAGCATCGTGAGTTTCGAGAGGCCCTCCGCCCGCGAGCCCTCGAGGACCGCGTCGACGATTCGCTCCTTCCCGCTCCCGTCGACCGCGTACACGCGCTGCGCGAGCTCGATGAGGAGACGCGGGTACACGTCGAAGAGGCGGGGATTCTTCAGGTAGAGGGGGGCCTTCCGGAACGTCTCGAGGTCCGTGAGGACGTTCCTGCGTCGGAGGGCCGGTTCGTACGCGCGGAGGTTCGTCGCGCTCATCCCGCCCGCGGCCCGGGCCGCCTCCGCGGCCTCCCCCGCCGCGATCCCGGAGGCGATCGCGAGATCCACCCCGCGGAACGTGTACCCGTTGTTAATGAGGAAGCCCGCGGCGTCCCCGACGACGAGGACGCCGTCCGCGGCGAGGCGGGGGACCATGTTCGCCCCGAGCTCGGGCACGAGGTGGGCGCTGTACTCCACGATCCGGCCGCCCTTCACGAGGCGCTGGATCGACGGATGCATACGGAACCTCGTCTGGACCTCGTGGACCTCGGACTTCCGGGCCGCCAGGTCCTCCGACGACACGACGAGGCCCAGGGAGACGGACGTCTGGTTCGTGTAGAGGAAGCCCCCTCCCCGGAGGCCGAGGGAGGCGTATCCCGCGTACACGTAGGCGGCCCCTTCGCCAGGCCCGAGGCCGAAGCGCTCCTCGATCGTCTCCGCGGGCAGTTCGATCGTCTCCTTCACGCCCACGGAGACCTCCCGGGGCTCGACGTCCGCCTTAAGTCCCGCCTTCCGCACGAGGGTCGAGGTCGCGCCCTCCGCGATCACGACGAGGTCCGCCGCGACCCGGTCGTCGGGCGCGACGTGGACCCCGCGGACGCGGTCCGACTCCCGCCAGAGGTCGTCCACACGGATCCCCGTGACGAGCATCGCCCCCGCGTCCTCCGCCTTCTTCGCGAGCCAGGCGTCGAACTTCGCCCGGATCGCGGTGAAGCTCGCGCCCCGGCCCTCGCCGAGCCGCGGGCTGTCGAACGTGAGGCCGAGGGACGCGTCCTCCGTGAGGAACGCCATCCCTTCCTTCGTGACGGCCCGCTCCCTCGGGCAGTCCTTCGCCCAGTCGGGGAGGACCTCCGCGAGGGGCCAGGCGTAGATCCGCCCGCCGAACATGTTCTTCACGCCGGGGGAACGGCCCCTCTCCACGAGGAGCGTCGAGAAACCCTTCCGGGCGAGCGTCAGGGCCGTCGCGGAGCCGGCGGGTCCGGCGCCGACGACGATCGCGTCGAAACGCTCCACCATCGTACCTTGTCCCACGGCGGGAAGGCGGGTGGGGTAAAAACCCTTGTGCAAGGAGTCCTAGGGGCGGGGCGCGGGGCGCAGTTCGAAGCGGCAGACCTCGAGTCCCTGGGCCCGGCACGCGGTCTCCTCGGAGAGGAACTCGCGGCCGAGCATCCGGCGAGAGATGCCGCCCAGGAACCCGGCGAGGAGATGGCACACGGGCTTCTTCGCGTCGCCGTACGCCTCCGCGATGGGGCTGTTCCGGAGCGTGAATGCGTATTCCCCCGACGTGACGTCCGACGCGACGAGCTCGAAGCGGCCGTACCCGATGATCGCGAGGGCGTCCGCGAGGCGGCGGAACGCTTCCTTGGTGAGGCGCGTCGCGTCGAGTCCCTCGAGGAGCTCGCCGGAGAGCCCGAGGCCCGCCTCCGCACTCCGCTCCCCCGCAAGGTACAGGAAGCCCTTCGTGCTCGCGCCCACGGTCTGCTCGAGCTGCTTCTGGATGTTCACGAGGACCTCCGGCCGGAGGAAGCCGTAGCGGTGGCCGAAGAGGCGGATCACCCCGCCGTTGGGGTCGATATCCATGAACCGGAGGTAGGCCTCGCGGACCTCCTCACCGGAGAGGGCGGAGAGGTCCCAGTCCGGGGGGACGGGCCGGGGCCGGGAACGTTCGTCGGACATGGGCTCAGGCCACGCATGAGGATGCGCCGTCGTGCGGTGGCGGCCCCGACGTGGGAGGCCCGTATATAGAACGTATCTCCATGAGTCCTAGCTCTGATAACGTCGACCATTGGCGCACGACCCGTTCCATTCCCAACGGTTTAGTACCCGTCCCGGTTTGTCGGCGCCGAGCCAGGATGCCGGAGGCCGCGAAGCTCGACCCGTCGAAGGCCGTCTCCGTGGACGACCGCGTGGGCCTCGACAAGTTCGAGTTCGACGAGGAGCCCTTCATCACGGTCGACACGGCGATCTGCCGGACGTGCGAGAGCAAGCCATGTCTCTACGTGTGCCCCGCAAAGGTGTACCGGCTCGAGAAGGGGGAGCTCGTGTACAACGTGGAGGGGTGCATCGAGATGGGGGCCTGCGCGGTCGTCTGCAAGCATCTGGGGAAGGACGCGATCCGCTGGAGCTACCCGCGCGGGTCCCACGGGGTCGAGTTCCGGTTCGGCTGATGGATTCGGCGGGAGTTTTATCTACGACTCCCTCCATATGGGACCGAACCGGAGGGTTGCCACGATGGCCGCTCGCGCGTCGCTCCCCGTCGCCATCGTCCTTGCACTGGTCCTCGTGTCCTCCGTCGTGTCCGCGACGACGTACGCGGTCAGTGAGAATCCCTATCGGATCACCCACACGACGCGCATCGACCTGTTGTGGAACGCCTACGAGCTTGGGGCGAGGGACGGGCAGCGGATCTCGTACTGGATGAACGTCACGACGGCGGGAGGCTGCGCCTCCCTCCTCCTCATCCGCGGGCACGACGCGAACCTGGACTCCCTGTACTACGTGGACTACTCGGAGGAGGACTGCGTCGCGAAGTACTCGAACTCGTTCCCCGTCGGCGCAGCGGACGGGACCGCGTTTTCGGTGCTCATCTGGACGACGAGCACCCAGAACGTGACGTACGACCTCGTGATCGCCGTGACGGACCCTCCGCCCTTCACCCTCCATCCAGGGCTGGGCCTGCTCATCTCCATCGCCATCGGCGCCGCAGGGGGCGGGCTCCTGGGCATGTTTTATGAGCGCTGGAAAGCCCGGCGGGCGTCCCCAGGCGGTCCGCGGCCCGCGAGCCCTCAGACGCCGCCCGAGTCCTGAGGTCTACGGGACCTCCGGCAAGAACGGGACGGATGATCGGCGGGCTCGGAAATAGGTACATAAGCGGAGTGCGCAATCGGTCCCGCGCCGATGCTCACGGAACGGAAGCCCGAGTGGATCCGTGTACGCCCGCCTGCGGGGGAGGCGTACGTCCACCTCAAGTCCCTCTTGAGGGGCCTGGACCTCCACACGGTCTGCGAGGAGGCCCACTGCCCGAACGTCGCGGAGTGCTGGGGCGGGGGC
>DATETY010000048.1:0-8562 GCA_035283365.1 Thermoplasmata archaeon | reverse complement strand
TTGATGGTCCGCACACCCTCGTGTTCACATGGCCCATGGCCGCGGAGGAGGCATCCGTCATCACGACGGTCCACTACGACGTCATCCCGAAGGGCCCCCAGACCGTCGTCCATGTCCTTCACCGCGCGCCCCGCGAAATCGCAGGCGACTGGACCTCCTTCTGGCGGGGCGTCCTCGATGCCCTCAAGGCCTACTTGGAGGCAGCCTCGGCCCCGCCATCGGACGAAGCCTCCTCATCGAGCCCTTAAGTATCTCGTCCCGGTTGCCGAGAACCATCCGACCTGAAGAGGCGTCGGTCGGGATCCAACGTGTACCATGGACGTCCTCCAACTCGGCTGCGGCGTGTGCGGCCTCGTCTGTGCGGAGCATCTCGCGAAGCATCCGAAGGTCGAACGCCTGATCCTCGTGGATCGGAAGCTGGAGGGCGCGAAGCGCCTCGCCGCCCGGATCCCGGACGGCAGGGCCGACGTCCTCGACGTCGATGGCACGGATCCAGTCTCGGTCCGGCGGCTCCTCAAGCAATGCGACGTCGTCGTGGCGACGATGCCTTGGCGGCTCAACCGGATGGTCCTCGAGACTGCGGCCGACGTCGGCACAGACTACGTCGACTTCGGGATGCCGTTCGACGGCACGGGCCCGGAGTTCGACGCGGCCGCGAAGCGTTGCTCGGACGCGGGCATCGCGGCCCTCCTCGGGATGGGCCAAGAGCCCGGGATCTCTGACGTCTTCGCAATGCACGCCTCGGCAGCGCTCGACCGGGTCGACGAGGTCCACGTCTTCGATGGGGACACCGCCTCCGTCGCGGGGCTCGAGTTCTTCTCGATCTGGTCCCCCGTCGACCTGTTGGATGAGATGAGGGTGCCCGCGGCCGTCTTCGAGGACGGCCGGATCTCGTTCCTTCCGCCTCTGAGCGCGAGCGAGACGTACGAGTTCCCGGAACCCGTCGGGCCTCTCCGGGTGTACAAGACGAACCATGACGAGACGTACTTCCTGCCCATGGGCATCAAGACTCTGAGACGGGCGTCCTTCAACATCCATATTGACCCGTCATGGATCGAGGCTGCCGGGATTCTGCGCCGGCTCGGTCTTCTTTCCCTCGACCCCGTCGACGTGCGTGGAGTTCAGATGCGGCCCTTGGACGTGCTAGCCGCGGCCCTGCCTTCGCCCGTGGGCCTCCTCGGTCGCATCCGCGGGCACGCGTACTGCGTCGTCGAGGTGACGGGGCTCAAGGGGGACGCGAGGACGCGGATACGGATGTGGTCCGGGATGTCGTACGACGAGGCGTACCGGCGGCACGGGACGAACGCGACCGCGTACATGGTCGGGACCGGCGGCGCCGCCGCGACGGAGATGCTCTTGGACGGGGAGGTCCGCGAACGGGGCCTCGTGATCCCGGAGCAGCTTCCTCCGGACGCCTTCCTCCGGCGCCTGGAGGAAAAGGGTCTCAGGATCCATGAGGAGACCGTCAGCCCCTGAAGTCGTCCTCAAGGGAGGCTATTCGTCCGATTCGTCCCGGAGATTCCCCACGCCCAAACCCGCGGCTCCCTCGACGGCCTCGTGGAACACCCGCGGGCGGCGCTCGTTGTCGTGGACAAGGCCAGCCCCCTCGGTCAAGCCGTCGATCGCGTGGTCGAGGAGCTCGCAGGCAGAGTCCAGGTATCTCTGGTAGGAACGAGGTCCCGCGAGGTCCCCGCGGACGGGGGGCGCGGAGAGGTCCAGCGTCCCGAGGGCGTCCACCTGCCTCCTTATCAGCCAGGAGGCCAGGGTGTACAAATGGGCGGAATGGGGATCGTTGACGATGATCCGATGCCGTTCCCAGACGAGGGCAGCGAGCCGCGGGGTTACCGCCGAGGGGGGAGGGCCGAGGCCCACGCCGACTCCATCGCTCGCGAGCGCCACCCCCCTCGAGGTCCGTCCGGAGGGCCTCTCAATGGCGCTTGCCTTGGACGGACTCGGCGGGCTCCCCCCGGTCGGGGTCGTCGGGCGGAGCCGCGACGACCGGTCCGCGAGGGTCTTGAACATGCGGGACGCGTCGTGGAGCTCGAGGGCCCACCGGAGCGGGCTCTGCGCGTAGAACTTCTCGTGCTCGCGGCGGGCCTTCGGTTGGTTCAGGATGAAGGCAAGGGCGGGGTCGGCTTAGGGCATCGGATTCTTTCGCCGCCTCGTCGGCGGCCCCACGCGAGGGATGAGCCGGTCCTACGTACCCTACCGCTGGGAGTGGCCGATCCTCCCCGTGCGGGGTGCGCACCTCCGGCAGCCTCAGTAGACCGCCGTGGTGCCGACGAGCCCTCTCACGACGTGGGGCGGGAGCGGGAACCGGTCCGCGAAGAGACGGTAGCAGAGGACCTCCTCCTTCGTCCGGAGGGGCACGGGGGCCCGGCCGGCGTCCCTCTCGAACTCGCGGTCCGAGATCTGCCGGTCCGCCTCTCGCCGGATCACGTCGGCGGAGCCGGTCCCCTCCGCGAACTTCTGCTTGCCCCGCCAGAGGAGCCCATCCGGGAGTTCGCCGAGGAAGGCCTTCCGGAGAAGCCACTTCTCCGTGCGCTCGGGCCCGCGGATCTTCAGGTGCGTAGGCAGGCTCAGGGCGAAACCCACGTGGTCCCAGTCGAGGAACGGGACGCGCCCCTCGAGGGAGTGGGCCATCGTCATCCGGTCCGTGCGCTGGAGGTTCATGAAGTGGAGGTCCCGGGTGATCCGGACGAGCTCCCCGTGGAGGCCGCCAGCGGGCACGTCCTTCAGGTACCGGTACCCGGCGTACAGCTCGTCCGCGCCCTCCCCCGTGAGGACGACGGTCACGAACCTGCGCGCGAGCTCGGAGACGAGGTACGTCGGCACGGCGCTGCGGAACAGGGCCGCGTCGAACGACTCGAGGTGCCAGGCGACGGTCGGGAGGGCCTCCAGGACGTCCTCCTCCGTATACTCCCGGATGTGGTGGACGGTCCCGAGGTACTCCGACGCCTCGAGGGCGTTCTCCAGGTCCGGCGATCCGGGCATCCCGGTGGAGAATGTGTGGAACGCCTCGAGTCCCCTCGCGGCGAGGGCCGTGACGAGGGTGCTGTCGAGCCCACCGGAGCAGAACGCCCCGAGGGGCACGTCGGACATGAGCCGCTTGCTCACCGCGCGCGGCAGGATGTCGCGGAGACGCCCGACGGCTTCGTCCGTCGTCCAGGCGTCCCGGACGTCCGTGTCCCAGGAGGCGAACGGGACGAACCCGCGGTCCGGGCGGTACCAGTGCCCGTTCGGGAACTCCTGGATCTCCGTCGAAGCCGGGAGCAGGCCCTTGATCTCGGAGGCGAAGTAGAACGTGGCGTCCTCAATCGCGTAGTAAAGGGGCTTGATCCCCAAGGGGTCGCGGGCGAGGTACAGGCTGGCCCCGTCCCCGATCGCGAGGGCGAACATGCCGTCGAGGCGGGACGCAGTCGCGGGGCCGACGTCCTCGTACAGGTGGAGGGGCACCTCGCTGTCCGAGCGCGTCCGGAACGTGTGCCGCGGGAGCTGCTCCGCGAGGGCCCTGTAGTTGTAGATCTCCCCGTTCGCGACGAGGGCCCGCCGGCCCTCCTCGTCGAGGAGGGGCTGGTGGCCTCCGGCGACGTCGATGATGCTGAGCCGCGCCTGGCCCAGGGCGATCCTGTCGTCCACGTGGATTCCGAGATCGTCGGGGCCCCGGTGCCGCATGGCCTCGAGCATGCGGCGGAGAAGGCCTTCGTCGACCTCCCCGACCATCCCCGCGATCCCGCACACGGCGCGCCCCCCCTCAGGCGACCCCGAGCCACTTGAGCCGCTGCCGTTCCGTCATCGGCGTGCCCCGGCCCGGGTCCACGGCCCGCGACGCCCCGTCGAGCATCCGCGTGACCGTCTTCCCGCAGGCCACGGGGTTCCCGAGGAGGTGGGGGGCGTCGAGGATCCCCGCCTTGACCGAGCGGGACAGCGTCTCCCCATGGGCCCACGGGTCCTCAACGCCGGGGCGGGCGAGGTCCCGGATCTCCTCCAGGAGGAACGTCGCCTCGTCGACGAGCTCCGCCTTCCGCGTCTTCACGGCCTCGTCCGTGAGGGGGTCAGGCAGTCCGAGCAGGGCGTTCCGGACCGCGCCGTGGGCGATCCGGCAGGATTCGATGAGCTCCTTGGGGCCCACGTGGTAGTTCGCCTCGGAATAGCCGACGACGTGGAGGATGTGGGGCCGGATCGCCATCATCGTGTGGATCGACGAACCGAGGTGCCCCTTCGCTTGGTCCATGTCGAGAGGCAGTGAATTGAGGCCCGTCCGCGCCTCCCGGTACGTCCGGAAGGAGTCGTCCTGGAGGGCCTCGATGAGTTCGATCTTCGCGTTCATCTTCGCGAGGTCGTTCGCCGGGCTCGTCCCGCGGGGGTTGTTGAACATGTACTGGGCCACGTACGTGCGCACGCCCGCCCGCTTCGCGTTGTACGCGGCGAGGAACGCGGCCGCGACGGCGACCCCGTCCGGCGCGCTCCGGAGGGACCAGTGATGGCTCTCGTTGACCTCCACCGGGACGCCCTTCGAGGCGTAGAAGCCCATCGCCTCCACGTTCTCCGCGATCGACACGTCGAGGGGCCTCGTGGACCGTCCGTCGAGCCGGCTGTACCAGAACAGGGGGACCGCGCCCCAGGCGATCCGGATCGTGTCGTGGAGCATGGCGGCCCACTTCACGAGGTCGTTCGTGCCGCTGTAGCACCGCAGGAGCGGGAAGCTCCCCGTCCGCGTGGCCTCGTGTATCCGCGCGAGGTCTTCGGGAGACCGCACGGGCACGCCGCCAGCCCCGTCGAGTTCGGGCCGCATCTCCGCGGGCCGGAAGAAGAACTCTTGGGCGTTCTGGTCCGGGGCGATGGAGAGGACGTCGAGGACGCGGGCCCTCGCAATCCGCCGGGCGCCCTTGACCGTGTCCTCGAGGCTCGGCATCCCGAAGTGGTGCCGCAGGAGGGGCCACGGATGGCGCTGCTCGATCCGAGCGACGAGGGTTTCCGCGTACGCCTCCTTGCCTCTCCGCGCCGCCTCGCCCCGGAGCCACGCGACGATCTCGGGGACCGGCTGCGCGCCGTCGAAGACCGCGTCGAACAGGTCGAGCTTCGCGGCCTCCGCCGCGCACGGAGGCGTCCCGCCGAAGACGAACCGCCGGCCGTCCCGGAGTCCCTCGCGGTCGACGGCCGCCCGGAACGCCTCGAGGACCGCCCGGGCATTCTCCGGGGTCAGCCGGTAGGAGATCGCGACGAGGTTCGGGGCCTCCCGGCGGATTGCCTCGACGACCCGCGGGACGGGCACCGCAGGGCCGAGGAAGGCGGCCTTGTAGCCTGCCTCCTCCGCGAGATGGAGGAAGTTCACGATTCCCCCCGTGTGGACGCAGTTGCCGATCGATGCGCCGAGGGCCTTCATGGCCCGCCACCGACGGCGAGGAGGCGGATCTCCTTCACGGACATCCCCTTGATCCCGAGGCGCTCCACGGTCCGGCCTTCCTTCCAGAAGTCCCGGCCATGGATCACGGACGCGAGGTGGATCATCACCCGGATCGTCGGGACGGGGACCCCGAGCATCTCCCCGATGGACGCGATCGGCACGAGGCTCATCGGGACGTCCTCGAGGATGTACCGGTGGTTCAGGTGGGCCGGGGCCGTGATCCCCTTGTACCCCGGCGTCGATCCGACGGCCTGGTACAGGTCCCGGCCCGGGGAGTCGTACGTCAGGTAGAGCCACTCCCGCGCCGTGTGGGCGTGGATCCCGAGCGCCGCGGCGACCGCCACGCGCTCCTTGTCCATCGCCTCGAGGATCGCGGCGACGCTCGGCGTGATTCCGTCGAGGTAGTATTCGAAGTCCCCGTGGGTGGACTCGATCCGCCCCGCGTTGAGGATCATGACGCCCGGGTGGAAGATCGCCCCGATGTTGTCGAGCCCCGTCTGCAGGACGTTGTTCCCCGGGATGAACTGAGGGTACGCGACCCGGAGGCGCCTGAGGATCTCCGGCGTCTTGTACGCGGGCAGGGCCGCGAGGGCGACCTCGTTCTTGACGTCGAAGATGTGGACGCTCGACGGCTCCACGTGACGGGACGTGTAGAGGAACGTCTGGGCCTCCGCGACCGTGACGTCCGCGGTCACGCCCTTCTTCTGGAAGACGGCCCGGACCTCCAGGGCGCCGCCCGTGCGACCGGGGTTCAGGACGATCGTCTGGCCGTCTCGGACGACGTCCGCGAGGGCGAGTGCGACCTCCCGGTGCCCGTTCGCGGGGATCGCGACCATGATCACATCGACGCCTTCCACGGCCTCCCGGAGGTCCGCGGTCGCGAGGGCCACGCGACCCTCCCCCGCGATCACTCCTTCCAGCTCAATCGCCCCCCGGAGCCGGATGTGCTCCACGCGGGTCGCAGTGCGGTTCCAGAGGTTCACGGGGAAGCCCATCGCGGCGAGGTGGCCCGCCATCGCGAGGCCGCCGTGGCCCGCCCCAAGGACCGCAAAGCGTGGGACCTTCTTCCCCCGCGCCACCTTGCGGACCCGCTGCGTCCCGAGGGACCGGCCCGTCGCGATCGCGACCTGGGGCGCGTCCGCTAGGTCCGACGGGCGGGTGACGGATGGGGCGGCCTCGGGCGGGACCTCCCACTCGAATCCTCGCATCTCCCAGGTCCTGACGCGCGGCCGACGGGAGGCCGTTCTGGGCCGGCGCCCGGTCATCCCGGGACAACGCGGCCCCGCGGGGCCCTCGGCCCCACCCCTCCCCGGAATTCCACGGAGGGGCCACCAGTCGGGTTGTGCGCCTTGAATCGCTCTGTCGATGGAAGGTAGCAGCTCATCGCTTAAGTAAGTTTCCCGATGACGTCCCGGGGACCGTCGAACCGCTCAGAGCTTCCCTCCTTTCGCCTTCGCCTGGAGCCTCTTGCTGCGCTCCTTCGCGTTGTAGCCCGTCGCGGCCTCGAGGAATCGGTTATTCCGGGTGATCGTGTCCGTCGCCACGTCGTCGGGCACCCCCGCCTTCATCGCGATGTCAACGAAGAGGCTCTTGCCGTCCGTCCACGCCGTGAGCCGCTCAATCGCCCCGAAGCCGACGACGGCCTTCCCGTCCTCGAGGCTCGCGGACCCGAACGCCTCCGCGGCTACCGCGCGGAGCTTGTCCCCCTCGACGTTCTTCGCCCATCCCCGTCGCAGCTCGTACGCGCGCATCCGGGGGCCCGAGCCCGCTGGACCCTATGAAGGTTGCGACGCGGCTCTTCCCCTTGATCCGGAGGGGGCGCAGGAAGCGTCGCGCAGAACAACTTCCACAGCCTTGTCTACAAACCATCGCCACGGAGCGGGTCCGGGCCGGACCTCGTGACCCCGAATCAGGGCCCCCGCACGTGCGGGCGGGGCGTGACGGCGAGGGTGCGGTTCCGCCGATCGGCGGCTAGGCCTCGATCAGGGAGATCGGATCCGCGGACGTCAGCATGAGCGGCTGCGCCTCCCCGTAGGCCCGCCAGACGTCCTTGCAGCGGCAATCGAGGTCCTCGAAGTCCTTCCGCAGGCCGAGGGAGAACTCCTCGATCGCGTCCGCGACCCGGCGGTCGCAGGCCCCGCAGTTGTGGGCCCCCCGGGGCCGCCCCGCGGCGGTCGGGTGGGACTTCACGTGGGCCTGGAGGTCCCTCGTCCGCTCGAGGACCTCGACGACGGACCAGAGCCACGGAGGCCGGTACTCCCCGCGGCGGTAGAGGCGGTCCACGAGGGTCCGCGACTGGACGTTGACCGGATTGAACGAGATCGTGTCGCTGTGGGGGTCCGCCTCATGGCCCGACCGCACGGCGTCCTCGATCGCCTCCCGCTCCGTGAGGAAGGCGGGCTTGATCAGGAGGTACGTCTTGACCGTCGCGCCGACGTCCCGGCAGAGGGCCGCGGCCTTCGCGTGCTCCTCGAGGCCCCACATCTTGTTCACGCTGTGCCGAAGGACCCGCTCGTTCGTCGACTCGAGGCCGAAGGCGACTTCGAGGCGGTCCACGAACCCGAGGGCGTGCTCGAGCTGCTCCCGCCGGACCATGTGGCTCAGGGTCTCCACGACGACCTTCTCGCACCGGTCCCCGAGGGCCTCGAGGATCGCCTCCCGGGACTCCCGGGGGACCTCGTGGTCGTCGAAGAAGTTCCCCGACGTGTAGACCTTGGCCATGGGCTGGCCCGTGTGGCGCGAGAGGACCGCCTCGAGCTGGACGAGGAGGTCCTCGGGGGACACCTCCTTCGCGACGTCGTTCACGTACCCGCACATGCTGCACCCGGAGGCCCGGGCCCAGTAGCACCCCCGAGTGCGGAAGATGATGACCCATGCGTCGACGACCTTCGAGCCGAGGAGGTCCTTCTCCGTCCACGTGCTCACGACCTCCCGGGGGTCGAAGTCCCTCGGTCGGCGCTCGTCCTTCACGATGGCCTGGAGTCGCATGGGCCCGCGCACGAAGGGCCCCCGGCGGAAAAAGGTTGCGACCTCAGGATTGCTCCCGGGTGCCCGCGAGGCCGACGATCGCGCCGAGGGACACGAACAGGATCCCCGCCGTCTGGAGGAGGAACGCGATCTCCGACGTCAGGGAGACGGGGAGGGTCACGGAGAAC
>DATETY010000047.1:0-9122 GCA_035283365.1 Thermoplasmata archaeon | reverse complement strand
GGCTGAAGAAGTCGATGTCGTCGATCGCGACGAGGGCCGCGAGCCCCCAGAACAGGAGGAGCCCCAAGAAGCCGGCCCCAATCGCGGTCGACCGCGGGATGGCCATCCGTCACCTCGAAGGGACGAAGACTCTTCAGCCTTGCTGGATTACCCGGGCTCCCGGACCCCTCGGAAAGGTCAAATATGAGGTTCGTTGACGGGCCCCGAGGGACGACCCGTGACATCGAAGCCGGTCTTGGACTGGTTGCTCCAGGAGGACCAGCCAGCCGTTCGTGCCCTCGCGCTCACGGGGATCCTCGGAAAGGGGAGGGACGACCCGGAGGTCGAAACCGCGAGGGAGAACGCCACGCAGTCCGGATGGGCTGCGGACCTCCTCGCGCGCCAGTCGGGCGACGGGACATGGGCGGGCGGCGAGAGCCTGTATCGCCCGAAGTACCTCTCCACGAACTGGATGCTCCTCATCCTGGCGGACCTCGGACTCACGAAGGCAGATCCGCGGATCCGGCGCGCCTGCGACCTCTGGCTCGATCGCTTCGCGAAGGAGGACGGCGGGTTCGCGATGGAGGGTTCGAAGACAGGCCATCTGTGCACGACCGGGAACACGGCGAGGGCCGCCGTCCGTCTTGGCTACGCGGAGGACCCGAGGGTGCGCCGCGCCTTCGACTGGCTCGCGAAGACCCGGGACAAGAACGGGGGCTGGAGCTGCTTCGGGAGCGGTCGGAACCTCGACTCCTGGGAAGGGTTGAGCGCGTTCGCGGAGTACCCGAAGTCCAAGTGGACCGCGGACATGACGCGGGCCGTGGAGCTCGGGGCCGAGTTCTTCCTCCAGCGGGAGCTCCACAAGCAGGGAGGCCCGTACGAGCCGTGGAACCGGTTCCACTATCCCGTCCACTATTACTACGACCTCCTCGTCGGACTCGAGATCCTGACGTCCCTCGGGTACGGGGACGACCCGCGACTCCGCCACGCGGTATCGATCCTCGCGGACCGCCGGCGGCGTGACGGCCGATGGAATTTGGACGCGGTCCATCCGGACCTCGAAGGCAAGATGGCGGAGTGGTACGCGAAGAACCCGAAGCGAGCGCCGACGCCGTTCGCCCTCGAGACGCCTCGCGAGCCGAGCAAGATGATCACCCTCAGGGCCCTCGTCGTCTTGGACCGGATCGAGCGCGGGACGCGTCGCGGGCGACCGTGACGGGCCGCGCCCGCGCGCTCGCCTGGGAGACCGTACCGTGCGACCCGACGGCCCAACGACCGGTCCTCCTCTTCCACCTCGACGAGGTCACTGAGCGCTTCCCAGGGCCGTGCCCCGACCTCCGCGTGGAGCCGGTCCGCGACCTCGCGTGGGGGCCGTTCTCGCACCACGGGCCCGGCCCGATCACCTCAAGCCCCCGGCGCGTCAGCCTTTAGAGCGGAGAGGGACATACCTGGCCGTACATAGTCCGGTCCGTGGGCGCGGTCCTCCACCGGATGGACCCCCGCCTGGAGATGGCGGCCCGGACCCTCGGAGCGAGCCGGTGGATCGTGTTCCGCACGATCACGCTGCCCCATTTCGGCCCGGCCTCGTCGCGGGATCCGTCCTCACGTCCTCCCGGAGCATCGCGGAGTTCGGGGCGACGATCATCGTCGTCTCCGCGATCCTGCGGACCGCGCCGATCCGGATCTTCACGGAGGCCGAGGCGGGGTTCCTGGAGCTCGCCTCCGCCTATTCCGTCGTGCTCATGCTCGTCTCCTACGTGCTCTACTTCCTCATGAGCCGGTGGCTTCTGAAGGTCGAGCACGAACCCGTCCCGTTCTGACGGCGTGCGTCGGCCTAGACCCCCCGACCGCGCCGGGACCGTGGGACGCGCGCGAGCACGAAGACGCCCCCTCCGAACACGCGTTCGTCGAGGATCTTCACCTCGCCCGGGACGAACCGATAGAACCGGTACGACCGAAGCCGGGCCGCGGCCCGGCGACCCTCCTCCGTGGTCGCGGCCAACCATCGGGCGTACGGCGCGAACCGCCGGGCGTAGGCGCGCTCCGCCGTACGCGCGGCGGAACCCGTGACCTGTCGACACGAACCGAACAGCTGGGCGCCTCGGTCGGACCGGCCCCAGCGCTGGGACGAGTCGAAGACGGAGACGGCCGCGGACGGGTTCTCATCGAGGTGTCGCGCGTGGGCGGAATCGGGGTCGGAGAGGAAGTAGATCTCGAGTGGGTCCATCGAGAAGGCGAAGTACGCCGTGTGGATGTGCGCGCGGCCACGCCGTGTCACGCTCGCCACGGAGCACAGGACGTTCCCTCGGAGGATCCGGAGCAGGCTTGCCCGCACGGGCCCGTCGGCGATCGAGCGCCTAACGGTCACCAGGCCGCTCATGGGATCCCCCGGTCGCGCGTCATTCGTACCAGATCTCGATCACGTACCCGTCGGGATCCGTCGCGAAGATGTACGGCTCTCCGGGGACGAACTCGCCCCGATCCAGGATGCGGCCGCCCGCGCGCTCGACGGCCTGCCTCGCGGCCTCGATGTCCTTCGGGTCCGTGAGACGGAAGCCGAAATGGGCCACGCCCCCCATCTCGCCCGGCTTCTCGGCCTCCTCGAAGGCGATCACGTCGCGGCTCCCGGGCGTCTGGACCTGGATCTGGCCTGGCTCCCGGTACACGACATGGACGCCGAGGACCTGCTCGTAGAACCGGAGGGAACGCTCCGCGTCGCGGACCGCGAGGGCGATGTGCGTGAGGCCGTACGTGCGGATCATGGAGGGCACCAGGGTCCGGAGCGGCGTCCGGATACTTGAAGGAGGCATTCCCGCGTTCCAGATCGGGTCCTTGGCGTGCCGCGAGCGGGTCAATGGAACGCGACACTTCGGCCCGGAGTCCGCGCCTCAGCGCTGGCTGACCGGCGGACGTGCGGGCGTCGGCATCTTCGCGGGCCCCGAGGTCCGGTGACGGAACCGCCAATCGCCAGGCTCAGAGGACCGCATTCGGGAACGGGCCCCTCCCGCTACGGCTAAATCGTCCGCGAGGGTTCCAGGCTCATGGAGCATCATGCGGTCGACGTGGATCTGCCCTCCGTGGGCCTTCCGTTCTCCTGGGGAATCCGGCGCGGGGATCTCGTGTTCATCGCGGGCCAGGGACCCCTCGGCCCGGACGGGAAGGTCGTCGCGGGGGACATCCGCGCGCAGACGCGACTCACCCTCGAGAACTTCCGGAAGGTCGTAGAGGCCGCCGGATCGACCCTCGCCCACGTCCTCATGACGACCGTGTACCTCGCGGACCTCGAGGACGCCCGCGGGATGAACGAAGTGTACGCGGAGGTCTTCCGTGCGGAGCCGCCGCCCGCGCGGGCCACCGTGCGCGCGGACCTCCTGTTCGGGATGAAGGTGGAGGTCCAGGGGATCGCGTACGTCCCGAAGGCCCCGGGCGCGGGGCTATAACGTCGTCCGCGTTGCCCCTCCGGAGATCTGTGACGCCTGCGGACCTCGTCGTCACGAACGCGCGCGTATACACGTCGGACCCGCGGCGGCCTTGGGCTGAAGCTTTTGCGGTCCAGGGCGGACGGTTCGCCCAGGTCGGGACGCGCGTGGAGGCCGAGGCCCGCGCCCACGTGGGGACGGAGGTCCTCGATGCGGGCGGCCGCCTCGTCGTCCCGGGGTTCATCGACGCACACGTGCACCTGATCTGGGGCTACGAGCTCGGGGAATGGATCGACCTGTCGGGCCGGCCCTCGCTCGAGGAGGTGAAGGGACGCGTCCGCGCGTACGCTCGGGCCCATCCGGACGAGGAGATCCTCGTGGGCCACGGCTTCGACTACGCGGCCCTCGGGCGCGACGGCCTCCCGCGGAAGGAGGACCTCGACGACGCGGTCACGGACCGGCCCGTCATCCTGACGGCTTGGGACGGCCACACGGGATGGGGTAACACCCGGTTCGTGCGGCGCGCCCAGGAGCTCCTCGAACGGACCCGCCGGGACGTGGGCCACATGGTCCGGGACCCCGTGCGCCTCGAGCCGACGGGGATCTTCCTCCACACGTTCGACCTCACGCAGCTCCTTCCGGAGTTCGCGCGGCGGCGCTCCCTGGACGGACTCCGTCAGGTCGTCCGGAACGCGATCCGCTTCGGCATCACGACCGGCTTCGACGTCCAGGTGAACCTCCGGGACCTGGGCGCGTACGAGGCGCTCCGGGACGAGGGCGGCCTCGACCTGCGCGTCCGGGTGGCCCTGTACCATCCGGAGGACACGCCGGCCGCCCGGTACGTGGAGTTCCTCGCCGCGAAGCGCCGCCTCGACGACGACGCGCTGCGGGTCGCCGCGATCAAACTGTACATCGACGGGGTCCAGGAGACCGGGACGGCCGCCTTGCTCGAACCGTACGCGGACGACCCCGCCTCCCGGGGCTCGACCGTGTACGCGGAGGACCGGTACCGGGAGATCGTCGCCGAGCTGGACCGCCTCGGTTTCCAGATCTGCACGCACGCGTGCGGCGACCGCGGAGTCCGCATCGCGCTCGACGCGTACGAAGAATCGGCCCGCCGGAACGGCCCGAGGGACCGTCGGCACCGGATCGAGCATTGCGAGAACCTGTCCCCCGCAGACCTACCGCGCTTCGCGGCCCTCCGCGTGATCCCGTGCATGATGCCGCGGCACGCCTCGCCGGAGCTCACGGGCCGGTGGCGGACCGCGATCGGCCCGGAGCGCACCCGGACGGCGTTCCCGTGGCGCGGCCTCCTGGACGCCCGCGCGGACCTCGCGTTCGCGAGCGACTGGCCCGTCGCGGAGCTGAATCCGCTCATCGGGATCGCCGAGGCCGTGGGCCGCCGGACCCCGGACGGCGAGGCGTCCCCGCACCGCGTGACGATCGGAGAGGCGATCGAGGGCTACACGATCCGCGCGGCGCGCGCGTGCGCCATGGAGACGTCCGTCGGATCGATCGAAGGAGGCAAGCGCGCGGACTTCGTCCTCCTGTCCGACGACCTCTTCGCGGTCCAACCGGAACGAATCCCGGACGTCCGCGTCGTCCGGACCGTGGTGGACGGCCGGACCGTCCACGCCGGCCCGTGACGGCTCAGCCGATGCAGCCCGCCTCGCTGAACCGGACCCGAGCGATCGCCCCGTAGCGGTTCGTGTGCGACGCGAGCATCGTCTCGTCCCGCACCCACCACCGCTTCGCGTTCGTCGCGAGCGCGGTCTTGAACTCGATCCCGTGCGGGAGGGTGAAGCTCGGCTCGATCACGAGGCCGTCCGGGTAGGACAGGAGATCCGACTCCCCCTCCGCGAGGTCCCCGATCCGGAGCCGCGCCCTCCCGCCGTCAATCGTCAGGTCGATGTCCGTCACGAGGAGCGGATAGAACGTCGGAGCGAGTTTCGGGAACACCTCGAAGATCCCCCCGCCGACCGCGCCGGACGCGATCGTCCCGATCGCCTTCCTCTGGGCCGGGCTCGCCCGTCGGTCCACGTAGTTGCGGGCCGTCCCGTTCCCCTGCTCGATGAGCCCGGGGAAGAAATAGCAGATCGCGAACCGCACCCCGTCCAGCTTCGTGGACCCGAACGCCCCCTGCCGGATGGACCACGCGCCGATCCCGTTGCACGTCCCTTGGGTGGGTCGCGCATTGAAGTTGCACGGGCATCCCCAGTCGCAGTTGCAGAACGTGAAGTAGTCCGCCTCGAAGTGCCACTTCGTCCGGGCCATCTCGCTCACCGGCCCAGGAAGATACGGACCCCTATATCACGCCGGCGGCCCCCGGCCCGCGGGTGGGCCCCTCAGGACTTCGGGATCTCCTTCGTCGGGTCCACGAACGGCTTCTTCACGACCGTCGCGTTCCGGTCCCCCCACGGGGACGTGACCTTGAACTTCGTCCCGAGCTTCCCGTACTCGATCGGCACGAGCGCGAACCCGATGTTCTTCTTGAGGCGCGGGGAGTGCGTGAGGGAGGTCACGTGGCCGATCCGCTTCTCGCCCGCGTGGACGGGCCAGTAGTGGGAGATCCACGCGCCGACCTTCGCGCCGTCCACCTCGATCCCGACGAGCTTCCGCTTCGGGCCCTCCGCCTTGATCTTGCGCAACGCGTCCCGCCCGAGGAAGTCCGCCTTCTTGTCCAGGTCGACGGTCCACCCGAGCCCGACCTCGTACGGGTTGTTCTCGAGGACGATGTCCGAGGAGTAGTTCAGGATCCCCGCCTCGATCCGGCGGATCTCGGAGGGCGCGATCGCGCGGATGTTGTGCGGCTTGCCCGCGGCGATCACGCGGTCCCACAGGTCCTCGCCCTTCGTCTGATCCTCCAGGTAGATCTCGTATCCGACCTCCGCGGACCATCCCGTGCGCGTGATCACGACCGGGATGCCGTCCAGCTTCGTCTGGAGGAGGGTGTAGTACTCCATGTCGAGCACCTTCGAGCCGAACAGGTCCTTCATGAGATCCTTGGACTTCGGACCCTGGATCTGGACGGGCGACACGTCGGGCTCCCTCACGACGACGTCGAGGCCCGAGTGCACCGCGACCCCGAGGCACCAGAACAGGACGTCCCAGTCCGACAGGGAGAGCCAGAAACGGTCCTTCGACAGCCGAAGGAGGACCGGGTCATTGATGATCCCGCCCTGAGGGGTCGTGAGGAGGACGTACTTGCACTCGCCGACCGCGCACTTGGAAACGTCCCGCGGGGTGAGCGACTCCATGAACGCCGCGCCATCGGGCCCGTCGATCTCGACCTGCCGCTCCACGGCGACGTCCCAGATCGTCACGTGCTCGAGGAGATGCCTGTACTCGTCCTCGGGATGCGTGTACAGGCCGGGCATCCACATGTGGTTGTACATGTCGTACGCACGCGCGCCCGCGCTCCGGGTCGGGTTGAAGTACGCCCCCTTGTTCACCCACGCGGTGTCGCGCATCGCGCGGAGCACGGGCCCGCCGAACTCCTCGATCTCCTTGAGCATCTCCTTCGCGCGGGCGTCGTCGACCGTCCGGACCGCCTCCGCGCCCGGGAACCTGGGAGAATAGATGAGCGTTTGGGTGTTCGGATGCAGCGGGCCGTCTGGACTATCGCCGATTAGAATGTTCTGCGGCTAAACGGAAGAATCGGACGCAGGCAAGAGAGGCGGCCGTGGGCGCGACGACGCGGAGCGCGACGAGAACCTCCGCGGACGCGCGGACGGCCGTCTTGCGGTCGGGTCAGGCCCGTGGCGGATGCTGCCGCATCCTCTCGAACTCACGGCGGGCCATGCGGTCCGTGATCCCCGTGCCGAGGAACGCGCCCATGAAATGGGCCACGATCCCGATCCCCCAACCGAACAGGGGGAACACGAACCAAGGGAACGCGGTCCCGCCCGAGGTCGACCACCATAGGAACACGAGGAAACTGTTCACGATCACGTACATCGACAGGTGCACGACGAAGCCCGCCTTGTCCTCGGCGCGCTTCCGCGCGACCCGCCACATCTCGGTCTCCGGGAGCATGCTCGACGCCTCCGGGCCGTCCAGCGCGAGGCGGGCCTTGAGCCTCGCGTATGTACTCGCACCGCGGGTCATTACATCCGTTGGCGGCGATCACGCGACGGCCGCGACGGCCGTGCGATCGAGTGAGGCGGGCGTGGGGCGGCCCACGAGGGCCATCGCGGTGTCCAGCTCCAAGCGGATGTGCTGGAGCACCGCACGGACGCCGTCCGCACCGCCGAGCGCGAGCCCGTACAGGATGGGCCGGCCCACGAGGACCGCGCGGGCCCCGAGGGCGAGCGCCTTCACGACGTCCGTTCCCCGGCGCACGCCTCCGTCGACGAACACCTCCGCGCGTCCGCGGACCGCGTCGACGACCTCCGGGAGCGCGTCGAGCGTCCCGAGGGTCCCGTCGAGCTGCCGGCCCCCATGGTTCGACACGATGATCCCCGCGACGCCGTGGTCGAGGGCGAGGCCCGCGTCCTCCTGGGTCATGATGCCCTTCAGCACGACCGGGAGCTCGCTCATCGAGCGGAGCCAGTCGACCTCCTTCCAGGAGAGTGAGGAGTCGAGCATCGCGTTGAAGTGGGCCGCGAACGCGGACCCCCGGTCGCGGATCCCCACCATCCGGTCGAGCCCGACGTCCTCCAGGTTCGGGATCCGCACGTCCGGCGGGAGGATGAACGCGTTCCGCTCATCCCGTTCCCGACGGCCCGCGACGGGCGTGTCCACGGTCAGGCAGAGGGCCCGGTAGCCCGCGGTGGCGGCCCGCCGGACGAGCCGCTCGGTCGCACCGCGGTCCTTGGCGACGTACAGCTGGAACCAGCGCGGGCCCGGCCCGACCGACGCGATCTCCTCGAGGGACCGGGTCGCGATCGTGCTCGCGACCATCAAGGTCTGCGTGGCGATCGCCGCGCGCGCGGTCGCGACCTCCCCGTCCGGATGGGCGAGCCCTTGGAACGCGGTCGGGGCGATCATCACGGGCATCCCGACGCGGGCGCCGAGGACGGTCGTCGAGAGATCGCGGTCCGCGACGCCGACGAGGACCCGGGGCCGAAGGGCCCAGCGGTCGAAGGCCTCCCGGTTCCGCCGGAGGGAGACCTCGTCCTCCGCGCCCCCCGCGAAGTAGTCGAACGCGGGCCGCGGGAGCTTCCTCCGCGCGAGGTCCTCCAACTCGAGCAGGTTCGTGAACCCGACGTCCACGGCGCCGCCATGCGGGGCGCTCGCTATGTCGTTTGTGGAACCGGCCCATCGGTCAGCTCAGGTGATGACCTCGACGGGGGCGCGCGTCCGCTTCGCGGCCTTCGTCATGTAGCTGACGCTCCCGAGCACCCCGATGAGGCCGAAGAAGTAGGACAGGAGCACGGACGGATCGGCCCGGACGATGAACAAGTACCTCTCGAGCGCGAGCCCGAGATCGAACGGCACGCCCTCCCGCGTGAGGAGCACGGCCACCCAGAGGACGTCGCCCAGGAAGATCGCGGCCATCGTGAGGGCGACCATGGCCGCCGTGAGGGGCATCGTGACGAGGCCCGCGCCGCGCGACAGGAGGGCCGCGATGAGGATTGAGATCCCGAACGCGGCGAGGCTGAAGATGTAGCCGGTCGCGATGCCGATCGCGGCCCACAGGCCTGCGCCCACGAGCGCCCCGACGAGCCCGAGGGCGAGCCCTCGCCCGTACGCGGGCCGCAGGCTCCTCGCGACGGCCTGGGC
>DATETY010000046.1:0-3518 GCA_035283365.1 Thermoplasmata archaeon | reverse complement strand
GGCGGACGTCACGAAACCCTCGACGATTCTCAAGGCGATCCGGGGCGCGGATGCAATGCTCTCCGGAGTGCCCTACTTCTTCAACCTCGGCCTGGCGAAGCTCGCGGTCCGCGCGGGCGTCTCCATGGTCGACTTCGGCGGAAATACGGAGGTCGTGCGCAAGGAGCTCGCGATGGACAGGGCCGCGAAGAGGGCCGGCGTCGGCCTGATCCCGGATTGCGGGATGGGCCCGGGGCTGAACATCACGCTCTCCGTGTACGCGATGGAGCTCCTGGACGTGCCCGAGCATGTCTTCGTCTACGATGGCGGGCTCCCGCTCAACCCGAAGCCCCCGTGGAACTACGAGCTCACGTTCAACGTCGAGGGGCTGACGAACGAGTACCACGGGGACGCGACCTTCATCCGCGGCGGGAAGATCGTCCGGGTCCCCCTCTTCACGGGCTTCGAGGTCGTCGACGTGCCGCCGCTGGGGAAGCTCGAGGCGATCGTGACCGCCGGCGGCCTCTCGACCGCGCCGTGGTCCTTCCTTGGCAAGCTCACGACGTACGAGAACAAGACCCTCCGCTACCCAGGCCACTGGGCCCAGATGATCGCGTTCAACGACCTCGGCCTGTTCGAGCTCGACCCGATCGACGTGGACGGGAAGCGGGTCGTCCCCCGCCACGTCTTCCACGCCCTCTTCGAGCCCAAGGTCCTCCCGGAGAAGATCGTGGACGTCTGCGTGGAGCGGGTGCGGGCTCTCGGGCAGAAGGACGGGGCGGCCGCGGAGGCGGTCGTCGATCTCGTGGATCGGTACGACCCGGGGACGGGCTTCACGTCCATGGAGCGGCTCACGGGCTGGCACGCGGCGATTGCGGCGGAGATGATTGCGATGGGCCGGATCCCGCCCGGGGCGCATCCCGTGGAGCTCGGGATCCCCGCCCGCCCCTTCGTCGTGGAGGCCCGCAAGCGCGGGATCAACATCGAGGAGCGTGTCTCGCCCGCGGCGTGAGGCCGCTCACGTCTCCGCTTCCACGGCACCCGCCTCCGAGGCCGCGGCCGTCTCGTGCATGCGGCGGATCGCGCGGGCCGGGAAGAGACGCTCCAGGCTCACCTCGGTGCCCTTGATCGGCCCCATGTCCCCGTCCCAGTCCTTCAGGAGGTGCCCGTACCGGCGCTCGACGTCCCGGATCACTTCGCGGGCCTGTCTCTCCACGTGGCCCGTGGCGGCGCCGCGGTAGAGGACCGCGAGGGACACGTCCCGTCCGCGGATGAGGGCCATCCGGCGGTCGGCGAGCTCGAGCGCCTTGAGCTGCCCGACCCCCATGGAGTGGAAGGACTCATCCATGAAGTTCTCGATCGCGGTGAACATGGACGCGATGAGGTCCGGATCCTTGTCCTCCGCGAGGTTCGGGGACATGTGGAAGAGGAGGACCCCGCTCTGATAGATGAGGAATGCGTGCTCGATCCGGGTCCGCAGCACGCGGACCGCCAAGACCGCCCCCAGCACCCCGAGGCCTGCGAGGACCGCCGGGAGGAAGAAGACGAGGGGATCGGGGGGCCGGATGGAGACGCGGAACTGCGTGTATGTGGTCGCCTGGCCGTCGCTCAGGGTGAGGTTGACGACGTCCTCCTGGACGCCGTCCGGGTACTCGAAGACCAGGACGAAGCCCTCGACTCGGACGAAGTTGTCGGAGGACTGCAGCGTGAGCAGGGCCCGATCCGTGTCGACGTCATCGATATTATCCGTCAGGTCGAGGACGAACGTCCCGACGCGCTGCTCGATGTCCTTCAGGTCTCGGAAGAACGGTGCGTCGTTCGCAGGGAGCACCGTCACCCGAATCGTGTCCTCCGCGTAGGCCCCCTGGCTGTCCGAGGCCCGGAACGTGGCTAGTTCCTCGCCGTTCCAGTTGAGCGTCGCGTTGAAGTCCACGCTGTGGTTCGCCTTGATCGTCACGTAGATGTTCCTCGGGCCGGACCAGTAGAAGATCGTCGAGCTGTCCTGGTCCACGAAGAAGTCGTCGAGGTTGAAGGCGTCCACGAGGCGCGTGTCCTCCACGAACACCTCGTCAGGCAGCTGCATCCCCAGCCGCAGCTGCGGCGGGAAGTCGTTCCCTACGCTCACCGTCGTCGATCGGGAGGTCGTGTTGGCCCCGTCGTTCGCGTACAGTGTCAGGGGCAGGGTGTACGGGGCCGTCAGGGAGCCCAGGACCCGCGGGAAGAGCATGCGGAGGACCGTGCCGTTCACGGAGATGTACGGGGAAAGGGACGTCGCGATCGCGATGTCGACGAGCGGAGTGTCCGGGTCCTCGATGTACGGCGCAAGGTCGAACGCGTACGCCGCGTCGTAGTGGATCACGAACGGCGGGAAGTCCCCGATGGCCGGTGGGTCGTTCACGGGCAGGACTGTCACGAGGATCGTGTCCTCGGCGAAGGCGCCGGCAGTGTCCGTGGCCCGGAAGGTCACGCTCACGTTGCCGTAGAAGCTGCCGAGGGCCTCGATGTCCACGCTATGGTTCAGTTTGATCGTCACGCGCAGCCCGGGGACCGAGGGAGGCGGGTACAGGAGCGGGTCTCCCTCCATGTCCGTGAAGTGGTCGTTCAGGTCGAACACGTCCCGCGCGGTCTCCTTCTCGTTCAGGATCACGTCCGGGAGGGGAGAGAGCAGCATGGGCGGCGCATTGGACGTCAGCCGGATGGCGATCGATTCCGAGGTCGTGACTAGCCCATCGCTCACCCCGAGGACGACGAAGGCCCAAGCGTCGGGCCCGCTCGTCGGATAGAAGAACGTCACCCGCAGACCCGAGACGCTCGCGTGGACGGGGTCGTCCGTCCCCAAGGTCAGGTTCGCCAGGGGGGTGTCCACGTCGGAGATGTAGGGAGAGAAGTCGAACGCGTACGGTAAGCCGTACTTCACGTAGAAGATCGGCGGTGGCGTGAAGCCGGGGGCGTCGTTGACCGGGGTGAGGTTGACCCACAAGGGCTGGAAGGCGAAGTGGCCCTGGGGGTCGAAGAGGAACAGGGTGGCGCGGTTGCTCCCGTAGGCGTTCAGCTTCGGCTGGAACTGGAGGACGTCGTTCCCGGTCACGTTCCCGCCGAAGACCTCGTAGAGGCTGCGGTCGACGCCGTCGAGGGACCAACGCAGTTCGCTCACGTTGTTGTCGGGGTCCGCGGCGTAGCCCGCGAGGTTCAGGGACCACAGGGGGTTGTCTTCCAGGACGGTTTGGTCCGGGACCGTCGCGAGGATCTTCGGGCTCGTGTTCTCGAAGTACGTGACCACGAGGACCGGCGCCTGGGCCGGATCGCCCTCGCGGCTGCCGAGGACCGCGGCGCCGGACAGCGACTCATCCGCGGCCTTGACAAGGAGGCCGACGTTGGGCACGGAGCCGTTCGCCCAGGCTTGGACGAGGTCCGTCACGTTCCAGGAGGTCCAGCCACCGGCCGCGGTCGTCATGTTCGCGGCAGGCGCGGGATCGTAGTCGGACCCGGCGTTCGCCCAGAGAACGCTGCCGTCCCGCGAGCGCCATGTCACCCCGGCA
>DATETY010000045.1:0-17174 GCA_035283365.1 Thermoplasmata archaeon | reverse complement strand
TCCTCTCGTACCGCCGCGCGGCCCGCCAGATCGAGGCCCTCACGGCCGACCTGGAGGACCTCGTGCGCGAGGGGCGGCTCGGCACGATCCCCGGGGTCGGCGCCGCCCTCGCGGAAAAGATCACGGAGCACGCGGAGACGGGTCGGATCCGCGTCCACGAGGAATTGCGAGCCCGGTTCCCGCCCGGCGTCCTCGGCCTCCTCCGGCTCCGGGGCCTCGGGCCGAAGAAGGTGCGGCTCCTGTGGCAGGAGCTCGGGATCACGGACGTGGATTCCCTCAAGAAGGCCGCGGAGACGCACCGACTCCGCCGCGTGGCCGGCTTCGGGGAGAAGACGGAAGCGAATCTCCTGCGCTCCATCGAGCTGTCCAAGGAGGGCGAGTCCCGGATCCTCCTCGCCGAGGCCGACGGCATCGCGCGCGACGTGATCGGCCGCCTCCGGGCCGCGGGAGTCGTCACGGAGATCGAGGCCGGAGGGAGCCTGCGCCGCATGCGGGAGACCGTCGGGGACGTGGACATCCTCGCGGTCAGCGCCCAACCGGAGGCCGCGATCCGCGTCTTCACGTCGATGCCCGAGGTCCACGAGGTCGTCGCGGCGGGGGACAAGAAGGGCGTCGTCCTGTACAGGCGCGGTGCACGGTCCGTCCAGGTGGACCTCCGCGTCTTTGACCTCCCGAGCTGGGGCGCGGCCCTCCAATACAACACGGGTTCCCTCGATCACAACGTCCGACTGCGGACGATGGCCGAGCGGGCGGGCCTCAAGCTCAACGAGTACGGGGTGTTCCGGGGGGATGAACGGATTGCGGGAGCCACCGAAGAGGAGGTGTATGCGGCCCTGGGCCTCGGCTGGATTCCTCCTGAGATGCGGGAGGACCAGGGCGAGGTCGACCTTGCGAAAGAGGGGCGCCTCCCGGTCCTCCTCGAGCCGAGGGACATCCGCGGCGACTTCCACGTGCACACGAACGCGACGGACGGCACGGAGCCCCTCGAGACGATGGTAGCGGCCGCACGCGGGCTTGGCTACGCGTATGTCGGGATCTCGGACCACTCCGTCTCCGCGGCGGTCGCGTTCGGCCTGCCGGCGGAGAAGGCCCTGGAGCGGCGGGACCGCATCAAGGGATTGAACCGCGAGCGACCCGAGTTCACCGTGCTCCTCGGGACCGAGTGCGACATCCTGGCGGATGGCGAAATGGATTACCCGGACGAGGTCCTCCAGGAGTTCGACTTCGTGATCGCCTCCGTCCACTCGCGGTTCACCCAGGAACGGGACGAGATGACGGCCCGCGTCGTGGCCGCCGTCTCGAATCCCCACGTGGACATCCTCGGCCACCCGACGACGCGGAAACTCGGAGAGCGCGACCCGGTCCAGATGGACCTCGAGGACGTGTTCTCGGCCGCCGCGAAGGCGGGCACCGCGATCGAGATCGACGCGGACCCGCGGCGGATGGACCTGGACGGCCCGAAGGCCCGTGCCGCGAAGCAGGCGGGCTGCGCGATCGCGGTGGACACGGACGCGCACGCGAGCGGCGAGCTCGGGTGGATGCGCTTCGGCGTGGGGACGGCGCGGCGGGCGTGGCTCACGGCCGACGACGTGCTGAACGCCTGGCCCCTCGAGCGGGTGCGTGCGTTCCTCGCCTAGTGCCCCTGGCGCTCCGCGGGCCCGAGGATCTCGAACGCCCGAAGGACCACGTCCCGATCGTTCTTCCAGTGCAGGAGGCGCAGGGCCTCGCTCCGTCCGACCCACCGGGCCCCGTCGAAGCCGGCCTCGAGCGCGAGCCGGCCCCCGACGGGCTCCGCGAGGAAGTAGGCGACCGTCTTGTCGACGTTCGCGCGACGCGGTGGCCAATAGTACCGGTAGTGGATCGTGATGAGGGGACGCAGGAGCTTCACGCGAAGCCCCGTCTCCTCCGCGATCTCCCGGAGGGCGGTCGCCTCGAGGGATTCCCCCCGTTCGACGGTCCCCTTCGGGAGGCACCAGATCTCCTCGTCGGACCGCTTCAGGAGGAGGACCCGGCCCTCCGGGTCCACGACGACGCCCCCGCTCGACACGGCCGTCTCGAACGGGAGGCCGGGCCGCGGCGGCGCGCTCCGGACGCGGGCCTTCACCGGGCGCAGGAACCGCGCGGCCTTCTTGAGGTCCCTCCGGAGGTCGGATTCGAGCCGACGGTTGTACAGCACGGCCGCGGGATGGTACGTGGGGATGAGGGGCACGCCCGCGAACCGGAGCTCCTTGGACCGCACGGCCTTGAGGTCCGCGCCGGGGCCCAGGAGGGAGCGGAGGCCCGTCGCCCCGAGGGTCACGAGGACCCGGGGCCGGACCGCCTCGATCTGGGCGGCGAGGTACGGGTGGCACGCCTCCACCTCGTCGTCCTTCGGGGCGCGGTTCTTCGGGGGCCGGCACTTCACGACGTTCGTGATGAACAGCTCGTCCCGCACGAGCCCCGCAGCGGCCAGCGCGGCCGCGAGGACCTTTCCGGCGGGCCCGATGAACGGCCGGCCCGCGGCGTCCTCCTCGCGGCCCGGCGCCTCCCCGATCAGGAAGATCGGCGCGTCGAGGGGACCCTCGCCGGGGACCGCGTGGGACCGGCCCTCGGACAGGCGGCACCGCGTGCATCCACGGATCTCGGCCGCGAGCGCCTCGAGGGAGCCGCGGCGCGTCTCGTCCGATTCGCCCACGGGCGCCGGAACGCGGGCGGCCACTTAGCCCTTCCCCGCGCGGCCCGACTTCAACAAGGCCTCGCGGGACGTGAGCGCCTTGATCCGATGGAGGACCTTGTCCATGCGGCGTTCGTGCTTGGCCCGGACCCGCTCGAGTCTTTCCTTCGCCTTGATCGGGTCCACGGTCTCCGCGCGGGAGCGCTCGAGGGCCCGGCGGAGGTCCGCCCGGTAGCCCGCCTCGATGCGCCGCAGCCGACGCAACTTGTGGTGCACCCGGTCCAGTTCGGACACGCCCGCCCCCGACCGCAGGGGCCTCCGGCCTCACGCAGAACTCGGCGGCCGGCGCCTCGCGATCACGACGTCGAGCACGCCATTGGCGAATGTGTACTTCAGCGTATCGCGGTCCGCGTCGAGCGGCAGGTCCACGGACGAATAGAACCGCCGGTCCCCCTCCGTATCCACGAGGAGACGTCCCGCGTCCACGCGGACGCGGACCTGGTCCGCCGCGACGCCCGGGAGCTCGGCGGTCACGAAGATCGCGGACTCCGTCAGGATGACGTCCGCGAGCGGATCCGTCTGTCGGACCTCTTGGCCCTCCACGATGGGCCGGGTCGCCTCCCCGCGGGCCTCCCGGCTCCGGACCGTGAATCCGTACATGAACGGCTCGCGGAACACGCCGAGCTTGCCCTCGAACGCGTCCTTGAGCATCCGTTGGATCATGCGCCGCATCTCTTCGAATTCGTCTTCGGCGGTCATCCCCGTGGCCCCGCTCCGGCTCCCATCCAAGCCGACTCACGCACCGGGTCCCGACGCGGGCCCGGCCGACCGTGTCGATTCGCGCGGCGCGGCATGAACCTTCCGAGAAGGTCAGTGGAACGGCGAACGGAGCGCGGGCCAGACGGTACAGACCGCCCATCCGCGAGCCGTCGGTCTGCCACCAACCGTCCTCGGATGCGATATGCCGCGGGACGATTTGAAGATTGTTGAACGGCCGCGGACCTACTCGCCTGCGCCTCCCTTCCCCGCGGCGGGACGCATCACGGACCGGGGCGCCGGCCCCCGCTTCTCGGATGTCAAAATCCGTTCGACCAGGAGTCGGAACCGCGGCACACCGACGAACTCGATCCGACCGTTGATGAGGATCGCGGGCCCGAACTTGAGCTTGAACTTGGCGAGGATCGGGGCGCTCGCGGCGGGGTCCAGCACGTCCACGCGGAGGTCCGGGTGCTCGGCCCGGAGGCGGGACGCGAGGGATCCGAGGCGCGCGTCCTGGTATCCCTGGAGGGACGACAGGAAGACGATCTCGGTCATGGCCGGACGCGTTCGGAACAGAGGCGGGGCCATAAAGCTTGTGCGCCGGGAGGAAGGCACTTCGCGGAGGACCGCGTACCCGGGCGCGATGCGGGTCCTCGTGGCCTCCGACGCGGACGCGGCGAGCGTGAACCAGCGCGGCGCCCTCCTCGAACTCGGGGCGTGGGAACCCGACGGCACCTTCGAGGGCCGACCCGCGTACCGCCTCGGGGACCTGCGGCTCGTCACGATCCCGGGACACCACCTGGACCGGGACGGGATCGACACGGACGTGGCGCGCCACGCGGGGGCGGCGCCCAGCCTCATCGTGTTCCTGTCGAAGCACCGCGCGGAGAGCCGGGCTCCCAGCCTGACGGTCCACCCGATCGGGAATGTGGACCGGGCCGCCTACGGCGGCCGGCCTGCGACGCTCGTCCCCGCCGCACCCCTGTGGATGACGTCGGCCTTGCGGGCCCTCCGCCGGGAGGCGCGAGCCCTCCCGTACAACGTGACCTTCGAGGCGACCCACCACGGCCCGTACCTGGAGACCCCGACGTTCTACATCGAGCAAGGGAGCACGGAGCGGGAGTGGGCGGACCTGGAGGCGTCCCGCGCGGTCGCACGCGTCCTCCTGGGCCTCCATCCCGCGGAGGGGCCCGTCGGGATCGGACTGGGAGGCGGCCACTACGTGCCTCGACACACGGACGTCGCCCTTTCGCACCAGATCGCGTTCGGGCATCTCCTCCCGACCTACGCGCTCGCCTCCGCAGACGAGTCGAGCCTGGACGAGGCGATCCGCAAGACGCCCGGCGCGAGCGTCGCATACGTCCATCGGAAGAGCTTGCCTCGCCCCGAGGCGCGCGCATGGGAAGACCGCCTCGAAGCGCGCGGGATCCGCGTCGTCCGGGAGGACGACCTCGGCGCCCTCGAGGGGGCCAAAGTTTCATAACGTTCCCGCGGATACCAACGGACCGTCGGGAGGGGCTCCATGCTCAAGGAGTGTCATTCTCACGGATACTTCCGGGACGAGTTCTGCCCGGTGTGCGGGAGCGAAGCGAAATTCCTCCTGAATGACCAGGAGGTCGAGATGCTCGGCCGGACCATGGCGGGCGTCCTGCGTCATTTCCCGGAGCGGTACGGGCTCGAGATGGACGGGCACGGATGGGTCGACCTGCGGGACTTCATCACGGCCGTCCAGATACGGAACAAGCGGTTCCGGTTCCTGCGATCCCACCACATCGTGGGCCTCGTCGAGACGGACCCGAAGGGGCGGTACCAGTTCCTCGACGGCAAGATCCGCGCGACGTACGGACACTCCCTCGACGTGGACCTCGACCTGCCGACGGAGAACGTGCCCGACGTGTTGTTCTACCCGACGACCCAGGAGGAGGCCCATCTCCTGTTCGAGGCGGGCCTGCGTCCCGCGGACCGGAAGATGGTCCACCTGAGCGCGACCTTCGAGGCCGCGATGGAGGCGGGCCGCGTCCGGAGCCAGGCGCCGATCATCCTCGAGATCGACGCGAAGGCCGCCCGGGCGGCGGGCATCGTGATCGCGAAGGCCGGGAAGACCGTGTACGTCTCGAAGGAAGTCCCCGGGGAGTACCTCGCGCGGTCCTCGCGGGTCGAGGAGGAACTCCCGCCGAGCGAGCCGGACAGGCTCGGCGAGGGCCCGTCGTGATTTTCAACCGGCCGTTCCAATAATAATCCCGGCATCTTTATGAAGGGTCGAAGGATATCGCCGCTCCGGCGACCCGGCCATGCCCTCCGCCTTCGATCTGATCGGACACAACCAGGCCCTGCAGGAGCACTGGATCCGACGCGTGATCGCGTACATCGTGGACGCGTTCCTCGTGGCCCTCGTGTTTCTGTTCTTCAACGTGGTCCTCCTCGTGTTCGCCTGGCCCTTCCTCGCGTGGACGTTCCTCTACGGCATCCTGTTCGCGATCTACGCGTCGCTCTTCGAGGGCGTGTTCGGCTGGACAATCGGGAAGCGCCTCGTCGCCCTGCGGGTCGTCGCGATCGATGGCCTCATGGATCCCGTGCGGGCCGCGATCCGGAACGCCTCGAAGCTCCACTTCGTCCTCCTGTTCATCGATCTGATCGTCGGGGCGTTCACCCAGGGGGACCCGCGTCAACGGTTCCTCGACCGGATCTCCCGGACGAGCGTCACCCGGGTGGACCAGCAGGCGTACATGGAGGAGCAGTTCCGGATGATGCAGCACGTGCCCCCTCACCCGCAGGCCCCGCCGCCGGGAGCGTACCCCGCCCAGGCGCCTCCGCCACCGCCGGGCAGCGCGCCCCCTCCGGCCCCGGCCGCGGCGGGCTGGCCCCAGCAGGCCGGTGGATGGCCCGGACAGGCACCGCCGCAGCAGGAGTGGCCGAAGCACGAGTGGGACGAGCAGGGCCAGCTCAAACCCCAGATGCGGTTCTGCACGAACTGCGGCGGGCAGCTCGTCGCGCGTGGCGACGGCCGGCTCACGTGCGTCCGCTGCGGCGCCGTGTATTGATCACGCGGACGTAGACGTCGGCATGGGACGTCGGCGCTGGATGCCCAGATAGATGAGGACCCCCGCGGTCACCAAGATTGCGACGGGCAACACGACGGATCGGGCCCAGGGGACCCACGCGACCGCGACCATGAGGAGGCTCGCGGAGGTCAGCAGCTTCGGATCTCGCACGGCCCTCGCGTACAACACGGCCACGAGGGCGACGAGGAACGGGGCGAGACCGATCACGGCGTACGCCTCCATGGAGACGCCCACCGGGGGGCGGATCAGGAGGGCTGAGAGTCCGATCGGGAGGTAGAGGTCGAAGAGGACGAGGTGGCCCCGGGCGAGCTGGCCGAGGGCGCGCTGCCTGCGCACGTACGCGTCGTGCAAGCCCTTGAGCGCGCCCCGGCGCCACGCCCAGACGAGGCCGACGACCCCGGCCGCGACGACGACGCTGAAGAGGAGGACCCCGACCAAGAAATCCGAGCCGACGGGAAGGCCCGCGGTGACGAGCCCGACGTACAGGGCTAGGAACGAGGGCGACGCGAGCCACGTCGAGTTCTGCACGATGCCGAGGATCGCACCGAAGCCCGCCACGACGACGAGGGCTCCCACGTGGGCCTCGAGCCCGAGATACCGCTCCCAGCGGGCCAGGAGGAGGACGAGCATCGCCTCGAACATGCCGAGGCCGAGCAGCCCCCGGGAGAGATCGACCTTCGCGGGGTCCCGCCAGAACATGACCGCGAGGCACGACGTCGCGACGAGGGCCGCGGAGACGAGGGCGAGCCGCTGGCCCATGGAGAGGTACGTGAGGGCCAGGAACACGACGAACGCCCCGAGGAGCAGGAGGCCCGCGGCGACGAGGCGTCGTCGGAGTTCTTCGGAAAGCCGCGTCTCGCGGTCCGCTCCGAGCCTCGCGACGAGGGCGTCATACTGCTCCTGCGTGATGACCCCGTCGCGCAACGCGGCCTCGAGGGACTCGACGCTGCCGCCCACCACGGACCCTTCACGTTCGCCCGCGCGGATAAGCTTTCCCGATATGCGCCCACGGAGCGGCTACGTCACGAGCTCCCCGAGCCGGCCCGATTCCGCGCCCTGACGGATCTCCATCGCGATCCGACGCCCCGTGCTCATCGACCGCCGCCAGAGGCTGTTCCCGTACGGATGGCCCACGGACAGGTGGACGTTCGTCCCGCCCCCGATCCGCGGGGCCACGTCGTAGATCCAGAAGCGGAGGTCCTTGTCCACCGCGGTCTGCAGGGTGAAGGGGCCGAGGATCCCGGGCGGGAAGTGCTGCTGAGTCGCCTTCACGTAGCCTTCCGCGAGGTCGAACGCATCCGTCAGGCTCGACTCCCGCAACGTCGCGGAGTTGTGCCCCACGACGACGTATTCGGGGATCCGCTGGTCCTCGGCCAACGTGAGCTGCTGGTCCGCGGGGAGCCGGACGTGGCCGTCCAGGGACGTCTCGAACCGCCAGTCGATCCCGAGGAGCTCGATCCGCTCCTCGGCCGGGGCCAGGGGCGAGTAGAAGAAGTCGAAGTTGAAGATCGGGCCGATGATATACCGCTCGATCCGAGCGGCGGCGAGGTCTCCCTTCGAGATGACGCCTCGCTTGAGGAGCGCGTCCGCCTTCTCGCGGTACTCCCGGGCCGAGGCCGCCGTGAAGAACCCCCGCTCGAGCCGCTTCACCTTGTGATGGAGCTTCACGATCACGAGGCCGTCGATGTCCGCCGGGTCCGCGATCTTCTCGGGGGCGGGAAGCTTCGCCTTCTCGAGGATCCAGTAGTACGACCGCGGTTCGTTCCGCTCCTCCGTCCGGAGGAGGTTCCGGCTCCCGAACAGGGGGACGCGAAAGGACCCCTCGATCGCGTCCAGGTCGCAGTACGACGTGAAAGACCGGTTCGGCACGAAAATCGCGTTGTTCTCGCGGAGCCGGTCCTGCCACTTCTCCGACAGGACGTCGGCGAACCTCGGGAGGACGATCGCCTCGTCGACGACGCCGCGGACGACCCGCCCCGCCGCGTCCCGCCGGGCGCGGAAGTATCGCGCGTACGGGGACTCGCGGCCCCGCTCGCACACGGCGACCGTGCGGAAACCCTCCTCCACGGCCCCGTCGCACACGTCGAGGGCCGAGTGGGATCCGATCGTCGCGACCGAGAGCCGCTGCGGATCGTAGGCCTCGAGGATCCGCACCACCTCCTCGCGCGCGATCATGCCCCACCCGTTTCGGGGCCCATGAACGATGCGGCCTTAATCCTTTGGGACCCGCGAACGTCTATATCGGCGGACTCGGTTCGCCGCGCACATGGAGGCGAGGGCCCTCAAGTGGTGGGGCTGGGGCTTCGAGGACGTGACCGTCCCGATCGAGTCGCGACCCATCCTGTCGCGCTACCTCCGGGACCGTCTGGAGATCGATGTGACCGCCAGGTCCCCGGTCGTCCCGATCGAATCGATCCGGATCCCGCCATCCCTCCTGTCCCCCGAGGCCCTGGCGGAGCTGCGCACCGTGATCGGACCGGACGGGGTGTCGGTCTTGGACCGGGACCGGCTCGACCACGCGGCGGGTCGCGGATATCGGGACCTCGTCCGGCTCCGCGCAGGCCGCATCGACCGGTACCCGGACGCGATCCTGTACCCGGGAGACGAGGGCGCGGTGCGTCGCCTCCTGGACCTCGCGGGACGCCGCGGGTACGCGGTCGTCCCGTATGGGGGAGGGACGAGCGTCGTGGGCGGGATCGAACCGCCGCTCGAGGACCGGTTCGTGGCCGCCCTGACCCTGGACATGCGCCGGATCGCGCAGGTCCGAGCGCTCGACCGAGGGTCGAGGACCGCGACCGTGGAGGCGGGCATCCGAGGCCCGGCCCTCGAGGAGGCCCTCCGCGGGAGCGGCCTCACGTTCCCCCACGTCCCGCAGTCGTGGGAGTTCTCGACCCTGGGCGGATGGATCGCCACGCGGGCCGCGGGTGGCCTCTCGAACCGGTACGGGACGATCGAGGACCTCGTCGCCGCGGTGCGCCTCGTGGCCCCGGCGAGGACCCTCGACCTGCCCGCCCTGCCTCGGGAGGCCCACGGCCCGGCCCTGCGCGAGCTCATCCTCGGGTCCGAGGGGACCCTCGGGGTCATCACGTGCGCGACGATCCGCGTCCACGCGGTGCCCGCCGAGCGGAGGTTCGGGTCGCGGCTCTTCCCTTCGTTCGCGGACGGCCTCGAGGCCGTGCGCCGGATGGCCCAGGAGGACGCGCTCCCGGACATGGCGTACCTGAGCGACGAGGAGGAGACCCGGTTCGGCGCCGCGGCCGCGGGGATCTCGGCGGACCGGCCGCCCTCCCACGACGGTCCCTCGTCGGGTGCGCTCCTCCTCATGTCCTTCGAGGGCTCGAGGGCCCGCGTCGCGCACCGCCAGCGGCAGGCGAGCGCGATCGCGCGTCCGTCCTTGGACCTCGGGGCCCGCCCCGCGCGACGATGGCAAGGCGAACGACTTCGCCTGCCGTACCTCCGGGACGCCTTCCTCGACGTGGGGCTGCTCGTGGAGACCGTGGAGACCGCGGTCCCGTGGTCGCGGGTGGGGACCCTGTATGACGCGGCCCGGGCCGCGCTCGGACGGGCCCTCGGTTCGGGCGGACCGAGCCTCGTCCTGTGCCACGCCTCCCACGCGTATGTGGACGGCGTCTCGTTGTACTTCACGTTCCTCGCCCACCCGCGGCCCGGGGAGGAGCTCGCCCTCTGGGACGCCGCGAAGGCCTCCGTCACGAACGCGATCCTCGACGCGGGCGGCGCCCTGAGCCACCACCACGGGATCGGCGCGGACCATGCACCGTACCTCGGGCGCATGATCGGGGAGGACGGCCTCGTGGTGCTTCGCGCGCTGAAACGGGAGCTCGATCCGGAGGGGATCATGAACCCGGGCAAGCTCGTGGCGGGGACCCGATGAGCCGAGAGTTCTCCTGGCGGACTCGCGAGGCGAACCTCGCGAGGATGCGGGGAGAGACGTTCGACGTCCTCGTGATCGGGGGCGGGATCGTCGGGGCCGCCGTGGCCCGGGACGCGGCGACCCGCGGGCTGGCGACGGCGCTCGTGGAGCGCGGGGACTTCGCGAGCGGGACGAGCGGCAAGACCTCGCGGCTCATCCATGGCGGGCTCCGGTACCTCCGGGACTTCCGCATCCCGCTCGTCCGGCAATCCGTCCGCGAGCGGGACCGACTCCTGCGCGTCGCGCCCGCCCTCGTGGTGCCCCTGCGTTTCGTGATCCCCGTCTACGCGGGGAAGGGCCTCCGGACGTGGAGCCTCCGCCTCGGCCTGTTCGTCTACGAGGCCCTGTCCCGCGAGAGGACGCTGCCGCGGGGCCGGTGGCTCTCGCCGCGGGACGTCGTCGCGGAGGAACCCAGGCTCTCGCCCGAGGGCCTTCGGGGCGGGGGCCTGTACTTCGATGCGTGCGCGGACGATGCGCGCCTCGTCCTCGCGGTGGTCCGGGACGCCGCGGAGGCGGGGGCCGCGGTGGCGAACTACGCGGAGGCCGTCGAGCTCATCCGCGCGGGGGAGCGCGTCGCGGGGGCCCGGGTGCGCGCTCTCGCGGTCGGGGATCCATTCGAGGTCCGCGCCCGATGCGTCGTGAACGCGACGGGGGTATGGCTGGACCGCCTCCGAGGCGGGGGCGAAGGGCACTCGGTCCGACCGACGAGAGGGGCCCACATCCTCGTGCCTCGGGACCGCGTTGGGAACGTGGATGGGGTCGCCCTGACCGCGAAGCGGGACCGGCGGGTCATGTTCGTCGTGCCTTGGGGCGGCTGGTCGCTCGTCGGGACGACGGACACGGACTACGACGGGGAGCCGGACCGGGTCCGGCCGGACCCGGACGACATCGCGTACCTCCTCGAGTCCGTGAACGAGGCGTTCCCCGACGCGCGGCTGACGCCGGACGACATCGCGAGCGCGTACGCGGGGCTCCGACCCCTCGTGCGCCGCGAGGGGCGCGGGGACGGAGCGTCCGACGTCTCGAGGGAGCACGAGGTCTTCGAGGATCCGGACGGGCTCCTCTCCGTGGCGGGAGGTAAGCTCACGACCCAGCGCGCGATCGGGGAGGACGTCGTGGACCTCGTGTGCGAGCGGCTCGGGCTGGACCTCGCGAGCGCGACGCGGGACCGCCCGCTCGGCCCCGCGATGACGGCCGCGGCCGAGTTCCGGTCGATCGGTTTCGACGACGCGACCGCGGACCATCTCGCGTCCCGGCACGATCCGTCGGACCTCCGGATGGCCCTCGAGGAACCCGAGTCCCGGGCGCGGATCGACCCGGACCTCCCGTACGTCTGGGCCGAGGTCCATGCGGCGGTCCACGCCGAGATGGCGTTGACCCTCGAGGACGTGCTCGTGCGACGGCTCCCGATCTTCTACGAATCGAGGGACCAAGGCGGGTCCGTGGCCGTCGCGGTCGCCGCGCGCGTCGCCCGGCTCGTCGGATGGGACGCGGAACAGATCCAGGCCGAGATCCGCGGATACGCGACCCTCATCGAGGAGCACCGTGCGTTCCGGAGGGATCCCCGTGCATGACGTCGCGTTCGTCGTGAACCCCGCCTCGGGGAACGGTCGGACCCGCCGTCGTTGGCCGCGGCTCGAGCGGAGGTTCTCGCGGATCCTCTCGACGCGGTTCGACGTCCACATGACGGAACGGCCCGGACACGGGACGGACCTCGCGCGGGAGGCCATCGAAGACGGCGCGACGACGATCGTCTCCGTCGGCGGGGACGGGACCCTGAACGAGATCGTCAACGGATACCTGCGACCGGACGGACGGCGCCTCAACCCGGCGGCCCGGATCGCGGTCTTCTCCGTCGGCACCGGGTCCGATTTCGTGAAGACGACCCGGTTCCCGACGGACCCGGATGCGGTCGCTAGGCGTATCGCGACCGGCGAGACGAGGGCGATCGACGCGGGCCGCTGCGCGTGCGCGGGGCCCGCGGGCCCGATCGAGCGGCACTTCATCAACATCGCGGAGTTCGGCTCGGGCGGCGCCGTCGTGGACCGCGTGAACCATACGACGAAGGTCCTTGGGGGACGGATGAGCTTTTTCCTCGCGATCCTCCGGACGATGCCGAGATACCGGAACACGCGCGTGTCCTACGAGGCGGACGGTGGACCGCGGTCCGAGGTGATGATGAACGACTTCATCGTCGCGAACGGCCGGTTCTTCGGCGGCGGACTCATGCCCGCGCCCGATGCGGACGTCGCGGACGGAGCCCTCGACGTCGTGATCGTGGGAGACCTCGACTTCCGCACGATCCGGAAGCACCTGCCTCGGATGCGCGCCGGGACCCACCTCGACCTGCCCGGGATCGCTCACCTGCGCTGCCGCGAGCTCGCGGTCCACTCGAACGAGGAGATGATCGATCTCGACGGGGAGTACGTGGGCCGCACCCCGACGCGATTCGAGGTGGTCCCCGGGGCCGTCCGCGTGGTCGTCTGAGGAAGGGGATAGCCCCGGGCAGATTCGAACTGCCGTCGCGAGGTCTCCCTTCGGTCCGAGGACCGATCCAGAGCCTCGAATCACTGGCCCGCGACCGACGCGCTCGGCCGCGATTGGCCGCTAGACCACGGGGCTGCGGCCCGAACCATCGAGGAGGTCGTATTTTGAGATTTCGTCACGAGGACGCGTCCCGGAGCCGGCCGAGGACCCATTCTTTCGAGACGACCGCGAGGAACGGCGCCGCACGAGGCCCTCGCTCGGTCCCCAGGAGGGCCAGGTACAGATCCCGGAAGAATCGGGACGTGTCGACGGGCAAGGCCTTCGCCTTCGTGAGGGAGACCATGGACTCCTTGATCGCGTCCTCGGTCCAATCGATGGCGGCCGCCCGGTCCGCGAACTGCCCGAGGGCCGCCCGATCCTTCGCGTCGAGCTGGGCCCGCACGGCGTCCGTGAGGCCCTCGAGGAGGACCACCTGGTTCTCCGGGCTGTACTTGTCCACCCAAGCGCGCGCGTGGAGGAGCCGACGCAGGAGCCGCGTCCGTTCTGCGTCGGTCAGCGGCCGCGTGAGGAGGCCCGTGTCCCGGAGGCGTCGGAGGCACCACTCGCTCCACTCCTCCTTGGGCGCAATCTGGATCAAGAACGCCGCGTGCCGGTACGAGAGGGCGAACGGCGGGTCCGGCGACGGTGCGCGGAGCTGGGCGAGCGCGTACGAACGGGCCTGCACCTCCTCGTCCCCCGAGCGCATCGTCGCGTAGAAGGCGGCCTCCGCGGCGTCGTACGTGTCGTGCATTCCGTCGACCCGGGACAGGTCCAGGACGACCCGCCGGAAGATCGGATTGAACGCGTATGCGTAGCGGAGGACCTCGGGCTCGCCGACCTCGAGCCACTGGAGCGGCGTGAAGCCGAGGAAATCCGAGGAGCCCATGTCCCCGAGGTCCTTCCCGCGGTCCGCGATCCCGACCCACTCGTACGGGATGCCCATCGGAGGGCGGAAATGCATGACCGTCTCCGCGATCTCCTCGCACGAATCCCGCGAGCCGCCGGGCGTCGCGTGGTCCTTCCCGAACGGTTCCACGTCGACCCGGTACACCTTCCAGAGGGCGGGCCACTCGAGCCGCCAGTTCAGCTTCCCCTTCTCCAACGCGGAGACGCCGCGGGCCCCGCACCGGTCGCACTCCACGTCGACGGTCGACCCGTGGAGCCCGACGGTCCGGGCTCCGATCGTCCCGCACGCCTCGCAGAACCCCTCGAATGGGAGCCAGCCGGGCGGGTACGGCTTACGGGCCCGGTACTTGTTTACGACCCCGCGGACCTCCTCGGCGCGCCCGACGAGGTCCCGGACGAGGGCCTGCATCTCCGGGTTCCGGTACGCATCCGTCGTCGAGACGGTCCGCACATCGGGCGCGAACTTCGCGAGGACGCTCCCGAAGTCCACCCAGTAGTGGTCGACCCAGGTCGGATGGCACCCTTTCGGGTCCGGGACGTCGATGAGCCGCCGGCCCGCGTACCGCTTCCCTTCGTCCCCCGGGAACTGGGCGAGCTGCCCCTCCTTCGCCTTCCACTCGTCCTGCGTGTACAGGACTAAGCTCTGGACGACGCGACGGCCCTCCTCGCGGAGCGCGCGGGCGATCAGGTGCGCCAGGGTGATCTCGCCGCGAAGCCGGCCCACGTGCTGGAGGCCGCTCACGCTGAGGCCCGCGTTCACGACGAGGTCCGGCTGGGACCCGACGTGGGCCTTCACATCCGCGAGGAGATCGTCGAACCAGTGCGTCAGGGACTCCGACCGAGCCCATGGATGAGGGGCCGGGCCAAAAGGCTTTCCCGCGCACGGGGCGGGAGGACGGGGTCGGGTCAGGCGATCGATCGGGCCCGCACGAGGGCGCGGAGGGGCACGCCGTCCACCGCGTCCTGGGCCGTCTTGTTCACGAGGCACACGGCGAGGACGGGCGTCCCGCCGACCTGGTGGACGTCCGCGATGGCCCCCTTGAGGGTCTCCCCGGTCGAGATCACGTCGTCAACGAGGACGACCTTCTTCCCCGCGGGGTTCGCCGTGTTCGAGGAGAACGCGCCCCCTTTCCCGTGCCGCTCCTGGCTCGGGCGGTAGATGATGAGCTCCTTCCCGAGGTCCTCGCTGATGAGCGTCGCGAACGGGATCCCGTTGATCGCGATCCCGAGGACGGAATCCACCTCGAGGGCCCGGGCCTCCGTCTCCTCGAGGATGATGTCCGTCATGGCGGCCGCGACGAACCCGATCCGGTTCCCGTACACCCCGAGGGACCGCCAGCCGATCTTCACGTCCTTCGGCGGCTCGCCGCCCTTCACCCCCCGGGTGAGGAGCCACGTGACCGTCTCGGGGGACAGGTGGAGCTCGTCGCCGATCTCCTTCTCGGACAGGCCCTTCTCCTTGTATTCGAGGGCCTTCTTCACGAGGGCGTCGATGCTCTTCATCGGGTCCGCTCCGGCGCGTGCGATGCGGGGCGCTCGATATTAAGGTATCGCGGCGCGCCCCGCGCGACGCGAGTCACACGGGGATGCGACGGCCGCTCTTGTCCCGGCGCCATCGGCCGAAGTCCTCGGACGCCGCGAGCGCCTCCCCGGAGAACACGGGGCCGTCCGCACAGACGAGTCGGTCGTCCAGGGCGCACGCGTCGCAGATCCCGATCCCGCACTTCATGTAGCGTTCGACGGACGCATGGACCTTCAGGTTCCGCTTGAGCGCGGAGTCGACGACGAGTTTCATCATCCGTTCGGGGCCGCACGTGACGACCTGGTCGAACGTGTGCCGGTCCATGAGCCGGTCCGAGAGGGAGGGGACGAACCCGTGGAACCCGCGGGACCCGTCGTCCGTCGCCACGTGGACCTCCCCGGCGGACTGAGCCCGGTCCACGAACAGGAGGTCCTTCGCGCTCCGCGCGCCGAGGGCCGTCGTGACGCGCGCGCCCTGGTGCGAGAACGCCTCGATCGGGGCGATCAGGGAGGCCATCCCGACGCCGCCGGCCACGGCGAGGACGCGTTCCCCCTCGAGGCGGAACGAGTTCCCGTAGGGGCCCCGGATCCCGATCCTCTGCCCGGGCCGGAACGAGGTGAACGCCTCCGTCGCGTCCCCGTACACCCGCACGGTCACGCCTTTCACGGGCCCGAGGTACGAGAGAGCCATCGGGAGTTCGTCCTGCCGCGGGATCCACACCATGACGAACTGACCCGGTTCGCCCCCGATGTCCGCGCGGAACCGGTACGTGGTCGTGTCGTGGGTCTCCCGCACGACGTCGAGGAGGGGCACGATGTGCGTCTTAATCATGCGCGACTCCCACGGCCTCCGTGACGGACGCGAGCCCGACCTCTTCGAGGAGGGACGCGATTTCCTTCTTGATCGATTCGAACACGCCCGTCCCGCGCGCCACGATCCCGGTCCCGACCTGGACCGCGGACGCGCCCGCCATGATGTACTCGAGGGCATCCCGGCCCGTCTCGATCCCGCCCACCCCGACGACCGGGACGTCGACGGCCTCGTACAGGTCGTACACGGCCTTCACGCCGATGGGCCGGATCGCGGGGCCGCTCAGGCCCCCGTACTTGTTCGCGAGGACGGGCATCTTGAGCTCCGGGGAGACCGTCATGGCCTTCACCGTGTTGATCGCGACGATCCCGTCCGCGCCGCCCCGCTCCGCGGCCTTCCCGAAGGCCGCGATGTCCGAGACGTTCGGCGAGAGCTTCGAGAACACGGGCACGTGGACCGCGTCCTTCACCGCGCGGGTGAATTCCTGGACGGCCTCCTCGCTCTGCGCGATCTCCGTGCCGAGGCCCTTGGCGTGCGGACACGACAGGTTCAGCTCGATCGCCTGGACGCCATACGAGGCCATCGACGCGGCCACGCGCGCGTACTCCGGCGGGTCCTTCCCGTACACGGAGCCGACGACGATCGCGCCCCCCTTGAGGGCGAGCTTCACTTCCCTCTCGTACTCCGAGATCCCGGGGTTGGGCAGGCCGACCGCGTTCAGCATGCCCACGTCGAGCTCGACGATCGTGGGGTTCGGGTACCCTTCGCGGGCCTCGGGGCCGATGCTCTTCGTCACGACGGCGCCCGCGCCCTCCCGGTACACCCGGAGGAGGGACCCGCCCGTCTCGTCGAGGAACCCGGAGGCGAGCATCGTCGGATTCCAGAGGTGAAGGCCCGCGACGTCCGTCTCGAGGTCCACCATCCGCGCGCCCGAAGCGCGCGCCCTGCTAAAGGCTTTGGGTCGAGACCGCGCAGAGCGGCCTCACGCGCGGACCTCGACGGCGG
>DATETY010000044.1:0-3679 GCA_035283365.1 Thermoplasmata archaeon | reverse complement strand
TCGTTGAGTACTTTCGGCCACCCGGCCGAAGCCCTTTATAGAACGCCTCCATACGTCCGGGATGAGGCAGAAATCGACACGCCTCAGGAACGTGATATTGTGCGGGAGGAACTCGCGGCCCACGTGCGTGACATCACGCGGGCCCTGAGCGGCAAGCTGAGTGAGCAGGAGATCGAGAAGGAACTGTCGAGCTACCTGAACGTGTACCGCGTCTCGCTCGACACGGCGAAGCGGTCCATCGTGAAGAAGCACGGCGGGAACCCGGCGAACCTCGCGGTCGGGGTGAGCAAGACGATCCGGGAGCTCGTGCCCGGGGAGCAGAGCGTGAACCTGCTCGTCCGGATTGTCGCCGTGTACGAGAAGGAGGTCACCCCGCAGGGACAGGGGACGAAGAAGATCCTGACCGGGATCCTCGGGGACCCGAGCGGGACGATCCCCTTCACGGCGTGGGAGCCCCTCGAGAACCCCCTCGAGAAGGGGGACGTGCTCCGGGTGCAGAACGCGTACACGAAGGAGTACCGCGGGCAGGTCCAGGTGAACTTCGGGACCCGGACCCTCGTCTCGAAGGACAAGCCGGACGCCCTGCCGGAGTACAAGCCGGCTCCGGGCACGGGAGCGCCGTACGCCGGGAAGCCGACCCCCGTGGACATCGTGGACCTGAGGGAAGGCGCCTCGAACGTCGCGGTCACCGCGCGCATCCTGTCCACGGAGACCCGGGAGGTCGCCGTCGAGGGCACCCCGAAGTCCGTGTACAGCGGCGTCCTCGCGGACGCGACGGGCAAGTCCCAGTTCAGCGCCTGGAAGGACTTCGGCCTCCAGGAGGACGAGGTGGTCCGGATCGAGGGCGCGTACGTGAAGTCGTGGCGCGGGATCCCGCAGCTCTCGTTCGACGAGCGCGCGGCCGTCACGCGGCTCAAGGGGGACGCCCTCCCGCCCAAGGCGAAGCTCGCGGAGAGCCCGCGGATGTGGATCGAGGACCTCGCGGAGCGCGGGGGCGGCGTCGACGTGACCGTGCGCGGGATCCTGATCGACATGCGGGAGGGCTCGGGCCTCGTGTCCCGGTGCCCCGAGTGCCGACGCGTCCTGAGGAAGGGCGCGTGCCGGATCCACGGGGAGGTGAAGGGCGAGCCGGACCTGCGGGTGAAGGCCGTCCTGGACGACGGGAGCGGCGCCTTGACCGCCGTGTTCGACCGCGAGCTCACGGAGGCCCTCCTCGACAAGACGATCGACGACGCGATCGCCCAGGCGAAGGAGGCCATGTCCGCGGACATCGTGCGGGACGAGCTCGCGGACATCCTCGTCGCCCAGCCCATCGAGGCCCGCGGGAACGTGACGTCCGACGACTACGGCCTCATGATGATCGTGGACCAGGCGAAGATCCTCAAGGTGGACGTCCAGGCGGAGGCCCGGGAGATGCTCGAGGGTCTGGAGGGGTCCGCGTGATCCGCGAGACCGCCTGGCGCGTCTTCGCGGGGGAGTACAACGACGCGACCCTCGAGACGAACGGGGGCGGGGACCGAGCGCCCTCGTACGTCGTGACGCCCCTCGGCGCGAAGGTGAACCGGATTTTCGTCGTCGGCGTGATCACGGACGTGGAGAACATCGGGACGGACATGCAGCCCATGTGGCGCGCCCGGGTGGCCGACCCGACAGGGCAGTTCCACCTGTACGCGGGGCAGTACCAGCCCGAGGCGGCCGCGACCCTCTCGAAGCTCAAGCCCCCCGTATTCGGGGCCGTCGTGGGCAAGTCGCGCACGTACACGCCGGAGTCGGGGACCGTGTACACGTCGATCCGGCCCGAGACGGTCAAGGCGGTCGACGCGGGCCTGCGGGACTACTGGATCCTCGAGGCGTGCCGGTCCCTGAAGCGCCGGATCGACGCGATGGCGGAGGCCCAGGGGATGGACCCCCTCACGAAGGAGGCCCTCCTGAAGCTCGGGGTCAAGGAGTCCGTGGCCGACGGGATCGTCCAGGCCGTCGGGCATTACGGGAAGGCGGACCTGTCCCGCTACACGGCGATGCTCGCGGAGGCCCTGCGATACCTGCTGCCCGAGTCGACGGAGGCCCGGGGGCCCGAGGACGCGGCCGTCGGGCCCGCCGTCGCGGCGCCGGCCCCCGAGAAGGAACCGGCTCCCGCGGACGCGGTCCAGGAGACGGTCCTCGGGATCATCGTCGGGCAGGACGGGGACGGGAAGGGGGCCCCGTGGGACGGGATCGTGGAGGCCGCGAAGGCCGCCGGGGTCTCGAAGGACGCCCTCGAGGAGGCCGTGAACGGCCTCCTGGACAAGGGGCTCATCTACGAGCCCGTGCTCGGCCGGATGAAGAAGATCTGACGGCCCGGCGCGGGCCGCCTCACGTGGGCGGCAGGAACGCCTTGCACGACCAGCATCGCCGCGCGGTCAGGCCGACCCGCGTGCCGCACCGCTGGCACTTCCGGAGCTTCGGGAGGTCCTGGATCGCTCGCTCCACGCGGCGAACCGCGAGCTTCCCCGTCGAGAACCCGCCCAGCCCGCACAGGCCGCCCAGGGCGAGGGACAGGAGGAAGTCGAGGCCCGTGCCCGTCTGCCAAAGGAACATCTGGAACAGGAGGAAGCCCACGAAGCCGCCCAGGAGGCATCCCACGAGGCCCATGGACCCGAGGAGGCTCGCGCGCCCCGCGAGGAGGCCCGAGCCGAACGCGGCGAACGCGAGGATGAACAGCTCGAGCTCGAAGTAGTCGAGCCCCACGTACCCGAGGAACAACATCGGGATCGAGAGGACGATGGACCCGCCGAACGCGCCGAGGATCGTGAGCGCGAGGCTGGCCAGGGGATTCCGGACCTTGACCATGTTCGACCCTCCGCGCGGGACGGGGCGGCACCCGCTTAAGGACATCCGCGCCGTTATCAATCCGTGATAATCAGGGGGGAGGGCCCATCACGGCGAGGATCGCCTCGACGGCCTCGAGGGACGCGTGGACCGCGGCCCGATCGGGCGCGTCGGGCATTCGGTCCAGGTAGAACCGCAGGTCCGCCTGGGCCATCCCGAACCGGTTCAGCCGGTGCGCGAGGAGGCCTCGGTCCCGACGGTCCACGGCCGATTCAGGCTGGAGGTGGACCATCTTCTCCACGACGGGCCAGGCCCGCTCCGCATCGCCGGTCCCGAGGTAGATCATCTTCAGGTTGTTCAGGATCCGCGACAGGATGGCCCGCTTCGGGACGGGTTCCAGGAGGTCCTCGGAGAACGGCACGACCCCGCCGTACACCTCCTCCATGAGATGCTCCGCGTCCTCGGGGCCCAGGGGCGCTCCGCCCTGGAACGGGTCCAGGAGGAGGGCGTCCCCGTCCCGGCGCGCCTCGACGACGAAGTGCCCGGGCAGGCCCACCCCGACGACCTCGAGGTCCAGGCGGCGGGCGACCTCCATGTACAGGAGGCTCAGGGTCACCGGGATGCCCGTCCGCCGGTCGAGCACCTCGTTCAGGTACGAGTTCCGCGGGTCGTAGTACGCCTCCGTGTTCCCGCGGAACCCCTCCTCGCCGAACAGGTGCCCGTTGATCAGGTCCACGGCCGCGGCGAGGGGCACGTCGTCCGACACCGCATCCACGAGGGGGCGGGCGAGGGCGTCCATCCGCGCGACGTACGCGTCCACGTCGAGGCCCGGGTACGCGTCGAGGGCGATGAGCAGGGCCGCGTGACCGAG
>DATETY010000043.1:0-2544 GCA_035283365.1 Thermoplasmata archaeon | reverse complement strand
GCCCCGTGGCCCGGCGGAAGCGGAAGGGGGAGGACTCGCCCGGCTTCACGCCGCCGGAGTTCGACGAGGTCGACTACATGCGCCGCGAGATCGCGGGCGCGAAGGCCTCCATCCTGGTCGTCCTGTGGGCCCTCGTGGGGGGCCTCCTCGCGTACGGCATGGTCCTCGGGGGGCTCCATTGGGCCATCGCGTTCCTCCTGGGCCTCGGGACGTTCCTGGGGCTCCAGTTCGTCATGCCGACGTTCGGCGTGCATTCCGAGAAGTTCGTCCGCCGGGATTGGATCGGGCACGGGGCCACGTACTTCTTCAGCTGGCTCGCGTTCTGGATCCTCCTCCTGAACGCCCCGTTCTCGGACTTCACGTCTCCCACGATCCACGGGATCCTCGTGGGCACGTACGACAGCGCGGCGAACCCGGGACCGGGGAACGCGACCGTTGCGTGCGTCGCGGTCACGTCGTCGAACGTTCAGCTGCCGCTGCCGGAGGGGGGCAACGACACGATCCTCGTGATCTTCCGCGCGAGCGACAACGTCGGGATCTCGAGCCTCGCGGTGACCGTGGAAGGCGCCCTGGCGACGGCCGAGCCCGCCGCGGGAAGCCCCCATGCGTGTGCCTCGAGGCAGGGCGTCGTGTATCCGACCGACTATCCGAGCGACACGTATCTGATCCGGATCCCGCTCTTGGGAAGCAGCTTTGACGTCATCGTGAGCGTCATCGACGCACGAGGCCACCCCGCCGAGGCGCGGTTCACGATCAGTCCGTGACTACCGTTCCCACGGGAACCCCTTGTCGTAGAGGCGTGTCCACGCGGCCGCGTACGCCGCCCGGAACGCCGTGGGACCCGCGAAGACCTTCAACGACTTCCGCGCGGATTTCTCGATGTCCTTCCCCAGGCCTAGCCCTTTCCGCGTCGCTTTGAGGAGGCCCGCCGGGGCCGTGTGCTCCCGCGCGATGTCCACGACCCACCGCTCCCCGCGGATGGACGGCCCGGCGAGGGTCCTCGGGTCCCGACGCCACTTGTCCAGGAAGTCCTTCGCGTTCTTCACCCAGACGGGCGGGCCCTCGTGGCGCATGGCCCGGGGCAGGGCCGCGACCTCGAACTCGAACAGGAAGAGCGCCTCCTTTCCCGCGACGTCGAACCGGGAGTCGTGCACGGCGAACCCGTGCCTCCGGAACAGGTCCCCGAGCGCGTGGTGGGCTTTTCGCAGCTGCGGGTACAGGACGTCCTCCGTGACCGCCGGGGCCGGGATCGCGACGGCGAGGGGGTCGCCGCCGCGGCGCTTCGCGAGGGCCTTGAGCCGCGCCACGCCGAGGGCCTTGAGGGGCCTCGGGAAGAAGAACCGCTCGTTCGAGGCCTTCAGGTACTCCCGGGCCGCGTGGACGAACGTCGCGAGCTGGTCGACGGACACGGCGCTCGCCACGTTCCGCGTGCCGTCGATCGGGTCCACGACGACGAGCGGGTCCTCGAACGCGCGGGCCGCGGAGCGGTCCAGCTCGATGGCCTCCCCGCGACGCCAGGCGCCGCTCGCCTCGAGGACCCCGCGGAACGACCCGAACCGGAGGACGAGGAGCTCGCACAGGTACCCGCTGAACCCGCGGACCTTCGCCTCCGCGCCGTACACGCCGATCCCCTCGGCCCACGCCTTCAGGAGCCGGACCTCGTCCGCCTGGCCCTCCTTGAGCCGGCCGAGCACGTAGTCCGCGTGGAGGGGCGTGCGGTCCACCGCGCTGAGGCGCTGGCTCGCGTCCAGGACCCGGTAGCAGGGGACGATCTCCACCTCGAAGTCCCGGAACCAGCCCCGGGTGTACGGGTGCTCCGCGTACATGTGGACCCCGCGCTCCAAGAGCCGGCCCAGGGCCAGGCCGCGCGTCTCCAGGTCCGCCCGCGGCAGGTCGGGCGGGAACGCGACGAACACGTCGACCTCCGTGCCGGTCAGGTGCGTCCCTTTCGCGACGCTCCCCACGAGGAGGGGTCTCGCGTCCCAGCCCGCCTTCCGGATCTCGGCGTCGAGCCGCGCGAGCACGTCGCGGATCACGTCCGCGAGCCGCGCCTCCTCCTCCGGAGGGGGCCGGATCCGTTCGAGGACCGTCTGCTCGACGCTCATGGGCGCGGCATGCGGGCCCGCGGATAAAAGGGCTTGCCGGGCCCGGCGTTTCCCGTGAATGCCTGCATGCCTGACTATTCGAGGGGCGAGGGCCTGGAGCGGGCCGACCCAGCTTCACGTCGTGCTCGGAGTGCTTGCACACCCGTCGACGGGTGCTGGCTGGCCCGGCGAGGCGAGCTGCCCGTCCGCCTGATCACAATCCCAGGCCATGATCCTGCATCACGGCATCCACGCGGCGCAGGTCCGCGAGCACCCGCTCCCCCTTCTCCGTGAGCACCCATCGGCTTCGTTCGCCGTCGCGGTCGACACGGACCCACCCGTTCCCCTCGAAGGAGGCTAGCAACTCCTGGAGCTTGCCGTGGGTCAGGTTGGCGACGCGCAACAGGCGCGTCACGCCTGTGGGTCCTTCGTCGTCGATCGCGGCTAGGAGGGCCATCAC
>DATETY010000042.1:0-29900 GCA_035283365.1 Thermoplasmata archaeon | reverse complement strand
AGGGCGAGCTCCTCCGCGATCTCACGGACCCGGAGCTTCCAGGCAGGTGCCGTGTACAGGGCGATCCGCTTGGGACGCAGCTCCGTCACCTTGAGGATCTCCCTCACGTCCTGCAAGGTGGCCTGCAGGAGGGACTCGGCGGATTCCGCGTCGGGATCGATCTCCGCGTCGACGGGTTCCGGGTACGGGCCCTCCGACACGAATCCCTTCTGGCCGAGGCGGGAGCCGACCTCCTCGGCGAGGTGCGGGGCGAACGGCGCGAGGATCCTCGTCTGCACGTCGACGAACCGCGCGAGCACGTCCCGGTGGGGCCGCCCTCCGGAACGCCGGACGTACCACGCCCAGGCCGCCTGGAGGTCGAAGTAGCCCTGGCGCAGGGCGGCCTTGTACGCCATGGACTCCATCGCCCCCCGGACGGCCCGCACGGCCCGGTTCAGAGTCGACAGGAACCACGCGTCGATCCTCTTCCGGTCCGTCCGGGTCGGGGGACGCCTCGACGCGAACGCGAGCCACTCCCGCAGGCGGTCCTTCGCGGATCCCGCGAAGTCCGTGTCGAAGTTCGGGTCGTCGATCCCGTCCCCCCCGTTCGCGACGGTCATGCGGACCACGTCGGCCCCCCACTCCCGCACCGCGTCCCGGATGTACCAGACGTTTCCGCGGGACTTGGACATCTTCTTCCCGGCCATCTGGACGAACCCGTTGATCCCGAAGCCGCGGGGCCACTGCTCCCGCGGGAACAGGGCCGTGTGGTTGAACAGGCAGAACGTCATGTGGTTCTGGACGAGGTCCTTTCCCGTGTTCCGCAGGTCGAACGGGTACCAGTACGTGAACTCGCGGCGCATCCCCTCGAGGGCGTCCCGCGTGAGGCCGAGCCGCCCGGCGATCGGGCCCGCGTCCCCCTCCCCGCGGAACACGTAGTCGAAGAACGCGTCGTCGAGGCGAGAGGCCCAGGGCACCTTCGACTTCAACTCGCCGCCCTGGAGCTCGTGCGCGATCGTGTAGTACGCCATGTAGATCGTCGAGTCGGACAGGGACTCGATGACCCAGCCGTCGTCCCAGGGCAGCTTCGTCCCGAGCCCGCGATGGTGCGCGCACGGCCAGTCCCGGAGCCAGTCGATCACGTATGTGAACTGCTTCCGCACCCCGTCCGGAAGCACGGCCATGGCCCCAAGGGCCTCGTGGACCTTCGCCTTCCACGCCGGATCGCCGTACGCGAGGAACCACTGGTCCTCCACGAGCTTCACGATCGCGCGGGTCGTGCAGCGGCACACCACGTCGCCGCTCGGCTCGTACATCGTGTCGGCCTGGCCCTGCCCGATCAGGTGCCGCCGGATCTCGTCCTTCGCGACCTCCACGCGCAGGTTCGCGAACGGGCCGCAGTTCTCGTTCATCACGCCCGTGTAGTAGCCGGACCGGTACACCTCCGCCTTCGCGGCGTCGAGCTTCGCGCGGTCCTCCTGGCTGCGGATCCCCATCCGCTCCGCCACTTCGACGGCGGGGAGGGGGCCGAACCCGGGCGTCCGGATGATCGGGATCGGCTCGATCGCGCGGACGCGCTCCGAGTCGAGCCGGAAGCGCTTCAACAAGGCCCCGTCCCGCTGGAGGTCCCGCAAGGCCACGTAGTCGTCGGGCGCGTCGCTCGGCACGGACGTCACGATCCCCGTCCCGCGGCCCTGGTCGATGAACGTCGACGGGAGGACGGGGACCGCGCGGTTCACGCCGGGCGCGACGACGTCCTGCCCGACCAGGTCGGCCCCGCGAACGCGTCCCTGGACCGCGATCGCCTTGCCCTGCTCGGCGAGCTTCTTCGCCGCCGCGTCGTTCAGGATCCACGTCTCCCGATCGACCGTCGCGGCCGCGTAGTCGACCCGAGGGTCGACCCACAGGTTCGTCTGGCCGAAGACGGTCTCCGGACGGATCGTCGCGGCCACGAGGATCCGTCCGTCGGAAAGCGGGAACTTGAGCAGGGTGAACTCCGCGGGGGTCTCCCCCTCCCCCTCGAGCCGGTCGTGGTCCCCGATGGGGGCCTGGTCCTTCGGGCACCAGATCACGGGGTGGCGGTCCTTCTTGACGTAGCCGCCCTCCTGGAGGCGGCGGAACTGCCAGCGCACGAACGCGTCGTACGGGGGGTTCAGCGGCGTGGTGATGAAGGAGCGCCGCCAGTCCACGGCCGCGCCGAGGGACCGGAGGTCCTCCAGGGTCGCGCTCGGGAACACGTCGATCCAATGGGCCGGGTCCGCGAACTTCGGGATGTCCTTCGCCGGCACGCCCATGTCCCGGAGGATCGCGATCTGGCGCCCCTCGCCCTCCGCGACGCGCTTCGCGGCCCCCAGGATCGGGAGGCCCGTACAGTGGAACCCCTGGGGATGGAGCACGTTGAACCCCACCATGCGGCGGAAGCGGGACTGGAACTCCGCGCGCAGGAACGAGAGGCCGAACCCCACGTGCTGGTACCCGGACATGTACGGGTACGGTACGTTGGAGTACCACTTCGGCTTCGCGGGGTCCGCGTGGGCCTCGAACAGGCGGGCCGCGGCCCAGGCGGCCTGCCACTTCCGCTCGATGGCCCGGATGTCGATCGCGAGCCGGCGTGGTGCCCGGGCCCCTTTCCGCGGTGGCGCGCGACGGGCGGAGGGCCGCCGGGCGCGAGGCCGAGCGCGGGGCACTCGTCCGGCTCGCTCCGGGCTCTTCCGGGCGGGTCGGCGACCGGACTTCGCGCGCGTGCGGGAGCGCCTCGGACGTCGCGTCGGCCGGGCGGGCACGCGCGCGGATAGCGGGGTCGCCGGCTTAACGTTTCGCCGTTTGATCGGCGCGCGGGGCGCTCCCCTCCGGGGCGCGTCGGACAGGTCCCTTTCTATTCATGAGACAGAATAGAAATGCGGAGCCGAAAGACGGCCCGCGACGGGACCCGATGGACCCCCTTTGTCTTACGTCGTATGACAATTGACAAACAGTTTAATAGGCCCCCCCTGGATACGGCGGCCAACACGCCGGAAATGCGCGCGAAAACGGTATGACGCCGGTCATACCCGGTCCGCGCGTGGACGGGGTGCTGGGAAAGACCGGATGGACGAGAACGAGCGGATCACGCTGCGGCTCGAGAAAGAGAACCTCGAGCTGCTCGATGGGTTCTTGCAAGAGAACCGGTCGTACACGAACCGCTCCCAACTGGTCCGCGATGCGGTCCAGGCGTTCATCCAGTCCGTGCGCGAGGGCGGGGACACCGTCACGCTGCGGATCCCGAAGTACTTCCTGGGCCTCATCGACCACCTCGTGGCGGACGGGTACTTCCTGTCCCGCGAGCACGCGATCGTGCGCGCGATCGAGGGCTGGTTCAGCTCGGACCGGGTGAAGGAGATCCAGGGTCACCGGCAGGAGATCGACAAGACGACGGGAAAGGCCGTCGCGGTCTCCACGGGGCCCAGGGAGGGCGTCATCCCGCCGTAGCGCGGCGGCGTGTCGAAGGGCCAGGACGAGGAACTTCCGGTTCGTATGGAAAAGGGATAGGGATGGGAACCTGTCAAGAAGGGATGGGATGCACGCCTTCGCCGGAGGCCCCGACGTCTTGGCCCCTCCTCGACCCGCCGCGGCGGGTCGAGGGGACGAAGGAGGCCTGAAAGGGATGGTACCGAAAGACTACGTGGATGAGGTCATCAGCGCCCTGTTCGATGACGCGGTCGACCCGCGCATCAGCGTCGTGGGCGTGGGTGGCGCCGGCGGAAACGTCGTGAGCGCGCTTTACGACCGCGAGCTGAAAGGCGTCGAGACGGTCGCCGTGAACACGGACCCCGCGGGCCTCTCCAAGGCCTCCGCGGACGTGAAGGTTCTCCTGCCCCACGTGGAGGCGGGGGACCCGAAGGCCGCCGCCCAGGCCGCCGCGGAGTCGTCCGAGGGCACCCTCAAGGACGCCGTCTCGTCGGACATCGTGTTCGTCGTCGCGGGCCTCGGCGGGGCGGCCGGCACGGGCGCGGCCCCGATCGTCGCGCGCACGGCGAAGGCGAACGGCGCGGTCACGATCGCGATCGGGATCCTCCCGTTCGAGGTCGAGGGCCGGTCGGACCGCGCGAAGGCGGGCCTCGAGGCCCTCCGCTCCGAATCGGACAGCGTGATCGTCGTGGACAACAACTCCCTCGACAAGTTCGCGGACGAACTCTCGTTCCGGGACGCCCTCGCGATCGTGAACCAGGTCGTCGTCGCGATCGTCCAGGGGGTCGTGGACCACCTCGAGAAGTCGTTCCTCACGACGGTCGCCGAGGAGGTCGAGAGCGTCGCGCGCGAGATCGAGGACCAGCAGGCCCACGCGGTCGACGTGCAGGTGCAAGCCCCCGAGACGGTCCAGGCCGCCTGGGACGTCGGGCCCGTCGCGTTCGACGACTCGGGCTTCATCGGCCTCCGGTGAGGCCATCGGGATCAATCCTCCCCCAACCAACGCGCCCACCCGCGAGGGACCGGGCGCCCGGCGCCTCGAGGCGTCGGGAGTGGGCCCTCGCACCCCTTTCTTTCCCCTCGCCCGGTGAGGCCCTCACAGGTCGTGCCGGCGCCGGAGTTCCGCGAGCACGTCGGCGCCCCATCCGCCGTGCGCCAGGTCGTCCCGCGCGGGGAGCGCGTCCAGGGGGAACCACTCCGCGGCGGCCACGTTCCCCGTCGGGGTCACGGGGAGGACGCGATCCAGGCGCGTCACGTAGTGGAAAACGAGGTGCCACGGGCCCCCGTCCCCGTCGAACGACTCGATGTACCGCAGGTCCACGCCGTACGACGGCAGGGCCGTCTGGTCCTTCAGGATCCGCCGGGCCGCGTCGTCCGGATGCTCCGCGTGCCTCAGGAAGTCGTCCGGGAGGAACCACCCGTTCTGCCCGTCGTACGCCGTCGCGTCTGCGTAGCGGACGAGGAGGACCCGGTGGTCCGCGACGACGGCCACGTCGGCCACGAGCCGGTGGACCCGACACGGGTCCGCCTTCGCGGGCATCCGCGCCGCATCGCCGTGCCTCGGGAAATCTCTTTGGGCCCGCCGGCATTCGGGCCCGCATGGTCGCGCATCATACGACGATCGCCCTCGAGACCCGCGCGGGGGTGCAGGCGCTCGACATCACGGAGCGGGTGCGGGAGGCCATCGCCGCGTCCGGCGTGCGGGACGGCCTCGCGTGCGTCTTCACCCCGAGCAGCACGAGCGCGATCCTCGCGAACGAGTTCGAGCCCGGGCTCATGACGACGGACGTGCCCGCGGCCCTCGAGCGGCTCGTCCCCGCGGGCGGGTACGCGCACGACGCGCGGTGGGGCGATGCGAACGGACACAGCCACGTGCGCGCGACGTTCCTCGGGCCGAGCCTCACGGTCCCCGTCGTGGACGGCGCGCCCGCGCTGGGCCCGTGGCAGCAGATCGTGTTCCTCGAGCTGGACACGAAGCCGCGGCGCCGCGAGGTCCTCGTCCAAGTCGTCGGGGACCCCGGGCCAAGGGCCAAATAGGGCCGTCGGCTCGGGGCCCCGTGGCCGAGCCCGAGGCGGGTCCGTCGATCCCGTCGAGCGTCGTGCGCCTCGCGGCCCCCGTGATGGTCGCGAACCTGCTGCAGACGCTCGCCGTGACGGTCGACCTCGCGATGGTCGGCTCCCTCCCCGGGGTCGCCGCGGACGCGGTCGCGGCGGTCGGCCTGGGGAGCCAGTTCATCTTCCTGTTCTTCGTGATGATGATCGGGGTCAGCTCGGGCACGATCGCGCTCGTCGCGCGAGCGACGGGCGCGGGAGACCGGCCCCACGCCGACGCCGTGCTGAAGCAGAGCCTCGCCCTCGGCGCCGTCCTGTCGATCCCCCTCACGCTGGCCGGGATCGGCCTGGCCCGCCCGTTCCTCGTCGCGTTCGGCGCGGAGCCCGGGGTCGTGGAGCTGGGGACCCCGTACATCCAGATCGTGTCCCTGTCCACGGGGTTCCTGTTCCTGTCGTTCCTCGGGTCTGCGGCCCTCCGGGGCGCGGGGGACACGATCACCCCCCTGTGGATCGGGGGGCTCGTGAACCTCGTGAACTTCGTGGCCAACGTGAACCTGATCTACGGGAACCCGTTCGTGCGGCCCCTCGGCGTCGCGGGCGCCGCGATCGGGACGTCCCTCGCGTACGGCGTGGGGTGCGCGACGTACCTCGTCCTGTTCCTCCGGATGCGCGGCCGGCTCCGGCTGCACCGCGCGGGCTCGTGGTTCGACGCGGCGCTCGTCCACCGGATCCTGCGGATCGGGTGGCCCGCGGCCCTCGAGCAGGTCCTGTTCCAGAGCGCCCTGTTCGTGTGGATCGCGATGGTCGTCGTGTTCGGGACGGAGATCCTCGCGGCCCACCAGATCGGCCTGCGCGTCCAGATGTTCGCGTTCATGCCCGGGTTCGGGTTCGCCATCGCGGCGACGGCCCTTGTCGGGCAAAACCTCGGGGCGAAGCGGCCCGAGCGGGCCGAGGCGAGCGGCTGGGAGGCCGCCCGGTGGTCCGTCGGGATCATGGGGACGACGGCCCTCGGGATCTTCCTCGCGGCCCCGTGGCTCGCGCGCGTGTTCATCGCGGACCCCGAGGTGATCGACTGGACCGTCACGTTCATCCGGATCCACGCGACGTCGATCCCCGCGGTCGGGCTGTTCTTCGCGATCGACGGCGCGCTCCGGGGCGCGGGGGACACGAAGTTCCCGCTGCTCGCATCGATGACGGGGACGTGGGGCGTCCGCGTGCCCCTGTCGTTCGTCCTCGGGTTCCTCCTGCCGTTCGGCATCGTCGGGGTGTGGGTCGCCCTCGTGGTCGAATACTGGGTCCGGGCGACGATCATCACGACGTACTACCGGCGAGGACGGTGGAAGGCCACGAAGGTGTGAGGACCGTGCGGGAAAGCTTTAATCCATCCGCACGCTAGGCCCGCCGAGGCGGGTCGCGATCCCGAGGGACACCCAGAACGAGCGTCTCGAGAACTCGTATCGGCTCACGAAGGTCGGCGTGACGGGGGTCGTGAAGCCCGTCCAGGTCCGGCGCCCGGGGCGCTCCCTCACCCTCACGACGACGATCGACGTGTTCGTGGACCTGCCCGCGACCCAGAAAGGCGCGCACCTGTCGCGGAACCTCGAGATCGTGAACGAGCTCGTGGACCGGTCCGTGCGCGAGCCCGTGACGAGCCTCGAGGACCTCACGGACACGGTCGCGAAGGCCCTCCTGAAGCGACACGAGTACGCGACCACGTCCGAGGTGTGGGCCCGGGCGGACTACTTCCTCGAGCGGACGTCCCCGTGGGGCCAGACGAGCCTCGAGCCGTACCGGCTCGTCGCGCGGTCCAACGCGCGCCGCGCGCCCGCGTCCGTGGAGCGGTCCATCGGGGCCGAGGTGATCGGCATGACCGCGTGCCCGTGCGCGATGGCGAACGTCCGGGAGGACATCCTGCGCGAACGGCCGGAGCTGAAGGCGTGGCCCGAGGGCGTGCCCGTGATCACGCACAACCAGCGGAACCGGACGACCCTGATCCTGGCGGAGCCGCCCGGGCACGACGTCGAGGCGGACGAGCTCATCGAGATCGTGGAGGCGTCCATGTCCGCGCCCACGTTCGAGCTCCTCAAGCGGCCGGACGAGAGCCGCCTCGTCGAGATGGCCCACCGGAACCCGAAGTTCGTGGAGGACGTCGTGCGGGACGTGCTGGACCGCCTCTTGAAGCGGTACCCGGACATGCCGGACCCGACGTGGGTGCGCGTGAAGTCGGAGTCCGAGGAATCGATCCACAAGCACAACGCGTTCGCGGAGCGCTCCACCACGTTCGGGGAGCTCCGGGCGCCCTAACGGGACCGGACCGCGTGCCGCACTCGGAGCGAAAGGGCTCGCCCTGCGTAACATGTTACGGCGGTCGGCCCGAGGCTCCTGGGGTCCGCGATCGCATCCGGGCCGATGTCAGCGTGCCCGCGGCCGACGAAAGACTTCGACCGACCCTCGACCGATGGAGATAGGGACGCATGCGACCCGCGCCCCGAGCGCTCGCAGCCTCGAAGTGAGCTCCGCGGCGTCCTTGCGCGGGAGGATCAGGACAGATTGCCCGACCCAGACGACCCCAGGCCTCCGGATGAATCCGTTGTCAGAAGCTGCGGCGAGAGCCGCGGGCCGTCCCCGACCGTACACGACTTCACAGACCCGGACGGCCGTGGACCGGGCCCTCCCCTCGACGTCGTATGACAGGAGGCATACATCACGACCGTCGAAGCCCTCGATCGTCATCACATATCTATATGTGATAGCGATATAATAGCTCCTCACGAGGGAGGTGGGTGAAAGTACTCGACGTTGACGCACCCGTCCCGCGTAACATGTTACGGCCTGGCAATCCCGCGGGGGGAAACCTGATGGTCTCCGGCCCCATTCCCCTCCCGATGGCCGTCGCGGCACTCTGCCACCTGTGCGGTCGACCCGCCCTCCGGACGTGCGCGAACTGCGGGCGGCCCGCCTGCGAGGTCCACCTCGCGCGGGACCGGATCCCCGTGTGCGAATCGTGCCGCGCGGGCCGGATCACGGGTCGAGGTCGGCCCGGGGTGCGCGGGTAGAGCCGTCCGGGAACGCGGGAAGGGAGAGGGTCACAGGACGCGCTTCGCGTCCTCCTTCTCGATCCCGAGGGCCTTGAGCGCGTACGTGAGCGCCTTCGTGCGGATCATGTCCCGCGTCTTGTCGTCCATGAACTGCTCCATGATCACGGGCGCCTTCCGGGCATACTGGATCGCGAACTCGGACCAGTAGTACGGCGCGTTGTCCGCGTCCATCGCGGCCGCCTTGTTGTAGAACTCCTCGGCCTCGTTGAATCGCCCGAGGTCCATGCAGAACGACGCGAGGGCGTCGAGGTATTGGGGGTTCTCCTTGTCCAGGTCGACCGCCTTGCGGTACATCCCGAGGATCTCCTCGGCCTCCACCTTGGGGACCCCGAGGGCCGCCTCCGCCTTCCCGAAGAACGCGATCGCGTTCGAGGCGTCCTCCTTCACGGCCCGGTCGAAGTGCTTGAATGCCTCCTCGTAGTCGAGGCGACCGAGGGCCTGTTCGCCCGCGGCGATCTCCTCCTCAGCGGACGCCATCGCGATCCCCGCGACATTTGCCGAGCGCACATAAAGCTTGCCACCTCATTTTCAGCGGCACGCACAGGGCCCGCGGTTCACACGAGCCGGTGGTCCCGGAGCCAGTCCAGGTCGCTCAGGTACAGCTGCCGGATGTCCGAGATCCCCTCGATGGCCATGATGAGCCGCTCGAGCCCGAGGCCCCACGCGAGGACGGGGGTCCGGATCCCGAGGGGCTCCGTGACCTCGGGCCGGAAGATCCCGCTCCCCCCGAGCTCGACCCACCGGCCGTCCGGGAGCTGGCCCTCCGGCTCCATGCTCGGCTCCGTGTACGGGAAATATCCAGGCCGGAACTTGATCCGCGTGAACCCGAGCCGCGCATAGAACGCCTCGATGATCCCGATGAGCTGCGCGAGGCTCGCGCCCTCCTCCATGACGACGCCTTCGACCTGGTGGAACTCGGGCAGGTGCTTCCAGTCGATCGCGTCCCGCCGGAAGTTCCGGCCGATGATGAACGCCTTCCGGGGCGGGTCCGGATGGTCCACGAGGTGCTTGAGCGTGATCGGCGTCGTGTGGGGCCTCAGCACGGCCCGCTCCGCCTCCCGCCGGTCCCACGCGTATCCCCATCCCGTGGAGCCCGTCGAGCCGCCCGTCTCGTGGGCCGCCGCGACGCGCTCGACGAGGCCCTCGTCCGGGAGGGGGATCGTGGCGGGCCGGTCCACGTACAGGGTGTCGAGGACGTCCCGCGCGGGATGGTCCTGGGGCTGGAACAAGGCATCGAACACCCAGAACGCGCCCTGCACGTAGTCCCCCGCGATCTCCGTGAACCCCATGCTCAGGAAGATCCGCCGGATCCGCTCGAGGTACGCGCTCAGGACATGACGCTTCCCGGGCCGCACGAGGGGAGCGAACGCGCGCGCGTCGTACCGCCGGAACGTCGCGTCGCGCCATCGCCCGGAGCGGAGCAGGTCCGTCGTGATCTGGGCGACCTCTTCCGTGAGGACGAGCCCGGCCGCCGCGATCCGCTCCCCCGCGGGCGTGAGGCCGATCTCCCGCCGGACGGCCTCCCGCTCCACGACGAGGTCCTGCCGCGACAGGACGTCCCGCAGGACCTTCGGGTCCACCGCGTCCTCGGACAGCTGCCCCTTCCCGATCCGCGCGAGGAGGGTCTCGTCGGGCCCTTTCCCGTCGAGGGCCGCGCGGCCCTCCGCCGTGACGCGGACCTCGCTGCCCGATGCGTCCTTCACGACGTCCGCCCAGCCCTTCCGGCGCAGCCAGCCGAGGGCGATCGCGAGCTCCCGCTCGTCGAACTTGCACGCGGCCTGGAGCTTCGGCACGAGGATCCGGCCGCCCGCCTTGACCGCGGCCTTGAGGGCCTTCCGCTCCGGGAGGGCCCGCCTCGCGACCCCCGGCGACGCGAGCCGGATGGACCGCACGACGCGCTCCTTCATGGACACGAGGCCCTTGGCCTGGAGCCACGAGGCCGCGTTCATGACCTCCACGAGCTCGGCGAACCGGCCCGCCTTCGCGATCGCCTCGGGCGGGGCCGTCCCGAGCTCCCGGAGGGCGAGGAGGACCTTCTTCTCGAGGTAGCTGAGGGAGCCCGCGACGTCCTCCGGCATCGCGCGCGCATCTGGCCCCCTCGTTATATGCTTTGTCGGTCCGTCCGGAGGGACGAGGGATCGGGATGGCGGCCCGGATTCTCAGGAGCGAAAACCACGGCACGGCCTATATAACGGAAAACGGAACATCGAGCGTCGGTCAATGCTTCCGACGAGCGATGGCCTCCGAGCGGAAGCAGTCCCAGGACGTGCCACTCGCGTGCAAGAACGGATGCCCACCCACGCCTCGGTCCTCCTGTCCGGGCCGCCCGGCGTCGGGAAGTTCGAGTACGTCGTCGCGCAGACCCGGGAGACCCTCCGCGCGGGGGAGCGCGTCGTGTTCGTGACCCTCGACCTCCACCCGAATGAGATCCGGGCGCGGGCGAAGGCTCTCCGGCTCGACCTCGACGAAGTCGAGGGGAAGTCGTTCGTCTTCGTGGACTGCTACAGCGCGACGGCCGCGGAGCGCCCCGAGCCGCCGAGCGGCAAGAAGGTGTTCCTCGTCTCGAGCTTCAGCAACCTGGAGGGGATCGGGATGCAGATGAGCAAGGCGGGCCAGGAGCTCGGCACCCCGGTGCGGATCTTCTTCTACACGATCTCGACCCTGTTCCTCCACAACTCGGCCCAGGCCATCGCGAAGTTCTTCCAGATCGTCACGTCCCGCGTGAAGACGAACATGGGGTACATCCTGTACGCGGTCCACGACGGGGTGCACGAGCCCATCACGATGAACCTCCTCCGCTCCCTCACGGACGGGGTCATCGAGATGCGCTTCAACGACCGGATGGACCGGGAGGTCCGGCTCCACCACCTCCGAGGGTACCACGTGGACCCGGCGTGGCAGGCCTTCACGCTCATGCCGGGCCCGTCCGGGGGCCTCGGGTGATCGCCGCCCCCGCCGCGACGTCGGCCCGCTGCCGGACCGGGATCGCCCTCCTCGACGAGCGCCTCCGGGGAGGTTTCCCGCGGCCCTCCACCCTCCTGTTCTTCAGCGAGAAGCCCACGGAGAAGCGACTGTTCGCGGAGCACTTCGCGGTCGAAGGGGCCCGGAACGGCGAGACGGTCCTCTACGTGGACTTCTTCCGCGCCCCCCAGCTCGCGCGCCGGGAGTTCACCGCGTTCGGCCCGTTCCCCCAGGAGCGCCTCGTGTTCGTGGACGCGATCTCGAGCCAGCTCCTCCTCCCGAGCGACGAGCCGTACCGGATCGCGGACATCGCGGACCTGACCGGGATCCTCGACACGATCGTCCGGGCCATCGAGGAGAGCCGGCCCGCGCGGATCATCGTGGACTCGATGGAGTACCTCGCGGACCGCTTCCCGCGGGACGATGTGCTCGCGGGGTGGCGGCGGCTCATCGACGCGGCCCAGGCGGTCGGGAGCGTGATCTGCTTCCTGTTCATCAACTGGACGTTCCGGGACGCGGAGCTCGCGACGGTCCGGGCCATGTCCGACTTCGTCGTGGAGTTCCAGACCTCCATGCGGGGAGGGATCGTCCGGAACACGATGCGCGTCTCCGAGGTCGCGGAGAGCGGCGTCAAGACGAACTGGATCCCGTACACGTTCAAGGACTTCATCGGGGTCACGGTGTACTTCCCGCGGATCCTCGTGACGGGCCCGTTCAACGCGGGCAAGTCGACCGTCGTGAGGTCCCTCAGCACGAAGTCCGTGAGCGTGGACCGGATGGGGACGACGGTCGCGTTCGACTACGGCAACGTGAACGTGATGGGGATCGAGGCGGAGGTGTTCGGCACCCCGGGCCAGGAGCGGTTCGAGTTCATCTTCAAGATCTTCGCGCGGGAGGTGTCCGGGATCCTCCTCGTCGTGGACGCGACCCGGCCCGAGGACTTCCCCCGGGCGCGGGCCATGCTCGACCTCGTGGGGGAGAAGGTCCCGTATGTCGTGCTCGCGAACAAGAGCGACCTGCCCGGCGCCCTCCCGACCGCCGAGATCGCCCACGCGATGGGGCTCGCGGACGACGTCCCGATCCTCTCGACCGTCGCGACGGAGGACCGTGGCGTGAAGGACGCCCTGCTCATCCTCGCGGAGATGATCATGGGGGTGCGCTGAGCCTGGTCGACGACGTGCGGGGCCGGCTCGCGGCGGTCCTCGGGGAGCTCCGGCGGATCCCGGACATCGTGGCCGTCGCGATCGCCCGGCGGGACGGCCTCCTGATCGCCCACGCCCTCCCGAAGTCCTCCAACCCGAAGAAGATCGCCGCGATGTCCGCGTCGATCGTCGGCACGGCGGAGATGGCGACCGCGGAGATGGGCCAAGGCATCTTGAACCAGGTCCTCGTGGACACGAGCGGCGGGAAGATCCTCGCGACGGGCGCGGGCCCGGAGGCGATCCTCGTCGCGATGGTGCGGTCCGAGGCGAACATCGGGCTCATCCTCCTGAACATCGAACGGGCCGCGCGGACGATCGGGAGCCTCCTCGAGGCGGACGGCGCGACCGCGGAGGCGGTCCCCTGACGGACCTGTGGAGCCGCCTGGACCGGGTCATCGACGACCTCACGTCGATCTCGGACATCCTCGCGGCCGCCGTCGTGAGGCGGGACGGCCTCGTGATCACGCACACGTTCCCGGACGGCGTGGACCCGAAGATCGTCGCGGCGATGACGGCCGCGATCGTCGGCACGTCCGAGATGGCGACCGTCCAGCTGGCCCAGGGGCGCTTCACGAGGGCCCTCATCGAGTCCGAGGACGGCAAGCTGATCAGCACGGGCGCGGGGGACGAGGCCCTCCTCGTGGCCCTCGCGTACAAGGACGCGAACCTGGGCCTCGTCCTGATGGCCCTCGACCGGGCGGCCCGGGACGTCGAGGAGATCCTCCGCCAGGGGGCGGCCCGATGACGCGGCCGCGGGAGGCCTGACGTGCCCGCGACCCTCGAGGGGGTCCGGAGCCTCCTCGCGAACTGGCTGTACGGGATGGTGCGGGCCGCGGAGATCCTCGGGAACGACCAGGTGTTCATGCGGACCGCGGAGGAGGAATGCCTGGCCCGCTGGCGACGGTCCCGGCCTCCCGCCCGCACGCCCACCCCGTCGTCGGACCCCGTGGACGCGGCCCGCGAGTACCAGGGCGACCTCGGGCGGGAGGGGTTCATCGACGAGCGGGACGTCCGGGTCCAGGGAGCCGGCGGCGGCCTGCGCGTGGAGATCGGCGCGTCGTGCCCGTACCGGGAGACGTGCACGTGGCGGCACGACGAAGGCCGGCCCGTGTTCTGCTTCCGAGGGATCGGGACCGCGGAGACCCTCCGGGTCGCGACGGGCCGTTCGTTCGACGTGCGGCTCGAGGCGTTCGGGGTGCCCTGCAAGATCCTCCTTCGACCGAGCGAACTGGGAGACGAAGACCATGGAGACGAAGAAGATCCCGACGTACATTGAAGGGCTCGACGAGAACCTCGCGGGCGGCGTGCCGGAGGGCCACGTCGTCCTCGTGTCCGGCCTGCCCGGCACGATGAAGTCGACCCTCACGTACGCGATCCTGCACGCGAACGCGCGGGAGCGGAACGCGAAGGGCCTGTACGTGTCCCTCGAGCAGACCCGGAAGAGCCTCGAGGCCCAGATGTCCGCGATCGGCTTCGACGTGGAGGCGGTCCGCGGGCAGGTCCACATCCTGGACGTCGGCACGATCCAGAAGGAGGTCGGCCGGAGCGCGACGAAGCCCTGGATGGACTTCCTCCGGCGCACCCTCACGACGAAGAAGGACATCGACGGGATCGACCTCGTCGTCCTGGACAGCCTGGAGGCCCTCGAGGTCCTCGCGAAGTTCGAGGACCGCCGGTCCGACCTGTTCGCGTTCTTCGAGTGGCTCCGGGACCTCGGCGCGACGACGTACGTCCTCGCGGAGGCGTCCCCGGAATCCCCGCTCCTCGGGCTGGACCCGTCCCACGGGCGGAAGGACGAGGCGTTCCTCGCGGACGGGATCATCGAGCTCAAGATGCACCAGATCTCGGACGTGGACATCCAGCGCCGGATCCGGGTCGTGAAGATGCGCGGGGCGAACCACCGGACCGGCTTCTACGCGATCGTGTTCGAGGACGGCCGGTTCCAGGTGACCCGCGTGATGAGCCCGTAAGGGTGGTCCATGGCCACGCCCTCGCCCTGCCCGAGCTGCTACTCCGTGAACAAGCCGAGCGCGGCCCGCTGCCGGGTCTGCGGCCGGAAGCTCGTGGAGCCCCGGAAGGCCGCGCGGAACTCGAGGCCCGTCCTCCTCGAGCGGGTCATGAGCGGGGAGGTGTTCACGGCCGTGATCGGCGGAGAGGCCCGCCGGGGCGCGATTCGGGACGAGGGCCGGGACCCGGAGGCCCTGGCCCGGGAGGAGGAGCGCCTCGAGGAGTACCGCAAGGCCCTCCAGGAGTACGAGGCGATGCTCCGGACGAAGGCCGTCACGGAAGGCCAGCGCTTCGACACGTACGAGGCCCCGAAGCGGCGCCGCCGGAGACGGGAGCGTTCCGACGCGGAGTCGACCGTGGCCCTGGCGCCCGCCATGGACGCGATGCGGGAGCGCCGCTTCGACGACGCGGTCGCGATCCTCCGCGAGGCGATCGACGCGGACGAGGCGGACCCGCGGACGTGGATCCTCCTCGGGGAGGCGACCCTCCGCCTCGGGCGGCGGTTCGAGGCCGCGTCCGCGTTCCACCGGTCCCTCGACCTGAGCCCCCGGGACGAGCGGGGCTGGCTCGGCCTCGGGAAGGTCCTCAGGGAGGTCGGCGAGCTCCCCGCGGCCCTGTCGAGCCTCGACAAGGCGATCGCGATGAACCCGGGATCCGCGGAGGCGTGGGCCGAGCGGGGCACGATCCTCGAGGGACTCGAGAACCTGTCCGAGGCCCTCCGGTGCTTCGCGAAGTCCCTCGAACTCCGGCCGGACTACGCGAGCGCGCGGTCCAAGCGCTCGGATCTCGAGGCCCGTCTGTTCGCGGACGCGAAGGAGCGCGGCCTCGTTGCGGCGGCACCAGGCCCGACGGCCGGCGAGGCGCCCGTCGAGGCCGTCCCGGCGGGCGGGACGGAACCCGTCGCGGAGTCAGCCCCATCCGTGGACGAAGACCTCGACGAGGTCCTCGGGATCCGGGACGCGGGGGCCCAGGCCGTGACCGCGGCCCCGATGGCGCAAGCCGAAGCGGCCGCGGAGGCCGAGGGCGGGAGCGATGTCCCCGGGGTCCGGCCCTCGGAGCCCGTCCCGCGGCCCGCGAAGCTCCGCACGTTCATCGACGGGCTCGACGATGCCCTGTACGGCGGGATCCCGTGGGGCCACGTGGTCCTCATCCAGGGGACGCCGGGCACCCTGAAGTCGTCCGTCTCGTTCTCGATCCTCCTCCAGAACGCGAACGAGGAGGGCCGGCACGGCCTGTACCTGAGCCTCGAGGAGCGGTCCGAATCCCTCCTGCGGCAGATGGGGAGCCTCGGCCTGAGCCCGCGCGTGGAGCGCGGCTCCCTCGTGTTCCTCGACCCGCGCAGCGCGAAGGCCCTCCTCCGGGAACGGTCGGACTGGATCCCCGGGCTCCAGCGGGCCCTCGAGGCGATCCGCGCGGCGCGGGGCCTCGACCTGCTCGTCGTGGACAGCCTGGAGGCCCTCGAGGTCCTCGCGAAGTTCAAGGACCGGCGGCGCGAGATCTACCGGCTCTTCGAGTGGCTCCGGGACCTCGGGGTCACGAGCTTCGTGATCACGGAGCGGCCCGACTGGGTCGTGGGCCGCCACGTGGTCCAGGGCCGATGGGACGAGGACTTCCTCGCGGACGGGGTGATCCAGCTTCGCCTCCACGACGTGTCCGATCTCGAGGTCCAGCGGCGCATACGGGTCATGAAGATGCGCGGGACGCGGCACGAGGCGGGCTACTTCGCGTTCGTCCTCGACGAGGGCCGGTTCCGCGTGACGCGCGCGATGAGTCCGTGAGGTGACGCGGATGGCCCGGGCCCTCGTGAAGACGTTCATCCGAGGCTTCGACGACGACGTCCTGCGGGGCGGGATCCCGGAAGGCCATGTGGTCCTGCTCCGGGGCGCGAGCGGCACGATGAAGTCGTCCCTCGCGTACTACGTCCTGTACCACAATGCCCTCCAGGGGACCCCCGGCCTGTACGTGACCCTCGAGCAGGCCGCCGGGAGCCTCCTCGAGCACGTCGCCACGCTGGGCCTGCGCGCGACGGCCGTGTCGGAGGCCCTCCCGATCCTCGACGTGAGCCGCGGGCGGGACCATCTGGAGGCGATCGCGGACCGGATGGCCCAGGCGGCCCCCGCGGGCGCACCCGACGGGGCCCTCCTCGCGGTCCTCAAGGGGAAGATCCTCGAGCTCCGCCGGAAGCTCGACTTCCGCCTCCTCGCGATCGACTCGTGGGACGCGATGGAGCTCGTCCTCGAGTTCGAGGACCGCCGCGCGGAGACGTTCGCGTTCTTCGAGTGGCTCCGGGACCTCGGGGTCACGAGCTTCCTCGTCTCCGAGGCGCCCCCGCCCGGGCCGCGGGAAGGCGCCCTCGAGGAGGAGTTCCTCGCGGACGGGATCATCCACCTCGCGATGGTCCCCGTCACGCCGACGACGTTCCAGCGGCGCGTCCAGTGCGCGAAGATGCGCAGCGTGGACCAGGACACGGACTACCGGACCCTCCTGTTCGAGAACGGACGGTTCGAGACCTCCCGGGCCATGGGGTGAACCGATGCGGTCCCGCCTCCTGGACGGCCTCGTGCGTTCCCTCCTCCTGTTCCTCCTATCGATCGTCCTCGTCGCGGGCTTCTACTTCCATGGGGAGTTCTACCAGATCGGGCTGTACCCGCTCCTCCTCCTGGGCGGGTTCGTCACGTTCCTCGTGATCGGCGCGGCCCGGATCATCCTGGCGGGGGAGATCCCGCGGGGCCGGGCGACCGGGGACCTCGCGTTCCCTCTGGACGAGGGGGACCGGGTCCGGCGCGGCGCGGTCGAGCTCGTCGTGCGGCCCGTGGACGCGGCCCTTCCCCACGTCGGGCAGGCGGTCCGGGCCCGGTACGAGACGGGCGCGCCCTTCGGACGGCTCATCGTCGTGGACGCCTCCCGCACGTACCTCGAAGACATCACGGACGAGCAGGCCCGGCTCGCGGGGCACGCGTCGGCGGCCGCCCTCCGGGAGGTCGGCGCGGCCCGGTGGCGCTGGCGGCCCGGCGACGTCGTCGCGATCCTCCGGGTCCGACCCGAGGGGGGCCGCGCGTGAACCCCGCCAGCGTCCTCCTCGCGATCGGGGCCCTCGTGGACGCGTGGCTCGTCGCCCTCGTCCTCCTGCGGAGCCGGCGCACGTGGCTCCGGGCCGTGTACGCGGCCCTCGGGGTCGCGGCGATCCTCGCGGCCGGGGCCCACGCCGGGACGACGGAGGGCGTCCTCGAGCCCGGGTGGGGGTCCGTGACGTTGTGGGCCCTCGTCCTCGCCCATCCGCTCGTCGCGATCCTCGCCCTCGCGGTGATCCACGGGGAGGGGCTCCTGTGGCGCCGACCCGCGGCCCTGCTCCTCCTGGCCCCGGTCCCGTTCCTCGCGGCCCTCGCCCCCGCGGGCGGCTGGGCCGTCGCGGCCGCGTACCGCGCGAACGTCCTCGGCGGGTTCCTCGTCCTGTGCCTCGCGGTCGGACTCGCGGAGGCCGTCCACGCGCGGCTCACGAGCCCCCTCCTCGCGGCGGACGCGTTCGCCCTGAGCGCGGGGCTCATCGCCCTCGTCGTCGCGGGCCCCGTGTACGCGTACGAGCTCGAGGCCCTCGCCCTCCCGGACGCAGGGGGCGCGAACCTCGCGACCCCGCTCGCCCTCGCGGCGTTCGCGATCGCGGTCCTCCACGGGGACCCGTTCCCGTCGAAGCTCCCGCGGCCCGGGCGCCGGTGGTCCGGGGAGACGAGCGTGGAGCGCGGGCTCGCGTTCGTGTTCGACGAGGGCCGGCCCAAGTACCTCGAGATCGCGGCCCGGCGGGAGGCGGACCGCGGACGGCCCGTGCTCGTCCTCGTCCGCGGAGACGCCCTGCGGGGCGGGGCCCGCGAACGGCTCACGACGGCGGGGATCGAGTCGGGCCGGCACGCGGGGACCCGGGCCCTCGGGACCGCGTCCGAGTTCCTCGCGCGCGCGCCGGGCGGCCTCGTCGTCCTGATGGGCCTCGCGGACCTCGCGGCCCTCGCCGGGTGGCCGAAGGCCCGAGACCTCGTCGTCCGCCTGAGGCGCCTGTGCCGGGAGAGCGGCTCCACCCTCCTCCTGTCCACGTCCCGCCTGAACCCGAAGGAGAGGTCGGAGCTTCGCGAGGCGCGCCTCCCGTGGTGGACCTTGCCGGACCCGGCCGCGGAGGCGGAGGCCGTCCTCGGGACCGCGTTCGGCGCGGGCGCGGCCCGCCTCCTGGACGCATTCGGCCGCTCCCACGGGATCGCGCGGAGCGAGTTCATGGTGGATCACGTGCCCGCCCTCGTCGGGTTCCTCGAGCGGGCCGTGGGCGAGCTCGCGGCGGGGACGAAGGATCCCGCGGCCGCGGCGGGACTCCGGGCCCAGGTCGCGTCCCTCGGGAAGGCGCTCGTCGCGTACGCGGGCCGGACCCCCGTGGACCTGTCGAGCGGCGGCTGGCCCTCCATGGCGACGCGGGCCGCGGACGCGGACCTGCTCGTCCGGGCCTCCGACTACTGGAAGGGGAAGGAGGCCGAGGAGCTGTTCGCGGCGGCCCAGGACCTCGTCGCGAAGGAGCCCCTGTACGATCGGGCCAAGGCCGCGTTCGTCGAGCACCTCGGGACGGCCGGGGAGAGCCTGCTCCGGGCCGAGCTGACGAGGCTCGGGAAGCGGCCCGAGGACCTCGGCCCGAGGGACCTGAGGCGGCTCGCGGACCGCGCGGCCGTCGACCTGTCCGCGATGGCCGACGTGGTGGACCTCCCCGCGGAGCGGGAGCGGTTCCGGGGCCAGGTCGAATCGATCCGCCGGCGGCTCGCGGCGATCGCGGGGGACGACGAATGAGGCGCGTCCCGACGTTCGTGGACGGACTGGACGAGGTCCTCGAGGGCGGCGTGCCCGCGGGGAGCGTGGTCCTCGTGTCGGGCGCCCCGGGCACGATGAAGACGTCCCTCACGTTCAACGTGCTCCACCACAACGCGAGGCGCGGGACGAAGGGCGTCTACGTGAGCCTCGAGCAGAGCCGGGAGAGCCTCCTCGAGCACACGGCGGGCCTGGGCCTCCGTCTCGAGGACGCGGGCGGGAACCTGAGCGTCCTCGACCTGGCCGCCCTCCGCAAGAAGCTCCCGGACCCGCAGGGGCAGCCCTGGCTCGACCTGTTCAAGTTCTACGCGGTGGGACTCAAGAAGACGTTCGACTACAAGGTCCTCGTGATCGACTCCCTGGACGCCCTCGAGATCCTCGCGAAGTTCCGCGACGTGCGGCGCGACGTGTTCGGCCTCATCGCGTGGCTGCGTTCCCTCGAGTGCACGGCGTTCCTCCTCGCGGAGCTCGCCTCGGAGGTCACGGAGGACCCCGTCCAGCGGACCTCGTTCGCGACGCACAAGGAGGAATACCTCGCGGACGGGATCTGGCACCTCCGCATGGTCAAGCAGGGCCAGTTCGGGATCCAGCGCCAGCTGCGCGTCGTGAAGATGCGAGGGACCCGCCACGACACGTCGTACCATGCGCTCGTCTTCGAGGACGGATTCCGCGTGACGCGGATCATGATGTGAGCCGGGTTCAGTCCCTCACGAGGAACGCGTCGAGGCGATCCTTCGCCTTCTCCCGGGCGGCCTGGTGCCTCTCGAGGAACGACTTCACCTTCGTCCACAGCTCGAGCTTGCAGTCCCCGCACAGGCGCTCCCCCGACTTGCACGTGCGCTCCACGACCGCGAGATTCGCGTCGTCGGGCTCGAAGATGTACTCGTACTGCGCGTAGATCGAGCAGATGTAGGGGTTCGCGCCGAGGCGCCGCTGCTCCTCGACCGACGCCCGGCCGCCCGTGAACGCGTCCATGATCTTCTTCTTCGCGGCCGGCAGCGGATCCGTCGTGAAGACGCTCGACGCGGGCACGGACGCGGACATCTTGCCGCCGGGCCCGAGGAGGCTCGGCAGGAGCTTGTTGTGGACCAGGGCGGGCTTCGGATACCCGAGCCTCGGCGCGACGTCCCGCGCGATCCGGAAGTGCGGGTCCTGGTCGATCCCGCACGGGATCAGGACGGGGACCTCCTTCCCCTCGAGGACGCTCGGGAGGAACGCGGGGGCCGCCTGGATCGCCGTGTAGAAGATCTCCCCGATGTTGTTCGCGTTCCCGAAGCCGAACACGGCCTGGGTCGTGCTGAACGTGATCCGCTTCGCGGCCTCCACCGCGATCGGGTACAGCCGGCGGATGTACTCCGTGTCGAGGAAGATCCGCGTGCGCTTCGGGTCGAAGCCCATCGCGATGATGTCCAGGATGTTGTCGTACCCGACCTTCGTGGCCTCGCCGAGGTCCTCGAAGTCCTTGAACAGGAACTTCTCGTCGTCCGTGATCTGGAAGTACAGGGTCGCGCGGAACTTCTCCTGGAGCCACTTCGTGAAGAACCAGGGGAGCATGTGCCCGACGTGGATCCCGCTCGACGGCCCGCGGCCCGTGTACAGGGCGAACGGATGGCCCTTCCCGTGCTCGTCCAGGATCCAGTTCAGGTCCCGGTGGCTGTAGAACACGCCCCGCCGGAGCATGGGATGGAGTTCGCCCGCGGCCTGCCGGATCCGCTCGAGGAGGTCCGGCGTGATCCGCGTGGTCCCGAACTGGGTCACGAGCCGGTCGTAGTCGACCTGGCCCTTCACCTCCCACGGGGTGACGACGAAGTCCTCGGGCATTGGACCGGAGTAATCCGGAGCGTAGATAAAGGCATCCCGCGGACGGCTACCCTGGGTCACGCCGAGCCCGGTCCCGGTCGTCGTCATCGAATTCCAGGGCGACTCCGCCGGACGTGATGACGAGCCCGATGAGGCTGACGAGCACGGCGAACCCACCCAGGCCCGGGTCTCGTAGCTCGAGGACCAACGCGAACAAAAGGACCGCGATCCCGAGAAGCCCGAGCGCCGTCCCCCGCGCCACGAGGACACAATCCAGAGGCCGCGGATGAGCCTTACACCATGATCGCGTGGCGTCCGCGCATGTCCGCTTCGCTCTGCCCGAGCGCCTCCATGACCTGCGCGACGATCCCGTCGAGGAGGAGCATCGTCGCGCCCTCGAACAACGTGCCGAGGGGCGCCAGCCTGGCGCGCTCCGAGTCGTCCCGCTCCTGGAGGACGAGGACCACGTTGCTCGCATGGGCGAGCTTCGACGTCGGGTGGCCCGTCACGCCGATCACGCGGGCTCCCACGCGCCGCGCGATGTTCGCGACCTGGATCGCGCTCATCGTGGCGCCCGTGTTCGACACGATGAGCACCGCATCCCCGTCGCTCACGACGGGCGTGATCGTCTCCCCGATGAAGAAGCAGTCGATCCCGAGCTGGACCATCCGCATCGCGAACGCGCGGGCCGCGAGCCCGGACCGCCCGACCCCATACACGAACAGCTTCTTCGCGGACGTCAGGATCGCGACGGCGTCTGCGATCTCCTTGGACCGGTCCTCCGCGAGGATCTTCGCGAGGGAACCGAGCAGATACCCGATCGACGCGCCCGCGGTCGTTCTGTTGCCGGACGCGGTCAACGTCGCCGCGCCTCCTTCTCGGTCCGGGGCGGCTTCTCGGGCCTCTCCGGCTTCTCGGGCTTCGACGGGCGCACGAGGCGCTTCGCGAGGACCCGCTCCAGGATGACCTTCATGTACATCGCGTCGTGCTCGAGGAGCGGCGACGACGAGACGAGCGTGAGGTCGTAGTCCCCGTCCAGGAGGCACTCCGCGAGGGGCTCGAATCGCAGGTCCCCCTTCTTGATCGGCGTGTAGCGAAGCTCGTTCCCGTCCGCGTGTTCCACGCCGGAAAAATGGGCGTGCATGTGTCCGCCCGAGAAGCGCCGGATCTTCGCGAACACGTCCGCGAAGTCCTCGGGCCGCTTGAGGGAGCCGAACCCGCGCGCGTGGACGTGCGCGAAATTGAGGACGGGCACGATGCCCGGGACCGCCTTCGCGAGGGCCACGACCTCCTCGAGGCTGCCCACGACCTCCTGCCGGCCGCTCGCCTCGACCCCGAGCCGGGGCGCGATCTTGGCCCTCTTGAACGCGTCCCGCAGGGCCCGGAGGCTCTTCGCGATCCGGGCGAGGGCCTCCTTCGAGGCGAGCTCCCCGAACATCCCGAGGTGCGTCACGACGATGGACGCGCCCATCGCGTGGGCGAGCATCCCGCCCCACCGGATGCTGTCGATGCTCTTCGTCGCGAGCCCGTCCGCGTCCGCGAGGTCCATGTAGTACGGTGTGTGGAGGGACAGCTCGATGTCGAGCTCCCGCGCGAGGGTCCCGAGGTCCGCGAGCTCCGCGTAGTCGTCCGCGATCCCGGCCGCGAGGCTGTACAGGACGTCCCCTTTCTCGATCGTCGCGTCGAGGGACGAGACGAGGATCTCCTTCCGGTCCTCCCGGCGGCCGATCTGGACGATCAGCTCGCCCGGGATCTCCCGGGGCGCGCGGCCGATGTCGTCGTCCGTCGCGTACCGCTCGTTCAGGTTCACGCGGACGAGCTGGACCTCCATCGCGGTGAGCCCCAGGTTGTGCACGTCCTCGATCCCGTCCCGCAGGGTGCGGCCCTTGCACGAGAGGGGGATTCCCGAGGGTCCAAAACGGATCACGAGGTCACGGCTCCGTGGGCGTCGCGGCGGCCAATATTATTCTGCATCGCCTAATATTAGTACTTTTGCGGTCCCCGCCGCCGGGTCCGCGGTCGGCCCCGCGGCGGGCGGACGGGTCCCTGCCGATCGGCGCGACATCGCGCGGGACCTCATGTCCCTTTCCCTCCGGGGCCCGCGGGCCGTCCACCGGGAGGGACGCACCCAAACGTTTATATCGACCTCTCCCTTGGGGCGGCCGACCGAGGCCTTTTCCATGGCCCATACCTCCAAGACGAACCCTCGCCTCGAGCGGGTCATTCGCGAGCTCCGAGACCTGTCCCGGGAGAACGAGGTCGCGATCTGGCGGGACGTCGCGGAGCGCCTCGAGCGATCCCGCGCCCGGTGGTCCGAGGTGAACCTGTCCCGGCTCGCCCGGTACGCCGCAAAAGGCGAGCAGGTCGTCGTCCCCGGGGTCCTCCTCGCGTCCGGGGAGATCGGCGTGCCCGTGACGGTCGCCGCGTTCCGGGCATCCGGCGCGGCCCGTCGCAAGGTCGAGGCGGCCGGCGGCAAGGCCCTCAGCCTGCTCGAGCTCGCGGTCGCGAACCCGACGGGCCGCGGCGTACGGATCATGGGGTGACGATGCCGATCATCGACGCGTCGGGCCACGTCGTCGGGCGACTCGCGAGCGTGATCGCGAAGCGCCTCCTGAACGGGGAGGAGATCGTGATCGTGAACGCGGACCAGGCGATCGTGACGGGACGGCGGAGCGTCGTCCTGGCGGAGTACACGAAGCGTCGAGGCCGGGGCAGCACGACGAGCCGGATGCGGGGGATCGGCCCGTTCTATCCGAGGCGTCCGGACATGCTCCTCCGCCGCACGATCTCCCGGATGCTGCCGCACCAGCAGGCGCGCGGCCGCGACGCCCTGCGCCGGCTCCGGGTGCACATCGGCGTACCGGACGCGTTCAAGGACGCGTCCTTCGAGATCATCGAGGTCGCGAAGCGCCCCCTCCAGGGCCCGGCCTTGAGCCTCGGGGAGATCGCGCGGAACCTCGGGTCCAAGTTCTAGGGTGACGGATGAAGGTCGTCGTGGCGAGCGGGAAACGGAAGACGGCGATCGCCCGGGCCACGGTCCGGAAGGGCCGCGGCGTCGTGCGTGTGAACAGCGCCCCGATCGAGATCTACCCGGTCGAGCTCGCGCGCTTGAAGATGCTCGAGCCCCTCAAGCTCGCGGGCAAGAAGGCGGAGACGGTCGACATCGACGTGAACGTCCACGGGGGTGGGATCATGGGCCAGGCGGACGCGATCCGGACCGCGATCGCGCGCGGGCTCGTCCAGTACCTGAACGACCAGGAGCTCGAGACCCTGTTCCGCGACTACGACCGAACCCTGATCGTCCCCGACACGCGCCGCAAGCTGCCCAAGAACCCTCTGGGCCGCGGGGCGCGGAAGAAGCGGCAGAAGTCGTACCGGTGAGCCCATGATCATCCCCGTCCGTTGCTTCACGTGCGGCAAGGTCGTCGCGAGCGCGTTCCAGGTCTTCGTGGAGCGGAGCCGCGCGGGGGAGGACTCGCGGGCCGTCCTAGACGACCTGGGCCTCACGCGGTACTGCTGCCGCCGCATGCTCCTCTCGAACGCGGAACTCATCGACGAGGTCATCCCGTTCCGGTGAGCCGGCCGACGTCCGGGTTCAAGCCCTGGCACCGCGTACGTGGTCCCCATGGTCCTGTTCTCCGAGGGCCCGATCCGGTTCCTCCAGTCCTTCTCGCCCCCCTGGCTCGACGCCTTCTTCAACGTGGCGACGGACGTGGGGGACCGGATGATCCTGTTCGGCCTCACGATGCTCCTCTGGTGGCTGTGGGACAAGCGGATCGGGTTCTTCGTCGCGACGACCCTCCTCGTGAGCGCGGCCGCGAACGGGCTCCTCAAGGAGGCGTTCGGGATGCCCAGGCCGGACCCGAGCCTCTGGAAGACGGGCACGTCGGGGAACGGATTCCCGAGCGGGCACGCGCAGCAGACGACCGCGTTCGCGTCCTCCGCGGCCCTTCGGATGGGCCGGATCGGGATCCCGCTCGGGGTCGCGGGGGTCGCCCTCGTGTCCGTGTCGCGGGTGGTCCTGGGCGTCCATTTCGTCGGGGACGTCCTCGGGGGCATCGGGTTCGGGGTCCTCGTCCTCGTCGGGATCGTCGCGGCGTCCCGCGCCACGTTCTGGAGCACGTTGGGATTCCGGACGCGGATCGCGATCGCCCTCTTGGCCCCGTCCGGGGTCCAAGCGGTCCTGTTCCTCGGATTCGGACAGGTCCTCACGGCCCTCGGCCTACTGACCGGCCTGTCGCTCGGGTACATCCTCGAGTCGCGTTTCGTGGGCATGGAGCGCCCCTCGGGACGCGCGGCGATCCTCATCCGACTCCTCGCAGGCGGCGCGGTCCTCGCGGCCCTGGAGGCCATCCGGGGTCCCGTCCCGGCCGCGTGGGAGTACGGCTACCTGGGCCTCGTGGGACTCATCGCGGCCGCGGGGCTCCCCTGGCTGTTCGTACGGCTCGAAGCGTTGGGGCCCGGACGGACGGGAGCCGCGGAGCGGGCATAGCCCGATCGCCAGGGTCCGGGACGGGCCGTGGGCGGGCCCGCGGTGGAAACACTTTTATTGGCCGTTCCCTTGGACCGCCTTCGCGGGTCCGTGGGGTAGCTTGGTTTGGGTGCGGGGGCTCGCGGCCTTCCCGCCCACAAGAAATCCTACCAGCTTGGGGTGCTGGCGACTCCGGTTCAAATCCGGACGGACCCATTTCCCCCGCGGATCCCCGAGACCTCCCTCCATCCCCGGGCGGCGCGAGCCCGTGGCACGACCCGTGGCTCGATTCGGGAGAGATTCACGAGATATATATGCCGGGCTCCCCATCGCGGCCCTCGGCCGGGTCTCCCATGGTCGACCAGGACACGGGGGTCGTGCTCATCGTGGTCGGGCTCGTCCTCGCGGCCCTGGGCTTCCTGTTCCCGCCGATCTGCGCCCTCGGGATCCTGCTCCTCATCATCGGGACGATCCTCGCCCTCGTGGGCCAGCCGCGGCCCGTGTACTACCCGGCGCCGCCCGCGTACCCGTACGGCATGCCGGCCGCGCCGGGCGCGCCCCAGGTCCCGCCGTGCGCCGTGTGCGGCTCCCCGCTCACCTGGATCGGGCAGTACGGCCGATGGTATTGCGCGCGCTGCCAGGCGTACCGTTGACGGATCGCGCCGGAGGGCTGAACGATGCGCGGGGATCCCATGCGGGACGGCCCCGGGCTCCGCGTCTGGACGATCGGCCATTCGACGCGTCCGTGGGACGCGTTCCTCGCGCTCCTCCGGGAACACCGGATCAGGGCGCTCGCGGACGTGCGGCACGTCCCCGCGTCGGGGCGCGCGCCCTGGGCACGGCGGGACGCGCTCGAGACGGCGCTGCCCGCGATGGACATCCTGTACGCCCACTTCGCGGACCTGGGGGGGTTCCGCCGTCCCCGGCCCGACTCCACGAACACGGCCTGGCGGTCCGAGGCGTTCCGGGGCTATGCGGACCACATGACGACCGACCGCTTCGCGGCGGCGCTCGATCGCCTCGTCGCGCTCGCGACGGATCGCCGGGCTGCGATCATGTGCGCGGAGGCGGTCCCGTGGCGCTGCCACCGTTCCCTCCTGTCCGATGCGCTCATTGCGCGGGGCGTTCGGGTCGTCCACATCCTCGGGCCCGGGTCCGCCCGGGATCACGCGCTCGCTCCGTTCGCGCGCGTGCGTGGGGGACTCGTCACATACCCCGGCACGAAGGCCGCGTTGGCCAAGCCTGATAAGCGGAGGACGCGCTGAACCCACGGCGTCCCATGGTGGTCGACCTCTCCGCTCTCGATGCGACGGGCCTCGTCGTGGTGGGCTGGAGGAGCGGGGAAGAGGGCCTGCGCCTTCACCTGCGCGGCCGCTCGGACGAGGTCCGCCTTCGGTGCCGCTGCGGGCGGTCCCACTGGATCGTTCGGGAACACGTCACGCCGGACGGCAGGACGATGCGCCTCACGTGCCACGCCTGCGGGGCGCACGTGTCCCTCCCGCGCGAAGGGAACCAGGTCCTCGCGCGCTGACTCGCCGGGCGTCCAGGAAGTCCCCCTCACCGGAGCGCGTATCCTCCGTCCACGACGAGGGTCGCCCCCGTGATGTACGACGCATCATCCGAGAGGAGGAACGCGACGACGCGCGCGACCTCCTCGGGCCGTCCCCACCTTCGGAGCGCGGGCTCGTCCGCCAGGGCCTGCCGTTCCGGTTCCGTGAGGGAAGCGAGGGTCCCTTCCGTCTCCACGGAACCGAGGGCGAGCGCGTTCGCGCGGATCCCCGCGGGCCCGTACGCGAGGGCGAGGGCCCGCGCGAGCGCGAGGACGCCCGACTTCGCGACGAGGTACGAGATCCCGACCGTGTCGCCCGTGAGGGCCGGGGTCGAGCCGATGAACACGAGGCTGCCAGACCGCCGGGCCTCCATGTGGGGGATCGCGGCTTGGGCGATGAACGCGCTCCCCAGGAGGTCCGCGCGGAGGGGGCCGAGAAAGTCCTCCGGCGTGAGGGCCGTGAACCGCTTCGTCCAGGCCTCGGCGACGAGCGGCTGCCCCGCGAAGCAGGCGACCCCGTCGAGGCGACCGAGCTCCCGAGCCGTGCCGTCGACGATCCTCGCGCACGCCGCGGGATCGGCCACGTCGCCGCCGATCGCGATCGCGCGGCGACCCATCCCGCGGATCCGGTCCGCGACGCTCTCCGCGGGACCCCGTCGGGATCGGAAGTGGACCGCGACGTCCGCGCCCTCCCTCGCGACCTCGAGGGCCGTGGCGCCTCCGATGCCGCCGCTCCCGCCCGTGACGAGGACCGCGCGCCCGTCGAGCCGCCCCACGCGGGCCGCACGCTCGCCGCGCGTAATAAAGTCTCGGCGCGTCCCCGGCGCGCGTCGTTATCAGGTTCGAGTCCGAGCGCGTGGGGCCGCGCCATGAAGGAAATCGAAACGCCTCGGGTGGGATAGCCTTATTTAGAATGAAGGCGCTCTGCATCCTGTTTGGATTTCGCCTTGCGAGGAGGGGGCGACATGCGGGTCCGTGGAGTGGCTAGCACCCTAGCCGGAATCGTCGTGGGCTTGACGGTAATCGCTGCGATGCCGGGTCTCTCGGTGTCCGGAGGCGGAGGCGTCCAGGCCATGTCCGTCGCGCCTCCGCAGACGGCCGCTACGTGGACGAGCCTGGACTACGAGTTCTCCGACTTCTTCGACGTGCCGTGGGGCGAATTCTGGGACTACCGGCTCGGTCTGTACGGGGACCGCCCGTTCAACGCGGAGTGCTTCAGCCAGGGCGCGATCGACTCCGGGGATTGCACTGCGTCCGACCCCGCGGTCCCGGATGTCTCGTCGTATCCCTACATGAACTGGTACCCCGGCGTCGGGGCGATCAGCCCGAGCAACCCGAACGCGAACCCATGGGTGCAGGGTCCGTACCGCTTCGCGGTCCAAGGGGCCGACGTGACGGGCTACACCCTCGCAGAGCCCGTGTACTTCCCGGTCCTCGCACCCTCCGCGGCCGCGGGGACGCGGCTCGACTTCGACTGGCGTATGCAATACATCACGAAGGCCCAGGCAGCCGACATGTCCGCACGCGGGTGCCCGGGCGTTGGAGCGAGCTCCCTCGACGGATACCACATCCAGTCCCAGATCACCCTGACGATGGACCTCCAGGAGTCCCGGAGGCTCTTCGGGGTCGTCGGCGCGGACGTCGCAGCGGCCCGGACCTGGTGGCAGACCCACACGGACTCGACCTGCCTCGGGGTGTCGGACGTCGAGACGGGCGTCGAGACCTGGTTCGGAGAGATGGGCGGACTCGCGCGGACCCTCGGCAAGTACGACATCTACAACAGCTTCGAGTGGTTCCTGCAGACGTTCTTCACAGAGATCAGCGCGTCCGTCGCGAACAACGGCGTGACGACCGTCACGATCAACCACGTCGCGTGGGGCACGGAGGTGCTCCTCGCGCGGATGTTCTACTGGGGGAGCGCCTCGTACATCGCGAACTACCTGGACTCGACCCAGGCGCTCGGCTGGTGGGGCATGGAGCTCGGCTGGTTCGAGGATGTCGCGTTCACGGGGAGCTTCGCGGCGGCGGACCACGACTTCAACTTGGCCGCGGTCATGCAGTACCACCTCGTCGAGTACTCGTTCCCCGGCCCGGACGGCATGTGGGACCGACAGGGCGACGAGTCGTACTGGCAGTGGGGTCCCGTCCTCACGGACTACGTGAACGACTTCTCCCCCTCCCATCGCATCTCGGAGCTCGACCGGATCCCGGGGAAGACGTACGTCCGCACGGCGCCAGGCCACCGGTCGTACGGGTCCGCGCTGCTGTACGACTACACGCCGCACACGTGGAACCTGAAAGAAGGCGAGACGCACGTGTTCCGACTCCCGACTCGCGAGATCACGTTCCACGACCCGAACCTGACCCCTCTGGGGGCGGACCCGAAGGACGAGTACGTGGGGACGAACGCGCTCTCCGCGGCGAGCTCGTTGCGCCCGAACGGGTATGGCACGTATGACGCCGCAACGAACACCCTGACCGTCACGGGGCCCACGACGACG
>DATETY010000041.1:0-12980 GCA_035283365.1 Thermoplasmata archaeon | reverse complement strand
GCTCACGTCCTCGGCCCAGTCGCCGGACGCGATGTTCATCTTCTCGGCGACCTCCTCCGTCACGACGTTCACGACGAACTCGCGCGTGTCGAGGATGTGCCGGGCCGTGTCCTTCGGCCGACCGTCCCGGGATCCGATCGAAACCGCGAGGACCATCGGGTGGCTTGACACGCCCATGCTGTACGAGAACGGGGCGCAGTTGTCGACCCCCGTTCGGCTGCGCGTCGAGACGAACGCGATCGGCCGGGGGATGAACGCGGAGATCATGAGCCGGTACGCGCGACTCTCCGGGAGAGTGGACGGGTCGACGATCATCAGGATCCCGGGCGCGGGAGGAGGGCCCCCATGATAACGTCTTCGCCCTGCCCGGCTACGTCCGCATCGCGGCGCGAGACATTTAAGCCGCCCGGGCCGTCTCGTACCCTCGGAGGTGCACGTTGCCCGGCGCGGCGTACTGGATCCTGTACGACGGGGAATGCCGTATCTGCGCGGCGATCGCGCGCTGGGCGCGGGCAATCGACGTGCGTCGACGGATCCGGATCCGGCCCATCCAGGACGCGGCCGACCTCCTCGGCCCGATGGCGTCGGCGAGCGCCCTCACCGCGTATCACGTCGTCGCCCCGGACGGGCTCGTGACGACGGGCGGCGATGCCGTGCCGACGATGATCGAGGCGTTCCCTGCGGGCTCCGGCCTCGCCCGTTTCCTCCGGGAGTCGCCGGCCCTCATGGCGTCCGTCCGACGGGCGTATCGGTTCGCGACGAGGTTCCGCGACGTGCTTCTCTGCCGCGTCCCGGCCGCGGCCGGGTCGGCGGATCCGTGCCCGTGATGAGGGACCGCAGGACCTTGAGGTTCTTCCGATAGCCGCCGTCGTCCCCGGGGAACTCGAGGCATCCGGGGATGTCGCGGAAGCGTTCGTCGTTCACGAGGAAGCCGAACGGCGCCTTGCCGAGTTCCCCCTTCCCGATGTCTTCGTGGCGGTCCAGCTTGGAGCCGAGCGGCCCCTTCGAGTCGTTCAGGTGGAACGCACGCACGCGAGCGAGCCCGACCGTCCCGTCGATCGTGCCGAGGAGCGCGTCGTAGCCCGTCCGCGTCCGGAAATCGTAGCCCGCCGCGAACGTGTGACACGTGTCGACGCACACCGCGAGGCGTTCCGGGAACGAGGATCCTTTGATGATCTCCGCGAGCTGGTCGAACGTGTGCCCGACGACGGTCCCCTGGCCCGCCGTGTTCTCGAGGGTCGCGAAGACGCCCGGCGCGTCCGCCTTCGCGAGGCACGAGTCGACGCTCGCGGCGATCGTCCGCAGGGCCTTCGCCTCGCCGCCTCCCGTGTGGGCTCCCGGATGGAAGATCACGTCGCGGATCCCGAGGACCGCGGCCCGTTCGAGCTCCTCCACGAACGCATCACGGCTGTACCGGACCGCGTTCTTCTTGGGCGAACCGAGGTTGATCAGGTAGTTCGCGTGGATCACGGCCGCACGAATTCCGTTCTTCGCCAACTCCTCCCGGAACGCATTCGCCTCCTCGGGGCGGATCGGCTTCGTCTTCCGGAGCATCCGCGGGCTTCGGGAGAAGATCTGGATCGCGTCCGCACCGACGTCCTTGCCGCGCTTCGGGGCGAGCGCGATGCTCTCCGCGATCGACACGTGCGCGCCGAGGAACACGGGCCTCCCCGTAGGACGAATCGGCCGGACGCGGATGAGCTTTGCCCATCGACCGCCCTAGTACGTCTCGACCGCGAGATCCGGGATTCGTGAGAAGGCACGGTCCCGCGTGACCAGGGTCGCCTGGTTCACACGGGCGGTCGCCGCGATGAGGAGGTCCACCGTCGGCACACTGAGCCCCCTCCGGAGTAGTTCCGCTCCGAGTCGGCCGGCTTCCGTTGCCGCCGGTTCATCGAGGTCGAGGACCTCCAAACCCGCGAGGACCTCCATCGCCTCCCGAAGATCCGTCCCGCCGCGGGAGTACGCCCCTTGGAGGATTTCCGCGAGGGTGGGCGCCGCAATCGAAAGGCGTTCGCCTGAAGCTTCGAACTGGTTCGCCTTCGCGACGGCACCCGGGTCTTTCCGCAAGACGTCGATGAGAAAGGACGTCTCCAGGCACTTCACTTCTGCGCCATCCGCCTGAGGAGTTCCTTCTGACGCTCGATGTCTAGTTCGCGCCCGCGTCGAATCGCATTCGCGATCTTCCGGAACTCGTTTTCGGGCATTCGCGACCAGAGGCCTGCGAGATCTGTGATCGGACGGCGCGGCTTCGCGATCCGTTTGACCACGTCGCTGAAGCTCTCGCCCTTTCGTTTCCTTCGCCGGAGAAGGTCGTATGCTTCAGGGTCGAGAGCCACCGTTTTGACCTCCATATCTATATTACATACATGCAGGCTATATAGATATTTCGCGAAGGGGGCCGGCCGCTCAAGCCCCGGGCAGCCGCCGAGCCTTCACGACGAGGAACGCCGACGTGAGCCGTCTCTCCCCCTTCTCGAACGTGTCCGCGAGTTCAGTCCACCGCCCGTCGGCCGCCCACTTCCGGACGAGCCGGGTCGGCAGGTACTCCTCGACCTCTCGGAGGCTCGCGAACTCCGCCACGAGGGTCTCGACCCCCATGAACTCGATTTCGAACCCGTTGTCCGTGAGCAGATCCTCCATGGCCGCCTCGGAGAACGAATGGCTCGATCCGCGCCGGGTCTCCTTCCAGTGGTCCGCGTGGTGGGCGCAGAAGATGAGCTTGCCCCCGGGCCGGAGGTGGCGCGCGGACCGGTACACGATCTCCTCGGACATGCACAGGTTGCTCACGATGAAGTCGAACGGGTCCGGCGAGAATGCGCTGTACGCGGAGCTCTCCACGTCGCCCCACACGAACTCCGCACGGGGCAGGTTCCTCACGCCCGCGTAGGAGCGGGCCTGGAGGAGCTTCGACCGGTCGATGTCGACCCCGATCACGTGGGCCCCGAGGTGCGCGACGAGGAACGCGACGCGTCCGTCGCCCGTGCCGACGTCGAGGACCCGCGCGTGCCGGAAATCCTCGTGGCGGAACCGGTCCGTGAACATGGGCCGGAGGCCGTACGATTCCCTGGCGGCGTCCCGCCACGGCAGCGTGCGCGATACGCGGAGCACGTCCGCCATCCCGACCTCCGGCGCGGCATGCCGGGGACGGGATAAGAGAGCATCGGTGGAGACGCACCCTTAATACCGGCTCGCTCCATGGGCGGCCCGGAGCAGTCGATGGCGGAGACCGAGCGCGGCCTCTTCATCAACGGGTCGTCCGTCCCTGCGTCGTCGGGCCGGGCGATGGAGGTCCTCGACCCCGCGACGAACCGGCCGATCGCCCGCGTCGCCTCGGGGACCCGGGACGACGCGCGCTCGGCCGTGGACGCGGCCCGCGCGGCGTTCGAGGCGCCCGCGTGGCGGGACCTCGACCCGAGCAAGCGGGGGCGCCTCCTGTTCCTCCTGGGCCAGCAGGTGCGGGACCGGTTCGAGGAACTCGCGAGGCTCGAGTCGCTCAACGTCGGGAAGACGCTGCGGGAGGCGAAGGGCGACATCGCGTACGTGTACAAGCTGTTCGAATATTATGCGGGGATGGCCGATAAAATTCAGGGCGCGACCGTCCCGGTCCCGGGGGCCCGCCTTGACTACACGGTCCGGGAGCCGCTCGGGGTCACGGCCCACATCGCCCCGTGGAACTACCCGCTCCTCCTCGCCTCGCGGGGGATCGCGCCCGCCCTCGCCGCGGGGAACACGGTCGTCCTGAAGCCGGCGTCCCTCACGCCCCTGACCGCCCTGAGCCTCGCGGAGCTCGCGAAGGCCGCGGGCTTCCCGCCCGGCGTCCTGAACGTCGTGACGGGGCCGGGGCGGGAGGTCGGGGAGGCCCTCGCAGGCCACGCGGGCGTCGACTCCGTCACGTTCACGGGGTCTACGGACACGGGGCGCCAGGTCCTGCGGATCGTCTCGGAGCGGATCGCGCCCGCAACCCTCGAGCTCGGCGGGAAGAACCCGCAAATCGTCCTGCCGGACGCGCGGATGGACCGGGCCGTGCGGGGCGTCGCGGCGGGCGCGTACTTCAACGCGGGCCAGATGTGCTGGGCGGGCTCCAAGCTCCTCGTCCACGAGGACGTCGCGCGAACGTTCCTCGCGAAGTTGCGTGAGACCGTGGGCGGGATGCGACTCGGCCCCGGTTTGCGGGACGACGTCCAGATGGGCCCGCTCGTGTCGCGGGACCATGCCGCGAACGTGCTCGCCGCGATCGAGGACGGCGTCTCGAAGGGGTCGAAGGTGCTCGCGGGCGGGGGCCGTCCGGACGACCCGGATCTGAAGGACGGCAACTTCGTGCAGCCGACCCTCCTCGAGGACGCGCCCCCGGAGGCCCGCGTGGCCCGCGACGAAGTGTTCGGTCCCGTCCTCGTCGCGTGGGACTTCGCCTCCCTCGACGAGGCGATCGGGATGGCGAACGACACGGTGTACGGCCTCGCCGCGGGGGTGTGGACCCAGGACCTCGGGAAGGCCCACGGGATCGCCCGCCAGCTCAAGGCCGGCATGGTGTCGATCAACGAGTACCCGGTCACGTTCCCGCAGACGCCGTTCCTCGGCTGGAAGCATTCCGGGCTCGGACAGGAGCAGGGGATCGACGCGGTCCTCTTCTACACGCACGTCAAGAACGTCCTCGTGAACCTGGAGTGAGCTCGTGGCGAGATCGCGGGCCCGGACCCCGTCCTCGGGCAAGCCCGGGGCCGCGCCGGGCCACCGCATCGTCCCGTTCGTCGACGAGGACCTGGGGAACTCCGCGTACCTGGTCGCTTCGGACGCGACGGCGGATGGCGTCCTGATCGATCCGCTCCGGGACGTCGATCGGTACCTCGACGCCGCGAAGCGTGCCCGCGTCACGATCGCACACGTCCTCGACACGCACCTCCACAACGACTTCGTGTCCGGCTGCCGGGAGGTCGCGGCCGCGACGGGGGCCCAGGTCGGCGCGAGCGCGGAGGCCCGCCTTGAGTTCGACCACCGCCCCCTCCGGGAGGGGGACCGGATCTCCCTGGATGGCATGGACCTGGAGGTCCTCGCGACCCCGGGCCACACGCCCGAGCACGTCGCGTTCCTCCTGCGGGTCGGCGACGCGCGGCCGATCGCGCTGTTCAGCGGCGGGGCCCTCATCGTGGGCGGGGCGGCCCGGACGGACCTCCTCGGCGAGGACCTCGCGGGACCGCTCGCACGGAGCCTGTACCGGACGATCCACGGGAAGCTGATGACCCTGCCCGACGACGTCGCCGTGTACCCGACCCACGGGACCGGTTCGTTCTGCGCCGCGCCGACCGTCGAGGCCCGCACGACGACGATCGGCCTCGAGCGGGAGCGGAATGCGCTCGTCCAGGCGCGCGGCGAGGACGAGTTCATCACGAGCGCGCTCTCCGGGCTACCCTCCTATCCGACGTACTTCAGGGAACTGCGGCCGATCAACCGGAAGGGCCCCCGGGTCCTCCGGGACCTGCCGCGCCCGACGCCCCTGTCTCCCTCCGCGGTCGCGGCGTGGGCCGAACAGGGCGGAGCCGTTCTGGACGTGCGCCCTGCGAAGGCGTACCTGCAGGGCCATGTGCCTCGGGCGTACGGCATCCCGCTCGACGCGCCTCTCGTCACGTGGGGCGGATGGCTCCTCCCGTACGCGATCCCGCTCGTCCTCGTCGCCGAAGGGACGCGCGACCTCGAAGGAGCGGTCCGCGCGCTCGTCCGGATCGGCTTCGACGAGATCCGCGGCCACGTGAAGGGAGGCATGGCCGCGTGGAAGGCCGCGGGGCTCCCGGTCGAGCGCGTGCGGTTGATCTCGCCCGCGGACCTGAGGGCTCGGATCAAGTCGGGTGAGCCGCCGGTCGTCTTGGACGTCCGCCAGGACGACGAGTGGGCGGGCGGCCGCATCCCGGGCGCGCTCCACGTGGAGAACGGCCGGCTGCCCGAGATCGACCTCGCGCCCCTCCAGGGCCGGCCCGTCGTCGTCCACTGCGGCACGTACAACCGGTCCACCGCGGGGCTCTCCGTGCTCGCTCGGCGCGGCCTGCGGGACCTCACCCTCCTGGACGGCGGCTTCGCCGCCTGGGCCTCGAGCGGCTTCGAGATCGAGCGCGGACCGGGCGAAACGTGAGGGCCGTCCCCGCGGGGCCGATCCGCCTCGGCCTCCGACCGAATTGGCGGCAGTTCGCCCTCCTCGTCGCGGTGAACGGGTTCGTCGGGGCGATGGTCGGCATGGAGCGGACCGTCCTCCCGATCCTGGGCCGGCAGGTGTTCGGGATCGCCTCCGAGGCGGCCATCGTCTCGTTCCTCGTGTCCTTCGGCATCGTGAAGGCCGTCTCGAACGTCGCGGCGGGCCGGCTCGCGGACCTCCACGGCCGGAAGCGGATCCTCCTCATCGGATGGCTCGTCGGGATCCCGGTCCCGTTCCTGCTCATCTTCGCCCCGCCCCCGCACTGGTGGGTCGTCGTCCTCGCGAACGTCTTCCTGGGGGCGAACCAGGGACTCTGCTGGTCCATCACGGTCCTGAGCAAGATCGATCTCGTCGGGCCGCGGAGCCGCGGGCTCGCGACGGGCTTGAACGAGTTCGCCGGGTACGTGGCCGTGGGAGGGACGGCCCTCCTGACGGGGTACCTCGCGGGGGCCTACGGCGTGGGACCCGTCCCGTTCCTCGTCGGGATCGTCGCGGTCGGCTCGGGGCTCCTCCTGTCCGCGGCCTGGGTGAAGGAGACGAAACCGTATGTGGGACTCGAGGCGCGCCCCCCCGGGCCGCCTCCCTCATTCCGAGCGACGTTCGCGGAGGCCACGTGGAGGGACCGACGCCTGTTCGCGTGCTCGCAGGGCGGCCTCGTGAACAACCTGAACGACGGCGTCGTGTGGGGTCTCCTCCCGATCTTCCTGTTCGCGCCGTCCCGCGGTCTCTCCGAGTTCGAGATCGGGCTCGTCGCGGGCCTCTATCCGTTGACGTGGGGTATCTTCCAGATCGCGACGGGCGCCGCGAGCGATCGGGTCGGCCGGAAGCCGCTCCTCGTCGCGGGGATGTGGGTCCAGGCGGCCGCGTTCCTCCTCTTCGTCGTCGGGAAGGACCTCGCGGCGTGGTCCGCCGCGAGCCTCCTCCTGGGCGTCGGGACGGCCCTCGTGTATCCGACCTTCCTGTCCGCGGTGAGCGACCTCTCGCGCCCGGACGCCCGCGGGGCGACCGTCGGGGTCTATCGCTTCTGGCGCGATCTCGGATTCGCGGTGGGCGCGATCGTCGTGGGCCTGTATGCGGATGCGTCCGGCCTGGACGCCGCGTTCCTCCTCACGGGCGCCCTGACGTTCGCGTCGGGCGTCCTCATCGCGGTCGCGATGGTGGGACCGACGGCCCGAAAGCCTTGAGTCGGAGGGCCGACATCCCGGACGGATGATCTACATCGCGCCGACCGCGGTCCTCGCCGGAGACGTCGCGATCGCGGACTTCGCGAGCGTGTGGCACGGGGCCGTCCTCCGGGGGGACTTCGACGCGGTCGCGATCGGCCGCGACTCGAACGTGCAGGACAACGCGGTCGTGCACGTGGACTACGGGATGCCCGCGCGGATCGGGGAGCGGGTCACGGTCGGCCATGCTGCGGTCGTGCACGGGTGCGTCGTCGAGGACGACACCCTCATCGGGATGAACGCGACCGTGAACAGCGGGGCCGTGATCCGGCAGGGGTCCGTCGTCGCGAGCGGGGCCGTCGCGCGAGAGAACGCGGAATTCCCGCAGGGGAGTCTGATCGCGGGGGTCCCCGCGAAGGTCGTCCGCCCCGTCGACGAGGCCCTCCGGACGCGGATCGAGCTGTCGTGGAAGATCTACCGCGAGCTCGCCCAGCGGAGTTTGCCCTCCCGCCCGGTCGTGAGGCCGGACCCTGCGAAACGCGTCGGGATCGAGATGTCGAGGCAGTTCACGGAACTCGTCCGGCGCGACTGAGCGCACCCAAACCCTTTTCGCACGCGCGCCGCATGCGCCGCCCCATGGCGCGCTTCACGATGGACGTCCAGATGCGGTTCCGGGACATCGACGGGATGGGCCACGTGAACAACGCGGTCTACCTGTCGTTCATGGAGCTCGCTCGCACGCAGTTCTACCTGAAGTTCGCGAACAAGCGGTCCCTCGAGGAGATCGACTTCATCCTGGCCCACGTGGACATCGACTTCGAGTCCCCCGCGGAGTGGGGAGACGAGCTCCAGGTGGCCGTGTGGCCATCCAAGATCGGGACGTCGTCCTTCACCCTGAGCTACGAGATCGCGGAGAGGAAGTCGCGCCGCGTCCTCGCGCGGTCGAAGAGCGTGCTCGTGTCGTACGACTACGCCGCGCGGCGGGCCAAGCCGATCTCTGCGGAGTTCCGGGCCCTCCTCGAGGCGAACCTCGAGGCGTAGCGGGCTCAGAGCCACCGGTCGGGTCGCGAGTAGTACGTCGGGCGACGGTCCGGATACCTCGCCTTGTAGCGTACGTACCTCGCGTGCCAGGACGCGTACCTCCGGTCCGACGTCTCGAACCGGCGGTGAGGCATCTCGATCAGGGCGCGCTGGACGGCCCACACGTTCCCGAGGGAGAGGCGCCAGTCCACGCGGAGGGTCCGAAGGTCCAGGATCCCGTAGCCGTCGATGCGTCCTGTCAGGTCGACGAACGGGTCCACATACGAGTAGACGAGGTCCCTCGGGGAGCGGAAGACGGGCCTCCGGCCGTGGAGGCCCGGGTCCCGGGACCGCGCGACGGACCCGAACCGCCCGTCCCGCCGGAACAACATCACGACGTGGTCCAGGTCGTCGATCGATTCGAGGTCGAGCAACAAGGGCGGGTCCCCATGCTGCTCGAGGATTGTCGCGGCGCACAGGGCCGCCTCGAGGCAGTGGGCCGTGCCCGCCCGGAGGACCCCGCGGAACGTCCGGAGGGTCTCCCCGCGGAGCTCGTGGTTGTACGGGAGGGACTCGAGCCAGCGCTGGACCCCCGCGGGCGTGGGGAGCGCGTCGATCGTCCGCCGTTCGCGCGGCGTGAAGGCGGACCCGGGTGGGGGGGCCATGGGCGGAGGCCCGCGGGCCACGGGCCCCGGGGGCTTGAGGTTTCCCATCCGGGTCGCAGAAACCATCATTTCCACGGTGCGCGTTCCCCACGCCGGGACCATGAAGGGCGCGCGACGGTCGTCGAGCAAGGTCGGGTCCGCCGCGTACTGGAAGCGGTACCGCGAGCTCATGCCGAAATACTTCTGGGCCGACGACACGCGCCTCGCGAGCATCGTCCTCGCGGGGGCCAAGGGCTCGACCCTCGTCGACGTGGACGGGAAGGCGTACATCGACCTCACGAGCCAGTGGTCCACGAACAACCTCGGGAACGTGCACCCCGAGATCCTCAAGGCGACGCGGGAGGCCCTCGAGCAGTACGGGTTCCTCATCTACTTCATGAACCCCCACGTGCCCATGATCGAGCTCGCGGAGAAGCTCCTCGAGGTCCGGCCGTCGCGCCGCCTGACCCGGGTGTTCCTCGAGGCCACGGGGACGGGCGCCGCGGAGGGGGCCGTGCGCCATGCGGTCGAGGCGAAGGGCCGTCCCCTCATCCTGAGCTTCCTGGGCCAGTACCATGGCCTGAGCATCGGCGCGCTGAACATCGGCTCCCTCGACGCCCACGAGCGGCGCCACTGGGAGGCGTTCCAGGGAGGCGTCGTCCACGCCCCGTACCCGTTCCCGTACCGCCGGCCCAAGGGGATGTCCGAGGAGGGGTACGGCGAATGGGTCCTGTCGTACATCGAGGACCAGATCCTCGAGCACCTCGCGGCCCCGGACCGGATCGCGGGCGTGATCTTCGAGCCCGTCGCGTGCGAGGCGGGCCTCTGGATCCCTCCCGCGAACTTCGTGCGAGGGCTCTCCAAGCTGGCCCGGGAGCACGGCTGGTTCTTCATCGACGACGAGGTCGAGACGGGCCTCGGCCGCACGGGGAAGATGTGGGCCATCGAGCACTTCGGCGTGGAGCCGGACCTCATGGCCATCGGGAAGGGGCTGAGCGGGGGGCTCATGCCCATCGCGGCCGTCCTCGGGACCGAGGAGGCGATGGGGGAGGTGCCCGTGGCCGCGGGCACGACGTTCGGCGGGCACCCCGCCGCGTGCGTCGCGGCCTCGACGACGCTGGACGTGATGCGCCGCGAGCGGATCCCGCAGCGGTCCGCGCGCCTCGGGGCGAAGGCCCTGAAGCGCGCGAAGGAGTGGGAGGCGCTCCCCCGGGTGGGGGAGGTGCGGGGTCTCGGGCTCGCGATCGCGGTCGAGCTCGTGACGGACAAGGACTCCAAGGAGCCGGACCCGGACGCGGCCCGCGGCGTGTTCTTCGAGTGCGTCGAGAACGGGACGATCCTCCTCTGGAACCACGGGGAGCACGTCCTGCGGATCCAGCCGCCTCTCACGATCGCGGAGGCCGAGCTCACGAAGGCCCTCGACGTGATCGAGGCGGCCCTGCGGCGGCACGCGAGGTAGGCCGAACCCCCGCCCGCGTCACGCGATCTCGTACCGCTCGACCGCGGCATCCTTCACGCGCCGGATCGTCTTGCGGGCCTCGAGGTCGAGCTTCACGGACTCCATGTACCAGGGGATCGAGCCATCGAACCGGCCCGCGAGGTCCTTCTCGACGGCGGCCGTCAGCTCGGCGTGGGACAGGGCCCGTCCCCGGAGGACCTTGAGGAGGCTCGCGCGCACCGTGTCGTACTTCGCGCGGCTGATCTTCACGCCTTTCTTGCCTTGCGGGTGGAGCGTGAGGATCTTGTCCTCCAACTTCAGGGGACCCCGCGGGCGCATCGCGCGCGGGCTCTTAATCCCGTGCCCCTACCGGACGGGCCGTTCCCACGTGACCCGCTCGCGGACCTCGATCCCGCGGTCCCGCAACATCGAGAGGAGCGGCCCGGGGTCCAGGGTCTCCGGGGAGACGACCCCGTGGCGCGGGGCCGCGCCCGAGGCGAGGAGGATCGTCCCGATCGCCCCGCCCGTGCCCGTCAGGTACGCGGTCCCCGTCGCCCCGTATCGACGGGCCGCTTCGTCGTGGTCGAGGATCGTGTACAGGGTGTGCGTCTTCCGCGCGCCGTCCTTCTCGCCGACGACCTCGACGAGCAGGACCGCGGACCCGGCGACCCGGCCCACGAGGTCCGCAGGCTTCGGGATCTTGGAGAACAGGGCGCTCCGCGGGCTCGGGCCGCCCGGCGGGCCAGGATCCAGGAGGCCCATGTCCCGGAACGTCCGCAGCATCTGGACCGTCGCGGGGTCCAGGGCGAGTCGGAAGTCGACGTACCGGACCCCCTTGCCGATGAACCGGGGGAACGTGTCGACCTCCTCGTGGGAGACCGCGCACACCTGGAGGACGCCCACCGGTTCAGGGAACGCGAACGACTCGAAGTCGCTCAGGGCCGGCACTTCGACCCACGCGCCGTCCCGGTAGATCTTCGCGGGTTCGAGGGTCTCCTCCACGAGGGTCTCCGGGCTGAACAGGGCGACGAACGGGTGATCCGGATGGGTCGCCGTCTCTCCGTCCCGCACCCGGATCGAGTCGATGCGGTCCATCCCGTCCGCCGCGAACCGGGCGAACACGTTCCCGAGGCCCGGGTCCTCCCCCATCCCGACGAGGGCCGTGCGGCCCGCGTCGCGCCACGCGGCATCCTTCGAGAACGCGTCGTCCTCGCCGGAGGCCATGTCGAGGTAGTGCGCGCCGGCCTGGAGGGCCGCGTCCATGAGGACCCCGTTGAACCGCGGGATCGTCGCGTTGACGAGGACGCCCATGCCGTCCGCGGCTCGCCGGACGGCCGCGGGATCGCCCGCGTCGAGGGACATGGCCCTCGCCTTTGGGCTCCGGGTGGACGAGGCCACGCGCTTCGCCAGGTCCGCGTCGATGTCCGCCACGATCACGTGGCCGACCGCGTCGCTCCCGACGAGCTGTCTCGCGATCACGCTGCCGATCGCGCCGCATCCGACGAGGAGAACGTCCGTGCCGTCCGGTATGGTGTCGAACCTTGGGCCGTGGCCAAGGCACGGGAGCCCATAAACCCTCCCTCCCGGGGGCCATCAGGCTGCCGGTCCGACCCGCCCGGCGAACGTGGCCGGCCGGGGTCAGCCCGCCGCTTCGAGGAGGGCTTTGACCCGCTCCGGGTCCCCCGTGGGCGGGGAGCACGTGGTCCCCTTGCAGATGAAGGCGACCGGACCCGCCATCGCCTCCCTCGTCCGGAGCATCGGCTCCACGAGGGCGGGCAGGTACGACTCCTTGCCCTCCACGACGAGCACGGACCGTTGGGGGGCATACGACGAGGACGCGGCCTCATGGAGGGCGCGCACCCGCGGGTCGTCCCGACGGCCGAGGACGACGACCTCCGCGGGCTTGTGGGTCCACAGCTCCGCGGCGAGGAAGTACGTGCCGCAATGGATCGCGCCGTACCGGGCCGCCTCTCCGGCGAAGGCCATGAGGAGCCCGTCGTGCTTGAGGCGGTAGTCGTCGTTGCCCGTGAGGGAGTGGAGCCGGTGCAGGCACAGGGCCGCGACGGGGTTCGCGCCCGCGTACGGGGAGTCCTCGAGGGGACGCCGCCGGATCTCGAGGATGCTCGACGCGCCGCCCTCGTGGAGGTCCGACGCGACGTCGAGCAGGCCGCCCTTCGTCGGATCCCAGAAATGCTCGAGGGTAAAGCGCATGATGTCCTCCGCGCGGCGAAGGTACTCGGGCTCCGCGGTCTCCGTGTACGCCGTGAGACAGGCGTCCGCGACGAACACGTGGTCCTCGAGGAGGCCCCGGACCTTCCGGGTCCCGTCCAGGAGGGCGTGGTACATCCCGCCGTCCTTCGTCCACAGCTCGTCGAGGATCCGGCGGAGGGTCTTCAGGGCGAACCGGGTCACGTCGTCGCGGCCGAGGGCCATCCCCGCGCGCATCGCCGCGGCGACCATCATCCCGTTCCAGCTCGCGAAGATCGTGCGGTCCACCGCGGGGGCCTTCCGCAGGTCCCGCGCGGCCTTCA
>DATETY010000040.1:0-8153 GCA_035283365.1 Thermoplasmata archaeon | reverse complement strand
GGCTTGCACGCGATCGCGATCGTCTTCGCGAGCTCGCCCGAGATGATCCCCTTCACGAGGTCGGACGTGGCCTGCTTGGCCGCCGTGTCCCGGACGACCTTCGCGATGATCGCGCGGATCGCGGTCTGCTTCGACGTCTGGATGCGCCGGTCCGTGATCGCCATGGGCTTCACGCGGATCTTCCAGTTGTCCTTCGTCACGACGTCCACGACGAGGTCCGTCCGCGTGCGCTTCCTCCGCGTGAGCCGGCGGATGTAGTCGGACGTCATGTCGTGCCCGATGAACTGGGTCAGGGCGTCCTGTCCCTGGACGTGGTTCACGCGGAACTGGAGCTTGATGTGCATCTTGCTGAAGTCGCCCGTGAGGTCCTGCACGGTGACCTCCGCGATGCGCCCGATGAGCTTCCCGGCGTCGTCCGAGAGGGTCTCGCCGAGCAGCTGCTTGTTGAACATCTCGGGGGCGAGCAGGTTGTACCAACCTTTCGCTTTCCACTTCTCTTTGATCTTCCGGGCGGCCGCGCGGGTCTTCTTCTCCGCCATGCGAACCGCTCGAAGGGGAGGGGGCTATTTAACGATTGGCAACCCTGTGCGCAAGGAGGACCGCGGGGCGAGGGCGACCCGACGTGAGTCGCCCGTTATGCACCGCCCGCATCGACGATCCGGACGATCCAGACGCGGTCGCCGGGACGGCCCGCGGAATACACGATGCGGTTCGACGCGAGGAACGCATCGATGTCGTCTCGCTCGAGGACCACGTTCGGCGCGGGGTGGACCTGGGCCCCGACCGACGTCCAGCGTTCGAGTAGGACCGCATAGTCCGCGGCCTCCACGGGCTCCCCGTCCGCGAGCCGGACCGGGAGGGAAGGATCCCCGGCAATGCCGAACCACCACTCTGCGATGTCCGCGAGCCGCTGGTCCGTGGTCACGTTCACCGCGCCCAGCCCGGCGAGGATCTCGAAGGCCCGGAACTCCTCCGGCGTTGTGACGTTCTCGACGCCCAGTGCAGCCTGCGTGTCCCACGCGAGGGGCGTCGTCGCGACGAGGCTCGCGGCGAACACGACCCCGAGGACGGCGCCTGCGAGCCTGCGAGACGGCATGCGCGCGACGAGGATCGCCATCCCGATGCCGGCCAGGGGGGCGAGCGCTAAGTCCATGAAGTCGAACGCCCGGTACACGATCGCGAGGCTCAGCGGGTCGAGCCCGCGGAGGAATCCGAAGATCACGAGGGCCGTTGGCGCGGCGAGGACCGCGAGGACGAGATCGTTCGCGCGGTTCGTCGTCCGCCGGAGCCCCTGCCATCCGACGACCGCGAACATCGCGAGCCCGAGGAATCCCGGAAGGACGACGCCCAGGAGGAGCGGGCGCGTGGAGGCGGCTCCCGCGAACACGCCCGTCCCCGCGTTCACGAGGATCCCGCCGAACGCGATGGCCGGGACGACGAAGGTCCGCGCGGATGGGGTCGCGAACGAGCGACCCGGCCGGGCCCGTGCGGGCTTCCAGGCCCGGGCCAGGAGGAACGTGAGGACCACCGTGATCGCCAGGAAGAGGGCCACCTCGTCCGGGGACGTGACGTCGCGGAAGAACGGCATCTCGACGGCCGAGTAGTACGCGACCGCTGGGATCGCGGCGAGCGGGCCCGTCGCGATGTCCACCGCGAGCGCGCGGGGCGAGAACCGCCCGAGCCCCGACGCGCGCCCATGCTCGAGGACGAGGAGGGAGGCGACGGTCCCCAGGGCGATCAAGGTCGTGAGGTGATGGAGGAACGGGAGGACGAGCAAGAGGAGGAGCGCGAGTCCCCGTTGCCGCGGATCGCGCCGCCCCGCGAACAGGAGCAGGGTGACCGGGAGGACCAGGAGGCCGAGGGACTCCTTCATCACCGCGCTCGTGAGGAAGAGGAAGCTCCCGAAGACCGCGAGGAACAGGCCCGCGGCGAAGGCGACCCCCCGGTGGCCCGTGAGCTTGAGCGCGAACAGGTATCCCGCGACGACCGCGAAGGACGTGACGAGGGGCAAGACCCACTGGATGTCCCGGAGGGGTTCGAGCCCCCCGAGGCCCACGGCCGCGGCCCACAGGAGGGAGAACGCGGGCATCTTCTGGTTGTAGCTGTTCGGGTCCGCCTCGTCGATCCTCCAGGCGCCCGCGTCCGAGATGCCCTCCGCGATCCGAACGAGCGGGAAGCCGTCGATGTTGAAGGGGAGGGTCGAGGCGCCCAGCGGCACGAGGCGCGCGGCGAGCGCGATCAGGTACAGGGCCGCCGCCAGAGAGCCCTCGACCCTCAGCCTCGCAGGACCACCTCCAGGGCCGGAGAGACGGGCCGCGGGATGCCTTCCCGGAGGGTGTCCGAGGGCCGCTCCCGGAGGGACCGCTCGAGGAGGAGGAGCCCGGACGCGACGGAGGCCGCGCACGTCGCGACCACGATGGCCGAGAGGGTCCCCAGGTCCAGGGCGGGCCGCACCACGTGACCGAACAGGACGAGGGGACTCAGGGGACGGACCGTGAGGCCCAGGGCGATCGAGAGGACCGCGCCGGACGTCCCGGCCGCGACGCCGAGGAGGAGGGACTCCCCTACGAGCCGGGCCCGCATCCACCCGTTCGACGCGCCGACGGCCCGGAGCACGCCCACGCTCGACGACTTGTCCGCGAACGCGCGGGCCTGGACCGCGTGCACGACGGTCGCGACCATCGAGCCGATCAGGAGGGCGAGGCCCGTCGCGACGACGCGGATCGAGTTCGTCGCGTCCGCGATGGCCGTCGTGAGGGCGTCCACGGGGAGGGTCCCCAGCCCCGTCCGGAGGATGAGGTTCGTCAACCGGTCCCCCTCGGAGGGCGGGTCGCTGCGTACGTCGACGCGAGACCCATCCGGTCGGGCCACGTGGAAACTCCCGGTGGACCCGTCGAGGAACGCGACGAGTGCGTCTGGGTCCGAGGTCCGGAGCCGAACCGTATGGTAGGAGGAGGTGCCGACCCCCGTGAGGGATCGGCCGAGACGGAAGTCGACGACGAGCTCGTCGTCCGCGGCCCCCGGGGCCTCGAACGTGCCTGCGATCCGCGTGACCTCGATCCGCGGCGACGTCGATCCGACGAGGCTCACGAACTCCCCGACCTCGAGCCCCAGGCGTCCCGCGAGGCCCGCCCCTGCGATCGTCCCGCCGACGGCGCCGGGCGCCTCGAGGAAACGGCCCCCTTCGATCGCGAGGAACGCGTCGGGGAGCGCGGCCCGCACGATGACGGGCTGCCCGCGCACGGTCCCGATCGCCAGGATCTCCGCGCTCAACGCCTCGACCCACGACTGGGCCGTCAGGTTCTCCACGAGGCTCTCGTTCACGGACAGCGGACCGGAGCCCTGCGTGATGACGACCGCGCCCTGTCCGAGGACCCGCGCGGGGAGTCCGGGGAGCGCGGCGAGCGTCGGCCACGTCGTGCCAAGCAGGATGGCGCACAGCAGGAGCCCGACGAACGCACGGCGGCTCGTCAGGATGGTCCCACGTCCCACATTCCCTGCACACGGCTCGCGGCGCGACGGGTCGGCACGACCGCGCCGACGGCCGCGGCCCCGATCGCGAGCGCGAACGCGAGGCCGACCGCCGCGACGGGCGGACCCAGGATCACGAGGTTCGGGAGGCCCAGGAGGGGCGCGAAGGAGACGATCCCGCGGGCCGCGAGGATCCCGAGGGCCGATCCCATGGCCGCGCCGAACGTGGCGACGCCGAGGGCCTGGGCCCCATACAGGGCGGCGACCGCGCGTGGGCCCGCCCCCACGCTCCGGAGCACGCGGATCTCGCCGGCCCGCTGATGGACCTCGAGGGACATCCCATGGTACACGAGGAGGCCGACGACCGCGGCGATCACGACCGCGAGGGTCGAGAGCGCGTTGGACGCCTCGTCGACGGAGCCGCGGACGAACCCGATCGCGCCGACCGTGTCGAGCCGCTCCAGTCCGAGGGACGCCCTCACTCCGGGGTCCATCGGCTCCGTCATCACGACGGCCTGGATCAGCCCGCCCTCCGTGAGGTTCATCGCCGCGAGGAGTTCGGGCCGGACCCACGCCCACGCGTTGGACAGGAACGGCGGCCTCGCGGGAGGTGGAGGGGCGAGGGGCAAGCCCGTGAGGCGAAGGCCCAAGAGGGTCAGGTTCCCCGTCGGGTCGAGGGGACGTCCGCTCGCGGCCTCGACCTGAACTCGCAGGCCGACATCGACGGAGACGTCGTCGGAGCCGAGAGGATACGTCGTCGTCCCGTTAGGCAGCCCCGCGGTGTGCTCGGACAGGGAGGCGACGACCGCATCGAACGTGAGTCCGTTCGCCTCGAGCCGACCCACGCGCACGCGCAGGGCGAGGAAACCGAACGGCACGTCGACGAGCCGGTCCGGATCGATCCGGCTGTCGAGGAGCTCATCCGCCGCGGTGTACACGTGGAGGTCCGGAGTGAGCCGCGCGGCGACCGCGTCGACCCCGCCGCGCAGGCCCTCCACGAGGGAGATCGATCCCACGAGGACCATGCACGCGAACGCGATTCCCCATGCGGTCGTCGACGTGCGACGCGTGGCCCGCACCGCGAGCCGCAGGATCGGGTCCCCCATGCCGCCCTCCCAGCGAAGCGCCGGTCCCGGAATAAACGTTCTGAGCGCCCGGGCGGTCGACCGTCACCGAGGTTAGCCCTCGAGCTCCCGTCGATATGGACAAGTCGCATGTCAGTATGACTTGTATCACCACATGGAGAACGTCAGCGTGAAGGTGGACCGCGCGACGAAACGGCGTATGGCCAAGCTCCGGAACATCAACTGGTCTGAGGTCGTCGGGGACGCGATCCGCCGCCGGCTGGACGCGGAGGAGGCCATCCGTCGACCCACGGACCGCCGTCGCGCCGCCGAGGCAGCGCGCCGGATGGGCGTCTTTCGCACACGCGTGGGCCGCGGCGAGTACGACAGCACGCGGGAGATCCGGAAGTGACGGGACCAGCGGCAGCGGTCGTAGACGCGAGGGCGGAGTGTCGGCTGATACTCACCCCGCAAGCCTCATCTGCCATCCGAACGTCCGCCGCGGGAGCATGTACCTCCTCGGGCACCTGGGGATCGGACTGGGCACGGCGTGGCTCGTCGCGGCGAAGGGCGGCCGCCCCGTCGACTACCGCCTCGTCCTCCTCGGCTCGATCCTCCCGGACTTGATCGACAAGCCGCTCGGCGCGTTCCTCGGCCTCGAGTCGCGCCTGTGGGGCCACACCCTCGTGTTCTTCGGAGCCGTCCTGATCGCGTGCGCGATCCCGTCCCTCCGGGCGTTCCTCGCGGTGGGCCTCGGGGTCGCGACCCACCTCCTCCTCGACCGGATCTGGGAACAACCGTGGGTCCTGTTCTGGCCCGCCTTCGGGGCCGGTTTCCCCGCAGACGGCCCGAATCTGTGGAACATCCTCCGGGTCCTCGTGTCGGACCCCGTCGTGATCGCGGGCGAGATCGTGGGGGCGACAATCCTCGTCGCGTTCGCGCGCGCCCACGGGATTCGATCCTGGTCCGCGGTGAAGCGGTTCTTCCGGGAGGGGACCGCGGTCCCTTCGTCCGCGGCGGACCCTTGAGCCGCGCGGGCTCGTTCCCGGCCGCAGGAATGTTCCCGCGGGGTTTATGCCCCCCGCGGCGGAACGCCGGCTCGATGGCGACGCCCCGGGCCGCGCTCGGCCGCAAGCCCCTCTGGGCCCTCGTCCTCCTCTCCCCGGTCCTCGCGGAGATGCTGAGCGGATCCTCGCCCCCGACCGAGTGGCTCAACCCGTTCGCGGCCCTCCTCCTGATCTGGCTGTACGGCTCCGGGGTCGTCGTGATGCGCGAGACGGCCGTGCGCTGGCGCCTCGGGTGGGCTGGGCTCGTCGCGCTCGGGGCCGCATACGGCATCATCGAGGAGGGCCTCGCGGTCAAGTCGTTCTTCGACCCCGCCTGGATGGACCTCGGGACCCTCGGGTCGTACGGGCGCTTCCTGGACACGAACTGGGTGTGGGCCCTCTGGCTCACGATCTACCACGCGATTTTCAGCATCGCCCTCCCGATCTTCCTGATCGAGTGGGCGTACCCGTCGATCCGCGGGAAACCTCTCCTCGCGGAGCGCGGGTATGCGCTCTCCCTCGCGTCCCTCCTGGGCGCGACCCTCTTCCTGAACGCGCTCCTCACGGGATACCGGCCGTCGGCTGCGCACCTCGCAGGAGCGGCCCTCGCGGTCGTCGGGCTCGCCTGGTTCGCGAAGGACCACGCGGACCGGATCTGGTCCCGCCTCCCGCGGGGCCGCCCGCCCTCGCGGGCCGCGTGCGCGATCGTCGGCTTCGCGTTCCCGATGGCCTCCTTCCTCGTGTACGGAGGCGGTCCCTTCCTCGGCTGGATCCCCGCGGTCACGTACCTGGAGGGAGCGGCCCTCCTCCTCGGCGCGGCCCTCGTCGCGCGGCGGATTACGGGGGACCCGGCCCTGGCCCGGCACCGGTTCGCGATGGCGGCGGGCGCCGTCTCGTTCCTCATCGCCCTCGCGTCGTTCCTCGAGCTCGCCGGCAATCGCGGGATGGGGGCCGTCGCGGCCGCGTTCACGATCTGGCTCGTCGTCCTACACAGGAGGCGCATCCCCGAGGACGGCCTGATCATGCCTCGCACGCCGGATGCCGCCGGCGGACCCTGAGTGAGCTCGCGACTTTGTAAACGGGAAACCCCTTACCCGACCGACGAGGTCGAACCCTCAGGAAACCGCATGGCCTCCTCGGACCTCGACCTCGCGTATCGCCTCTTCACGACGTCCGTCGCACTCATCACGACCACGGGCAAGCGCGGGCCGAACGTGATGGCGGCCGAGTGGACGTTCAACGTCTCGTACGAGCCGTTCCTGATCCTCGTCGCGATCGAACCGGGCGAGGCGACCCACGAGGCGATCGCGGAGACGGGGGAGTTCGGGGTGAGCCTCCTCGCGGAGGACCAGGTCGTCGGGATGGGATTCGCGGGGCACTTCTCGAAGCACGACACGGACAAGCTCTCGAGCGACCTCTTCCCGACGACGCCCGCGACGAAGATCAAGCCGCCCCTCATCGCGGGGGCCCTCCTGAACGCGGAGTGCCGTCTCGTGCAACGCGTCGAGATGGGGGACCACACGGCGTTCGTCGGCGAGGTCCTCGCGTTCTCCGTGGACCCCGCGAAGCGGCCGATCGTCCTGCACCGCGGGGCCCACGCCGTCGGCCCGCGGATCCCCCGGCCTCCGGCCATCGCGGTCGCCGCGACCCCGATGGAAGTCCCTCGCGGCGGGACCGTCACGGTGGACGGCGAGCTCACGGGGCCGGACCGCGCGAAACGCCCCGTCGCGGTCGCGGTCCGGGACGCCTCGGGGAGCGACCGCGCGACCGCGGACACGACGACGGACGGATACGGGTACTTCCAGGTCCGGATGCACCTGCCGCAGGGGGCCCATGCGGGCCCGTACGCGGTCGTGGCCCGCTCGGGGGAGATCGAGGGCCGCGCCCGCCTCCTCGTCCACTGAGCCGGTGGACTTTGTATCATTTATCAACAAAAATGATTATAATTTCGGATCGCCCTCTCCCTCCCGATGGACGAGGACGTCCCGGCACCGGCCCTGGAAGTGGGAGTCTCCTCCGCGAAGAAGGCGATCCTGCTCCACCTGAAGAGGCGCGGAGAAGCTTCGATCGCCGATATCGCAGGCGAACTCCGGATCTCCAAGATGGGCGCGTGGCGACATCTGGCCGCCCTCGAGGGGAAGGGGCTCCTGGCGCGGACGACGAAAGCGGGAGGACGCGGCCGGCCCCGGGTGTACTTCCGTCTCACGGACGCGTCCGCGCGGCTGTTCCCGCAAGCGTACGCGCACATGACCCTCGCGGCCCTCGACCTGATCGAGGCGCGCCTCGGGAGGGACGCCGTCGTAGGCCTGCTGGAGTCCCGGGCCCGCGAGCTGTACGACCGGTACAAGCCCGCGTTCGACGGGAAGGACCTCCGCGGGAAGGTGGAGGCCCTCGCGAAGGTCCGCGACGACGAGGGCTACATGGCGGAACTCGGGTCCGCGCGGAGAGGCGCGTTCGAGCTGCTCGAGCACAACTGCCCGATCGTCGCGATCGCGGGGAAGTACGGGGAGGCGTGCGCCGTGGAGAACGAGCTGTTCGAGAACCTCCTCCATGCGGACGTGGACGCGACCCA
>DATETY010000039.1:0-22107 GCA_035283365.1 Thermoplasmata archaeon | reverse complement strand
CCTTTTAATGGGCGAACAACCCCACCCTTGGCAGCTCATGCACCACCAGGATAGGAAGAGCCGACGTCGAAGTAGCAAGCCTCCGGGTCGATAGGAACTCTAGCCGGAGACGACTCAGTTATCCCCGGGGTAACTTTTCTGACATCCATGGCCCGCATAAATCAGGCTCATGGGTTCGCTAGGCCTCACTTTCGTGTCATGGACTCTCGTTGGGCAAGTCCATGTCAGGCGAGCTTATCCCCTTACAGTTGACGGAGGATTTCTGACCCTCCTAAGCTCACCTTTGGGCGCCCTTGTTATCTTTTTGAGGGCGTGGCGCCCCACCCAAACTGCCCACCTACCGTTGTTCCCTTTCGGGTTAGCCGTACGAGTCCAATAGGGCGGTGTTTCATCGGCCTCTCGGAGCCGACCTAGCGGCCGGCCCTGGTAACGAGTCCCGCCTACGCTACACAATCAGGCTCATACGGCAGCGGCAGACTGCAGTAAAGCTCCACGGGGTCTTCGCTTTCAGGTGGAAGGTACTGGACTGTGCGCCAGTAAGTCAGTTTCACCGGCCTCCACGCGGGGACAGTGGGGCTCTCGTTGGGCCTTCATGCAAGTCGCCAATTAAGCGACAAGGTATTACGCTACCTTAAGCACCCTGTTACTTTCGCGACCTCCGATCGATCGGAGGCGGGCCACGATTTCTCGTGACCTCCTCATGTCGCCATGAGGGTCGGACTGTATCATCATCCTCGCTGGGATGTCTGGCGTACAGTCTCTGAGGGTTCCGAGATTCCCCTGGCGCGAGGAATTCGGTCTTCCCTGCGGATTGTCCGCACCCTGCGATTGTTACCGCTCTCGCGGTACGCAGGGATGCTCGGAGATCCCCGCATATAGCCAGATTGGGCACCCCCTGTATGTTGAGGGTCATAGTTACCCCCGCCGTTTACTGGTCCTTCGTCCGGTTGAAACCGGCTTTCAGATACCAGCACTGGGCAGGCTTCAGCGGCCGTACACAACCTTTCGATCTGGCGGCCACCTGTGTTTTGGGTAAACAGTCGGGGCCCCCCTGTCACTGCGACCAGCCACTCGCGTGGCTGGCACCCCTTCTACCGAAGGTACGGGGCTAATTTGCCGAGTTCCCTCGCGTGGATTTTTGCCGACACGCCTTGGGCTTCTCACCCAGGGGCACCTGTGTCAGTTCTTGGTACGGACGCACGGGCTGACCCTGACATCCTTTTCACGGGCACCACGGATCAGCGGAAGGGCTTGCGCCCCTACTCCCGCCTTCATCCCCTTCTCGCCATGACGGCTCTCCGGGGACTTAAACGGTTGAATCGCCAGGCAAGACGACTCCACCTACCGCGATGCGTCCGATGTCAGGCAGGGGCCCGCACGGTGCAGGAATATTAACCTGCTTCCCTTTCGCGTTCCTCGGTTAAGGGAACACTTAGGACCGACTAACCCTCGGCTGACGAGCATTGCCGAGGAACCCTGGCCCCTTCGGCGGAGCGGATTCTCACCGCTCTTTGCTGCTACTCCTCCCAGGATCCACGTTCGAACGCGGTCCACCGGACCTCACGGCTCCGGCTTCGACCCGCGCACGACGCCCCTCTACAAGATCACCTTTCGGTGCTCCGCAGTATCGGTGGCGGACTTAAGCCCCGTCCCTTTTCGGGGCCCACGATCTCGGCTGGTGAGCTGTTACGCTATCTTTGAATGATGGCTGCTTCTAAGCCCACATCCCAGCTGTCTGAGACCGCGAACTCCCTTTAGTATTCGCACTGAGTCCGCACTTGGGGACCTTAACTGCGGGTTGGGCGGTTTCCCTTACGGATACCAAGATTACCCCAGGTACCCGACTCCCGGCATCTACGGTGACCACGGATTCGGAGTTCGACAGGACACCGACGGATTTCTCCGCCTAAGCGTCCAATCGGTCGCTCTACCCCATGGCCGACCTCCGCCGAGGTCCAGCTGCGACTGATTTCGAGGGGAACCAGCCATTCCCGGCCTAGATTGGCCTTTCACCCCTATGCCCAGGTCATCCGAGTGATTTGCACATCAACACCGGTTCGGTCCTCCACCCCCCTTTCGGAGGGCTTCAACCTGCCCAGGCATAGATCGACCGGCTTCGGGCATCGCACCCACGACTCCTCGCGAGCCCACGACGCGCCTCGCGCCTTGCGGCGTTGCGCGCATGTCGCTTTCGCTTCGGCTTCCCGCGTGTAGCGGTTAACCTCGCCGTGGATCAGAACTCCCTGGCCCGTTATTCACAACGGATAACACGACGCCGCTCCACCCTTTCGGGCTTCGTCGCTTTCGCGCCGTGTATGTCTGTGACCGTCTGGTTTCAGGCACTTTTCACCTCCCGTCAAGGGCACTTTTCAGCTTTCACTCACGCTACTAGTGCGCTATCGGTCTCGGGTCGTGTTTAGAGTTGGATGTCTATGCCACCCACCTTCGCGCGCGATTTCCAACGCACGCTACTCTGGATCCTCCGAATCGCCTTCCCCGCGTACCCCTACGGGGCTGTCACCCTCTCTGGCCTACGGCATTCCACCGGAGTTCGGGTTGGCAGGGTAAGGCGTGCCGGAGTCCAAACACCACACGGCCGCCGCGTTTCCGCGGAGGCTTCGGTTTGCTCTGTACCCTCTTCGATCGCCTTTACTGAGGGCATCCCGATTGGTTTCTTTTCCTCCCCGTACTAGGATGCTTCAATCCCGGGGGTTCCCGCTCCTCACGGAGCGACCTTTCGGTCAAGAGGTCTCATTCGGAGATCGTCGGATCACAGGTTCCTTGCGCCTTCCCGACGCATATCGCAGCTTGGCACGTCCTTCGTCGGCGCCCGAGCCGAGCCATTCCCCAGACGGCTTGCTAGCCACGGACCTGTCGGCTTAGCACACGTCCAGGTCTGCATATGATCGGTATCAGCGGCGCGCGGTCCATGCGGCGCTTGACGCGCCTCCCGCGGCCTCCACTCCTTCCCCCGCGGACGTCCCGCGCGCGCCCGGGGTGCACATTTCTCCTCCGAATCCAGAACGGGATGCGACATGCGCAGAGCCCAAGATGCTCGGAGGCCTGGAAGACTATGCTTACGGCGTATTTAATGGTTAGGTCACGACCGCGACCGAGGCGGCCCGCGCGCGTTCGCGGGAACGAAGCCCCGGGCGTTCACGCCGCGGCCCCCGGCATCGGCACGACCCGCGCCTTGCCGCGGTCCACGAGGATCTGCGCGATCGTCTTCGGCAGCGTGACGACGTCTTCCTTCTTCAGGCGGTATGTCGTATCGATCCCCGCGAACGGCGGGATGTCCTCGAGCACGTGCACGATCACGTGGTCCTTGAGGCCCGCGGGGACGGGCCTCGGTCGCTTCGTCTCCGCGGCGGTCACGGTTCGCATCCCCTCCGGCGCGGCCCTCGCAGGAGGCGCCACCGCGGGCACGCCCTCTCCCGGCGGGGGCGCGGGCTCCGCACGGAACGGGGAGCCGCCGAACGCCTCCTCGCGGGACCGCTTCAGCAGGGACACGAGGTTCTCGAACAGGGCCCGCTCGTGCAGCGGGAGGTTCGGCACCTCGATGTCCGCGCCGCTCGCGCGGCTCGACGCCAGGAGGGCGAGCTTCCGCTCCCGGTACGTGAAGATCTGGTCCCGCTTCTTGCGCACCTTGCGCAGCTCGTCCTGGAGCAGGAGGGCCTTCGGGGAGTTCGGGTCCCGGGCCGCCTCGCGATGCGCGGACTCCTCGAGCCGGGCCACGTAGGCCGCGAGCTTGTCGTAGAAGTCGGCCTCGAGCGCCGTGAGGGTCTTGCGGCCCGTCTCCTCCCGGTACAGCTTCGTGACGCGCTCGAAGTTGACCTCGTCCTCCCCGGCCACGCGGAACGTATCCGGAGGCCGCTATATGATGCCGACGCCGGGATCGAGCGAGCCCTCGTCATCCGGAAGACGCCTTGGCGACGAGTCCGGTCATCCGGCGAAGGACCACTCGCTTGACCTGACCCCGCTCCTCGTTTCGCGCGGTCCGCCGCGGCCTCCGTTCCGGGCACAAGGCTTATCGCGCGCCGGTCCTTGGGTCTCGCGAGATGCGCGCCACCGCGTTCCGCGCCTCGGCGGGCGCGGTCCTTCTCGATGTGATCGTGACCCCGGGCGCGAGCCGCACGCGGTTCCTCAGGACGGACGCGTGGCGGCCCGAGCTGCGGATCGCGGTCGCCGCGACCCCGACGAAAGGCAAGGCGAACGACGAGCTCGTGCGCTTCCTGGCCGAGAGCCTCGGGGTCACGCGGTCCTCCATCTCGATCGTCCGCGGCGCGACCTCGCGGTCCAAGACCCTCGCGATCGCGGGCGTCCCCCTGGAAACGGTCCGCGCACGGCTCGTCGAGGGGGGCGCCTGATGGACTACGAGACCCTGTACGCGGACCTCACGCGGGTCCTCGAGGACCTCGCGGAGAAGAGTCGCACGGTCCCCGTGATCGTGGAGGGGGAGCGGGACCGCAAGGCCCTCCTCGCGCTGGGCATCGACGGCGACGTCCTGGCCCTCAACCAGGGCACGTCCCTGTTCGCCCTGTGCGAGTCGATCGCCCGACGGCATCGGGAGGCGGTCATCCTCACGGACTGGGACGTCCGCGGGGGCCGCCTCGCGAGGCAGCTGCGGGACGGCCTCGCCGCGAACGGCGTGCGCTTCGACGTCGACCTGCGCGCACGCCTGACGACCCTCTGTCGGCGGGAGATCAAGGACGTGGAGTCGCTCCACCTGTACGTCGCGCGGCTCGAGGAGATGCTCGAGACCCGGAACCGGTCCAAGCCTTCGAAACGGTACTACGCGGGGAAGGCCCAACGGTGGGCCATGCGGCGCGAGAAGCCCGGAGCCCCTCCATAAGACGGAACGTTCTCAAGGCTGAGAACGCGACCGCAACAATATTTAAATACCGCGGGTTCCACTGACCTCGTCGGGAATCCAGCCGGACCGTGATTCGCGGATCCCACTCATCCGAATCATCTGTTCATGCCTCCGCAGGTCGGAGGCGGATCGCCCCTTGGGGCTGAGAGACGTCCGGATCAGCGGGACGCAAACCGCGGAGGCCGGCGGAGCCCTGACACACCCAAGTGAGACGTGAGACGATGAACATCGATCCCAGTACGACGAAGTACATGATCCAAGCGCACCTCGAGGCGGAGGGCATCGTGGAGAAGCCCGACGTCGTGGGCGCCGTGTTCGGCCAGACGGAGGGACTCCTCGGCGACGAGTTGGACCTGAGGGACCTCCAGAAGGGCGGGCGCATCGGGCGCATCGAGGTGGACGTGCAGAGCAAGAAGGGACGGAGCGAGGGCATGATCCTCATCCCGTCGTCCCTGGACCAGGTCGAGACCTCGATCCTGGCCGCGGCCCTCGAGACGATCGACCGGGTCGGGCCGTGCAAGGCCGCGATCCGCGTCGAGAAGGTCGAGGACGTCCGCGTGTCCAAGCGGAACAAGATCATCGAACGGGCCAAGCAGCTCCTCAGCGCCATGGTCGAGGACTCGAAGACCTCGGGCACGGACCTCCTCGACGAGGTCCGGCAGACCGTGCAGGTCGCGGAGATCGTCTCGTTCGGACCGGAACGCCTTCCGGCGGGCCCGAACGTCGCGGACAGCGACGCGATCATCGTGGTCGAGGGACGCCAGGACGTCCTGAACCTCCTGCGGTGCGGCATCAAGAACGCGATCGCGGTCGAGGGGACGAACGCCCCCAAGACCATCGTGGAGCTCATGAAGGAACGCGCCGTCACGGCGTTCGTGGACGGGGACCGCGGCGGGGACCTCATCCTCCGCGAGCTCCTCCAGGTCGGGGAACTCGACTTCATCGCCCGCGCGCCGCGGGGGAAGGAGGTCGAGGAGATGACCCAGAAGCAGATCATGAAGGCCCTCCGGAACAAGGTGGCCGCGGACCAGTACATCGAGATGACCGGCCTGTCGGGCCAGGTGTACCGGGAAGAGGACGAGCGGCCCGGGCCGGCCCCCGCCGGTCCGGCCCCGCACGGCGGGTCGCGCCCGCCGGAATCCCGTGAATCGCGCGAACCGCGGGAGCCGCGCCCCGAGTACCGGGTCGTGGAGCCGCGCGGGGAGCCGCGGGCCGAGCCTCCGCGGGCGCCCGAGGTCCACGAGCCGCCTCCGCCGCCGGCCCTCACGCCGACGACGAAGACCCTGACCCCGAAGCTCGAGAAGTACCGCGAGATGCTCCTTCAGATGAGCGGGTCCTCGAAGGCCCGCCTCCTAGCAGAGGACGACAACGTGGCCGCCGAGGTGCCCGTCCGGGACTTGGTCGACACCCTGAAGACGAACAAGCAGACGAAGGCCCTCATCTTCGACGGGATCATCACGCAGCGGATCCTGGACATCGCGGCCGAGATGAACATGCACACGGTCGTCGGGACGAAGATGGGCACGATCACGAAGCAGCCGACCGGGCTCGAGGTCTGGACGCGGAGCGACTTCGCTCCGTGATCGGGGTGGCCGCCATCGCCCGGACGAAGCTCCTGACCGCGGAGGACGGGTTCGCCCTCGACGAGATCGACACGACCGCGGACATCCACATCCCGGACGATCCCCTCAGACGGGTCATCGGCCAGGAGGAGGCCGTCCGGCTCGCGCGGATCGCCGCGAGGCAACGACGGCATCTACTCCTCGTCGGGCCGCCGGGCACGGGGAAATCCATGATCGCGCAGGCCCTGTCCCTCCATCTCCCCTCCGTCACGGAGGAGATCCGGATCGTCCACAACCCGGAGAACCCGGAGCGACCCTTCGTCGAGGTCAAGACGCGGGACGAGGTCGTCCAGGAGCAGAGCCGCTTCGCGGGCGCGGAGGGCGACCTGATCGACCCGAAGGAGGCGCCCATCAACGTGGCGGAGCGCCTCGGCCACAAGTGCGTCCACTGCGGGACGTACAGCTCGCCGAACGACCGGATGTGCCCGAAGTGCGCGCGACCCAAGGCCGCGCCCCAGGCGAACGTCGGGAATCCGTTCGGCGACCTGCTGGGCGGAATCTTCGAGGTCACGTTCGCCCAGATGGGCGGCCGGGACCGCGTCACGACGACAAGGCAGCAGTTCGGCAAGGAGGAGGTCGTCGTGTACGAGCGGGCCGGCGACATGATCCGGGTGCTCGACCAGAAGGCGCTCGAGAAGCGGCGCGAGATGGAGAAGGAGAGCCCGCGCAAGGTGCTCGTCCCGATCACCCGAAATCCGTTCGTCCTCGCGACGGGCGCGAGCGACACGGAGCTCCTCGGGGACGTGCGGCACGACCCGTACGGAGGGCACCCGCAGCTCGGGACCCAGCCGTACGACCGGGTCGTCGCGGGGTCCATCCACGAGGCCCACCAGGGCGTCCTGTTCATCGACGAGCTGCCGCAGCTCGGTCACATGCAGCGGTACATCCTGACCGCGATGCAGGAAAAGCGCTTCCCGATCTCCGGACGGAATCCACAGAGCGCGGGCGCGAGCGTGAAGGTCGAGGCGGTCCCGTGCGACTTCATCTTCGTCGGGGCGTGCAACATCCAGGATCTCCCGCACATCCTGTCCCCGCTGCGTTCGCGCATCGCGGGCGGCGGGTACGAGGTCCTCGTGGAGACCGCGATGGACGACAACGAGGCGAACCGCGCGAAGATGGCCCAGTTCGTCGCGCAGGAGATCGCGGTGGACAAGCGGATCCCGCGGGCGACCCGCGACGCGGTCCTCGCGATCACCGAGGAGGCCCGTCGACGCGCCAAGGAGCTCGACAAGAAGGACCGAGGTCTGACCCTCCGATTGCGCGAGCTCGGCGGCCTCATCCGCTCCGCGGGCGACATCGCGATCACGGAGACCGCCGACGCGATCGACGCGGAACACGTCCGCCGGGCGATCAAGGTCGCCCGCACGATCGAGGAGCAGATCCGGGATCGTTACGGCTCCTACATGGCCGGCGTGGGGACGGACATCTCGAGCGCCCAGAAGGAGACTTCCCCGTACCACTACTGGAACGTCCACGAGGGCGACGACGTCCAGGGGTACCAGTAGAACGACGGACTCGGATGCTCTGGGCAGCCCCGGTCACACCTGCTGCTCTTCGGGGACGGCCAGTCAGGCCCGTGTGTTCGGGCCATCGCCGAGGCGGTCCCTCACTCCGCGCGCATCATCTTGTACCCATCCTCTCCGTCCGTGTAGAAGGCCGGCAACACGTGCAGGATCCGGAACCCGTACCGCTCGTAGAACCGGATCGCGTCCTTGTTCGACACCCGCACCTCGAGCTCGATCCGATTCAGGCCGCGGGCCGTGGCGTTCCGGAGGAACGTCTGCATGAGGTACGTGCCGATGCCCTTGGAGCGATGGGCCACCGACACGGCGAGCATGAGGATCCGGGCCTGTCCCTGCGTCGAAATGACGGCCGCGAGGAAGCCGACGGGCTGCCCGTCGAGCACGGCGACGAGGAACCCGTCCCGCCACCAGCGATGGATGTCCAGGTACAAGGAAGATGGATAGTTCTCCCGGAGGGAGTCGCGCACGATCGACGCGACCGCGGGGAGGTCGTTCGGCACGAACGGGCGGATGAGCACGACGTCGTGCGAACGGAACATGTGTCTTGAACGTGTCGGCCGTCGTCAGGCTCATGAACCCCGGTCCGCATGGGCGCGCGTGCGGATCCTCGTCGAGCTGTCCGGCGAGCACGCGACCCTCCCGAGGGCCGAGGCCCTCGCGGTCCTCGAGGCGGAAGGGGTCGAGGTACGTGCGGTCGCCTGGACGTCGAAGATCCTTCGCATCGACGGGACGGGGCCCGTGGAGCGCGCGATTCGGCGGGTGGGCCTCGCGCACGTCGTGAACGAGGAACTCGTGCGGGGGGACCTCGGCGACGTGCAGGCGTACGCCCGATCCGCGGACCTCGCGGGGAAGTCGTTCCGGATCCGGGCGCGGGGCGCGGGCGACGATGCGGAGCGCCGATCAATCGAGACCGACATCGGCGCGACCCTCGCGCGCACGGGTCGGGTCAACCTCACGTCGCCGAACCTCGACTTCCGGCTCGTCGTGGACGAGGACATCACCCTGGGTCGCGTGATCCACCGAGTGGACCGGTCCGGCCTCGAGTCGGCGAAGGTCGCCCGCCGTCCGTTCTCCCTGCCGATCTCCCTCCACCCGAAGCTCGCCCGGGCCCTCGTGAACCTGTCCCGCGTGCCCACGGCCGGATGGGTCCTGGACCCGTTCTGCGGGACGGGCGGCGTCCTCTTGGAGGCCGCGCGGATCGGCCTGCGCGCGATCGGGGCGGACGTCCGGACGTCCATGGTCGCGGGCGCGCGCCGGTCCCTGCGGGCTCAGAAGCTCGACGCGGGCCTCGTCCGAGCGGACGCGGGAGGCCACCCGTGGCGATCGAATCGATTCCATGGGATCGCGACGGACCCGCCGTACGGTCGCGCGACCTCGACCCGAGGCGAGCCGCTTCCCCGGCTGTACGACCGGGCGTTCCGTGCGTTCGCGGAGATCCTGCCTCGCGGTCGGTACGCGGCCGCGGTCCTCCCCGAACCCAAGTACGTCGAGCTCGCGGAGGCCCACCTCGACCTCGTCGAGGCGCACGCGCTGCGGGTCCACCGGTCCCTCACGCGGACGTTCTGCGCATTCAGACGACCGTGAGGACGACCTCGAGGACCTTCCGGATGTCCGTCTCCTCGATGCTCCCGCCCACGAGGAACGTGACCTCGGGCACCACGGGGGGCGGCCCCGCGGGCGCCGTGACGTTGATCTCGAGGACCGCGTGCTGCGTCCCGTCCAGGGAGAACCGCACGCTGAGCGGATTCACGGGGATCGAGACCGTCCCGTTCCCCGACACGATCCGTCCCGAGACGAAGACGATGGTCCAGCCGTAGCTGCCCAGGTTCGGCGCGTCGATCGCGAGGCCGATTCGCTCGCGCGCGCCGCCCGTGTTGTTCACCGCGAACGTCACGAGGACGGACGCGCCCATGCTCACGTTCGCGTCGAGGGTCGTGAGGCGCGTCCCGTCGAGGTCCTCGAACGCGAAGTCCGCGGTCACCGAGACCACGCTGAACGGGATCGGGACGAACGTGAGGACAAGGACCGCGACGGCTCCGACCCCGACGAGCTTCCGCAACGGGTCGAGCCGCGTGAGGTCGTTCAGGGGCGGGGGATGCCGCACCCCGAGCATGAGGATGAGGAACCCGAAGATGACCCAGCCGAAGTAGAACGTCCCCATGACGAAGAGGGCGATGACCGCGGACCACGACAGGTAGTGCTGCCGATCCCCGAGGAGGGCCCGCGCCACGTGCCCGCCGTCGAGCTGGCCCGCGGGGAGGAGGTTGATCGCCGTGACGAACAGGCCGACCCAGCCCGCGAACGCGAGGGGATGCATCACGTACGTGTCAGGCAGGGGGAAGAAGAGGGACAGGAAGTTGAACAGGATGGAGGGCTCGATTGACTGGAGGTCGCCCGCCACGACGGCCGGGGGCGCGCCGCCCGCGGAGAGGGCGAGCCCCGCGAGGGTCACGGGGATCGCGATCGCGAACCCGACGAGGGGTCCCGACACCCCGATGTCCAGGAGGGCCCGGCGGCTCGGGATCGGATCCCGCATCGAGATGAACGCGCCGAACGTGCCCAGGGGCGGGAACGACGGGAGGAAGAACGGCAGGGACGCGTGGACCTTGTACCTCCGCGCGACCACGTAGTGCCCCATCTCGTGGGCCCCGAGGATCGTGAGGAGCGGGATGCCGAAGAACAGGGCGCCCCATCCGAGGGACTCGAGGGACCACAGGGGCGTGCCCGCGTAACCGGACCAATTCCACGCGCCGCCGAACACGACCGTCGTGAGGATCGTCGCGACGAGGAGCGCCGCGTTCACCTCGCGCCGGGCGAACCGGCCCGTGGGCCGCCGCTGCACGTGGACGAGGGTCTCCCCGCGCTCCCGCGTGATCGTCGGGATGTAGTTTTGCGGGACGAGCTCCTGCCTGAGCCGATCGAACGGCCCGTCGATCGAGCCGTCCGGCGCGTTCACCTGGAACGTGAGGGCGAGGGGCGTCACGACGACCCCGTACACGGAGAAATGCCGCCCGACCGCGGCGCGCAACGCCTCGATCTCCGCATCCGCGGATGCCACGCGGCGACCATCCTTCCCTTCTATTAAAACGTGCGCGCCTACGCGGCCGCGAGGGGTCCCAGGAGCCACAGCAGGACGGCCGTCCCGATCCCGGCCGCGACGAACCGCAGGGCCGTGAAGAAGAAGCGGTCCCGCACGAGACGCCCGAGGTACGCGCCGATCGCGAACAGGATCGTGAGGGTCACGAAGATGGCCGCGGCCGTCGCGGGGCCGATCTCGAGGAACAGGAACGGGATCACGGGCAGGATCCCCGCGATGAGGGGCGCGACCCCGTGGACGAGGGCGCTCGCGACCGCCGCGAAGCGGAACGCCTCGCGGTGCTCCTCGCTCATCTTGGAGAGCATGGCCCGCTCCAGGTTGTACTGGTCGAGCTTCTTCTCGACCCGCTCCGCCTCGTACGCCCCCACGGCACTGCTCACCGCGAGCCCGATCCCCGCGCTGATCGACGCGGCCAGGATGAGGGGCTTGTGGTCCTCCGCGGCGCCCGCCGCGTACGCGCCGATGATGACCCCGAGGATCGTGAGCGCGCCATCGAACGCCCCGATCACGAAGTACCGTCGGATGATCGGCCCGACGTTCGTGATCTCCGCGTAGTCGGAGACGCGCTGCCTCCAGCGGCGGACGTCCATGTCATCCGCCCGGCGCGCCGAGCCTCTCCCGGATGAGGGTCTCGAGCCGGTCCGCCGCGCCCCGCGCTCGGTCGGGGCTCGGGAAGCTCGCCTGCGCGAAGTCGGGCCGGCCGCCGCCCTTCCCGCCGAACTCGGGCGCGACGGTCCGCAGGAGCTCCGCGGCATCGAACGGGACGTCGGACCCGCGCGTCACGACGAGCCGCACGTCGCTCGGGGTCGACGCCCAGTAGATCCCGGTCGCGCGGCTCTCCGACGCGGTCGCCTTGGACATGGACATCATGAAGCCCGCGCCTTCGTGGACCTCCTGCTTGAGGATCGGCCACGCGCCGTGGTCCGTGGCCACGGCCTTGCGGGTCGTCTCCTGGGCCATGTCGGCCTCCGCCTTCTCGACCTTCTTCCGGAGGTCCTTCCACTCCGCGACGAGGCGTTCCGCGGACGCGACGACCTGGTCTCTCGGCGCACCAAGGATCTCCGCGACCTTCGAGACGTCCCGCGCGTCCGCGCGCACGGCCTGGAGGGCCGCGGTGCCCGCCGCGTACTCGAGCCGAACGACCCCGTCCTGGATCCGCGTGGACCGGATCATCTTCACGAGGCCGACCTCGGACGTACGGGTCGCGTGGGTCCCGCCGCACGCCTCCACGTCCCACTTCGGGATCTCGACGACCCGCAGCTCCCCGCCCGGCACGGAGCCGCCCTGGTAGAGGCGGAAGCCGAATTTGCGCTCCGCCAGGTCGCGGGGCATGAACTTCGTGCGGACCGCGGAGCCACGGAGGATCACCTCGTTCGCGGCCGTCTCGATCCGCGCGAGCTCGTCGTCGGAGAGGGAGTCGTAGTGGGTGATGTCGAGGCGAGCCATGTCGGCGGCCTTGTGTGCGCCCGTCTGCCACACGTGGTTCCCCAGGACCTTCCGGGCGGCCCCGAGGACGATGTGGGTCGCCGTGTGATGGGCCGTGAGGGCCCGCCGCCGGGCGTCGTCGATCTCGCATGAGACCCGCGTCCCCACGAGCTTGGTCGCGTCCCCGCGGACCTTGTGTACGACCGTGGGCCCGACCTTCTGCACGTCGACGACCTCGTATCCGCCGATCGACCCGCGGTCCGCCTCCTGGCCTCCGCCCTCCGGGTAGAAGTACGTCGCGTCGAGGACGACCGCGTCCCCATGGACTGCGAGGACCTTCGCGCGGAACCGTCGCTTCCGGCGGTCCTCGTACACGCGGAGTTTCGTCGGCGGCAGGCCCGCGGGCACATCCGCGACGGGCTTCGCTTCGGCCGCGCCGGGCCGCTCGTGGCGCGCCGCGACCCGCGCATAGAAGTCGTCCGGGACGTCGACCTTCGTCGTCGCGAACTCCGCGACGACGTCCGGCGAGAGGCCGTGGCTGTCGTACAGCTCGATCAGGGCGTCCGCGTCGATCCCCTGGCCCGCGGCCTGGAGATCCGCCTCGAGCTTCCCGACGGTCCCGCGGCCCTTCTCGAGGGTCTCCCGGTACCGGGCCTCTTCGACCTTGAGCAGCTTGAGGATGTCCGACTTGTTGAAGAAGAACTCCGGATAGTCCTCCCGCGTCTGGTCGATCAGGAAGCTGATCGTGTCCGCGAGGGTGTACGTGATGTTGAGCCCTCGGAGGGCCCGCAGCCCGCGGCGGACGAGGAGCCGCGCGAAGTATCCCTCCCGGCTGTTCGAGGGCACGACCCCGTCGCCGAGGAGGAACATCAAGGCGCGCGCGTGGTCGCAGATCGTGTACAGGGCCTCGAGGGGGGCCACCTCCGCGACGAGCTCCTCGACCGGGATGCCGAGCCGCTCCGCGGTCCGTCGGCGGATCTCACGCACGTCCGCGAGGGACTCGACCTTGAGCATCCCCGCGACTTTCGAGTACTCCCGCAGGATCCGCTCGTCGACCTTCTTCGCGCCCGTGGCCCGCTTGAGGTACGCGAGGGCGTCCCCGAACACGGCCTCGTACGCGGACGTCGTGCCCTGCGAGAGCCACGTGAGCCGCTCGAGGCCGTACCCCGTGTCGACGACCTTCGTCTCCATGGGCGTTCGGCCCGAGGGCCCCTCCTGGTTCTCCATGAACACGAGGGTCGCGGCCTCCGCGCCCCCGAAGACGACCTCGAAGCACGGCCCGCTGTTCCCGCCGCCCTGCCACCACGACTCCTTGTAGCGCACGAGGCCCGGGTCCATGCCGAGCCTCTCCACGAGGAACGTATGGCACAGCTCGACCGTGCGGTCCTTCCAGTACACGGGCTTGCGGGGGAAGTTGAACGCATGGTGGGCCATCATCTCGAACATCGTGAAGTGCTGGCCCGTCTTCCCGACGTTGTCCACGTCCACGAAGCGCACACAGGGCTGGCTGATCGCGAGGGGGTTCGCCGGCGGCGCCGCGAGGCCCTCGATGACCCACGGCTGGAACGGGTACACGCTCGCCTGGACGAAGAACACGTCCTCGCGCCAGCGCGCGACGATCGGGTAGCGCTTCACCCGCGCATGGCCGTTCTGCTCGAGGAACGACAGGAAGTCCTCCCGCATCGCGCGGTACGTGAGTTTCTTCTTGAACGGCGGGGCGCCGATGAAGTCGTATTCCTGGCACGGGGTCTCCCCGCACGCCTCGTGGGGGCCGAGGGTCCAGAACGCCTTCCCGCACGACGGGCACGTGCGGCGCGTGAAGCCTTGCTTCCGGAAGAGCTCCACCTCGTAGTCGCTCTCCGGCATCGGGGCCTCCGAAGGGCCGGGGAGCCTTAAAGATTCCCGGGTTTGCCGCGTCACGGGAGAACGGCGGGCCGTAGGGCCTCATTTCGTGAACATGGGACCGCCATGTTTATCGCGTGTGACGTATCAGTGGGTTGAGGCGGGGGCGGGTGCCCACCGACCCGTGAGCCCGCGATCGGGTGTTGCGCCATGAAGGTCCTCGTGGCGGATGACGACGAGACCCTGCGAGCGGAGCTGGCGGACCTCCTGCGATCGGGAGGCCACGAGGTGACCCTCGCGGCGGACGGCCGGGAAGCGCTCGATCGCGCGCCGGGCCACGATGTCGTCCTCCTCGACTGGACGATGCCGGGCCCCACGGGCGCGGACCTCGTGCACCGATTGCGGGCGACCGCCCCGCGGGCCTCCGTGGTCGTGATGACGGGGTACGGGAGCGTCGCGACGGCCGTCGGGGCTCTGCAGGCGGGTGCGACGGAGTTCCTCGAGAAGCCGTTCGAGATCGACGCGCTGGACCGGGCCCTCGAGAGCGTCCGGAGCAAGCTCGTCGTGTTGACGCGGGCGGCGCCCCCGGGTCCGGCCGCCCGGGAGCGGAAGGCTCGGGGGCCGGGAGCCCCGGCCGTGATGGCCGCGTTCCTGAACCACCGGACCGGACTCCTGATGGCCCATCGGGTGCGGTCCGGCGAGGAGACGATCGATGAGGACATCCTCACGGGGACCCTGGACGCGATCCAGTCCTTCATGCGGATCTCGTTCCCGATCCTCCGGGGGAAAGACCTCCGGGCGATCGCGCAAGGGGACCACACCCTCATGATCGAGCGGGGGGACTTCGTGTACCTGAGCGTGGTGGTCACCGGGGAGGACAACGACGCCCTGCGGCGCTCGATGCGGAAGCGGATCGACGACTTCGAGGAGCGGAACCGGGCTCTCCTCGCGAGCTGGGTCGGCGACGTGAGCGAGTCGGACGGGTTCCAACATGTCCTCGACGTGTTCCTCGACGCGTGAAGCGGCTTGACCGTGCGTCACGCGACGGGGTGTCCCCCGGTCGAACGGGGCGGAGGACCGAGCTGCGCACGCACGAGGCGGTTCGCGACCTCGAGGAACCGGTCCTCGGACCCGGGCGGGATCGTCGCGCCCGCGGCCGCGTGATGCCCGCCTCCCTGGCCACCGACCTCCTTGCTCGCGGCCGCCATGATCGCGGCGAGGTCGAGCCCGCGCGCGACGAGGTCCCTCGTGGCCCGGGCGCTCACCTTGATCCCGTCGGCGGCCTGGGCGAACGCGATGATTGGGAGGTCCTTCGTCGCGGCCTCGCGGTTCAGGGCCATGCTCGCCGCGATCCCGACGACCGTGTCCCGGATCTTGTCCGCCGCGTGGAAGTACTGGACCGCGTCGAGCTGCGTGATCCCCGCCTCGAGGACGGCCTCCATCGAGTCGACCAGGTACTCGCGGTGGCCCCGCAGGAGGCGGAGCGCTCGCGCGAGGAACTCTTCCCGGTCCCCGCGGCACACCCGGTAGCCGACCTCGGCCTCGTCGTACCGGCCGCACGCGTTGATCAGGGTGCCGAACTCCTTCGCGTCCCGGGTCGGGCTCCCCGCGGGCTCGCGCACGAGGGTGTACACCTCCCCGATCAGGCGGTCCGCCTCGCGGGCCCCGCAGCCCCGCTCGAGCATGTGGGCCACGAGGGCCGACACGACCCGCTGCTTCTCCCCGCGGTCCAGGTCGGACCAGGCGCGCCAGTGGTCCTCGACCTTCAGGTCGATCCCCTGTTCGAGGAGGAACGCGATGGACGCCTCGTCGTTCCCGCTGAGCCTGGGAATCCAGGGGTCCGTCGCGTACTGGAGCATCTTGTGGACGGGCCGGGTCTCGCGCCCGAACAGGCGGAGGTCGATCGTCGCGGACAGGACGCCGGCGCGCACGCCGTCCTCGAGGATCGTCCGGTTGTAGCCGCCGAGGCGGCGGAACTCCTGGTCCTGCACGTCCCCGACCGCGCCGACCACGGCGATCGCGGCGAGGTCCGTATTCTCCGGGTCCAGGGCCTTCGCGACCGCGTACGCGCAGCCTGCGCCGCTCGCGACGTCGGAGCCCTCGCCGGACAGGTGGGGATTCAGCATGAGGACCCGGTCCGCGGACTCCGCGAACCGCACGAGGTCCCCGCGGAGGGCCTTCGGGACCTCCCGTTCCGTGGGCACGTGGTGGTCCGTGATCACCGCGTCGATCCCGTGGAACGCGTGGAGGAGCCCCGCGCCCAGGTCGACGAACCACGCGAGAGGCGGGCCTTGCCGCTTGATCTCCCCGAGGACGGCCTCGTCGAGCTTCTTCGTGAACGTGACGTCGTGCTCGATCCCCGCGCGGGCCAGGGCTTCCGAGGCGATCGCGCCCCCCGTGATCCCGTCCGCGTCGATGTGCGTGACGACTTTCACGAAGGGCGCGGCCCTCAGGCGTTCCGCGATCTCCCCGGCGACGGCCTCCATCCGTCCCATGGAGAGGCCGGGCGGGCTTGAACGTTTGGGGCGGGGCCGCGGAGCAGGGCGATGGCACACCGGGCCTGTCTTGCGGGGCGCGGTCAGGCCGCCCGGATAGCGGCCGCGTCGCGGCCTGTTCCCATGGTCCGAAAAGGCTCATGGCGGCCCCCGCATTCCCCCGGCGATGGTCCGGGTCACCGCGACGGGCCTCGTCGTGCGGGGCGGCCGGGTCCTCCTCGGCCGGCGGACGTCCACGGTCCGCTTCGCCCGGATGTGGGACGCGTTCGGGGGCCACCTCGAGCCGGGCGAGTCCCCCGAGAAGGCGTTGCGCCGCGAGCTGGGAGAGGAGCTCGGGATTCGGGTGACCCGCGCGGAGTCCCTCGGCCCCTACGATGACGTGGACCCCACCTCGGAGGAGACGTTCCACCACACCCTGTTCCTCGTGACGGCCTGGGAAGGGGAACCGCGCATCGCGAACGACGAGCACTCGGAGATCCGATGGTTCCGACACGCCGAGGTCGAGGGCCTCGACCTCATGCCGAGCCTCAAGACGGCGATCCGGGAGCGCGTCGCGGCCAACCCTTAAGCGGGACCCCCGCGTTCGAGCCGACCGGATGCCGATGACGGACGATGCGACCCTTCGGAAGGTCTTCTCCGAGACGCGGACGATCGCGGTCGTCGGGTGCTCGAAAGACCCCGCGAAGGAGGCGCACAGCGTCCCCGCGTACCTCCAGTCGGTCGGGTACCGGATCATCCCCGTGAACCCGACTGCGGACGAAATCCTGGGGGAGAAGGCGTACACGTCCCTCGCGGACGTGCGGGAGCCGTACGACCTCGTGGAGATCTTCCGGCCGTCCGCGGACGTCCCGCCTCACGTCGACATGGCGATCCGGGGCCCCGCGCAGGCGATCTGGATGCAGCTCGGGATCCGGCACGACGAGGCGGCCCGGAAGGCGGAGGCCGCAGGCAAGACGGTCGTGCAGGATCGATGCATGCGCACGGAACACCGCCGCCTCATGGGCGGGGCACGGTCCGCGTGAGCGGCCCGGTCCGGTCGCGACACGTCCGCCCTTGAAATAGGCCTCGTGCCATCCTCGGTCCATGGCCCTCATCCACGACTTCGGCCATGTCCTCATCCACGTCGGCGACATGGACGCCGCCCTGTCGTTCTACCGGGATCTGCTCGGCTTTCGCGTCGTCGGCAAGGCGAACCCCGTCTGGACCGCCGTGGAGGTCGAGGGCGGGCAGCTCACGTTGTGGCGCGTCCGGGACCTCGTGCCGCTCGCGATGGGCCCCTCGGGCGCAGGCTCTCCGATCAGCCTTCACGTCGAGGACTTCGAGGAGGTCGCCACGGTCCTCGAGGGGAAGCAGGTCCGCGTCCGTCGGGAGGACGCGAACAGCGGGGTGATCTGGGACCCGTTCGGGAACGTGCTCCGACTCCATGATCACCGCGGCGAATCCGAGTGACGGGGCACGTGGCGTCGCTCAGTGCAGCACGACGGACTTCACGCCATCGACCTGCTTGATCCGCGGGAGGAGCCGCTCGGGCACGGGGGCCTCCGTGATGATAAACCCGTGCGGATCGTCCACGAGCTCGGGGTCGTCCATGACGACCTGGCGCACGCTGATCCCGGCCTCCGCGATGATCACGGCCACGCCCGCGAGGATGCCCGGCTTGGACGCGTTCGTGGGCACGATCTCGATGGCCCCCCAGTCCATGAGGGGCGCGACCTCCCGCAGGTGGCACACAGGCCGCAGGCGGTCGAAGAACGCTCGAAGCTCGGGGCTTTTCTCGATCGTCACGACGGTCGCCGTCACGACGCGCCGGTCCACGCCGGCGGCGCGGGCCATGGACGTGTCGGAGACCTTGATGTCGCCCGCGTACACGTGGCCCTCGTGGACCCTCAGGCCATAGGAGACCATGATCTGGGCGACCTTCTCCTGGGCCGGAAAGCCCTTGAAGTACGGTCGGAAGCGGGCCCACATGGACGTCTCCGATGTACGCATTCGTGCGCCGCTGGTTAATGCTTTCGTCACGTAGAGTATCTTTCAGTACATCAAAGGACAGAATCGTTATATAGTGTCCCGAGAATCTCATCGGGGTCGGGGGATCGACATGCTGACCGCACAGACATCCGGTAAGGGCTCGACCGACGTGAGGATCGTCCTCGGACCCGACGATCTGCCGAAGGCCTGGTACAACATCGTGCCCGACCTGCCCGTGGCCCTGCCACCGCCCCTCCATCCCGGGACGAAGAAGCCGATCACGCCCGCGGACCTGCCCCCCATCTTCCCGAACGAGATCCTGCGGCAGGAGATGGCCGCGGCCCCCATGGAGCCGATCCCCGAGGAGGTGCGGGAGGCGTACTTCCGCTTCGGCCGGCCCACGCCCATGGTACGCGCGACGCGCCTCGAGGCGTACCTGAAGACGCCCGCCCGGATCTACTACAAGCGAGAGGACCTGTCCCCGGTCGGCTCGCACAAGCCGAACACGGCGATCGCCCAGGCGTACTACGCTCGGAAGGAGGGCGCGGAGGCCCTGGCCACAGAGACGGGCGCAGGACAGTGGGGCTCCGCCTTGGCCCTCGCGACGAGGTACTTCGACATGGCGTGCAAGGTGTTCATGGTCCGCGCGTCGTACGACCAGAAGCCCTATCGGCGGCACATGATGAAGCTCCTCGGGGCCGAGGTCGTGCCGAGCCCGAGCCGGGCGACGAAGATCGGCGCGAGGTTCCTCGACGCGGACCCGGACCATCCCGGGTCGCTGGGGATCGCGATCTCGGAGGCGATCGAGGCCGCCATGTCGTTCCCGAACACGAAGTACTCCCTCGGGTCCGTCCTGAACCACGTGCTCATGCACCAGACCGTCATCGGCCAGGAGGCTCTGGCCCAGTTCGAGCTCGCGGACCTCGCGCCCGACTACATGGTCGGATGCGTCGGTGGCGGGTCGAACTTCGCGGGCTTCACGTACCCGATGATCGGGCGGCGGCTCAAGGGGAAGTCGGACACGCGGTTCGTCGCGGTCGAGCCGACCGCGGCGCCGAGCATGACGAAGGGCTCGTACGATTACGACTTCGCGGACACGGGGCAGATGACGCCTCTCCTCAAGATGCACACCCTCGGATACACGTACGTGCCCCCGCGGATCCACGCGGGCGGTCTGCGGTACCACGGCGTGGCGCCCACCCTGAGCGTCCTCGTGGACCAGGGGATCGTCGAGCCGCGCGCGTACGACCAGGTGAGCACGTTCCAGGCGGGCGAGATCTTCGCGCGGACGGAGGGCCTGATCCCCGCGCCGGAGAACTGCCACGGGATCAAGGGCGTGATCGACCTCGCCCTCGAGGCGAAGCGCACGAACGATCCGCTCACGATCGCGTTCAACTACTGCGGCCACGGCCTGCTCGACATGGAAGGGTACGCGCAGTACTTCGCGGGCTCCCTGAAGGACAGCCCCGCGTAGGGCCTTCACGGCTTGGCCCGTGTCACGTTCAAATAGGCCACCCGCCTTGCGGCCGCGATGGCGAGGAAGAAAGTCAAGCTCAACCGGGCCGCTCGTCGGCGAGCGAGACGTCGACACCGCTGACCACGCGGCAGGAAGATTCAGTCCAAAGGTTTTGGCCACGGAGGGCCGCTCAATGGATGACAATACTTCATTCATCATGCCAGATTCCATGATGGAAAAACCTATTGAGCCCCATTCCGTTCCCGTCCCGAGCGAGTGCGCACATGACGGGAGAACCCGTCCGAATCAAAGCTTACGGATTGAGACATTTCACGAGGCCGGGCTACGTGCAGCTTCAGGTGGTCGTCTTCGCCATTTTCGCCCTACTCCTAATCTTCGCCTTCCTATGGCAGCCGACGGGCATCTGGGCAAGCAATCCCATCTTCACCAATTTGACGTGGATCGTCCCGCTCTTCATTGTGCTAGAGTTGGCCGAAACAATTGTCATGCTTCGAAAATTCCAAAGCAAAGAACGCGCACTCGAGTCATCGCTCCCGAACCAACCTAGGTAGGCGACGGTTCAGTGGTTCGTCGTGGAACAATCCATGCATAATGCCGCGTTGTAAAGCATAAATACCATGGAGGCCATGGTGGCCATGATATGGCCGGCGCGACAACGATTTCCCTGCAGAGGGAAACGAAGGAAATGCTCCGCAAGCTGGGCTCGAAGGGCCAGACTTACGACGAGGTCATCCGGGAACTGATAGAAAGAGCATCCATCAAAGAACTCGATGCACGGTGGAACCGTATCCTCGAGGAACAGGAGTTCATCCCATTGGATGAGGTATGACGTTCCGGGTCACGCTGTCGGAGACAGCGGCTCGGCAGCTGCGCAAACTGCCCGCCGGAACGCGAACTCGCATCGTGAAGGGTTTGCGTGTCCTCGAGGACGATCCGTTTCGACCTCGTCCAAAAGCCGATATCCGAGTCATCGAGGGGACCGATCCAAGGAAGTATCGGATCCGGATTGGAGATTATCGGGCGATCTACGCGGTCGTTGAGCGCGAAGTGAAGGTTGTCGAGATCTTCATCCGGGGACGGGGCTATCGGTAACCACCGGGGCTGCTGCGCCTGCGGTAGCATTCTCGACATAGTGTCTCGTTAGTTGTGTTCCAGCTAAGTGCAAACGGCGAATCAGGCGCTCTGCCGAATACTGAGAAGTAACGGACCGCGCGGTGTCTCCTCACTCGGCCATATGACAAGTTGGACAACGTGTCTTTATGAAGCTGTGATTCATCTCTTGGATCACGATCCAGGATGCTTGCGAAGCTGATTCTGGCGAACTTCAAGCCCTTTCGGAATTTCACCATTGACTTCCCTGAGTTGGGCCTGCTTGTCGGGAAGAACAACATGGGGAAGTCGACGTTGGTCGACGCCCTCCGATTGATTTCCCTCGAAGCCAACTACCGTCTCCGACGGGAAATAGTTCAGATTCCCGAGGGGGTTTTTGACGATGATGTACACGGCTATCTCGTGGAACCCCAGCGGATACCGTTCCCAATCGCGAATGTCCACTACGAATATGGAAACGAGGCCAGCTACGTAACCGCCAGATTCGATCACGGCGTCGAGATCAGCCTTGCCTTTGCGGCCCCTCCGGCATCAGAATGCTACCTTGCCGTCCGCCAGGATTCAGTGTATCTCGAGAACGTCGAAGCCATCCGGCGGCGTTTGAGAGACATAAGCATCGCGGTGTTGCCTCCCGCCGCCCCATTCGAGGAGCGTGAGGACGTCTTGACTCGGAAA
>DATETY010000038.1:0-9816 GCA_035283365.1 Thermoplasmata archaeon | reverse complement strand
GCCGAGGGGTGCGTGATGTCGTACCGGTGCCCGAAGAACTCGCGATGGACCGCGCGGACCGCGGCCTCGAGATTCTTCGATTCGACCGTGAACGTGTATGCGACCATGGACGCGCCCGCGGAGATGAGCTGCACGTTGACGCCTTTCTCCGCCACGGCACGGAAGACGCGCGCCGCGATCCCGTGGGCGTAGCCCAGGCCTTCCCCCACGAAACAGATCAGGGAGGCGTGGGGCAGGACCTCCACATGGTCGAGGATCACGCCCGGAAGACGTCCGAGGACCTTCTTGGACCGGCCCACCGCGTCCGAGTCCACGAGGAAGGCGATGCACGTCTGGGATGTCGCGGCGGTGTACACGTTGATGTCCTCCTCGGAGAGAGCCGTCGCGGCCCGGGAGAGGAGGGTCTCCTTCGAACCGGCGCCAGACGCGAACACCTTGAGGGTCGCCAGGTCCCGCACGAACGAGATGCTCTTCACGTCCCCGCTCCGATCGACCGTGTCGGGTCCGATCCGGGTGCCGACCTCTTCGGGCTCGTACAGGTTCTTGAGGACGAGGGACGCGCTGCACGCCCGCGCGGGTTGGACGGCTCGAGGGTGCAGCACCTTCGCCCCGAAGTACGACAGCTCCGCGGCCTCGTCATACGACAACGCGGACAGGGGGAAGGCTTCCGGGACGATCTTCGGGTCCGCACTCATGAACCCGCCGACGTCCTTCCAGATCTCCACGTTGGGCAGCTCGAGGGCGTACGCGACCACGGCGGCGCTGTAGTCGGATCCGCCTCGGCCGAACGTCGCGGTCTTCCCTTCGTGGGACATGCCGAAGAAGCCCGTGATCACGCTCACGTGGTCCGCGTCCCCCTGGCGTTTGAGGAACGGTGCGAGGTGGCTTCGCGTCTCGTCGAGCATCGCGGTCGCGTTCCCGTAATTGTCGTCCGTGATGATACCTATCAGGTCTGCCTCGTGGGGTACCGCGTCGACGCCGCGTTCGCGGAGGCTCGCTGCGACGACCTGAGCGCTCATCCGTTCCCCAAAGGACAGGACGAAGTCCCGCGTCCTCGGGGTGATCTCCTCCGTGTACGTGACCCCGTAGAGGAGCCGTTCGAGTTTCGTCGCGAGCGCCTCGAGGGAGTCCACCGCGGCGTCGTGCCCCGAACGGGCCTTCCGCAGGAGGCTCAGGTGAATCCGCCGGAGCTCCGCGATGTAGAGGTCGATTTCCTTCTCCTCGCGGGGCTTCGCGAGGGTCGCGACGAGGGAATCCGTCACCCCTGCGATCGCGGAGACGACGACGAACTTCCTCGACGGGTCCGCCCGGAGGACCTTGGCGATGCGGTCGTACATGTCCGGCCGACTCACGCAGTTGCCGCCGAACTTCGCGACCTTCCAGGCGTCAGCCAAGGTAGCCCCTCCGGTGCGCGAGCTCCGCGTTCAGGACACTGCCCCCGGATCCGCCGCGGAGCGTGTTGTGGGAGAGCAGGAAGAACCGGAGGACCCCGCCCGTCACTCGGATCCGGCCGACGGTCGCCGCCATGCCCCGGGCCCGCTCCGGCTCTCCGGCGAGCGCGTCGAGGTGGGGCTGCGGGCGGTTCCGCTCCGACCGCACGATGACGGGCTGCCTCGGGGCCGTCGGCAGGTTCCTGCGCTGCGGCTCCCCGCGGAAGTCCGAGAGGACTTTCGCGACGTCCTCGGGCGAGACGTCGTCCCGGACCGGGATCGACACGGCCTCCAAATGACCCTCCCGCACGGCGACCCGCGCGCAGTTCGCCCACACGTCGACGGGGCTCGGCACGACGCCGTCGGACCATGTCCCCAGGATCTTCTTCGCTTCCCGGCGCATCTTCTCCTCCTCGTTCTCGATGAACGGCAGCACGTTCCCGACGATGTCCAAGCTCGGCACGCCCGGGTAGCCCGCGCCGGACAGGGCCTGGTACGTGGCCACGTGCACCGTCGTCACGGCGAACGCGTCCACGAGGGGCTTCAGGGCGAGGGCGAGCCCCGTAATCGAACAGTTCGGGTTCGTCGTGAGGAACCCTCCGTCCTTGTACGTCGCTTGCCGTTCGACGAGTGCGAGGTGGTCGGGGTTCACTTCCGGCACGAGGAGAGGCACGTCCGGCTCCATCCGATGTGACGACGCATTCGAGAAGATTCTCAGGCCTGCGCGGGCGGCCTCGGTCTCGAGGCCCCTCGCGATCTCGGCCGGGAGCGCGCTGAACGCCGCGACGACGCCCGCCTTCCGGAGGGCCTTCGTCTCAAGCGGGGCAAGCTTCATTCCGGCGACGTCGGGGCCCAGCGGCACGTCCTCGAGGCGCCAAGAGTCGGCGAGGCGGCCCCCGACCTTCCGCTCGGACGAGCAGAGGACAGCGAGGTCGAAGTCGGGATGGTCCTGCAGCAGACTCACGAACCTCTGGCCGATGTTTCCGGTCGCGCCGAGGACGGCCACGGGGATCTTGCTCATCTCACATCCCCCAGGAAATAGGAGCGGGACTCCTCGATCAGCCCGAGAAAGGCCTTCGGGTCCTTCGCCTGTGTCGCCCGTTCCCAGTCGTCGAGGGCCTCGCGGATGCGCCGGCGGATTGAGGAGGTGTGAGGATTCAGGGCCTGGATGTCGTGGAGTAGGATCGGAGGGTCCTCGAGGAGGCCGGAGGCCGCGACGGACAGGCGAGAAAACGTCGTCCCCGCCGGGCGGCGCAGGCCGGCGAGGTCGAAGGGACTTTCGGAGACCGTCCGGGCGAAGGTGAGCAGGCACAGGTGGCTCAGGGAAAGAAGGAAGGACATGAACTCGTCGTGGTGGTCCAGGGACAGGTCGACGAAGGACGCCCCGCTCCCGCGGAACAGCTCCTTCACCTCCAAGACCGCCACGCCGCTCCCGCAATCGCTGAAGGTGATGTTGCCGCTCGACAGGGGCCACAGGTCCGGCCCGAACATCGGGTGGACGCTCGCAATCTTGAGGCCCGCCTCGCCCATCGCGCGAAGCTCCCCTTGGATCGGGGCCTTGAGGCTGCAGATGTCGAAGATGAGGGCTTTCGGCCGAAGGGCCGCAAGGGTGCGGAGGACCTGCGCGCTGACGGACATGGGGACGGAGACGGCGATTACGTCCGAAGCTGCGACCCCCTTCTCGAGGTCCGGCTCGTAGGGGAAGTCCTCGAGGGGACCCACGGGATCGTTCACGCTGACCAAGTGGCCGCGGCCACGCAGGTACCGACAGAGCCACTGTCCCATCTGCCCGGACCCGCCGAGGACAAGGACGCGCCGGCCTGCGGGGTCCGGTGGTAGGGTCGCCTCTTCGCGCCTCAGGCTTTCGTCGATCAGCAGGCGGGAGAGGCCTGCGGCGAACGTCTCGGTGATTCCGCGCGACGCGCACTCCGTGAGGAGCCGCGTAAGGACGCGCTCCTCCGTGTCAGAATCCCGGAGCGGGAGGCCCATGAGTTTCTTCTCCAGTCCGATTTGCTCCGCGAGGTGGAGACGACCGGCAATGTGGACCACGATCTCCCGATCCACCCGCGCGATCTCGTCCCGCAGCCGTGCGATCTCAGCTTCGCTCATACGAACCCTCCGAGGAACGTGAGGTCGAGGATGCCCATCGCCGCCACGTTCTCCACCACGGGGACGGCCCGCGGCAGGATGCACGGATCGTGTCTCCCCGTGACGACGACCTCCGTCTCCTGCATCGTCTCCAGGTCCACAGACCGCTGGGGCTTCGCAATCGAGGCCGTCGGCTTGATGACGACGCGGAAGGTCAACGGCATGCCCGTCGTGATGCCCCCGAGGATCCCGCCTGCGTGGTTCGTCGAGGTCCGGACCTGGCCCGCCTCGAAGACGAATGGGTCGTTGTGCTCGCTGCCGCGCATGGACGCCGCGCGGAACCCCGCGCCGAAGTCGACGCCCTTCACCGCTGGAATCGAGTAGAAGAGGTGCGCGAGGACCGCCTCGACGGAGTCGAAGAACGGTTCCCCGACGCCCGCTGGCAGGCCCGTCACGATGCCTTCGATGATCCCCCCGACGCTGTCCCGGTCCTTCCGGGCGCTCTCGACCTCCGCGATCATCCGGTCCGCCGCGTCGAGGTCCGCGCACCGGACGGGGGTGCGCTCCACGTTCGCGTCGATCTCCTCCGGGGTCACGGGACGCGCCGTGACCCGGCCGATCTGGGCCGCGTGGGCGTGGAACCGGACGCCGAGGGGCGCGAGGACCTGGCGTGCGATCGCGCCCGATACGACAAGGGGCGCGGTCATCCGGCCGGACAGCTGGCCGCCGCCCCGGAGGTCGCTCCTCCCCCCGTACTTCATCCGGGCGCTGAAGTCCCCGTGACCGGGTCGCGGCACCCGCGCGACGTTCGCGTAGGACTTCGACTGGACATCCTCGTTTCGGATGATCGCGACGATGGGTTCCCCCGTCGCCTCGCCGCCGCGCAGCCCCTCCGAGAACTCGACCCGATCCTCCTCCTTCCGCTGGGTCGTGAGCAGGCTCTGGCCCGGACGGCGACGGTCGAGCTGCGCCTGGACGGCTGTCTCGTCAACGCGCGTGCCCGCCCGGAGGCCTTCGATCGCGCATCCGACGAAGGGACCGTGGCTCGTGCCGAAGATCGTCGTTCGGTACCGCTCCCCGAGCCGATTCATGGAACCACACCCGCGTCCGCCCCGAGGGCCCTCAGGTCGTCGAGGAAGGAGGGATAGGACACACGAAAGCACCAGGGGTCGGAGATGTCGACGGGTCCGTCGGCGACGAGGCCGGCGACGGCCGCGGCCATGAGGATTCGATGGTCCCCCGAAGAGTCCACGAACGCCTCCCGGAGCCGCGTCGGGCCCCGAACGACGCATCCGTCATGGGTCGGTTCGATCGAGGATCCCATCGCCTTCAGGAAGCCGACCGTCGTCGCGATCCGGTCGCTCTCCTTGAGGCGGAGGTGCTCCCCGTTCACGAAGCGTGATTCGCCGCGAGCCTGCGTCGCGAGGACGGCGAGGACGGGGAACAGATCGGGCGTGTCGCCGATGTCGATCGTCCGGCCGACGAGGGCGCCTCCGCGGACCCGGACCTCCTCGGCGCGGACATCGACCCGGGCTCCGAACGATCGCAGATGGTCGACCAGCTTCCGATCCCCTTGAGGTGCGTCGGCGTCGAGCCCGTCGACGGTGACGTCCCCCTCGGAGATCGCCGCACCGACGAACGGAAACGCCGCCGAGGAGAAGTCTCCCGGCACGTCCACATCCACGGGATGGTAGGCCTGGGGGGCGCGGATCTCGTACATGTCCCCCTGGTCAAGGACGTCCACGCCGAAGAGGCGGAGCATGTGGAGGGTCACGTCCACGTACGGCTCGGATCGGACGGGCGGGACCACCCGTACGACGGTCCGATCCCGTGCGAGAGGCGCGGCCACGAGAAGGCTCGTCACGAACTGCGAGCTCACGGATCCCGCGATGGAGACCTCCCCGCCCGCGAGGGGCCCGGCGATCCGGACGGGGGCGCACCCGTCCCCGTGCAAGGAGCGCCCGCGGGCTCCCAGGGCTTCGAGGGCGTCCAGGAGCGGGCCCATCGGCCTCTTCCGCAGGCTCGCATCCCCCGTGAGGACGGTCGGACCGTCGAGGGTCGCGGCCACCCCGGTCAGGAGGCGGAGGGTCGTGCCCGAGTTCCGCGCGTCGACTTCCCGGTCCGGCGGATGGAAGGGTTCCGACGTGATCGTGAGACGTCCATCCTCGCGCGCGACGTGCGCGCCGAAGGCCTCGATCCCCTCGAGGGTCGCTTCTGTGTCCTCCGCGAACAGGGCGCGACGCACCCGGGAGGGGCCTCCGGATAGAGCCGCGAGGAGGATCGCACGGTGCGTGTAGCTCTTCGAGGGAGACGCGGCGATGCGCCCCGATAGGGAGGAGGGCTTCGCGCGGAGCCTCACGGGGAGACCTCCCGGGCCTCGAGGGTGTTCAGGCCGACCGCACGCACCTCGGCATCGTCCGCGGCGAGCGCGCGGGCGACGGCGTCCCGGTGCGCCGGTTTCGTGAGGGCGATGATCGCCGGGCCAGCGCCTGTGATCCCCGCGGCCATCGCGCCCGCCGCCCGGGCCCGGACCGCGGGCGTTTCGTCGACCTCCAGGATCCGGGCGTACGCCGCGCTGTTCTTCTCCATCGCACGGAAGTAGTCCCCCGCCATCGCGAGCCGGAACGCCTCCTCGACCTCCCGACGGATCGGGGAGAAGTCCTTGTCCGCGAGGCTCCGCTTCGTGATCGTCCTTCGGGGGATCTGCACGACCGCGAGGAGGTCCTCCATCAGGCGGTCCGAGCGAAGGAGCTTACGCGAGACGTTGTCGGTCACGCAAACCGCGCCGAAGAAGGACGCGCACGCATCGTCGAAGGCGCCCGTGAGCGTCACGCCCGCATCGAGCGCCGCGTCCACCCCGAGGTTGATGATCTGCAGCGGTTCGAGGTCGAGGCCGAGCGCCCGCGACGAAGCGAGGGTCACCGCGTTCGCGACCGCGGAGCTGCTCTTCAGTCCGCGGGAGATCGGGATCTCCGAATCGACCGATATCTCGAGACCGGCTCGTCGACGGCTGCGGCGGAGGATTCGGCGCGCGCACGCATCGACGAGGCGCGTGTCGATCCCTGGCGCGACGCGAACTCGGAGCCCGTCCGCCTTCGGTCCGACGAGGGCCGTCGCGTTCGCCCGGAGTCCGAGACCGAAGGCGGCGCCCTTCCCCGTCGCGATCGCGTTCACGATCGTGCCCGCCCCGAAGCAGGACGCGTGGGCCTTCACCGGAGCGCCTCCCGGGCGGCGGTCTCCATCGCCTTCATGTCCGGCGATAGCCCGATCCAGAGCTCGTACGCCTTCGCGGCCTGATGCACGAGCATCGTCAGGCCCGACGCCGCCGGCACGCCGGCTCGCCGCGCCGACGCGAGGAGCGGGGTCTCGGGCGGATTGTATACGAGGTCGAAGACGAACTTCGATCGTCGGATCGTGGCGTCCGGGACGGGCACGCCGGGCGCAAGGCCCTTCGTGCCCACCGGGGTCGCGTTGACGAGCAGGTCCCACGGTCCCCGGGACTCGAGCTCGTCCGGGTCCGCGACCTCGACGGACTCGTCGAACCCGCGCGCGAGGGCTTCGGCCCGGGACGGGGTGCGGTTCGCCACGGTGACCGCGGCCCCCTCCCGGAGCAGGACATGCACGACGGCCTTCGCGGCCCCGCCCGCGCCAACGACGAGGGCCTTCCGCTGGCCGAGCCGGATCCCGAGGGAACGCAGCGCGATCCGGAACCCGTGCACGTCCGTGTTGTGGCCCTTCGTCCATCCATCCGCGACGACGACCGTGTTCACGGCGCCGAGGGCCTCCGCATCCCCGTCCACGTCGTCGACGAGGTCCGCGACCGCCTCTTTGTACGGAATCGTCACATTGAATCCCCTCAGACGGATCCGGTCCGGCTCGTCGACCATCCGTCGGAGGGTGTCCGCCCCCACGTCGAACAGCAGGTACACGCCGGGGATGTTCGCGGACGCGAGCGCGGCTTCGTGGATCTGCGGGGAAATCGAATGCCCGAGGGGGTGCCCGACGAGGCCCAGGACGATTGGGTGGCGACCTTTGAGGCGGACCGCGGCGGGCAAGGGAAGCTGCCCCGGGACGGAAGGTGGCCCGAACGCGGCGTACTGGATCTCCTGCCCCGTGTCCTCCGCGAGGACCCGCGTCAGCATGCCTGCGAGGCCCATGCCAATCACGACGGCTCGCCGAGGGCCTTTCCGATGCGACCGCGCAAGGTCGACGAGGGCGATCGCCTCCTCGATGTCGTCCACGGGGACGGCGACCTTCGCGACCTCCCCCAGGGCGCCGCACGCCTCGAGCGCGTCCTCGACCTTCGCGAGGTCCGCAGACGCGGAGAAATGCTCGGACACAATCCGCACGGGTCCCCGGCCTTCCTTCCCGCGGATCCCGCCCGCTCGAGCTCCGTCCGCCCGGCGCTCCAGGTCCAGGTACGCGAAGGGAAGCTTGGCAAGATCGGCGAGGATTGCGGTACGGCGCTCATCCGGCACTGCGCCCGCTCCCCCCTCCGCTTTCGACCGGACCGTCGCAATCGCATGTCGTCCGACGGAGGACGCGAGGGCCCGGAGGCCTCCGGGCGACACATCCCGGACGGAGTCGAGACGGAGCTCCACGAGATCCGCGCCTTGCGAGAGCGCCTGCTTCGCGTCGCGCTCCGCGGACCGCATGTCCGATGCCGCGATGACCGCCGCGACCTTTGTCATCTCATTTCTCCTCAATCGTCTCCTGGATCCGCATCCCGAAGTGCCGGCCCCCTTCCTCCGTCCGCAGGAGGACCGTCTCCCCGACCTGGATCTCGCTTACAGACTTCGCGCCCCCCTCCGGGGTCACGAAGCGGATCGTCTCCGCGTTCTGGACGATCGTCGTGAAGCGGTGGCCCGCGCCCTCCGCCTCGACGAGGAGGAGCGGCCGCCGTTCCATCTTGATCCGCCCGACAATCACGCTCCGCGCTCGCCCTTGCGCGTCGACCGCGAGGACCTCGTCCCCGGCCCGCAGTTCGCTCAAGTACTTCGTCTTGCCGTCCGGCAGGAGTACGTACGCGTGGACCGGACCCGCGTTCACGCGGAACGGCCGGGCCGCGACGTAGCCCGCCTCGACCGTCTCGCTGTGGATCAGGAACAGGCCCGAGGAGCTGTTGCCCACGAGCATGCCTTCGCCGAGGCGGAGCACGGAACAGGTGTCGACGCAGACGCGGTCCCCGAGGCCGAGCGGGCGGACCGCGGTGACTTTCGCGCGGAGCAACCCGATCCGCGTCTCGGCGGACTCGAAGAGGTGTCGGACCGCCCGGACGTCCTTCGGCGAGGGAGACGCGAGGAGGATGCCGTCCACGCCGACCTCCATCGTCTCGAAGAACAGCTTCGCTTCCGCGGCGTCGTGCACCTCGACGAGGAGGCGCGTCCCGCTCCCCTGGAAGTGCGCAATGAGGTTCTCCATGGGAATGATCTTCCAGTCCTCCGTCCGCACGACGACGTGCTTTGTCGCCCCCCGCAGGGCACGCACGGCCGCCTCGTCCTTCGGCGTCCGGATCGTCGCGAGCCGTCCGATTTCTGCTCCATCGAAGAGGAACGCGCCGTTCTTCAGGAGGATCGGCGAAAAGCGGCCCAGCTTCCCGAGCCGCTCGTCCTCCCGCTGGAGCACGATCTGGTCGAACCCGACCTCGAGGGCCGCCGCGACGATGGCCCGAACGTCCCGTCTGTCCTCGGAGGGGAAGGCCCCCACCCACACCAACCGGTTCATGGGGGCCTCACCCGGGATAGACCTCGTCCACCGCCGCCCCGTCGAAGATCATGCGGGCGAAGGCCCGCGTCATCCCGATCGGGTCCTTTGCTTGGAAGATGTTGCGGCCGATCGAGACGCCCATCGCGCCTCCGGCCAGCGCGCCGGCGACCATCTCGAAGGCCGCGCGGTCGGAGTCGAGTTTCGGTCCCCCCGCGACGAGGACCGGCACGGGGCAGCTTCGTACGACTTCCTTGAACGTCTCCGGCGACCCCGTGTACACGGTCTTCACGACATCGGCCCCGAGCTCCGCCCCGACGCGGGCGACGTGCTTCACGACCTCGATGTCGTATGGGTTCTTGATGTTCTCCCCGCGCGGGTACATCATCGCGAGCAGCGGCATGCCGAAGCGGGTGCACGCAGACGCCGTGGCCCCGAGGTCCGCGAGCATCACGTCGTCGTCGGACCCGCCGACGTTCACATGGACGGAGATCGCGTCCGCGCCGTACCCGATCGCCTCGTCGACCTGGGTCACGAGGACCTTCCGGTTCGGCCGCGTCCCGAGGGACGTCGACGCGCTCAGATGCAGGATGAG
>DATETY010000037.1:0-57542 GCA_035283365.1 Thermoplasmata archaeon | reverse complement strand
CACGTGTCCGTCCGAAGAATGTGGACCCCGCCCGCGCGGCCGATTCCGAGCTCGTCCTCGAGGAGGACGACGTCCCCAGACGGCGTGGGCTGCGCGTAGTGCGCGCAGCAATCGACCCACAGGCCGAGCGCGTCCTGCCTCGGCGTGTAGTCGTACGCCCCGATCTCTTCGGGGGCCTCGGCGTCCGTCACGTCCACGATTCTGAGGCCGGAGTCCCAGTACGCGACGTACAGGAGGGTGCGGCCCGTATCCGGATGCCGGAGGAGGGTTAGGTCGTGGGCGGTCGCGAACTGCCGGCAGTCCTCCTCGGACGGCAGGCAGCCCGTGCCTTCCGCGCTCACGTACTCCGACGCGAGCGTGGGATTAGACGGGTCCTCCGCGTCGACGATGTGGACCGTCGTCGTGCTCGCCTCGTTCGCCGCATAGACGTACGGCCGGTCGGGCCAACCGGGGTCGATCTGAACGTCGTGCGTGCCGCCCGTCTCGAACTGCCCCAGGAATACGGGCTCGAACGGCTCCGAGATGTCGTACAGGGACACGCCCCCGAATCCGCCCGCCCCGAAGGGCTGGCTCGCGACCGCGAGGAGGTCCCTTTGGAGGTCGACGTCCGCGGAGTCGGAGGAGCCCACCCGGTCGTCCGGCGCACCCACGTAATCCGTCGACAGGACCGCGGCGACGGCGGGCCGCGCCCGGTCCGAGATGTCCACGACCGCTACGCCCATGTCCACGTACGACCCTACGACCGCGAGGTCCCGCGCCGGGTCCACGTCCAGATCGGACGTCTGGGATCCGACGAAGAGGCCGTTCCCTCCGACGAGGTCCATCTTGTACCGGAGGGTGCCCGCGGATGCGGGCGCGCTCACGACGACGAATGCGACGAGCCCGAGCAGCAGGACGGACGCGGAGCGGCCGACCATTGTCTCCCCCGAGGGGCATCGACGAGGGAACACATTATCCTTCCGCGCAGGCGCCAATCTGACGACGCCCGCGAAACCCTTAATCTCCCAGGGCCGTTACCGGCCGGGGGGTTCGTGTGAAGCGCTCCGTGCGCATCCTGTGGGCTGTCGTCTTGGCCGTTCTCGTCGCCGGTGTCGGGCTGTCGGGGTCCGCGGCGGCACCACCGCCCTCGGGGGGTCCGTCCGACCTCGTGGTGCCGAGCAAGCCAGGACTCTCCGCCTTCGAGCGGGGCCTCGTCTCGGCGTACGACACGGAGAACGCATGGGACAAAGCCCGGTTCATCTCGACCGCGAACGACGGGTGGGCGGACCGGATCGGGCTCATCGGGAAGGTGAGCGGGACCCCGGAGGAACGGGCCGTCGCGGAATATATTCGGGACGCGCTCGCGCCCTACCTGGACGAGGTCCACATCCGGGAGTACATCACGACCTCCTGGGACTTCCGCGGATCGGAGCTCAGGGTCGTGGCCCCGGAGGCCGACGTCGCGTACCCGTCCTCCGGGTACGGCCTGTGCTACGGGTCCTGGGGCCGGGTGGACGCTCACGCGTACGATGTGCTCTCCGCGTCGAACTGGGCCAATCCGGGGCACTTCCGGCCGGAGGGGAACGCGTACTCCTACTCCTTCAACAACACGGCGGATGCGATCGTGGGCGACCTCGTCTGGGTCGGACGCGGGACCGCGAAGGAGTTCGACCGCGCAGGGGACGTCCGCGGGAGGATCCCGCTGATCCTCCGGGACGACTACGTGACCCAGTGGCCCACGGCCCCCCTCTTCGAGGCAAACCGCCGCGGGGCCCTCGCCACGATCTTTTACGGGTACCACGGGGAGGACCAGGACCCGGACAGCGTGAGAGGGGACATCGTGTGCCCGGGTCCGCTCCCCACGTTCCAGACGACCGCGAATGCGGCTCGCCACCTGCAGGCGCTCCTCCAAGGAGGCCGGGTCCAGGTGTCCCTGAAGGGGAACGCGAACATCGTGTCCGACGCGATCGCGAGGTCCGTCTATGTGGAGGGCGTCCTGTGGGGGAGCACGTACCCGGATGAGATCGTGCTCACGGGGTCCCAGATCGACACGTGGTTCTACGGCCCGAGCAACTCGAACGGCGGGGTCGCGACGAACCTCGAGCTGGCCCGCCTGTTCGGCTCGATGAAGGACACGTGGCGGCCCGCCCGCACCCTGATGTGGGTCATGGTCGGCTCCGAGGAACTGGGCGGGCCGATCACGACCTGGTTCGACTGGATTGGCGGCTCGTACAACTTCGTGAAGCAGCATCCCGGGATCGGCGCGAAGATCGTGGGGGAGCTCGACATCAGCAACGTCGGGTATCCAAGCGCCTCCGGCTTCTCGACATGGGACGGGAGCTGGGAGATGCAGGGGATGTTCAAGCACGCGGTGCGGGACCTTGGCTACGCGAGCTCCTTCGGGATGTGGTCCGGCTTGGACCCGTTCGCGGACATCTGGTCCTACACGGCCGTCGCGGGCGGCTCCGGGATCATCTGCTGCAGCCAGTCCGGCTACACCTCCGTCTACCACACGTGGAACGACACGTTCGACGTGCAGAGCAAGGTCCAGTACGAGCGGACCGGGAAGCTGTCGGCCCTCCTCCTGTACCGCCTGGCCCACAGCCTGTTCGCCCCCCTGGACATGGCCTCGACCCTCGGTTGGGTTGCGGACGGCCTAAGCGTCGTAGAGGGGCTCGTCCCCGATGGGACCCGCTACGACGCGGCCCGGGTCGCCGTGGAGTCCCTCCGGGCGGACTGGGCGGCCCTCCGGGCCCGGATGACCGGGCTCGAGGCGGGCTACCGCGCGGGCCGGGACCGACCCGGGATCGAGGCGGAGGCCCGCGGGATCAACGGGGCGATCCTGGAGGCCCGCACCCACATCGTGAACTGGATGGTCACGACGGGCGGCTCGATGGGCGGCTGGTGGTTCTACCACCGGGGCGAGATCCACGCGTCCGACCTCGCGAACGTCGACATGGCCCTCGACGCGATCCAGGCGGGGAGCGTGCGGGTCGCGACCCGCGCCCTCCGGGAGGTGTTCGGGATGGACTGGGGCCACCGGATGTCCCACGAGACGTACCACGAGGTCGTGGACGACATGATGGCGGACCTGTACTGGGGCGGCGAGTGGGAGCAGCAGCCTTCCTACGTGGACGTCTACGACGAGCTCGCGGCCGTGGAGGAGGGCCGATGGGACGACGCGCGAGCAGGCCTCCTCGGGGACCGGGCCGGACTCGTCGCGGCGCTCGACCACGACATGGAGGCCCTCGCCCACCACCTCGGGATCGCTCACGACATCCTGGGCTCCGCGTAGGCCTCGAGCCGGGGATCGCCCGGAGGATCGGGTTCGGAGACGAGCGGCCGCGGGCACCCTACGACGCGGATGCGGGATGGTCCGGCACTCGGACCTGCTGACCGAAGAACTCCCGGTGGACGGCCCGCACGGCCTTCTCGAGGTCCTTCGTGTCCACGGTGAAGTGGTACGCGACCATGGAAGCTCCCGCGGAGATGAGCTGCACGTTGATCCCGAGGTCCGCCACGGCCCTGAACACGCGCGCGGCAACGCCCTTCGAGTGACCGAGGCCCTCGCCGACGAAGCAGATGAGGGATGTGTGGGGCGCGACCTCGACCCGCTCGATGATGCTCCCCGGCACGCGGGCGAGGGCCTTCTTCGCCTTCGGCACGGCGTCCGCCTCGATCAGGTACGCGATGCACGTCTGGGATGTCGCCGCGCTGTACATGTTCACGCCGGCGGAGGCGAGGGCCGTCGCGGCTTGGGCGAGGAGGCCCTCCTTGAACCCGGCGCCCGACGTGTACACCTTCAGGGTCGTCAGGTCCCGCACGTACGACACGCTCTTCACGGTCCCGCTCGTGTCGACCGTGTCGGGCCCGATCCGGGTCCCCGGGTCGTCGGCCTCGAAGATGTTCTTCAGGTAGACGGACGCGCCGCACGCCCGGGCGGGCTGGACGGCCCGCGGGTGGAGGACCTTCGCGCCGAAGTACGACAGCTCCGCGGCCTCGTCGTACGACAGGACGTTCAGCGGGAACGCTTCGGGGACGATCTTCGGGTCCGCGCTCATGAAGCCGCCCACGTCCTTCCAGATCTCGATCGTGGGGAGCTCGAGGGCGTGGGCCACGACGGCCGCGCTGTAGTCGGACCCGCCCCGGCCGAACGTCGCGGTCTTCCCCTCCGTGGACATGCCGAAGAACCCCGTCACGACGCTCACGCTGCCCGCCTCCGCCTGCCGCCGGAGGAAGGGCGCGAGGCGACCGCGCGTCTCCTCAAGGAGGGCCGTCGCGTTCCCGTAGCTGTCGTCCGTGAGGAGGCCGATCAGGTCCGCCTCGTGGGCCACCGCGCCGATCCCCCGCTCCCGGAGGTTCGCCGCGACGACCTGGGCGCTGAGCCGCTCCCCGAACGACAGGACGAAGTCCCTCGTCCGCGGGGTGATTTCCTCCGTGTACGCGACCCCGTACAGGAGCCGCTCGAGCTTCGTCAGGAGGGCCTCCACGGCCTCCACGGCCCCATCGTCCTTGTTGGCCTTCGGCAGGAGCCCGAGGTGTTCGTTCCGGACGTCTGCGATGTACGCGTCGATCTCTCGTTCCTCGCGAGGCTTCGCAATCGTGGAAACGAGGGAGTCCGTCGCCCCGGCGATCGCCGAAACGACGAGGAACCTCCGCGCGGGGTCCGACTTCACGATCCGCGCGATTCGCTCGTACATGTCATGGCGGCTCACGCAGTTCCCGCCGAACTTCGCGACGGTCCACGTCTCACCCAAGGTAGCCCCTCCGGGTCGAGAGCTCCGCGTTCAGGACGCTTCCGCCGGCCCCGCCGCGAATCGTGTTGTGGGACAGCACGAAGAACCGGAGCAAACGGTCCGACACCCGGATTCGACCGACCGTCGCGGCCATCCCGCGCGCGCGGGCCGGCTCCCCGGCGTTCGCGTCGAGGAGCGGCTGGGGCCGGTTCCGCTCCGTGCGCACGACGATCGGTGCCTTCGGCGCGGTGGGCAGTTTCCTCCGCTGGGGCTCCCCGCGGAACGACGCGAAGACCTTCCCGACCTGGTCCGCGGTCACGTCCTCCTGAAGCGGGATGGTGACGGCCTCCAGGTGGCCCTCCCGCACCGGGACGCGGACGCAGCTCGCCCACACGTCGACGTCGCTTGGCACGACGGTCCGCTTCGACCACGCGCCGAGGATCTTCTTCGCCTCCCGGCGCATCTTCTCCTCCTCGTTCTCGATGAACGGGACCACGTTCCCGACGATGTCGAGGGACGGTACGCCCGGGTAGCCCGCTCCGCTGAGGGCCTGGTACGTGGCCACGTGGACCGCGCCGACGTCGAATGCGTCCACGAGCGGCTTCAGGGCAAGAGCCAAGCCGGTGATCGAGCAGTTCGGGTTCGTCGTGAGGAACCCGCCGTCCGCGTACGTCGTCTGGCGTTCCACGAGGGCCACGTGGTCCGGGTTCACCTCCGGGACGAGGAGCGGCACGTCCGCGTCCATCCGGTGCGCGGAGGCGTTCGAGAACACCGCGATCCCCGCGCGGGCCACGTCCGCCTCGAGATCCGCCGCGACGTCGGAGGGGAGGGCACTGAAAGCGGCGCGGACGCCGTCCTTCGCGAGCCCCTTCGGATCGATCGGGCGCATGTCCATCGAGCCCACGTCGTCGAGGAGGGGCGCGTCCTCGAGTCGCCAGAAGTCCGCGAGGCGGCCGCCCATCTTCCGCTCGGACGAACAGAGGGCAGCGATCTCGAACAGGGGATGGTCTTGCAGCAGACCGACGAATCGCTGCCCGATGTTCCCGGTCGCGCCGAGGACCGCGACGGGGATCTTCGTCATGCAGGCGCACCTCCGAAGTACGCGCGGGACTGTTCGATGAGCTTGATGAACCCTTTCGGGTCGGCCGCCTCCGTGGCCCGCTCCCAGTCGTCGAGGACCTCCCGGATCCGGCGGCGGACCGCGGGCGTGTGGGGGTTCAGGGCCTGAATGTCCCGGAGGAGGAGAGGCGGGTCGTTCAGGAGGCCCACCGCGGCGACGGAGAGCCGGGAAAACGTGGTCCCCGCGGGCCGCTTCAGCCCGGCCAGGTCGAACGGGCTCTTCGACACGCTCCGGGCGAACGTGACCAGGCAGAGGTGGCTCAGGCTCAGGAGGAACCCCATGAACTCGTCGTGGTGGTCCAAGGAGAGGTCCACGAACGACGCGCCACTCGGCCGGAACAGTTCCTTCGCCTCGAGCACCGCGACCCCGTGGCCGCAGTCGGAGAACGTGATCGCGCCACTCGAAAGGGGCCACAGGTCGGGCCCGAACATCGGGTGGATGCTCGCGACCTTCAGGCCGGACGCGCCCATCTCCCGGAGGATCTTCTCGACCGGGGCCTTCAGGCTGCACATGTCGAAGACGAGGGCTTTCGGCCGCACCGCGGCGATCCGTCGCAACACGTCGGCACACGCGGACATCGGGACTGACACCGCAACGATGTCCGCCCGGACGACTCCCTTCTCGAGATTCGGCTCGAACGAGAAGTCCGCGAGGGAGCCCGCGGTGTCGTTCACGACGACGTCGTACCCACGGGACCGGAGGTAGCGGCACAGCCATTGGCCCATCTGGCCCCCGCCGCCCACGACGAGGACGCGCTTCTCGACCGGCTCGGGCGGCAGGATCGCCTCCTCCCGACGCACGCTCTCCTCGATCAGGAGGCGAGAGAGGCCCTCCGCGAAGCGGTCGCTGATCCCGCGGGTCGCGCAGTCCGCGAGGAGCCGCGCGAACACCCGCTCCTCCGTGTCCGCATCGCGGAGCGGGAGGTCCATCAGCTTCTTCTCGATCCCGACGAGCTCCGCGAGGTGGAGCCGCTTCGCCACATGGGCCACGATCTCCCGGTCGACGTCCGCGATCTGTGCACGCAACCGCGCAATCTCCGCTTCGCTCACACGAACCCTCCCTGCATCATGAGATCGAGGATCCCGATCGCCGCGACGTTCTCCACGACGGGCACGGCCCGGGGGACGATGCACGGATCGTGGCGGCCCGTCACGACGACCTCCGTCGGCTGCATCGTGTCCAGGTCCACGGACCGCTGCGGCTTCGCGATCGAGGCGGTCGGCTTCACGACGACCCGGAACGTGACGGGCATGCCGCTCCCGATCCCTCCGAGGACCCCGCCCGCGTGGTTCGTCGAGGTCACGACCCGGCCGTCCCGGACCTCGAACGGGTCGTTGTGCTCGCTCCCGCGCATCGACGCGGCCCGGAAGCCCGCGCCGAAGTCGACCCCCTTGACCGCGGGAATCGAGAACAACAGGTGGGCGAGGGCCGCCTCGATCGAGTCGAAGAACGGCTCGCCCACGCCGGCTGGGACGCCCGTCACGACGCCCTCGATCACGCCGCCCACGCTGTCCCGGTCCCTCCGGGCCGCCTCGACGGCCGCGATCATGCGGTCCGCGGCCTCCAGGTCCGCGCATCGGACGGGCGTGCGTTCCACGTTCGCCGCGATCTCCTCGGGCGTCACGGGCCGGGCCGTGACGGATCCGATCTGGGCCGCGTGGGCGAAGAACCGCAGGCCGAGGGGGGCCACGACCTGTCGCGCGATGGCCCCGGAGACGACCAGGGGCGCGGTCATCCGCCCGCTGAGCTGTCCGCCCCCGCGGAGGTCGCTCTTGCCCCCGTACTTCGTGAACGCCGTGAAGTCGCCATGGCCGGGGCGCGGGACGCGGGCCACGTTCGCGTACGACTTCGACTGGACGTCCTCGTTCCGGATGATCGCGACGATCGGCTCCCCCGTGGCCGCCCCGTCCCGGAGGCCCTCCGGGACCTCGAGGCGGTCCGCCTCCTTCCGCTGGGTCGTGAGGAGGCTCTGGCCCGGCCGCCGTCGGTCGAGCTGGGCCTGCACCTCGTCCACGTCCACGCGGGTCCCCGCCCGGACGCCCTCGACCGCGCACCCGACGAACGGGCCGTGGCTCGTCCCGAAGATCGTCGTTCGATAGCGCGACCCGAACGCGTTCACGAGACGACCTCCGCGGCGGCCCCGAGCCGGACGAGGTCCTCGAGGAACGTCGGGTACGAGACCCGGAAGCACCACGGGTCCGTGATGTCCACGGGACCGTCCGCCGCGAGGCCCGCGACGGCCGCGGCCATCAGGATCCGGTGGTCCCCGTGGGACTCCACGAAGGCCTCGCGCAGGCGGGTCGGCCCGCGGACGACGCATCCGTCCGAGGTCGCCTGGGCGGAAGCGCCCATCGCCTTCAGGAACGCGACGGTCGTCGCAATCCGGTCGCTCTCCTTGATTCGGAGGTGCTCCCCGTTCACGAAGCGGGATTCCCCGCGGGCCTGCGTCGCGAGGACCGCGAGGGCTGGGAACAGGTCCGGGGTGTCGCCGATGTCGACGGTCCTTCCGACGAGGTCGCCCGCGCGGGCCCGCACGCGCCCGGACGCCACGTCGACGCGCGCGCCGAACCGCCGCAGGTCGTCCACGAGGCGCGCGTCCCCCTGAGGCATCGATGCGTCCAGGCCCTCCACGCTCACGTCGCCTCGGGTGATCGCCGCGGCCACGAGGGGGAACGCGGCGGACGAGTAGTCCCCCGGGACGTCGAAGTCCGCGGGCCGGTAGGCCTGGCCTCCCGGGATCCGGAACGACGGGGCGTCGCTCTCCACGGTCGCCCCGAAGCGGCGGACCACTTGGAGCGTGACCTCGACGTACGGCTCGGACCGGAACGGGGGCAGGACCGTCACGAGGCTCGAGGCCCGCGCGAGCGGACACGCGACGAGCAGGCTCGAGATGAACTGGGAGCTCACGCCGCCCGGGATGGACACGTCGCCGCCTCGGAGCGGGCCCGCGACCTCGACGGGCGGGCACCCGTCCCCCGCGATGGACGTCGCGCGGGCGCCCAGGCCTTCGAGGGCCGCGAGGAGCGGGCCCATGGGCCGCTTCCTCAGGCTCCTGTCCCCCGTGAGCCGCGTGGGCGCGTCGAGGGTCGCGGCGACCCCCGCGAGGAGGCGCAGGGTCGTGCCCGAGTTCCGCGCGTCGATCGCGGCGGCCGGAGGCTCGAACGGATCCGACGTGATCCGGAGCCCGTCGCCCTCCCGGGCCACGCGCGCGCCGAACGCCTCGACCCCTGCGATCGTGGCCTCCGTGTCCTCTGAGATCAGGCCATGCCGGACGCGGCACGGGCCGCCCGAGAGGGCCGAGAGGAGGATCGCGCGGTGCGTGTAGCTCTTCGACGGGGGCGCCCGCACGACCCCGCGGACCTCGGACGGCGCGACGCGGAACCTCATGCGGGGACCTCCCGGGCCTCGATCGTGTTCATGGGGACCGCGCGGACCTCCGCGTCGTCCTGGGCGAGCGCCTTCGTCACGGCCTCCACGTACGTGGGCTTCGTGAGGGCGATGATCGCGGGGCCGGCCCCCGTGATCCCCGCGGCCATTGCGCCGGCCGAGCGCGCGCGGACCGCAGGACTCTCGTCCACTTCGAGGATCTTCGCGTACGCGGCGCTGTTCACCTCGATCGCATGGAAGTAGTCACCCTCCAGGGCGAGGCGGAACGCCTCCTCGACCTGGGGCCGGATCGGGGAGAAGTCTTTGCCCGCCAAGGAGGGCTTCGTGATCATGCGCCGCGGGATCTGGACGACGGCCACGAGGCCCTCCATGAGACGGTCCGAGCGCAGGAGTCGCCGGGCCCGGTTGTCCGTGATCGCGACGGCCCCGAAGAAAGACGCGCACGCGTCGTCGAACGCGCCCGTGATCGTGACCTTCGCCTCGAGGGCCGCGTCCACGCCGATGCCGATGATCTGCATGGGCTCGAGGTCCAGGCCGAGGGCCCGGCTCGAGGCCAGCGCGACCGCGTTGGCCACGGCGCTGCTCGACTTGAGGCCCCGGGACATCGGGATCTCCGAGTCGACGGTCACCTCGAGGCCCGCCTTCCGCCGGCTGCGCCGCAGCACGCGCCGGGCGGTCCCCTCCGCGAGGGCCGGGTCGACCCCCACGGGCACGTGGACGGCCACGCCGGCGCCACGGGGCACGAGGACGGCCGTCGCGTTCGCCCGGAGGCCGAGCCCGAACGCGGCCCCCCGCCCCGTCGCGATCGCGTTCACGATCGTGCCCGCGCCGAAGCAGGACGCGTGGGCCTTCATCGCAGGGCCTCCCGCGCGGCCGCTTCCATCGCCTTGAACGGCGGCTCGCGGCCGAGCCACAGCTCGTACGCCTTCGCGGCCTGGTGAAGGAGCATGTCGAGCCCGGACGCGGCCCGGGCGCCCGCGCGTCGCGCGGCGCGGAGTAGGGACGTCTCGGGCGGGTTGTACACGAGGTCGTACACGAACGCGGCGCGGGCCAAGGCCTTCTCGGGCACGGGCAGCTCGTCCGGATGGCCCTTCATCCCCGCGGGGGTCGCGTTCACGAGGAGGTCCCACGGTCCGCCCGACGGGAGGCTCTCGATCTCGACCACGTCGACGGGCGCGTCGAACGAATCCGCGAGGGCGTCCGCGCGCGCGGACGTGCGGTTCGCGACGGACACCCGCGCGCCCTCCCTCAGGAGCACGTGGACGACCGCCTTCGCGGCCCCGCCGGCCCCCACGACGAGGACGGGTGCCCCGCCGACCCGCAGGCCGAGGGACCGGAGGGCCGTGCGGAAGCCGTACACGTCCGTGTTGAGGCCTTTCGTCCAGCCGTCCTGCACGACGACCGTGTTCACGGCCTCGAGGGCCTCCGCGTCCCCGTCCAGCTCGTCCACCATGGACGCGACCGTCTCCTTGTAGGGGATCGTCACGTTGAACCCCCGGAGGCGGAGCCGGTCCGGCGCGTCGAGGAGGAGGCCCAGATCGGCCCGTTCCACGTCGAAGGGCAGGTACACGGCGGGCGCATTGGCCGCCCCGAACGCGGCCTCGTGGATCTGGGGGGAGATCGAGTGGCCCAACGGATGGCCGACGAGCCCGAGGACGATGGGCGACTGTCCGCGGAGGCGGAGGGCCGTCGACAGGCCGAACTGGCCCGCGGCGGTCGGCCGGTCCAGGGCCGCGTACTGGACCTCCTGGCCCGTGTCCTCCGCGAGGGCCCGGGTCAGCATCCCGGCGGGGCCCAGCCCGATCACGACGGACCGCCGGCCCGACGCGGCGCGCGTCCGGGCGATCTCCGCGAGGGCGACCGCGGTCCCCAGGTCGTCCACGGGGGTCGCGACCTTCGCGACGTCGCCCAGGGCCGCACATGCGTCCAGGGCGTCCGCGACCTCGGACGGCTCGGCGGGTTCCGCGAAGTGATGGGACACGAGGATCGACTTGTCCCGGCGGGACCGGTCCCCCCGGATCGTCTGCAGGAACGTCCCGTCCTCGTCCCGCTCCAGGTCCACGTAGCGGAAGCGCAGCCGGACGAGGTCCCCGAGGAGGGCCCGGCGCCTCTCGCGCGGGAGGTCCGACGCGCCGCCCTGGCCCCGGGACCGGAGGGTCGCGATGGCCCTCGGGCCGACCGAGTTGGACAGCCGCTTGAGGTGGCCCGGCGACACGTCTCGCAGATGATCGAGGCGGAGCTCCACGAGGTCCGCGCCCCGGGACAGGGACTCCCTCGCCTGGCGCTCCATCGCGCCCGCGTCCGATGCGACCACGACCGCCACGACCTTCGCCATCGTCACCGCTCCGCGATCGTCTCCTGGATCCGCATGCCGAAATGCCGGCCGCCTTCCTCGACGCGCAGCAGGACCTCGTCGCCGACCTGAAGCTCGCTCACGCTCCGCGCGCCTCCCGCGGGGGTCACGAAGCGGATCGTCTCCGCGTTCTGGACGATCGCGGTCGCGCGCCGGCCGGAGGCTTCCGCCTCGACGAGGAGGAGCGGCCTGCGCTCCATCTTGATCCGGCCCACGATGACCCCCCGAGAGCGGCCCTCCGCGTCGACCGCGAGGACCTCGTCCCCGGCCCGAAGCTCGCTCAGGTACTTCGTCTTGCCGTCCGGCAGGAACGCGTACGCGTGGACGGGCCCCGCGTTCACGCGGAACGGACGGGCCGCCACGTACCCCGTCTCGACGGCCTCCGAGTGGATGAGGAACAGGCCCGAGGAGCTGTTCCCGATGAGCATCCCCTCGCCCATCCGCAGGACGCTGCACGTGTCGATGCACACGCGATCCCCGAGACCGAGGGGGCGGATCTCGGTGACCTTCGCGCGGACGAGGGGCACGCGCACGTCGTGGGCCTCGAGGAGGGCCCGGACCGCGCGCACCTCCGCGGGATGGGCCGCGGACAGCAGGATGCCGTCCACTCCGACCTCCATCGTCTCGAAGAACAGCTTGGCCTCCGCCGCGTCGCGCACCTCGACGAGGAGCTTCGAGGCGGACCCCTGGAAGTGGGCGATCAGGTTCTCGATCGGGATGACCTTCCAGTCTGTGCATCGCACGACGACGTGCTTCGTCGCGCCTCGGAGGGCGCGGATGGCCTTCTCGTCCTTCGCCTCGCGGATCGTCGCGAGCCGGCCGATCTCCTCCTGGTCGAAGAAGAAGCCCCCGTCCCTCAGGAGGATCGGGGCGAAGCGGCCGAGCCGCTGGAGACGGTCGTCGGGCGTCGCGAGCACGATCGAGTCGAAGCCCACCTCGATCGCGGCCGCCACGATGGACCGAACGTCCTCGTTGTCCTCGGAGGGGAACGCCCCCACCCACACCAGGCGGTCCATGGGGGCCTCACCCGCGATAGACCTCGTCCACCGCGGCCCCGTCGAAGATCAGGCGGGCGAAGGAGCGCGTCATGGAGATCGGATCCTTCGCCTGGAAGATGTTCCGGCCGATCGACACGCCCGCGGCGCCGCCGGCCAGCGCGCCCGCGACCATCTCGAGGGCCGCCCGGTCCGAGTCGAGCTTGGGCCCGCCCGCCACGAGGACGGGCACCGGCGTGCCGCGGACGACCTCCTTGAACGTCTCCGGCGATCCGGTGTACACGGTCTTCACGACATCGGCCCCGAGCTCCGCGCCCGCACGGGCCACGTGCTTCACGACCTCCACGTCGTACGGGTTCTTGATGTTCTCCCCGCGCGGGTACATCATCGCGAGGAGGGGCATCCCGTACCGGTCGCATGCCTCCGCGGTGCCGCCCAGGTCCCCGAGCATGAGGTCGTCGTCGGACCCGCCTACGTTGATGTGCACGGAGATCGCGTCGGCCCCGTACGAGATCGCCTCCTCCACGCGGGTCACGAGGACCTTCCGGTCCGGCTTCACGCTCAGGGACGTGGACGCGCTCAGGTGTACGATCAGCCCGAGGCCCTCCCCGAAATAGTCTTTCGCATGGCGGACGACCCCCTTGTGGAGGACGACCGCGGTCGCGCCCCCCTTCGCGACGTTCGCCACGGCCTTCCGGATATCCTCGAGCCCCGGCACAGGGCCCGAGCTCACGCCATGGTCCATTGCGACGACGAGGGCTTTCTCCCCGCTGAAGATCCGCTTGAGGCGGAGCCCCTTCCCTATCGAGGACATGTCCATCCGTGCGAGTGCGTAGCACGGACGTAGGGTGGGCTCATATATGAACTCTACGCCGGTCGCGGCGTCCGCATCACCGGAGCAGGAGCCAGAAGAACCCGACCGACCCGAGGATCAATAGGATCAATCCAATCAGATGCAGCCAGGCCGAGGTTCGTCCACCGGACACGTACCGGAGATCGAACCCGCAGGCCGGGCACGTGGCGTCGCCCGGAACGCCTTGAAGGGCGCCCCGCACTTGGGGCACCAGACGCCCGTCCGCCCGCGAGGCGGGATGGAGCTGAAGAACCAGGCCATACAGCGAGGGAAGGCGCCTCGGATTCTAGTCTTTGGCGATGGAGTCCCGGTCCGGGGGCTCACAGGCCCGCGAACACGTGGACGACCACGCGGTCGCCGTCCGTCGGATCGGGGAGGGGCGCCCACGCCAAGTCCGCGAGGGGCGAGCGGACCCGAACCTCGTGGAGGATCTCGTCCTCGAGGCCCGCTCCGGGAGGCTGGTCGAGCAGGACGATCGCCTCGCGGATGTCCTCGCCTCGGCCTGTGAACCAGGGCGACTTGTACGCCTCCTCGACGGCGAGGAAGCAGCGGTGCTTCTCGGTCCCCGCGCCCATGCCGAACCGCCAGTCGCGGGACTTCGCGAGGAACCGCTTGAACGGGACCTTCTCGTCGCGCGAGACGGAGGTCGCGAGGCCCGATGCGGCCCGGGCCATGATGGACCCCAGGACCGCGAAGGACCGCCCGAGGGGCAGGTCGGGCGCGAGCTCCATGAGGCGGTCGTTCGCGAACAGGACGACGCCATCCGCCTTGCGCCGCAGGAGCTCGAGCTGCGCGTCCGCGGCCTGCCGGCGGAGGACTCCCTCCGCGCGGAACGGATACGTCGCGAGGCCCACGGAGGCGTCCCCGAGGATCCGCGCAACCCGCCCGACGAGCCCCATGGCCCACCCGCCGAAGGCGCCCCCGAGACCTCCAAGGGCGATCACGAGGTCCCGGTCGATGAGGGCCGCCGCGAGGACCTTCTCCTCGTCCGTCTCCATGTTCTGGATCACGTGCTCGTCCATGAACGCGAAGTCGCGGAGGCGGTCCGGGCGCAACAGGACCCGTCGGGACAGCCCCACCATGGAACCGTGCGGGGCGTCGTTCACCGCGATCCGCTCCGCGTTCGAGGGCGCCGCGAGGGGGCGGAGGGTGTTGCAGCCCGCCCCGCCGCATCCCACGATCGCGACCCGGGCCCTCTCGCCGGCCGCGCCGAGGCGCCACGTGTCCGGCACGCCGCGGCATCGGACCGCGGGGGGAATAAGGTTCGCGGCCTCGTGTTAACCTTGTTCAAGGTTAACATCGCAGAGACGAACCGCGGTCCCGCCGGTCCGGCGTCAGAGGTCGAGGACCTCCGCGTACGCGCGGGTGTCCATGAACCCGTGGCCGCTCACGTTGAACGCGATCGTCGTCGGCGTGCCGGACTCCTTGGCCTCGAGGGCCTGGTCGATCGCGCACGCGATGCTGTACGCGCTTTCCGGCGCGGGCAGGAAGCCCTCGGACCGGATGAACTGCCGGGCCCGCGTGAACACGTGGGTCTCGTCCGCCGGATAGGCGATCGTGTCGATGTGCCCCAGGTGCCGCAGGAGGGAGAGGATCGGGGAGCAGCCGTGGTACCGCAGGCCGTCCCCGCGGATCGGACGCATGTCCGTCTCGTGGCCGAGCGTGTACATCTTGAGCATGGGCGTCAGGCCCGCGTGGTCCGCGAAGTCGTACGCGTACGTGCCCTGGAGGTTCGGGGCGGACTCGCTCTGGGCGGCGAGGAACCGCGGGCCGTCCCCGCGGAGCGCGCCCGGGACGAACGGGAGGATGAACCCGCCGAAGTTGGACCCGCCGCCCACGCTCGACACGAGGACGTCCGGTCGCACGTCGATCGACTCGAACTGCGCCTTCGTCTCGAGCCCGACGATCGTCTGGTGCAACAGGACGTGGTTCAGGACGGACCCCAGGCAATACACGGCCGTCTCGTCCGCGAGAGCGTCCTCGAGGCCTTCCGACACGGCGATCCCGAGAGATCCGGGATGGTTCGAATCCTGGGCGAGCAGCTCCCGGCCGACCTTCGTCGCCGGACTTGGGGACGCGTGGACGGTCGCGCCGAGGAGCTTCATGTAGTGCCGCCGCTCCGCCTTCCAGTCGTGGACCGCGCGGACCCAGTAGATCGTCGTGGGCAGGTCCAAGAGGCTCGCGGCGTACGCGAGGGCGCTCCCCCACTGGCCCGCGCCCGTCTCCGTCGCGAGCCGCTCGTATCCCTGGGCCTTCGCGTACCACGCCTGGGCGAGCGCCGTGTTGATCTTGTGGCTGCCCGTCGGGCTGAAGAACTCCGCCTTGTACCACAGCTGCGCGGGCGTCTTCAGGGCCCGCTCGAGCCGGTGCGCGCGGATCAGGGGGCGGGGCCGGGCCACGTGCGCGTACAGGTCGAGGACCTCCGCGGGGATGTCGATCCACCGCTCCGTGGACGACTCCTGACGCAGGCATTCCTTGATCAGCATGTCGGGGAGGCGCTTCACCCGGGACGGGCCCTCGTCCGGGTCCTTCGGCGGCGGGACGGGCTCCGGGAGGTCCGCCTGGACGTTGTACCATCGCGTGGGCATGTCGTCCGGCGACAGGACGACGGCCTCGGGGTCACGGGTCATCGCTCGTGCGCCTCCGTTCCGACGGGAGACCGTATGAGGCGCCCCGCACAAGGGCCTTTCGTTCGACCGGCGTGAGGGAAAGTCGATAACCCCGGAGGCGTTCGTGACCGCCCATGGCCACGCCGGACATGCCGGCCCGCGCGGACGCTGTCGTCGTGGGCGGCGGCGTCTACGGCGCGAGCACCGCGTTCCACCTCGCCCGCCGCGGGGTGCGGGTCGTCCTCCTCGAGCAAGACCACGTGGGCGGCGGGGCGACGGGGCACAGCGGCGCGATCATCCGACAGGTCTACGAGTCCCGGGTCGGGGTGCGCCTCGCGCGGAAGAGCCTCCTGTTCTTCCACCGCTTCGGGGAGGAGACGGGGGCGTCGTGCGACTTCCGCACGACGGGCTTCCTGTCCGGAGCGCGGGCCGGCGACCTGGCCGCGTTCGATCGTCTGCTCGGGCTCCTCGCGTCGGAAGGCGTGCGGGCGGAGAGGCTGACCCCGAACGAGGCCGTCGCGCTGGAACCGAACCTCGACGCCGCGGACTACGAGGCCGTCGTCCACGATCCGAACGCGGGTTACGCGGATCCGATCGCGACCGCAGGCGGGTTCGCGTCCGGGGCGCGGATCAGCGGCGCGGCGGTCCTGGAGGGAGCCGCGGTCCGCGGGATCGCGGTCCGGAAAGGGCGGGTGACCGGCGTCCGCGTCCGCGGCGGTCGCACGATCGAGACGGAGCGGGTGATCGTCGCGGCCGGGAACTGGACGCCGGACCTCCTGAGGCCCCTCCGGGTCGCCGTCCCGGTCCGGTTCGTCCGAGGAAACGTCATCCTCCTGCGCAGACCTCCGGGGTTCGGGGCCGCCCCGCGGATCCACTTCGACTTCTACCACGGCACGTACTCGCGCCCGGAAGAGGAGAAAGACGTCCTCGTGGGGTCCATGCCCACGGACCCGCGGATGGGGCTGAAGCGCCACGCGCTCGCGGACGACTCCGTGCCCACCGCGATCGTGCGCGACCTGTGGCGACGGCTCGCGAGGCGGTTCCCCGCGATGGCCCGCGCGCAACCCCGCGGAGGATGGGGCGGCGTGTACGACGTCACGCCGGACTCGTACCCGATCGTGGACCGCGTGGGGCCCGACGGCCTGTTCGTCGCGGTGGGCTTCAGTGGCCACGGGTTCAAGCTCTCCCCGGAGGTCGGCCGCCTCCTCGCGGAGTACGTCGCGACGGCCCGCCGGCCCGAGGAGCTCGAGGCGCTCCGGGCCGCCCGGTTCCGCGAACGGAACGCCGTCCGGCCCGAGGCCCCCTTCCCGGAGAGGCGCGGCCCGCGGCTCCCCTAGGGGGCCCGCGAGCTCGCGCGGTGGCGGTACGCGGCGAGGAGTTCCCCCGCGACCGTCCACGCCGTCAGGGGCGCGGGGTGGATCGAGACGACGCGGTCGCACACGTCCCGCACGGGGCTCCGGAAGTCGCCGTGTGGGAAGCCGCCGATCACCGCGAGGAGATCCACTTCGAGACGGCCGACCTCACGCGGGAGATCGATCCGTTCGCCGCCCTCCGCGAACGCCCACGCGGGTCCCTCCACGGACGCGCGAAGCGCCCGGACGGACACGCCCCGCTCGAGGCGGATCAGGGGACGTTCCGGAGGGACCGCGCCCTTCGCGAACAGGTCCTCGATCAGGCCGACGAACCGCGCATAGTTGCGCGGGATGCGGGTCTCGGGCGCGAACCGGATCACGTCGTCATGGCGCGTGTGGACGATCGTCCGGAGGACCTCGTCGTGGTTCAGGCATGTCCCTCAGCGCGGGATGGTGGAGGCTGCTGTCGAGCAAGAGCGACGTGGGCGAGCGGCCGCGCTTCTTCGCGGACGAATGGACGGCCGGGTGGCCCGCGATCTCGGACGGGACGAGCTCGAGCTCCGCGTCCGCGAGGACGAGCGTGAGCACGGCGGCCATATTCGCCGGACGGACTTCAACCTCTCTTGGTCCTCCTCGATGGTCCCGGGTTCGGGACGTCACTCGACGGCGAGAGCGCGGCCGAAGGGAAGGAACTCGAGCACGCGGCTCTCCGGACCGGACTCACTCTAACGAAACCCGAAGAATTATCCATTCCGATGCGTTTCGTCGCCCCGGATGCTTGCGACCGCGTCGGACCTCGTCAAGTCTTATCCGCGGGCGAGCGCCCTCGATCACGTCTCCATCGAGATCCGCGAGGGGGAGGTTTTCGGCCTGTTCGGCCCGAACGGAGCCGGGAAGACGACCTGCCTGCGGGTCCTCTCCGGCCTCACGCGCCCCGACGCGGGCGGCGCGACGGTGTGCGGGATCGACGTGCGGGCCTTCCCGAACGAGGTCCGCCGCCACCTTGGGATCCTGATTGACGTTCCCTTCCCGTACGAGAACATGACGGTGCGGGATTACCTCATCTTCTTCGCCAAGATGGCGGGCTCGGGGAGGGACCATGCGTCCGCGAGGGTCCACTGGACGCTGGCCCTCCTCGGGATCAGCCACCACGCGGAGAGCCGGATCGGGAGGCTCTCGATGGGCGAGAGGCAACGCACGGAGCTCGCCCGGGTCCTCCTGAGTCCCGCGCGGCTGCTCCTCCTCGACGAACCCTTCTCGAATGTGGACGTGGCGATGCGGATCGGGCTGCGGTCCGTCCTCCGCGACTGGGTGGGCCGCGGCGGGTCGATCCTCTTCACGAGCCACAACCTGCTCGAGAGTGAGGCGATCGTGGACCGTTTCGCGTTCATCCACCTGGGGAGGATTGTCGCGCTCGGGACCGCGCGTGAACTCAAGGAGAGCCTGCTCGCACCCGCCTACGAACTTGAGGTGGGCGACGCCGAGCGCGCCCTCGCCGTCCTCCGAGCGGTGCCCCACCAGAGCCTGGAGCGCGCCGGTCCGCGGCTCGTCCGAATCGGACTCCTTTCCCGGAACGATGTTTCCCGGATCGCGAGGACGCTCGTCGAGGCAAACGTGGACCTCCTCGAGCTGAAGGGCGTGGGCACGATGGAGGACGTCTACTCGAGACTCACCCAGACCGCGGCCGCATTGGCTTGGGGACCGCGATGACGGACCCCGTCGAGCGGCTCCGGCTCATCGCCACGATTGTCGAGAAAGACCTCCGGATCCAACCGTGGATTTGGGCTACGACCGGGATCGTCGCGGCGGCCGGCTTCCTCCTCATGCTCCCCGCGGCGCTGAGCGCCGCCTACTATGCGTCCCGGTTCCCCTGGACCTGGTACGACGGGTCTCTGCGCCCGTACTACGCAATCTACGCGGCCGTGAGCTCCCTGCTCCTCGGACTCACGTTCGCGGGGTTCCACCGCGGCGAGATCCACCGCGGGACGATCCGTTCGATCATCCTATATCCGGTCGACATGAACGACATCACGTTCGCGAAGCTCCTCTCGAGCCTCGTCTTGACCGCGATCCTGTCGACGATCCTGTTCCTCGGTTTCTTCGGGGGCTACTTCTTCCTCCGGGTGTTCCCCGCGGGGGACTTCCTGAGGATCCACGCCACGGCCCTCCTCGCGAGCTTTCTCGCCCTCTCCGTCGGCGTCTTCCTGTCCCAGGGCCTTGCCCACGTCGCGGGCCGGATGGTCGTATCGCCGACGGCCCTGGGGGCCCTGTTCCTCCTCCTTGCGATCCTCCTCACGGAGACGGTCCTCACGGCACTCGGACTCCAGATCGTCGCCCTCAGCGTCCATACACAGGGCCGTTTACCGGGCCCGGATGATTACGCCCTCGTCGAGGGCCTCGCGAGGAGCCTGAGCGTCCTGTCGCCCCACCACGCGGCCGCGAGGAGCCTCGGTGTCATCTTCAGGATCACGCAGATGTGGGTGGACGTCCACGTCGTCGCGCCCGTCGCGGTCGCGGTCGTCGCCGGAGGGTATCTCGCGGGGAAGAAGCTCTTCCTGGACGTCTTCGTCCGCTAGCCCGTCGCAGGGCCGGCCGGGAGGGATGTCCCGAGCCGGGCCGCCCCTGCCATCGTCGGTCGGATGTTCTTTCATATCACCTCATAGAGCCTTTATGTAGCGCGCCCCCCTTTCGACCGCGAGGATGCACGAAATCGTCTGCGTGGGGGACGTCCACGCGGGCCTCAACTTCGATTTCCGGATCGACCCGGAGACGGGGATCTCGGACCGGGCGATGGACCTTCACCGGAACTTCGCCCAGGCGGCCCGATGGGCGATCGACCACGAGGCCGCGCTGTTCTGCATCCTCGGGGACCTGTTCGACCGCACGCACGTGGCCCCGATCTTCCGGGAGCTCGTCCGCAAGGACGTGATCGAACCCCTCGGGGCCGCGGGGATCGACGTGTGGATCCTCGCGGGGAACCACGATCAGCCGAGGCGGGAGGCACGGTCGACGAGCCTGGACGACTTCCGCGGCTACGCCCACGTGAGCGTGTTCCGCGAGCCGAAGGCGGTCGTCCGCAAGATCGGGGGCCGGAGGGTCGGGTTCGTCCTCCTCCCGTACATGCACCCCGAGCAGGTCGTCGAGCAGATCCGGGCGAAGCTCGACCAGGACGTCCCGCGGGAGGAGGCGTTCGAGGCCGCGCGACGCGCGTGGAAAGGCTGGATCGGACACCGCGCCGAGGAGATGAAGGACCTCGACCTGCGGATCCTGTTCGGCCACTTCGAGTTCCAGGGGGCGCGGTACGCGTCCACGACGGTCCCCGAGATCGTGCCCCACGATTTCACGTTCACGCGGGACATGCTGCCCGACGCGATCGACCTCGTCGTGTTCGGCCACATCCACATGCACCAGGTCCTGTTCGACCGGATCGTGTACACGGGCGCTCCCGAGCGCGTGGACTGGGGCGAGCGGATGGACCCGAAGGGGTTCGTCGCGGTCCGCCCGGACGGGACGTGGACGTTCGAGCCGCTCCCGACGCGGCCCATGGTCAAGGTGGACGTGGCCGCGACCCTCGGGGACGACGTCACGGCGAAGATCCTGGACGCGATCCCGCCCGACGTCGCGGGAAGCCTCGTCCGGATCGACGTGCGCCTGCCCGACGACCTCCGACGGCAGATCGACGAGCGGCGGATTGGGGAGCGCCTCCGGGAGGCGTTCCACTACGAGCTCAAGTTCGTCTCGACGGAGCGCGCGCGGATCGTGACGGACGAGTTCACGATGGACCCGACGCGCCTCCTCACGGAGTACGTGGACAAGGAGTTCGTGGACCATCCGAGGCGGGAGGCAATCCGGGCCGAAGGCCAGCGGATCCTCCGGGAGGCTCTCTCGTGAAGGCGGACGACGCCCTCGAGCCCACGGCCGTGGAGGCGATCGAACCGTCCCACCCCGCCGAGGGGTTCGTCCTCGAGGAGATCGAGATGCGCGGGTTCATGCGGTACGTCGAGCGGACGGACCCGGCCCTGCGCTTCCCGGAGAAGTTCACGGTCATCACGGGCCGGACGGGCGCGGGCAAGTCGTCCATCCTGGACGCGATCACGTTCGCCCTGTACGGCGCGACCGCGCGGACGGACATCCAGAGCGTGAAGATCTCGGACGTGTGCCGGCCGGGCGGGTACGTGCGCGTCGCGTTCCGCCAGGCGGACGCGCGGTGGGACGTGAAGCGCGGCTTCACGACGAAGAAGGAGTCGTACCTGGAGGTCTCGCGGGACGGGGAGGCGGTCGCGGGGACGATCCACGAGAAGGAGGCCACGATCCGCGACGTGGTCGGCCTGGACTACGTCGCGTTCCGAAACTCGACGTTCGTGCGGCAGGAGGAGATGAAGGAGCTCGGGTCCGCCCGCGGGGCGGACCGGCTCGCGGTCTTCCAGAAGCTGTTCCGCCTCGAGGTGTTCGAGCGGGCCCTCGAGATCGCGAAGGCGCAGCAGGCGGGCCTCGAGAAGGAGCTCATCGCGCGCGAGGCCGCGATCGCGGCCCAGGTCGAGAAGCTCGCGAAGATCCCCGAGATGCGAGGGGTCCTCGAGGCCGCGAGGGCCGAGACCGGGACGCGCCAGGCGCGGGTCACGGCCCTCGAGGACACGGTCCGGGAGACGGAGGCCTCCCTGAAGGGGCTCGAGGCGCAGCACGACGACTGGGTCCGCGCGCGGTCCGCCCTGGAGGACCGGACGGCACGGCTCGCCGCGACCCGTGCGCGGGAAGCGGCCCTCCTCGAGCAACGGGACGTCGTGGCGGGCCTGGAGGGCGAACGCAAGGTGCTGGAGGACGCCGTGAGGGACCTCGAGGAGCTCCGGACGGAACTCGAAGGGCTCAAGGAACGTCACGCGCTGCGACAGCAACGCGAGCAGGCCGCGGACGCCGCGAAGCGGATGTTCGAGCAGGCGAAGCGGGACCACGAGCGGCGCCGGGACCAGATCAAAGACAAGATCGATGCCCTGTACGCGAAGGTCGCCTCCCTCAAGACGGACGTGGACCGGGAGGCCGCGTTCGAGCTCCTCCGGGACGAGGGGCGGCTCGAGGAGCGCGTCGCGCGGATCGGGCGGGAGCTCGAGTGGCTCGCGGATCGGGCGGACCTCGTGGGAGCCCTCGAGGAGGAGCGGGTCCGCGCGGAGAAGGCCCTCGACCGCGTGCACGCGAAGGTCGCGTCGATCGACCAGGACTCGTTCGTGCTCACGGAGTTCCAGCGGCAGCTCGAGGGCCTCAAGGAGGACCTGCGCCGGGAGGTCGAGGAGAGCCACGCGACCCTGAAACCGCTCGACGAGGCGAAGGTCGAGGCGCTCCGCCAGCTCGACGCGGTTCCGTTCGCGGACGCGGACCGGACGCGGGTCGGGGACCTCGGCCGGATCGTGATGGACAAGGCGGCGAAGCGCAAGGCCCTCGACGAGCTGAGCGCGAAGGCGCGCGCGATCGGGGACGTCGCGGCCCTCCTCGGGGAGCTCTCGAAGGAACGCGCGGCCCTCGAGGCGGACCGGAACCGGTTCGAGGCGGACGTCGCGCGGCTCGGCCCTTCGGAGGCCGCGTACCAGGAGGGCCGTAAGGGGATCGAGGCCGTGCGGGCGTCCCTCGACGCGGAGCGGAAGGTCCTCCACACCCTGGAGGGGCAGGCGTCCGCCCTCGCGGCCCAGGTCGCGGCCCTCGAGGCGGACGCGGCGCGGCTCGAGGAAGCGGAGCGGGAGCGGGACGAGCTCAAGGTGCGGGCCGAGCTGTCCGACCTCCTCGTCGCGCGGGTGTTCCACAAGAAGGGGGTCGTCATGTACGCGGTGGATCAGCTGCTCCCCGAGCTCGAGATCGAGGCATCCAAGAACCTCGCGGAGCTCACGGACGGCCGGTTCAGCGGGATCAAGCTCGAGACGTACGAGGAGGGCCGCGGCCACGGGATCCGGATCCGGGTGCGCGGCGTGGACCGGGAGTGGCACGACGTGGGGGAGTTCAGCGGCGGGGAAAAGACCCAGATCAACGCGGCCTTGCGGTTCGCGATCGCGAAGGAGCTCGCGTCGTTGCCGCAGGCCGGGCGCGCGTACGGCCGGATGAAGACCCTGTTCATCGACGAGGGGGACCTCGGATCCCTCGACACGGAGGTCTCGAGGGAGCTGTTCGTCCAGAAGCTGTTCCGGATGGGGGAGTTCTTCGACAAGGTCATCCTGATCACCCACCTCGCGGAGGTCGCGGACAAGTTCCCCGGCCGGATCCGCGTCACGATGACCCCGGAGCAGGAGTCCCGGGTGGAAGTCCTCGCATGAGTTTCGCGGACGACCTGAGGAAGGAGCTCGACCTCCTCGTACGTCATCATCGGGACGTGCCCCTCCCGCCCGAAGACGTCCCGGAGTTTCGGGAGTTCCGGCGCGCGGACCCGGCGCGGGACATGATCGCCGTCGACGGGTCGTACTCGTTCCTCCTGAACCTGTCCTCGTGGTGGCTCGCCCTCATCTCGGTCGGCCTGCTGCGGTACGCCTTCGACGGTCGCGCGTTCCATCGGAAGGACTGGCGGCTCGTCCAGCGCATGGTCGGCGTCTCGACGTTCGAGGAGTTCGTCGCGCAGCAGGACGACCTCCACCGGTCCCTGTTCGAGTTCACGAAAGGGGCGCGGGAGACCCAACCGAGGGACATGGTGAACGAGTACCGCCGCCTCATCGAGGGACAGACCGCGATCAACTTCGCGGACGACATGGAGGACGCCATCGTCGCGGTGGACGGCACCTTGTCCGAGTTCCCGAAGCAGTTCACGGTCATGGAACGCCTGGTCAAGGTGTGCGAGAAGCGCGGCCACCTGCTCGTCGGGATATCGAAGGACAGCCAGCTCCACTCGTTCGGGCACGTGCTCACGGACGAGGATCTCATGGCCCGCTGCGAATCGCGCCTCCCGCGGGCTTCCATGGCGTACGCGCGCGCCCCGAAGGCTTCCGAGGCGGTCAAGGAAGGCCTCCTGTACGGCGACATCTATTACGCGAAGCTCCATCCGGGGGCGAGGAAGTGGTTCCGGGTGGACGTGGGCACGTTCCGCGACCGGCCCGACTTCGCGTTCGGGCAACTCGCCGCGTACGCGAAGAGCCTCGTGTCCGTCGGGTACCCGTGGCCCCTCATCGAGGCCCACCGGATGGCCGTGACCGTGCGCCAGCTCAAGCCCATGTACCAGGAGACCGTGCTCAAGGCGGCCCTCCGGATGGGGCTCGACGTGAGGACGGTCCTGGACGGGCTCACGGAGGTCGAGGGCCGCCGGCGGAGCGCGTTCCACGAATACCTCGACCGGGTCGCGAGGGACCTGCGATGAAGATCGGGGAGATCGTCGCGGCGAGCGTCCTGGACGGGCTCACGGCGAAGCTCCAGCTGAACAATCCCGAGGAGCTGCGGATCGCGTATCCCGTCATCGTGGAGGGCGCACGATACGACTTCTACTGCCTCGTCGAGGACGTCGTGAACGAGGAGAGCGACATCGCGGACCAGCTTGCGGGCTCGTCCATCGCGGACGTCGTCGTGCCCCGACCCGAGACGCACGAGGGATATGGCGGCCCGATCTTCTACTCGAAGGCGAAGCTCCGGATGATCCAGCTGATCGACCGGGAGACGCGGAAGCTCGGCGAACCGCAGACGATCCCGCCGTACTTCTCCGAGGTCCGGCACGCGACCCGGGACGACGTGGAGCGGATCTACGAGCCCACCGCGAAGTCGGCCCCCCTCGGCACGATCACGGGGGTCGAGCCGTTCTACGTCCACCTCGACTTCGACAAGCTCGTCGAGAAGCCGTTCGCGATCTTCGGCCGCACGGGGACGGGGAAGTCGATCCTGAACAAGCTCGTGTGCGCGGCGATCCTCGCGAAGGAGGCGGGGAACGTGCTCATCTTCGACATGCACGGGGAGTACGGCGTGTACAGCCAGACGGACGAGACGGAGGGCCTCAAGTACTTCTTCCCCGGCAAGGTCGAGATCTTCTCCCTGGACCCGAAGAACACGGAGGCGAAGCCGTTCGTCCTCGACGCGGGGCAGATCACGCCGGAGGATCTCGTGATCGCCTTCCAGGACCTCACGCCGCCCATGATCGACCACATCTACCAGATCTACCGCCGCAAGCCGCGGGAGGTCGACCTGATCTCCGCGATCCGCGACAAGCAGGCCACAGAGCACGAGGTGGAGGGCGGCTCGATCCACCTCATGGTCCTCCAAGCTCTCCAGCGGCGGATGGGCCGGTTCGAGCGCCTGCCGTTCATCAAGGAAGGCGGGAAGGACGCGTTCAGCCAGATGCTCGCTCTCATCAAGGCGGGCAAGTCGATCGTCCTCGACTTCGGGGACTACGGGACGGATCCCATGGTGTACCTGTTCATCGCGAACGTCCTCGCGCGCCGCCTGTTCGACCTGTACACGGAGCGGAGCGCGGAATACCCGCGTCTCGTCCTGTTCCTCGAGGAGGCCCACAAGTTCCTCGATCCGCGGATCGCGGAGTACTCGATCTTCAGTCGCCTCGCGCGGGAGACGCGGAAGTTCAACCTGATCCTCGCGCTGATCGACCAGCGGCCTGCGCGGATCGACGAGGAGGTCCGGAGCCAGCTCGCGAACCGCCTCGTGATGTCCCTCAAGGAGCCGTCCGATGTGGAGTCCGCCCTGGCCGGGGTGCCGGACAAGGGGATGTGGGTGAACATCGTCGCGAAGCTGCCCCTCCGGGCGGTCGCCGTGATCGGGGACGCGATCCGCATTCCGACGGTCATCGACGTGCTCGAGTACGACGAGTTCCAGGTCCGGAAGCACCTCCTCGCCTCGGACGCGGTCGACGAGAAGACGATGGAGGGGATCGAGACGCGCGCGGACGACGTGTTCGGGCGCGGGTAGGCACGCCCGCATGCGCGGGATGAGAACGCCCGCGGTGCTTTCTTATACCCCGAGCCGAATCGCACGGAGTCCATGACGTTCCACGAGACCGCGTTCGGGCCCGAGGCGACCCTGATCATCGGGGTCATCCTCGTCGTCACGGGGCTCGCCCTCGCGTTCTGGGGCCACGGGATCTGGTCGAGCCTGATGTCCCTCATCGGGGCCCTGATCGGGAGCGCGGTCGGCTACCTGTTCGGGGCCGCCCTCGCGGGCGGATACCTCGCGGGCCTGCTCCTCGCGGCCGTCGGGGCGATCATCGGGAGCATCCTGTTCACGAAGCTCGTGAAGGTGGCCCTCGCGTTCCTCGTCGGGATCCTCGCGGCGGCCCTCGTGTACACGGCCCTCGGAGGGTCCGCCGTGTTCGTCGCGGGCCAGCTCGACGCCCGCCTCATCGTGGCCCTCCTCGTCCTCCTCGTCGTGTTCGCCCTCGCGTACTACTTCATCGACGACCTGATCGGGATCATCACGGCGGCCGTCGGAGGACTCCTCCTCGGCGCCGGGCTGTACATCCTGAACGCGGGCGTCGCGGTCGCGGCCCTCGCGGGGATCGGCGCGTTCGTCCTCGGGGCGATCGTCCAGACGTCCAAGTTGCGCCGCCGGCGCGAGGCGAAGGCGGCCGCCGCGCCGCCGCCCCCTCCGTGACGCCCCCGATGACGCGTGCGGCGGGACCGCGGAGCCCTTGAGGCGCGCCGGCCATCCGGGTGCCCCATGGCCTGGACGTTGCGCGTCGAGCGGACCGTGCCCTTCCCGCGCGAGGCCGTGTACGCCTGGTGGACGGACTTCCGGGAGGACGACCACCGCGGGCCCGACGCGCCGGCCACGAGCACGCGCCTCGTCCTGCCGCGGGAGGGGCGTGACGTGTGGCTCCGCGACGTCGCGACGCGCCCTGCGCGGGTCACCGTGGACGCGCATGTGGTCCTCGACCCGCCCCACGGATACCGCGTGCGGGCCCGCTATCCGCTCGCGGACGCGGACTACGCGTACCGCTTCGAGCCCGTCCCGGAAGGCACGCGCATCCTCCTGACCGGGACGATCCTCCCGCGCCACGTCGGCCGGATCCTCGTGCCCCTGTCGGCCCCGTGGTGGCGCGGCTACGCGGCGCGGGACCTCGACTTCCACCTGCGGGAGATGGCCGGCGACCTGGGCCCGTGAGGCGGGCGGTACTTTCGCCCATCTCCCCCCTCCGCGACCTCCTTTATAGCGTCCCGAACATGGATGGCGAGGGAGATCCATCGCGCTCATCGCGGAGTCCCGGACGGCGCCGCCGGAGGTCCGCGTCGAGCCCCGGAAGGCCCTCACGACGTCGATCCCCACGCTCGACCGGATCCTCGGGCCCCTTGAATCCGGACGCGTCACCCTGATCGACAGCGGCTCCGACTTCGTGTTCCATCTCACGACCCTCCTGTGCGTGCGCGCGGTGATGGACGGGGGCCACGTCGTGTACGTGGACGGCGGGAACTCCGTGGACCCGCACGGGATGGTCGCCCTCGGAAGGCGGGTCGGGTTGACGCGGGCCGAGGTCCTCCCCCGGGTCCACGTCGCGCGGGCGTTCACATGCCACCAGATGGCCACATTAATATTGGATATGCTAGATAGAAAAATCGAGGAGACGGGCGCGGGGCTCGTCGTCCTGTCGTGCCTCCCCGAGATGTACCTCGACGAGGACGTGGAGCGGGACGAGGCCCTCGCCCTGTTCCGGCGTTCCATGGGCGCGGTCCAGGACGTCGTGCGCCGTCACGGCGTCGTCGGCCTCGTCACGAACGCGGGCCTCGCGAAGCTGTACCGGCGCAAGGGGATCCGCCGCCAGCTCTACGAAACGGCGGATCGAGCGATCCGGTTCGCGCAGGGCCCGCGGGGCGTGCTCGTCACGCGCCTCGACGACGGGACGTCGGAGTGGTACCGGCCCGCGGCCCCGGACCAGGCGACCCTGGACGACTTCGCCTCCCACGAGCCGAGGATCATGGCCCTCGGGCTCGCGGACGCCCCGAAGGAGATCCGCGCGGCCGGCTACCTCCGGTTCTCGTGGTGAGCCGCGGACGTCGGGCGGCCGGAGCGTCCTGCGCACGAGGAGCTGGAACTCCCCGAGGCGCGCGTGGACCCGGAAACCTTCCCGCTCGAACAAGGAGGGCGGGCCGGGGTACCAGGCCTTCGCGCCGACGAAGGGGAACGCCTCGACGATCCCGCCTCCCCGCGCGCGAATCGCGGCGAGGGCCGCGCGGAGGGCCGTGCGAGAGACCCCGAGGCCCCGGAACCTCCGGTCGACGAAGAAACAGGTGACCCGCCACACGGGGACGCCCGGGTCCCGGAGGCCGAGCTTGCGGTAGAATCGGCCGTCCAGCCGGGGCAGCTCGTCCTTCGGCCCGAACTGGCACCAGCCGACGGGCTCGCCGTCCGCGCACACGAGGATCCCGTGGGACCGCCCCGCCTGCACGAGGGCGCGCTTCCTCGCGCGGTCCTCCGGTCCGCTCGAGAAGCTCCCGCGGACCTGGCTGAACGGGCACCAGCAGCCGCCCCACACCCCGCCGTGCGCCGCGAAGAACACCTCGAAGTCGGCCCACGTCGCGGGAGACAGCTCCCTCGTCGCGAGCGTCCGCGGGCCGCGCGGGTTCGGGCTCATGGCCCCCACCGGGCCACCGCCAGGGCGTGCATGAACGTCCGGCCGACGCCTTGCGGAGTGGGCCGGGCTACTCCACGTCGAAGTAGATCCGGACCGTCGCGCGGTAGGCTTTCACCTTCGAGCCGTCGAGCTCCATCTCGAACTCGGACGCACGGGCCCACCTCATCCCGCGGACCGTCTTGCCCGCCGTGCGGACCGCGTCCTTCGCGGCGGCCGCGAAGCTGTTCGCCGACACCCCGACCACATCGATCACCTTCTGGACCAAAGGACCACCGGAGGCCGCATGGCCGTCCCGGGCGATGACCGTTTCCTAGCCGCGGACGACCTACGGCACGTCCGTCGGGTCCCAGTCGAAGTGCGCGTCCGCGTCGAGCCCGTCGAGGGCGCCCATGCCGTCCGGCGAGAGGTCGAAGTCGAACACGGCCGCGTTCTCCCGGATCCGCTCGGGACGCTCGGACTTCGGGATCGGGATGAAGCCGTGCCGGAGGCTCCAGCGGAGGAGGACCTGGGCGGGGGACCGCCCGCAGGCCGCCGCGATCCGCCGGACCGTCGGGTCGTCGAGTCGGCGTCCGCGCGTGAGCGGGCTGTACGCCTCCACGGCGATCCCCCGGGCCACGCACGCATCCACGACGTCCGACTGGCGCAGGAACGGGCTCAGCTCGATCTGGTTCACGGCGGGGGTCGCCCCGCCCGCCTCGCGGATCTCGTCGAGATGGCGCACCATGTAGTTGCTCACCCCGATGGACCGGACCTTCCCGAGGCCGAGGAGCCTCTCCATCGCCTTCCACGCGTCGAGCCGTCTTCGACGGGAGGGCCAGTGGATCAGGTACAGGTCCACGACCGAGAGGCCGAGGCGGCGCAGGCTCGCCTCGCACGCGTCGACCGTGGCCCGGACGCCCTGGTCCTTCGACGCGACCTTCGTCGTGACGAACACGTCGTCCCGCGGCACCCCGCTCTCCCGCACGGCGAGGCCCACCTCGCGCTCGTTCCCGTACAGGCTCGCCGTGTCGATGAGCCGGACCCCGATCCGGAGGGCCTCCGTGACGGCCGCGACGCACGCCCGACCGGAGGCCCCCGCGGTCCCGAGCCCGAGGACGGGCATGGAGACCCCGCCCGGGAGGGGCACCGTCGAAGCGAGGGTCACGGCCATCCGGACCCTGGACGATCTCGCGCCGGGATGAACCTTCGGGCTCACCCGAGGGCTGCGGCCGCGGACCACGCGAGCCAGGCCGCGAACCCCGCGAGGCAGACGATCGAGGCGCCGAGGACGACGCGGTACGTCCGCGCGAAGCGGGCCTGGGCGGCCCGGAGGGCCCAGGGGAACGCGCTGATCCAGAGGAGGATCCCGCCGAAGAATCCCACGAGGACGGCCGGCCCGAGCTGCGCGACGAGGACGACCCCGGCCGTGAGCCACCACAGGAGGGGATACGGGCTCGTCGCGTTCGTCACGAGGCCCGTCGCGTACGAGGTCGCGTGCGCGCGAGGCCCGGGATCCGGGACCGCGACGGGCTCCCTCCAGAGGCGGAACGCGCTCCACGCGAACCCCGCGAGGACGGCCGCGCCGGCCGCCGCGATGACGGGGAACCAGGACGCGGCGAACGCCGCGAGGGCGGCCCGGGCCGCCACGGACAGGGCGAGGAACCCCGCGTCCGCGGTGAGGGCGCCGCATCCCACGAGGAACCCCGCCCGCCACGATCGGGACACGGCACGGGACGCGATGACCGCGTTCACGGGGCCCGGCGGCGCGGCGAGGGACAGGCCGATCCCCACGCCGGCCGCGACCGCGACCGCGAGGTCGAGGACCACGACGGGCCATCACGCGGCCCGAGATGAAGGCGACGCGGCAAGGCTTATCTCGGGTCCGCCCATCGGCGCGCCCGTGCGGATCGGGGGCTCGACGTACAGCAAGGAACCGTTCCCGAAGCAGATCGCAGACCTGCGGGAGCTCGGCTTCGACTATGCGGAGCTCGACCTGACCCACGTGGCCCTCGAGCCGGCCGGGCTCGCGGAGGAGGCGAAGGGGCTCGCCGCGGCGCTCCCCCTCGAGACGGCCCATCTGCCGCCCGCTCGGTTCGACCACCGGGACCTCGCGCGGTTCGTCGGGTTCATGGGCGCGCTCGCGCCTCTCGGGACGCGGACGTTCAACGTGCACCTCCTCGAGGTGCGGTCCGCCCCGCGGGTCGGCGTGGAGGCGAAGGTCGCGTGGCTCGCGGACCTCGTGAGGGCCGCGACGGACCGGGGCGTCGCGATCACGGTGGAGAACGTGGACGAGACCCCCGCGGAGATCCGCCGGGTGCTCGACGCGGTCCCGGACCTGGCCCTGTGCCTGGACCTGGGGCACGCCCATCTCGACGGGCGGGAGGACGGCGGCCGGCAGTACCTGGATGCGCTCGGGGACCGGCTCGCCCTCGTGCACGCGCACGACAACCACGGCGGGCATGGGAAGGAGGGGGACGAGCACCTGCCGTTCGGGCTCGGGACGATCGACCTGGAGCGCGACGCGCGGGCCATCGCGTCCGCGGGCTTCGACGGGCGCGCGACCCTCGAGCTGTTCACGGGCACCCTCGACGAGCGGAAAGGGTCCCTCCGGAAGATGCGGAGGTGGTCGCGCGCCTAGGCGCGCGACCCGTCGGACGGGACGCTCGGGACCGGCGGCCGCCCCGCGCCTCCGCGACCTCGCGGCCGAGTACTGGGAGGGCCACCTGCGAGAGAACCCCCTGTTCGCGACCGCGATCGGGGTGAGGCGGCACGACGACCGGCTCGGGGACATCAGCCCGGAGGGCCGCGCCGCGAGCGTCGCGCGGCTCGAGGGCCTCGAAGCGCGGCTCCGGGAGGTGCCCGCCACGGGCCTCCGGGGCGACGACCGGATCACCCGGTCCGAGATCGCGGTCGCGATCTCCACGGATCTCGATTACGCGCGAGCGGGCCTTGAGGACTGGACCGTGGACCCCCTGCACGGCCCGACCGTCGCCCTCCTGAACGTGGAGTCGTACCAGGCCGTGCGGACCGTCGAGGAGGCCCGCGCGATGGTCCGCCGATGGCGTGCCATGGCGCCACACCTCGACGATCACGTGGCGAACCTGCGTCGCGGCCTCGCGACGGGACGGGTGGCGCCCCGCGCGGGCGTCGAGAAGGTCCTCGAGCAGCTCGCGGACCTCGAGGCGACGCCCCTCGATGCGCTCGCGCTCCTCAAGCCGCTCGCCATGCACCATCCGGACTGGACGGAGTCCGAGCGGGCCGAATTCCGGGAGGACCTCACGGCCGCCGTGCGGGACCGCGTCCGGCCCGGGTTCCTCCGCCTCCAAGGCGCGCTCCGGGACGAGATCCTCCCGAAGGCCCGGCCCGACGAGAGGCCCGGGATCCTCCACGTGCCGGACGGCGCGGCCGCGTACGCTCGCCTGATCCGGACGTACACGGCCCTCGAGCTGACCCCGGACGAACTCCACGCGACGGGGCTCCGGGAGGTCGCTCGGATCAACGGGGAGATGGAAGCCCTCGGCGCGAAGGTCCTGGGGACCGCGGACCGCGCGGACACCTTGCGCCGCCTCCGGACGGACCCGACCCTGTACTTCCGCACCCGGGACGAGGTCGAGGCGAAGGCCCGGGAGGCGCTCGCGCGGGCGAAGGCCGCGATCCCGCGGTTCTTCGGACGCCTGCCGCGGGCCGAGTGCCAGGTCGTCCGGATCGAGGCTCACGAGGAGAAGCACTCCACGATCGCGTACTATCGGCAGCCCGCCGGGGACGGGTCCCGGCCCGGCCGGTACTACATCAACACGTCGGCGCCGGAGACGCGGCCCCGGTACGAGGCGGAGGTCCTCGCGTACCACGAGTCGATCCCGGGGCACCACCTCCAGCTCGCGATCGGACAGGAGCTCGAGGGCTTGCCCGACTTCCGCCGGCACCTCGGGATCACCGCGTTCATCGAGGGCTGGGGGCTGTACACGGAGCGGCTCTCGGACGAGATGGGCCTGTACACGTCCGACTTGGACCGGATCGGCGTCCTGTCGTACGACGCGTGGCGCGCGTGCCGGCTCGTCGTGGACACGGGGATGCACGCGAAAGGCTGGACTCGGGCGGAGGCGATCGACTTCATGCTCGCGAACACGGCCCTCGCGGAGAACAACATCGTGAACGAGGTGGACCGGTACATCGCGTGGCCCGGTCAGGCCCTCGCGTACAAGGTCGGGCAGCTCGAGATTCGCCGGCTCCGGGCGGACGCGGAGCGACGGCTCGGGTCGGCGTTCGATATCCGCGCGTTCCACGACGCGGTCCTCGGGAACGGCGCGGTGTCCCTCGGAACCCTCGGGCGGGCGATCGACGCGTACGTCGCGGGGGCGGCGTAGCGACCCGGGACGGTCGGACCGCGCGAGCGAGCTTGTTAACCTTGTTCAAGGTTAACCGCGAAACGACACTTTCGCGGGCCCCTCCCCCGGTCTTCGCCTTATCGTCCCACTCGCATGGTCTCCGAGATGGGCCGCACGGTCCCGACGTACCGGATGCACCTCGAGTCGATCCTGAACGACTGGATGGACTACCGCCGGGCCTTGCGGGAGAAGGACCGGGACGCGTTCGACCGCCTCCTGAACAAGGCGAGGCAGCACGCGAGCGCCGCGAGCTTCTGCGCGGACATGGACCCGACCGTTCTCGCGATCCTGTCCGTCCTCTTAGAGACGGAGAAGGAGATCCAGGACGCAAAGGATATACATATGCATATGAATACGCAGGATGAAATGGCGAAGAACATCGCGGTGGCCGACGATGTCTACGAGATGCTCACGAAGGAGAAGAGGGAGGGGGAGAGCTTCAGCGACGTGATCCGGCGGTGGCACCGGAGCAAGGGGAGCCTCATGGACCTCTTCGGCGTGTGGGGCGACATCCCGGACGAGGAATTCCGACGCATGGAGGAGGCGATCTACGGCGTCGACCGGCCGATCTCCGAAGAACTGAAGCACCTGGAAGGGTGGAGCAGGACGAGGGGAAAGGGGAGCCGATGAAGGTCCTCGACACGACCCTCCTCGTCGATTTCATGCGTCGGCGACCCGAGGCCCGAGAGGTCGTTGAGACAATCGAGAACGCGGGAGAACGCCCCGCGACGACAGAGGTAAACGCCTTCGAACTCGCCGCGGGCACGTTCGTCGATGGCCGCGTCGACCGGGTCAAGTTTGCTCAGTTGCAACAGACGTTAGGCCGCCTTGATGTCTTGGTCCTCGATCGTGCGGGAGCCCATAAGGCGGCCGAACTGCATTCCAAACTCCGGGCCGCCGGCCGGGGCATGGGGGCCCTCGACCTTTTGGTCGCAGGAATCACCCTCGCTTCGAGATACGACACGATCGTGACGCGCGACAAGGATTTCCGCGGCATCCCCGGCCTGCGCGTGGAGACGTATTGAGACGGCCCTCTTGGGCACTTTCACCGACCCCTCCCCCGGACAGTCAGAAGCACGGGGGCAACATCGTTCGTCCCTCGGGGGAGTCCGTCCACGCACGGGTGGATCATCGACGCGTACGGAGACTACGACCGGGACTCGATGGTCCTCTGGCTCTGGAACGAGCGCGGGGCCCACCGGATCGAGGACCCGCGGTTCGTGCCGACGTTCTTCCTCCACGCGAGGCCGAGCGAGCTACCCGCCTTGCGGCGGCGCATCGAGATCCTCGACGGGGTGCGCGAGGTCCGGGAGGTCTCCCGGCGGATCGCCCTCGAGGACGACGAGCCCTCGCCCGTCCTCGAGATCGTGCCCAGGCACTACGGGGACCTGCGGAAGATCGCGCACATCCTCGACTCGAACGGCGGCTACGTGGACCATAGGCTGTTCAACGTGGACCTGAGGTTCAGTCAGCGGTACGCGGTCGAGCACGACATCTTCCCGATGGGGCTCGTGCGCTACGCGAACGGCACGTGGCGCGCCGAGGAGGAGCACTTCGCGCTCGACTACCCGCTCCCGCCGTTGCGGCGGGCCCTCCTCGACCTGCACGTCGACAACCCCGCGGGTATCCCGCGGTTCCAGGACAAGCTCCTCGGCGCGCGCATCGACGACGTGGAGGTCGACGGATCCGAGGAGTCGATCCTCCGCGGGATCGAGGACATCGTGCGGTCGAAGGATCCGGACATCCTGATGACGGACGGCGGGGACGCGTTCGTCATGCCCTACCTGGCGCGGAAGGCCGCGGAGCTCGGCGTGACGATGCAGTTCGGCCGGGACCCGGACAAGTTTGCGGAGCGGAAGGGGAAATCGTACTTCACGTACGGGAAGATCGTCTACAAGCCAGGCCAGTACATCTTGCGCGGCCGGCTCCACCTGGACCGCGGGCACTTCGCGATGCGGGAGAGCGACTTCGCGGGCCTCGCGGAGCTGTCTCGCCTCTCGACCTTGACGCCACAGGAGCAAGCACGGCTCACGCCCGGAACCGCGTTCTCCGCGATGCAGGTGAATCAGGCATACCACGATGACTGCCTCGTCGTCTGGAAGAAAAACCGTCCGGAGGATTTCAAGGATGCAAAGAATCTGTTGCTCGGTGACCGCGGCGGATTCACGTTCGAACCGGAAGTGGGTCTGCACGAGGGCATCTACGAACTCGATTTTTCCTCCCTCTATCCGAGCATCATGGTGAAGTACAACATTTCCGCGGATACCTTGGACTGCTCCTGTTGCACGCTCGACGGCATCAGGGTCCCGGAGTTGCGGTACCATCTCTGCACGCGACGCGTCGGAATCGTCGGCCGGGTGCTGAAACCGCTCATCGAGCGGCGGCGATACTACAAGAAGATGAAGAAAGAGCCGGGGCCGCTCCGAGAAGTCTACGAGGGCCGAGACACGATTCTCAAGTGGACGCTGGTTACCTGCCTCGATGGACGCACGGTAATCCCCTGCAAGATAGATGGTCAGTTGTTCCTGAAACCGATCTCTGAAATCGTCGACCCGCTGCTGACGAACAGCGGTGTTACAGATGCTCCGACAGGCTTGCGGTTGTTTGGCTTTGATTCGAATCTCCGCCTGATGGAGAAGAACGTATCAAAGGTTCTGAAAGTTCGAAGCCCGTCGACAATGGTTCGAATTGGACTCCAAAAGGGACGCGAAATATTCGCTACACCAAATCATCGTTTCTTCGTTCTCGGCAGGGAAGGCGGATTGGACATTAAAAGAGCTGATCAACTGAAAGTTGGGGACTACCTTCCAGCCAGTACCAATCTCCTGCAGAGTCCGAAGCGGGTCGATCGCGTAAACTTGGCGACCGAGCTGAGTCGGAAACTGGCTGGAGATGAACTCTTCACTTGGAGAGTTCGCGGAGAGGCGTTACGGGGAGCCATCTCGCATCGCTATGTTTCGATTCTGAAGGCGGGACGAACTCGGGGCTTTACGTATCGAACGATCAGGCTGTGGCGGGAGCGAGGGATGCTGCCGCTCGCGTTTCTCCCCTTGCTGGACCTTCCCACCGAAGTAACCGACGGCCTAGAAATCGGACGAACCCGACTCAACGGCGGCAAAATCAATTTCCTCCCTTGCAGAATCGACGTAGACAGAGAGTTGGGATTCTTTTTAGGATTCTATGCCGGCGATGGCAACGGTAGAGCGAACATGGTTCGTTTCGCAGTTGGAATGACGGAATCGGAGATTCTAGGCAAGTTAATGGACTGTGTCGATTCGAAGTTTAGACAGCTCGGGAGTGTGCGGAAAGAGAGGCACGCGCGGATGTGGGTTCTCCAGTTCAACAGTGGAGCACTTCGGAGGATACTGGAAACGGTCTTTGGCATGGGAGGGTCCGCAGAATCAGGAAAACTTGTCGTTCCTCCGATTGTTCTGAACGGTGGCACGGATGCCCGGTTAGGTTTTGTTGAGGGACTGCTCGCGAGTGACGGTAGCATAACCCCATCTCGTGACTGGGCATTGATTCATTCTGCAGACCGGGGCTTCGCTGACTCGATCGGTCTGTTGCTTGCGAGCTTAGGCTTGAAGTACGTCGTAAGGTGCCAGCGACCGAACTATTTAACTTTGTACAGTGTTGCTTTTCGACTGAGAGAACTCCCGGAAAAAATCTGGACGAAAGTTGGCCATCGGGAGAGAGCGAACCGATACGTTACAAGGGACCTGAAAAGGGCTGGCAAGGTGCCTGTCCTCGAAAGCGGTCTGTTAGCACTTTGCACGAAATACAATGTGACTCACAGTTTGCCGAGAGGCCCGAACCATTTAGCATCCGCAGAGGACGTTTTGCAGCGAATCCGCCGTATCGAAAAGAAGCACCAGCAGATTTCCGAGCCTGACCGAATGGTCATTCAAAGGTTGGAAAGACTCGCCCAATCTGAACTTACCTTCCTCCGCGTGCGCGCGATCGATGACGTCGCTCCGCAGACCGAATTCGTCTACTGCTTCGAAATGGAAGAGGAACTCAACGGGTTCATCACGCAGGGCAACCTCCTTGTATCGAACAGTTTCGGTTACCAGGGATATAAGAATGCCCGCTTCGGTCGCATCGAGTGCCACGAGGCCATCAACGCATACGCGCGGGACATCCTCGTTCGCACGATGGAGATCTCGGAGTCCCATGGCTACGAGGTCGTCCATGGCATCGTCGATTCCGTCTGGCTGCGGCCCAAGCCCAACGCGGATCCGATCGAGAAGGTCCAAGAACACATCGCGGGATTCCTCGGCCTGCCGATCGAGCTCGAGGGCCGCTACAAGTGGATCGCCTTCCTCCCGTGCAAGACGACCGGCGTGGGCGCGCTGAACCGCTACTATGGCCTCTTCGACCATGACGAGTTCAAGCTCCGCGGGATTGAGCTCCGCAAGCACGACACCCCGGAGTTCATCAACATCTGCCAGGAGGCGATGCTCGGGGAGCTCAGCATGGCGTCGACCGCGGCGGAGTTCCACAAACGGATCCCGCGCGCGGTGGACATCCTCCGCTGGACCGCGAAATGCGTCCTGGACCGCGCGATCCCGGTCCACCAGTTCATCCTCACGAAGAACGTGTCCCGCGCTCTTCCCGAGTACGTCGTCCTCACGTCGACCGCCGCGGCCCTCAAGCAGCTCGCGGACCGAGGGTACACGGTCGAGCCCGGGGAGAGCGTGCGGTACGTCCTCCTCGATGCCCGCGCCCGGGAGTCGTGGCGGAAGGTCCGCGTCGCGGAGTTCCTCCAGGGAAATGAGGAGCCGGACGCGGCGGAGTACATCCGCCTCCTGTGCCGCTCCGGCCAGACCCTCCTCGCGCCGTTCGGGTACACGGAGGAGAAGCTCGTCGCGATGTGCAGGGACCTGAGCGACGTGGACCCCGCGAACGTACCCGAGCGGGCCCTCGCGGTTCAGGAGGACTACAAGTCCGCGGGACACAGCCGCGCCCGCGGAGGCGTCGGCTACCGGAAGCCCTGGCGGGTCGAGCCACCCGAGGAGATGCCCGGCGAGATCCCGGAGGAGACCTGAGACGAGGTTCGCGCGGGAGCGCGAGGCCGTCGCGCCGCGTCGGGCGAGGTGCGCAACGTCACTCGACGGGGAACGGCTCCTCCGTGAGACCCTCCGCGGCGGCCACGAGCTTCGTCACGCGCTGCTCCGCCTCCGCCAGCATGGCGTGGCATCGGCGGTACAGGGCGAGCCCGTCCTCGAAGACCGCGAGGGCGCGGTCGAGCGGCAGATCGCCGCGGGACAGTGCCTCGACGCGTTCCTCGAGGGCCGCGAGGGACTCCTCGAATGTGGGCCCTTCGGTCATGGTGCCTCCTCTCTCTCATCGACGCGAACGTGAATCCGGCCGTCCACGAACCGGACCGCCAGGGCGTCGCCGGACCCGACCTCCGCGACCCGCGCGACGACGTGCCCGTCCTCCCGCTCCGCGATCGCGTACCCGCGCTGGAGGGTCGCGAGGGGGCTCAGCACGTCGAGCCGGCGGCCGACCGCCTCGAGGCGGTCCCGATGCCGGTACACCTCGCGCGGCGCGACGGCGGTCAACGCGGTCCGAGCCTTCTCCAGGAGCGTGCGATTCGCCTCGACGCCCCGACGCAAGCCCCTCGGGGACAGGCGCTCCCCGGAGGCGGCCGCGCGGGCCCGGGCCCGCTCGAGGACGTCGCGGACCTCCTCGAGGAGGGTCCGCCCCGCCCCGTTCACGCGGGCGAGCAGCTCGACCGCATCCGGCGACACGAGCTCCGCGGCCGCGCTCGGGGTCGGCGCACGGACGTCCGCGGTGAAGTCCACGATCGTGACGTCCGTCTCATGGCCGACCGCGCTCACGACGGGCACGCGGCTCGCGGCGACGGCTCGCGCGAGCCCTTCGTCGTTGAAGCACCACAGGTCCTCGAGGGAGCCGCCCCCGCGGGCGAGGATCACGACATCCACCCGGTCCGCGACGCATGCCAGGGCCCGGCGCAGGGAGGCCGCGGCCTCCGGGCCCTGGACGAGGGCCGGCGCAACGATCACGTGGGCGAGGGGGAACCGGCGGCGCAGGATCGTCACGATGTCGTGCACGACCGCGCCGATCTCGGACGTCACGACGCCGATCCGGCACGGGAACGCGGGGAGGGGCCGCTTCCGGTCTGCGTCGAACAGGCCTTCTGCTGCCAGCTTCTTCCGGGTCCGCTGGTACGCGGCCCAGAACGCCCCGACGCCCGCCGGGGTCGCGGCCCGGACCAGGAGCTGCACGGTCCCTTTCCTCGGGAACACGTCCACCTCGCCCGACGCGACGACGTCCATCCCGTCCTCCAGGTCGAACCCCAACGCCTCGAGGTCCTCACGGAACAGGACGCACGACACCTGGGCCGTCGCGTCCTTCAGGCTGAAGAACGTGTGTCCCGACGGCGCCCGCTGGAGGTTGCTCACCTCCCCGCGGACGAGGACCCGGCCCAGGAGCGGGTTGGCCCGGACCGTGTCCCGGATCACGCGGGCCAGCTGGCTCACCGTGAGGGCCTGCGGCGCCCCGGGGCGCGCCTCGCACGGGACGGCGATGGGCTCCATGGTCCCCTCGCGGCACACGAACGGGTACGCATATCAAGGGATGCGGGGGGGAGATGGCCGAAAGTGCCGACGCGCTCACGCCGCCTCGAGGAGATCCTTTGCCCGGACCAACGCGTGGAGGCGCACGCTGATCTCCGCGAGCATCATCTTCCCGCCTTCCTCGCGGTCCACGACGCACACGCAGTCATCGATCGCGGCGCCCGCGTGCCGGAGCCGTTCGATCGCGCCCCGCAGCGTGCCCCCCGTCGTGACGACGTCCTCGACGAACAGGACGCGATCCCCCTTCGCGAGCTCGCCCTCGAACTCGCGTTTCGTCCCGTGCTCCTTGGACGCCTTCCTCACGATCACGTAGGGCTTGTCCGTGACCAGGGAGACCGCGGCCGCGATCGGGACCGCGCCGAGCTCCACGCCCGCGATCCGGTCCGCATCCCGCGCGAACGGGGCGATCGCCTCGCCGATCGTCCGCAGCAGGCCGGGCCGCGTGATGGCCCGCTTGATGTCCACGTAGTACATGGACGCCTTGCCCGAGGCGAGGGTGAAGGTCCCGAGCTGGACTGCGCCGCACGCCTTGAGGTCCCGGACGAAGGCCGACCGGTCCAGGTCACCAGGGCTCACGTTTCTTCCCCATCCGATACCCGAGGATGTTCACCGCGCGATGCAACGCCGGCGTAATAAGAATGATGGCGAGGAGCCCGAGGAGCGCGTCCCCGGAGAAGAACCGCCCGTCCGACCACGCGGGCACGAGGGCCGCGACCCCGAGGGCCCCGAGCACGAAGTCGTACTGGTCGAGCCCGGCCGTCTTCGCCCCGCGCGGCCGGTGCAGCCGCCGCTTCACGTAGGCCCCCCACAGATCCCCGAGGAGGGCCCCGAGGGCGAGCAGAGCGGACACCCCGAGGGCCTCGACCGGGGGCCCGAAGGACCAGCCGGATCCGGGGGCCGCGAGGTCCGCGAGGCTCGACAGGAGGAGACCCAGGACGGCCCCGGACGCGACCCCGCCCGCGAGGCCCCGCCACGTCTTCCCGTCCCCGAAGAGCCGCTCCCCGTCCCGCAACGTCCGGCCGAGGTCCATCGGGAGGCCCCCTCCGAACACGACGGCCATGGGGTTCGCCGCGTACGCGGGGAGGAAGAACCACAGGGCCTGCGGGATCGCCTCGAGGGCCATCGCGCGGCGAAGGCCGTCCGGACCATATAGGTGCGCGTGACGGGATCTGGCCATGGGGCCCGGGTCGTCCGCTCCGACCCTATTTTACCTCTGAATAGAGGTAAAGACGCGCGCCCGATCCCGGGGGCGCCATGGCCCCGCGCCGTTTCGCTATCGACCCTGATATTCTCCTCAGCATTCTATTATAGCGCGAGCCGGCTCGTTCGAGGGTCCGGCCATGGATCGCGTGAAGACGTACGTCGAGGGCTTCGACGAGCTCCTCGGCGGCGGGATCCCGCGGGGATCCGTCGTCCTCGTCGCGGGCACCCCGGGCACGATGAAGACGGCCCTCACGTTCTCGATCCTGCACGACAACGTGAAGGCGGGATCGAAGGCCCTGTACATCAGCCTCGAGGAGAGCCAGGACGACCTGCGCGCCGCGATGACGGACCTAGGCCTCGCGGACCTCGACGACCTCGAGCTGTACATCTTGGACATCGGGAAGATCCGGCTCGAGCACAAGGACGAGGAACTGTCGAAGAACTGGCTCGAGATCCTCCAGAAGTACATCGACCAGCGGGTCCGGATGAACGGGTTCGACCTCGTGGCCGTGGACAGCCTGGAGGCCCTGTACAGCCTGAGCCGGCTCGATCACCCGCGCCGGGACCTGTTCCACTTCTTCGGGTTCCTGAAGAGCCTCGACGCGACGACGTTCCTGATCAGCGAGGTCCCGTCCGGGGAAGGCGGGAAGATCGGCCGGTACGACGAGGAGTTCCTCGCGGACGGGATCCTGTACCTGCGGCACTTCGAGAAGGGGGAGACGGACGTGCAGCTGCGCCTGCGGTGCGTGAAGATGCGCCGCGCGCGACACGAGCACGGGTACTTCGCGCTGATCCGCGACAAGGGGCGCTTCCAGATCACGCGCGCGATCTCGGAGTGACGTGCGCGGTCGGCGACCTCAGAGGGACGTCTTCCGGAGCAGCTTGAGGAGAGCCTCCGCGTACTTCGTCGCGAGCCGCCCGTCCCCGAACGTCTTCGTGGCGGCCGCGCGGTTCTCCTCGATCGCCTCGACGGTCTTCGAGAGGACGCTCACGACGTCCTTCCCCGGGGCCCGCCGGAACAGGGCCGCGATCGTCGTCGCGTCGCCGTTCATGAGGACGAGCCGGCCCACGGGCAGGTGCAGGACGAACGTGCCCTTGGCCCGCCGGGCCGCCTCCCGGCGGATCTCGGCCGCGATCGCGGCTTCCTCCAGGTACGCCGTCTCGCCGCTCTTCGCGAGGACATCGCCCCCTCGCTTCGAGATCATGAGGGCCAGCGCGTTCGACTCCTTCGACGTGGACGCGAGCTCGGACCAGAACGCGGCCTGGAGGGACAGGGTCCTCAGCCGGCGGCGCATCGCCGCGATCGCGTTCCGGTCGGGCGTGCGCACGAGGTCCCGCAGCTCGGCCTCCATGGCCTTCGCCTCGGCGGGCTGGAGGAGGTGCCGGAACGTCTGGAACTCCTGGCCCAGCGCGTCCAGCTCGGACGTGGGGCGGCGGGCCTCAGGCATCGGGACCTCCAGGTCGCCCCCGTCCCCCCGGCGCAGGCCGGGGTGCTCCCGTTCGATCAGGTCCACCGCGTCGGCCAGGTTCATCGTGGGATCGCGTAGCATCGCCTCCATAACCATGCCCCCGTGGCCTTCGATCTCCCACAGGAGCAGCTTGCGCGCTGCATCGTCTCGCTTCGCCATCCCATCCCTTCGGCGGGTCGAACGGCATGGGGCTACAAAAGGGTTCCCCAGGGGACCCCGCGGGGTCCTCGGGGCCCTCAATATCCTCGACGATAACGAAGACGCCATTCCTTTATAATGAGGGGTCCGTCGTCGTGGGGCATGGAAGGCGAGGTGCCCCTCTTCCGCTCCTACGTGGAGGGGCTAGACAAGGCCCTCGGCGGGGGCATCCCGAAAGGCTCCGTGGTCCTCGTCGCGGGCACGCCGGGGACGATGAAGACGTCCCTCATCCTGTGGATGATGCACGAGAACGCGAAGCGCCACGGGACGAAGGGCCTGTACGTGAGCCTCGAGCAGGATGCCGCGAGCCTCCGGACCGGGGCCTCGCGGATGGGCATGCGGGAGCTCCACGAGAGCCAGGTGTACCTGCTCGACATGGGCCAGCTCCGCAAGGGGCTGTACCGGTCCGAGACGTCGAAAGACTGGATCACGATCCTCATGGAGATCATCAAGGAGGCCGTGAGCGCGAGCGGGTACGAGGTCCTCGGGATCGACAGCCTGGAGGCCCTGTACGCCCTCGCGGACATGAAGTCCCCGCGGCGCGAGATGTTCCACTTCCTCGGGGCCCTCAAGGAGCTCGGCCTCACGACGTTCGTGATCGCGGAGACCCCGTTCGGGGCCACGCGGCTCGCCCAGTGGGGCGAGGACTTCCTGGTGGACGGGATCCTCCACCTGCGCCAGGTCGAAGTCGGAGACACGGAGATCCAGCTCCGCCTCCGGACCGTGAAGATGCGGTGGATGGACCACGACCACAACGCGGTCGCGCTGAACCACGACGGCGAGAAGTTCTTCGTGAGTCACGTGATCTCGCGGAAGAAGTGACGCGATCCGGCGCGCCGCCGCGCGCCCGAGGCAGCTCGGTCCGCCGGCCTACCGCGGGGTGATCGGCGGGACTCCGCCCGTCGGCGGCATGGGAGGCATCGCGCCGGGCATTCCGGGCGGTCCCCCGGAGCCCGCGGGGATCTCTCCTCGGCTGATCCGGGACCATGCGATGTAGTTCGCTCCCGCGAACAGCACGGCCGGGATCGCGGACAGGAGCCCCAGGGTCGTGATCTGGACCTGCACCGCGAGGATGGGAGTCTCGTCGAACGAACCGCCGGACGTCGCGAGGGCCAGAGCCGCGCTCAGGGCGGCCCCGATCACGACGAACACGGCGATGCTCACGGCGAGGTTCGCGCCGTACCCGGCCCACAGGAGGATCCGGCCCGTCGGGTTCTGCAGCGCGTACGTGAACAGGACGGACGCGATGCCCGAGATGGCCGACACGACGATGGCCCCGAGCAGGAACGTGTTGAAGGCGGACTGGACCGCGGCCGCGATCTGCTCCGGGGTCGCACTCCCGCTGAGCTGAGCGAGGGCCGTCGACAGGGTGAGGATGAAGACGAGCCCCAGGAGGACGCTCGCGATGATCCCCACGATGAAGATCCCGAGGGAGATCATCACGTTCCGGGCGTGCGCGGGCCCGAACGCCTTCCGGCCCAGGATCACGAGGATCGCCCCGATGAGGAGCAGGAGCCCGCCGATGGCCCCGATGAGGGGGATCCAGAGGATCAGGGTCCCGATGAGGAGGAGCAGGACCCCTGTCTTCGTGCGGTCGATCTGCTTCCGTCGCTCGGCCTCCCACGGGGGCGGCCCGTACGCGAAGCCGGGTGGCGAGTACGCGCCGGGGGCGGGCGCTCCCATCGGAGCGGGCCCCATGGGGCTTCCCATCGACAACGCGGACCCGCAGTTCGTGCAGAACTGGACCCCGGATTGGTTCACGAATCCGCACTTCGGGCACATCGAGGATGCGGCCAGTCGAAACCCTCCGGTCCCGCGCATCGCGACCCCGCGGGAAATACTTTCCCTCCCGGCCCGGAAGAAAGGATTCTTCCGTCCCGACCGCGTCGGGACCGCGATGGCCGCCCCGGGGGGCGTGGATCGGTGGCTGAGCTTCGAGCTGGGCCGGCTCAACGCGGGTCTCGTGACCGCGAAGAAGAGCCTCGCGGTCCTCCTCGCGGAGCCCCGCCCCGCGTGCGCGACGCGAGAGGGCGTGGAGCATTCGTTCGAGCGGGAGGCCCTGGACCGTCTCGCGGGGGTCCTCGGGCCTGAGGAGCGCGACGCGTTGCGCCTCCCGATCACCCTGTTCGTCCGTGGGGACCTCGGGGACACCGCGTTCGTGAGCGACCCACTCGGGGCCCGCGCCCTCCGCGAGGCCGAGCGGTTCGGGAGCGCGTTCCCCTATCGGGACGGGAAGATGTACCTCCCGCACAGCCTCGCGGTGGACCTCGCGCGCCGTTCCGGCGGGACCCTCCAGATCGCGTTCGGATGATCCGCAGGCGGGCCGCCTACGGGACGTCCGCGGGCTTGTCCTTCCGGGCGGAGGCCCACAGGTCCTCCGGCACGTCGTCGTACACGGAGACGGCCTTCTCGGCCTCCTCCTTCGCCTTCTGGGCCTCGACGAGCTCCGCGATCCGGTCCTTCCGGAACATCCAGTAGTGGATGCGCCACTCGCGCCCGTCGTACAGGGTCGTCTCCTCCCGCTCCGTCGTGAGGATCCCCGAGTCCTCGAGCATGTAGAACGCGTCCCGGTCCTCGGGCTCGAGGACGTTGTCGATGATCCGCTCCGAGTATCCGAAGAAGTTGAGCACGTGCTGGGCCATCGCGCGGGCCTCTTCCTCCTTCATCCCGGTCCGGTCGATCGAGTTCTTGATGGCCCGGGTAAGGTCGTCCACGGTGAGCGTGCCCGCGGGGCCCCTCTCCGGTTTCGTCTTGATCGCCATGGTCGCCTCGGGGCGCGTCCTATTGGAGGAACGGCCTATATAATGCTTCTGTGACGCCGCGCTCGATTGATTATCAACTTTCGTTTTTCCTCGGCCCTTCGGGAGCCGCCGACGGCGGGCACAAAAGGTTATCGCGTGCGAGGCGGTTGTCCGTCACGGGATGGCGCACGGTGTGGAGTGGGTCGAGCCCGCCGCGGGCCCGGCGGGCCGGCCGGAGGAGGACGTCGAGGAGCAGGTCCGCGAGCTCCGGGACCAGGTCCGCCGACTCCAGGAGCAGATGACGGCCCTCGCCGCGGGACCCAAGGAGCCGAACGGCCGGGTGCCGACCCACGTGGCGGGGCTCGACGTGACCCTGGAGGGCGGGATCCCGCGCGGCCACGTGGTCCTGCTGTCCGGCCCCACGGGCGCCATGAAGACGTCCCTCGCCCTGTACATGCTCACGCGGAACCGGGCCGCCGGGGTGCGCGGCCTGTACGTGACCCTCGAGGAAGGCCGCGACTCGATCGCGCACACGATGCGTCGCCTCGGCCTCGGGGACACGGAGGACTTCATCGTGGACATCGGGCGGCTCCGGCTCGAGCACGCGGGGGCCGAGGAGGTCCGGGACTGGACCCAGATCCTCCGGGACTACCTCGTCCGAAGGCGGGAGCGGGAGCCGATCGGGGTCGTCGTGATCGACTCGCTCAACGCGCTCGCGGCCCTCGCGGGGATCCGCCGCCCGCGGAGCGAGCTGTTCCACTTCCTCAACTTCCTGAGGTCCCTCGGGCTCACGACGATCCTCATCGTGGAGCGGGACGGGCCGTCGTCGCCCATCGAGGAGGAGGTCGACTTCCTCGCGGACGGCGTGCTCGAGCTCCGGTTCAGCGGAGCGGGGCAGGGGCGGGTCCAACTCCTCATCCGGTGCGTGAAGATGCGCCACACGAACCATTCGAGGGACTACTTCGTCCTCTCGTTCGGCGAGCGGCGGTTCGTCGCGCGCCCGTACGGCGCGGGCCCGAAGGGCTGGCGCAACCGCTGACGGACGTCAGAAGGCGCCCTTGATCTTGGCCCGGTCGATCTTGATCCTCGCGGGGGTCGCCATGAGCATGTTCTTGCCCACGACGGCCACGTCGCCGCCGCAGTCCCGCACGGCGCTCTTCAGCTCCGCGGTGATGCGCTTCAGGGCGAGCTCGTCGTTCGCGATGCTCGTGTAGTCGAGCAGGAGGAGGTTCCCGTTGTACACGTGGGTCGCTAGGTCGTTGATGTCCTCGTAGCGGTAGATCTCCGCGACCTTCACGAGGTGCTCCACGGGTTCTCCCAGCGCGCCGCCCTCGCCGTCGAAGCTCAGCTCGCCCAGGTCGATGTACGTGTCGGCCTCGGCCGCGGAGCCACCTTCCGCGAGACGTCTAACCTTTTTGATGAAGGCCATCCCACATCCCTTCTGTGCCGGCGCATATCCAGCACCGTGAATTTAAAGGTATCGCGGCGATCCGGCCGGACCCGTCGCGGGGCCAACTTTCATCGATATAACCATATAATAGCCATGACCTTTCGTGACAAGCATGGCCATTTCGGGGGGCCGGCTCACAACGTTTAAGAGGGGCTCGTCTTTGTCGCTCCCGCCATGGCCTACGATGTGGTCATCGTGGGGGGAGGGCCCGCGGGCCTCACGGCGGGGATCTACGCGCGGACCCGGGGCCTGTCCACCCTGATCCTGGAAGCCCAGGCGGTCGGGGGCCAGCTCGCCTGGCTCTACCCGACGAAGTCCGTGTACGACTACCCGAGCTACATCGCGACGGAGGGCGGGGAGCTCGGCGAGCTGTTCGTCCTCCACGCCCGGGAAAGCGGCGCGGAGATCGTCCCCGAGGAGGTCATGGAGATCGAGCGGGTCCCCCACGGGTTCCACGTCCGGACCCGCCCGGGGCGCGCGTACGAGACCCGGGCCGTGATCCTCGCCCTCGGGATGGGCCTGTTCGAGCCGAAGCGGCTCGGGATCCCGGGCGAGACGGAGTTCGAGGGACGCGGGGTCGACTACCGGATCCGGGACCGGCACGAGTTCCGCGGGAAACGGGTCCTCGTCGTCGGCGGGGGGGACAGCGCCCTCGAGATCGCCCTCGAAATCGTCGCGATCGCGAAGCACGTGATCCTCGTCCATCGCCGAGGGGAGTTCCGGGCCATGGAGAAGAACGTGGAGGCGGTCCTCAAATCCCCCATCGAGGTCGTGTACAACGCGGAGGTCACGAGCCTGGACGGGGACGACCGGGTGCGGCGCGCAATCGTGTACGACAACCGGACCCTCCAGAAGACGGAGTTCGACGTGGACGCGGTCCTCGTGAACATCGGGTTCGAGCCGACGGCGACCCCGCTCCCGCGGTGGGGGATCGCCCTCGAGGGGGAGCGGCTCATCAAGGTGAAGGCGGACATGTCCACCTCCGTCGCGGGGATCTTCGCGTGCGGGGACATCGTCTCGTACCCGGGGAAGGACAAACGGATCGTCACGGGGTGCGGGGAGGCCGTCACGGCCGTCATGTCCGTGTACAAGTACCTCAAGGCCCCGTATTGGGCGTGAGGGCCCGAACGAGGGGCGGCAGGGCCGCGGGGGCCTCGATCAAGAAGTGAGCTCGGGCCTCCTCGAGGGCGCGCCGGGAACCGTAGCCCCACGTGACCCCGACGGTCCGCGCCCCGGCGGCCCGGCCCGCGCGCACGTCGTTCTCCGTGTCCCCGACCACGAGGCACGCGTCCGGCGGGACCTGGAGGACCTCCGCGGCGCGCAGCATGGGGTCCGGCGCGGGCTTCTTCCGCGGGGTCGCGTCGCCCCCCACGATCGCGCGGAATCGGTCCTCGAGCCCCGCGACGCGGAGCGCCTCTCGCGCGCTGTCCGTCGCCTTGTTCGTGACCGTCGCGAGGGGCCGGTCGCGGAGCCCGTCGAGCATCTCGCGGATCCCGGGGAACGCGCGAACGCCGCGTCGGATCGCCTCGTGCTCCAGGCGGACGAACGTCGCGGTCACGCGGGCCCCGTCGTCCGGTCCCACGCCGATCGACGCGAGGATCGTCTCGAACGGCGTGCCGATCCGCGCGGCGACCGCGTCCGCGGGCAGGGGGGGCCGACCGACCGACGCGAGGGCCTCGTTGAACGCCCGGACCCACTCGTCCTTCGTGTCCAGGAGGGTCCCGTCCAGGTCGAACAGGACCGCGCGCACGCCGGACACGTCAGGGGGCCTCCTCCGGGAGGGCCCACAGATCGTCCCCCACGTGGTGGAGGGTCTCGATCGCCTTCCCCTTCCGCTCCCGGACCATCGTGGGTCCGTCGAGGAGGGCCCGCCCGACGGCCAACGGTCGACCGAACCGCTCGTCCCGGACCCACACGATGTCGCCGGGCCGGATCCCGGGGTCCGCGTCCACAATCCCGGGCGCCATGACGTCCGCCCCGTTGTACACGTGGGGGACGGCTCCCATGTCGACCGTCACGCCGCGCCGGGTCGCGGGCTTCGCGAGGAGAGCGCGCACGGTGGGCGCGACCGCGTCCCCGACGAGGAAGGCGAACGGCTCCGCGCCGAGGAGCAGGAGCCGCAGGTCGCCCGCGTCCGCCTCGTCGATCGCGGCGTCGTCGGCCGGCACGTCGATGCCGAAGTCGGCCGCGAGGCGGCCGAGCAGGGCCGCCGCGTCCTTCCGCCGGAGCCGCGTGCGCCGGCGCACCCGGAGGGGCATCGCCGGATGGATGCGCCGCGGCCGGATAACCCTTCTCGCGGGGCGTATTTTTATCTACACAAATAGATGAAAAGAATCCATCAGGCGGCCCCGGGTCCTCCCCGGAGCTCCCGCGCGCGGTCGCACGCGGGGTTCAGGTCGAGGGCCCGCTCGACCATGCGGGCCGCGCGGTCCTCGCGACCGAGGGCTTTCCATGCGACGGCCGCATCGCACCAGTACTCCTCGTCGTCCGGGTTCAGGCCGATCGCCGCGTCGAGGGCCCGGATCGCGTCCCGGGTCCGGCCGCCGTCCAGCAGGAGTTTCGCCTTCCGATGGTACGCGACGTCCCGCGCGGCCTCGGGAGACCGCAGGGCCGCGTCGCACGCCGCGAGGGCCTCCTCGAGCCGGCCCACGGAACCGAGGACCCCGGCGCGGAGCAGGTGCGCCTCCGGGTCCGGCTTGTCGATCGCGTCGAGCGCGCGGAGCGCGTCTTCCGGATGGCCCAGGGCCGCGTGGGCCCGGCCCAGCTCGAGGCGCGCCTCGGGCCCCGCCCCCAGGTCCGCCGCCTTCTCCAGGAAGGGGAGCGCCTCCGCCGCGTGGCCCAGGAGGAGCCGGACCCGACCCGCGACGAGCCACGCGGGACCGTCCGCGGGGGCCATCTCGCGGGCCCGATCGGCCGGCGTGAGGGCGTCCGCGGGGCGACCCGCGTGGGCCAGGAGGGCCGCGAGACGGACGAGGGGCTCGGGCCCCGTCGCATTCGTCGCGGCGGCCGCGTACGCGTCGATCGCCTCGTCGGACCGCTCGAGCTCCTCGAGGAGCTTCGCCTTGAGGACGAGGAGTTCCTCGTTCTCCGGATCGAGTTGCAGGCCGCCGTCGAAGCAGCGGAGGGCTTCCTCGTAGCACCGCTCCGCCTCGAGGGGGTTCCCGATCTCCTCGAGGATCCGCCCGCGGACGATCCACGCCTCGTCGTACCCCGGGTTCAGGATGAGCGCGTTGTTCAGCGAGTCCCGCGCCTCCTCCAGGCGGCCCAGGTTGTGGAGGACCTCCGCCTTCGCCATCCACGCGTGGTCGTAGTTCGGATTCAGCTCGAGGCTCTGCGTGATGAGCTCGAGCCCCTCCTCGTGCCGCCCGAGCTTGTCGAGCGCGTGGCCCTTCGCGTACAGGGCGTAGTCGAAGTCCGGCTTGATCTCGAGGGACGTGTCGTGGAAGTGGACGGACTCCGCGTGGCGGCCCATCTTGTTCAGCGCGTTCCCGATGTTGTTCCACGCGATCTCGTACTTCGGGTTCACGTCGATCGCGCGCTCGAAGAACGGGATCGACTCCTCGTATCGACCCAGGTTGTACAGGGCGTTCCCCAGGTTGTTCCAGAGGACCTCGTCCCCCTCGTCGAGCTCGATCGCATTCTCGTACGCGGTCACGGCGGCCTCGAGGCGGTTGATCCCGTGGAGGGTGTACCCCTTGTTGTACCACGCCTGCTTGTAGCGCGGGTTGATCGCGAGGGCGCGCTCGTAGCACGCGAGCGCCTCCTCGTGGATCCCGAGCATGAAGAACGTGAAGCCCTTGTTGTTCCACGCCTCCTCGTTCCGCGGGTTCAGGGCGAGGGCCTTGTCGTACGCCTCGATGGCCTCCTCGTACCGCTCGAGGCCGTACAGGGTCCCCGCGAAGGCGACCCACGCCTCCTCGTCGTCCGGCCGGAGGGCGAGGGCCGACTTGAACGCCTCGACGGCCTCCTCGGCCTTGCCGAGCTCGTCGAGGAGCCGCCCCTTCCGCACCCACACGTCCGGGTCCTGGGATCCCGCGCGGCCCAGGTCGTCGTACGCGGACAGGGCCGCCTTCCCGCGCCCGAGGCGCGCGAGGGCGAGGGCCTTGTCCGTGAGCGCCTCCGGATATCCGGGCCGGATCTCGAGGGCCCGGTCGTACGCATCGAGGGCCCGGTCGAGCCGGCCCAGGTACGCGTACGCGTTCCCGAGGTTGTACCAGGCGATCTCGTACATGGGGCGGCGGCGGAGCGCCTCCTCGTACGCGTCGACGGCCTCCTCGTGCCGGCCCAGGCTGTCCAGGGCGACGCCTTTGTTGTTCCAGATCACGTGGTCCTCGTACCCGAAGGCGATCGCGCGGTCGTAGTGGGGCAGCGCCTCCGCGTACCGCCGGGCGTCGCACAGCGCGTTCCCCTCGAGGAACGCGGCCTCGCCGGCCGCGAGGTCGCCCGCGGGGGCCGCGAGGGCCGCGAGGGCCGGGAGGAGGAACGGGGCCATTCCGCGCGACCATTTCGCGCGGCCTCCATAAAGGTTCCGCGGTCGAGGTCATCCGTGAGACCACGGGTCCGTCCACGTCCGCAGCTTTAAGTACGGACAGGAGCTTGGAGCGACTCCGGGGCGACCGCGTGTCGACGATGGACGTGGAGTCCTTCTCCAAATCGAAGAGCATGGAGCTGCCGCGGAAGGTCGTCGTCGGGCACGACGCCGTGGAACAGGTCGGCGACGTGTGCCGCGAGTTGAAGCTCGGGAAGCGCGCCCTGATCGTCGCGGACGAGACGACGATGAAGATCGCGGGCAACTCGGTCGTCAGGCAGCTCGAGGGGAAGCGGACGAAGGTCACCGTGGTCCTCATCCCGGACGCGACGTGGGACGAGGTCCGCGCCGCGGAGGAGACGATCCGGACGACCCAGGCGGACTTCGCCCTCGGGGTGGGCGGCGGCCGGCCCATCGACGTCGCGAAGTGCGCGTCGTTCAACGCGGGCATCCCGTTCGTGAGCGTGCCGACGGCCGCGAGCCACGACGGGGTCGTGTCGTCCCGCGCCTCGATCACGAAGGGCGGGGAGAAGGTGAGCCTCGCCGCGCACACCCCGATCGCGGTCATCATGGACACGGGGATCATCGCGGAGTCCCCGTTCCGCCTCCTGGCCGCGGGATGCGGGGACATCATCTCGAACCTCACGGCCGTGAAGGACTGGGCCCTCGCGCGGAACCTGCGGAACGAGTACTATTCGTCGTACGCGGCGTCCCTGAGCGAGCTCGCGGCACGGCTCGTGATCGAGAACGGCGCGAACATCAAGCCCCGACTCGAGGAGAGCGCCTGGTTCGTCTGCAAGGCCCTCGTGTCGAGCGGGGTCGCGATGTCCATCGCGGGCTCGTCCAGGCCCGCGTCCGGGAGCGAGCACAAGTTCTCCCACGCGCTCGACCGGGTCGCGAAGAAGCCCGCGTTGCACGGGGAGCAGTGCGGGGTCGGGACGATCATGATGATGTACCTCCACGGGGGCCACTGGCCCGAGGTCCGCGACGCGCTCCTCGCGATCGGCGCGCCGACGACCGCGCGGGCCCTCGGGGTCACGGACGAGGAGGTCCTGGACGCCCTGTGCCACGCGCACGAGGTGAACAAGGACCGCTACACGATCCTCGGGGACGAGGGACTCACCCCGGAGGCCGCGGAGCGCCTCGCGAAGATCACGAAGGTCGTCTGAGCTCGCGGCCCCGGACCACGCCGAACCGGTCCATCGAATCGACGAGGCGCGACACGAACGGCTCCGTCTCGATCGTCACGTCGTATTTCCGGAAGTACACCTGGAGGGCTCCCAGCCCGTGGGTCAGCATGTCCGTCGCGGCCGCGAGCCGCCGCCACGGCGCGACCCCGAGCCGATCCACGCGGACCGCCTCGGAGAAGTCGATGAGCCACGGGTCGCCCCCGTGGACGAGCACGTTGTAGGCGCTCAGGTCCCCGTGGACGACGCCCGCGCGGGCGAGGGCCTCCACGAGGCCGAGGACCTCCGAGAGGAACCCGCGCGGATCGTCGAGCCGGACGTCCTGAAGGCGGGGCGCGGGACCGTCCGCGTCGCCGACGTACCGCATCGAGAACATGTTCTCCACGCGCCGCGCCGGAGCGGGCACGCGGACGCCGGCCTTCCACGCCTGGCGCAGGAGCTCGAACTCCCGCGCGGCCCGCCATCCCATCGAGTCCGGTTTGATGGGGCGCCCGCCTCGGTGGGACGTCCGGTAGAGCCGGTACGCCTTGATCGCGAGGGGCGCGCCCTGGTAGCGGCCCAGGTACACGGACGCTTCCTTGCCCGCGCTGATGAGGCCCGCGACTTCCGTCGCGAGCCCCGCGGAGAGGATCGTCTCGACGACTTCGCGGTACGTCGGCTCGCGGAGCTCGATCGTCCCGGCGTCGATGCGCCACTGGACGCTCGCGTCCAGAAGGGGATCGTTCGGCACGGTTTCGTGGCGGTCGGTTCGTGAGGGCGTTCGCATGCGAGCGCACGGACGCCGAGGGCCGCCCACGCGGATCTCAGGCGGCTCCCGGGTCAACGCGGAGAAGTACGTCGGACATCATCCCGGGAACCTCCTGGTCCTACGGACCGTCGGCTCGATGGGACCGCGGCGGCATGAACCTGCCGTCCCCGACCGGGCGGGGACGCCGCTGCGCGGCGCGTCGGGTCCCGCGGAGAGAACCTTAAGGCGCGACATGGGTTCATGACCCTGGGGAGCCACGTGGTCCAGGTCACGCTCGTGGGGGAGCGCCAGGCTGCCGCGGGCCACGAGTTCGTGTACGGCGGGCCCGCCCCGGAGTGCCGCCCGTGCAAGGTCAAGGCGGCGTGCCTGAACCAGGAGATCGGCCGCCGGTATCGGATCCTCCGGGTCCGCGACGTGAGCCATCCGTGCCTCCTGAACGAGGAGCGGGCCCGGGTCGTCGAGGTCGAGCCGGCCCCGCCCGAGTGCAGCCTGCCGGCCCGCGCCGCGATCGACGGGTCCCTCGTCACGTACGAACCCCTCGCATGCGCCCACGCGGCGTGCCCGAACTACCGCACGTGCCATCCCGTCGGGATGGCCCGCGGGACGCGCCTCAAGGTCCTGTCCGCGGGCCCCGGGCTCGCGTGCCCTCTCGGGTACGAGATCGCGCCCGTGCGGGTCGCGTACGCGGACTGAGGGCGTGTCGGGATGAAGGCGTCCCTTCCGAGGCGGATGACCCTCCACGCGATCGAGGCCGCGTGCATCACGATCGGATACAAGGTCGCGCGGGAGACGTTCGACCTCGTCGCGTTCAAGGCCGTGCACAACGGCCGCCGGTTCCACATGCGGCTCGAGACGCACGGGCTGGAGGCCGTCCCGAAGGGGGCCGAGATCGACCTCCACGTGGACTTCATGCGGGAGCCGATGCGCTACCACGGGTCCCAGGCCGAGTCCGCGGCGATCGCGCGGGAGATGGCGGACCTCCTCGCGGCCCTCCGAGAGCAGGAGCCCCTGCGGTCCCGGCCCCGGGTCCGGTGCCCGGCGTGCGGGAAGGAGTTCGGCCAGGAGGCGTTCCGTGCCCATCGGGCCGTCGTGCACCGACCCGCCTGACGTGCTAGAACAGGATCACGCGGACCGTCGAGCCGGCCTCGAGGACCGTGACGTCCGCCGGGATCACGACGTAGCCGTCCGCGTGGGCCATCGACGTGATCGCGCTGCTCTCCTTGAACGCGGACACGACGCGACCGTCCACGAGGCGGACCGTGTGGACCTCGACCTTCCCGCGCGGGCTCTCGATCATCTCCCCGAGGGGCGCCTCGACGACGCGGTCCACGGCGGGCGGGAGGCGGGCCATCCGCCGGACCATGGGCCCCAGGAGGACGTACCCGTTGCTCAGGCATGACGTCGGGAAGCCGGGCATCCCGAGGACGGCGGTCCGCCCGATCCGACCGAGGGCCGTGGGCCGGCCCGGCTTGATCGCGATCCCGTGGAACCGGACCTCGTCCAGGGCGTCCACGAGGAGATCGCGCGACCCGACGCTCGAGCCGCCCGACGCGACGACGAGGTCCGCGGACGCCGCGGCCTTGCGGAGGGCGGTCCGCAGCGCGTCGAGGCGGTCCCGCACGGGGGGGCCCGGCAGCGGCTCGCCTCCCTGGTCCCGCACGAGGGCCGCGAGCGTGAGCCCGTTGATGTCGTACACCTGACCCGCCCGGAGCCTCGAGCCGGGACGGACGATCTCGTCGCCCGTCGTGAGGATCGCCACGCGCGGCTTCGCGACGACGCGCACGCGGACCGTCCCGACGGCCGCGAGGGCGCCGAGCTTCCCCGCCGTGATCACGTCTCCCGGCCGGACGAGGAGGGATCCGCGGGCGATGTCCTCGCCGCGGCGCGACACGTTCCCGCCGGGCCCGACGGACCCGAGGATTCGGACCTCGTCCCCGTCCCGACCCGTGCGCTCGACCATGATGATCGCGTCGGCCCCGCGCGGGAGGACCGCGCCCGTCGCGATCTCGATGCAGCGGCCTCGGCCCACGGCCGCACCCGAGGGATGACCCGCGTGGACGCTCCCGACGCGGCGCAGGAGGGCGGGCCGGTCGGGCGACGCGCCCCGCGCGTCCTCCGAGCGCACCGCGTACCCGTCCATCGCGGCCCGGTCCGCGAGAGGCACGTCGATCCGGGCGCGGACGTCGCGGGCCGCGACCCGACCCGCCGCCGCGCGGAGGGGGACCGTCTCCGTGCGGCGGATCGGCGAGGCCGCGTCGAGGACGAGGCGCCGCGCCGTCTCGAAGTCGAGGAGCTCCCCCATGGGTCGCATCCCGTGGTCGCGCGGATGGCCTCGGGCCGGGTGGGGCGTCATCGGGCGAGCAGCCCCACGATGTGCCCCAGCTCGGGGAGAAGGATCTCGAGGCCGAGCCGGCACGCGTCCGGCGATCCCGGGAGGCAGGCGACGAACCGCCCGTGGTACACGCCCGCGATCGCGCCGGACAGGATCGCGGCGCCGCCGACCTCCTCGAAGGACCGGGCCCGGAACCGTTCGCCGAAGCCCGGCAGGGTGCGCTCCATCATGGGCCCGAGGGTCGGGATCGTCACGTCGCGCTTCGCGACCCCTGTGCCCCCGTTCGTGAGGATCGCCTCGCACGTCCAGGAGGCTTGCTCGACCGCGTCTGCGATGGCTCTCGGGTCGTCCCTCACGACCACGTAGAACAGGACCGCATGGCCGGCCCGCAGCAGGAGGTCCTTGAGGAGGCGCCCCGAGTCGTCCGTCGCCTCGGTCCGGGAATCCGAGATCGTGACGATCCCGCACTTCACGGACGCGGGGGCGTGGGCCTTGTGCTCGCGCGGGATCGCCATGGGACCGGGCACGGAAGGGCGGGGACGCAGAAAAGGCTCTCCCTCGCGGTTGTTAACCTCGTTCGAGGTTACCTCGCGGTCCGGGCCGCATGGTCCGCCGCGGAGGCCGTCCGCCGTCATCCGAAGAAGACGGCCACCATGGCCCCGAGGGCCCACCCCACGACCCCCGAGACGATGTACCAGAACGCGAAGTCGGGGAACGCGTACGGGGCCACGACGAGGAACGCGGTCCCGAACAGGAGGCCCGCGAGCCACAGGGCGATGCCGCCCTCCACGCGGTCCGGGCGCGCGCGCAAGGCGACCCGGAGGAACAGGACGGCCGCGCCCGCGGCCATCAGGATCTGGTCGCTCAGTCCCACGAGGACGTGGGCCGCCTCCGGGAGGACCCCGGCCCCGCGGGCCACGAGGCCCCCCGCGAGGACGAGGAACGCGACCGCGGTCGCGCCCCGGACGAGGTCCCACGCGGCGCGGGCCTCGAGGCGCGTCCGGAGGCGCAGGTACAGGAGGGAGGGGGACGACACGCGGAGCGCCACGACCGCGAGGACGAGGGGCGTCGCGAACGCGGGGTCCGAGGCGGCGAGGGACACGAGGGCGACGGCGAACACGCTCGCCGCGAGCATGGACGCGCCGAGGGCCGCGTACCCGACGGGCCCCGCGGCCCCGTCCCAGGCCCTCCGGACGAGGGGGACGAACAGGAGGACGACCGCGCCGATCGCGACGAGGGCCGCGAACACCGCGACGAATTGCGCCTCCGTGGCCATGGACTCGGCCCTACGACGCGAGCCCGAGGTACGGGACGATCCCCTCGGCGACCCCCGGGTCGTCCAGGGATGCCGCGACCGCGGACATGGAGGCGAACGGCCGGGCCCGGACGATCCGCGCGGCCCGCTTCGCGCCGATCCCGGGGAGCGCGGAGATGGCCCGCAACGAGGCGCGGTTCACGTCGAGCGGGTACTCGATCCCCGTGATCGAGCGTTGACCGTGGCCCGTCACCTTCACGTCGACGAAGCGGCCGAGGGACGCGTCGTACGGCAGGCCCACGAGAATCGGATACGTGCCGATCTGCCGCCCGTACGTGACGTGCCCGTCGCGCATCTCGAGGTACACCCCGCGGAGCACGGTCCCTTCCGGCACGACGCGACGCAGCATCGCGTGGTCGATCGTCGCACGGACGGTCTCCTTGAACCGGCGGAACTCCGCGTGCAGCCGGGTCGGCTCGAACCCGCGGCGCACGGGCCGCACCTGCCTAATGTTGATGCGCCGGATCCACAGGTCCTCCTCGACGATGCGC
>DATETY010000036.1:0-21454 GCA_035283365.1 Thermoplasmata archaeon | reverse complement strand
CGCCCACGCGGCCATGAGGAGGGCGAACCCGACCGTCGCGCGCTCGAACGGGGAGCGGGCCTCCCGCCGGACGAGGGGCCACAGCCCGACGAGGGACCACAGGGCCGCCGAGATGAGGGGGAGCACGCGCAGGGTCTCGTGGTACGACACGCGGGCTCTCCGTTTCCCGACGCAGGTTCCACGCGGAAAAGACTTTCGTACGGATGTGCCCCTGACACCTACGCGGGTCTCGAGACATCCGTCGGGCCGCGCAGGATCCGGGACAGGTCCTCCGAGGCCTCCTCCGCGTGGCGCGTCGCGCCCTCCCACGTCCCGAGGTCCGCCCAGTGGCGCGCCTCGAACGCCCGCACGAAGTCGACGAGATCGCCGCGGATCGCGTCGTACGCGGGTCCGTCGTACAGGGCCGCGGCAATCACGTACTGCCCGCGCACCGCGACGACGCCCTCCTCGTCGAACCGGAGGCCCGTGACCTCGATGGCCGCGCCCCGGCGGATGTTCCGGTCGAGGAACGCGCCGACGGCCTCGAGCACGCCCTCGAGCCGCTCGGGTTCCACAGGGTACTCGCGGTAGGACGACAAGGCGACGAGGGGCTCCCCTCGGCGGTGGAACAAGTACGCGGCGATCGTCCGGCGCGGGACCCCGGACACCTCGCGCAAGAGCCGCCCGAGGTCCTCGTGGGTCATCGGGACGAGGCTCACGAGCATGACGACCCCCGGGAACAGGAGGACCGTCGACGTGATCGGGAACGTCTCTCCGCCGGCGAGGCCGAAGACCGCGGCCACGGGGGCCGCGACGGCGAGGACGAGGAGCTGCCCGCCCACGACGCGCCGGAGCCAGCGACGCAGGGCCCAGGGGATGTCCCTCTCCCGGCGGTACTGGAGGGCGAACAGCAGGATGGAGCCCGCGACGAACGCGAGGACGGGGGCCAGGAAGAGGCCGAACAGGAACGGATCGTACCGGGGTCGGAACCCGAGGGGGACCCGGACGACTGCGGACGTGAGGCGCAGGCCGATCCCCGCGGCCGCGATCGCCGGGGCGAGGAACGCCGCGTCCCAGCGGGCGTGCCCCAGGTACAGCCACTTGGAGGCGAGGAACAGGGAAAGGGCCGCGAACGACGCGACGCCTGCGGACGCGGACGAGACGGCGATGGCAATCTCCGCGCTCGGGGCCCAGAGGAGGACCCCGTCGAGGACGGCCCAGGTCCCCGTGAGGAGGGGGTACGCGACGAGCGCGCGCTCGAGGGGGGAGCGCCCTCGGAACTTCACGTGAAGCCACGCGCCGACGGCGAGCCAGATGGCCCCCGTCCCCAGCGGCAGGGCCTGCAGTGCGACGGTCGCGTCGACCATGCGCCCCTCCGGACGACCCATTGAAGTCGTTGCTTAAGAATCATTTCGAACGACGCAGCCCGGACGGGTCACGCGGGCCGGAGCGCGTTCGCGAGGGTGTGGAGGGACACCTCGCGCTGCGCGCCACTCGCCATGTCGCGGACCGCGACGGCGCCGCCCTTCAACTCGCGCTCCCCCACGAGGACCGCGTGCCGAGCGCGGACCACGTTCGCGTAGTCGAGGTTCTTGGACGGACCCCGGCCCACGAGGTCGATGTCCGCGCGCAAGCCCGCGGCCCGGAGGGACGCGACGATCTCGATGGCCCGGCCCCGGACTCCCTCGCCGATCGGGATCACGTACGCGTCGAGGGGGGCGGGGGGCCTCAGGCTTTTCTCCGCCTCGGCCGCCATGACGAGCCGGTCCAGGCCGAGGGCGAAGCCCGTCTGCGGGACCGGTTCGCCGCCGAACGCCTCCGCGAGTGTGTACGCGCCGCCCCCGCCCACCTGCTTCTCCGCGCCGAGGTTCGGGGAGTCGATCTCGAACACCATCCCCGTGTAGTAGTCCAGGCCGCGGACGACGCCCATGTCGAACGCGTACTCGGAGGGCGACACCCCGTAGTGGTGGAGGGCCTCCGCGAGGCGCCTCAGGTAGTCGAGGCCGTCGGCCCCGGCGCCCCCGAGGACGTCCCGGGCCCGGTCCAGGATGGACGCGTCGCCGGACAGGGCGAGCACGCGGCGGAGGGCGTCCGCGAGCTCGGGCCGGCCGAGCCGCGCGAGCTCCGCCTCGAGCATGGGCATGTTCCTCTTGTCGAGGGCGTGCAGCACGACGGCCTGGTCCGCAGGCCCGAACGGGAGGAACGCGCGCAGGATCCCGATGTGCCCGATCCGGGCCTTCACCTGTCCGAGGCCGATCCCGCGCATCGTCCCGATCGCGAGGGCGAGGGCCTCCGCGTCGCTCGGGAGCGGCGACCCGCCGATGATCTCCGCGTTGAGCTGGTAGAACTCACGGTGGCGGCCGCGCTGGGGCTCCTCGTACCGGAACGCGGGGCCCGTCGAGTACAGTTTGAGGGGCTTCGGCTCGCTCCGGAGGTCGTTCACGTAGAACCGCAGGATGGACGCGGTGAACTCGGGTCGCAGGGCGAGGTCCCGACCCCCCTTGTCCTTGAAGGCGTACAGCTCGTTCACGATCCCGGGACCCGACTTCGCGGTGAAGAGCTCGAGGGGCTCGAAGATCGGCGTGCCGACCTCCCGGAAGCCGAACGACTCCGCGAGCCGCACGAAGGCGAACTCGACCTGGCGGCGCTTCACCATGTCGTCGGGGCGCCAGTCGTTCGTGCCGCGGGGCCGCTCGAACATGGGGACGGCGCGCGAAGCGGGCCGGCCGCCATAAACGTTTGGGGCGTCTCGTCACGGGCCCGTCTTCGGAGCCGGCGTCCGCACGCGCAGGAGGAACGCAGACGGAAGGAGCGCGGTCCCGATCATGACGGCCATCGCGAGTGCGAGCAAGTCTCCCGAGAGGCCCAGGGACGCGCCGTACTGCGCGATGATCAGGGAGATCTCCGCCCGCGGGATCAGGATCGCCGCGAGGGCCCACCGCTGCGTCGGCGGCGTCGCCGTCCGGGAGAGGATCGCATAGCCGGGGAGGACCTTCGCGACCACCGCGAGGCCGACCGCCGCGAGCCCGAGGCCCAGGATTCCTGGCAGGCGCGCGGGGTCGATCAGGAATCCCGTGCTCGCGAAGAAGACGCCCATGAAGATCGCGGTCACGGGGGCCATGTGGCGGCCCACGCGCGCCCCGTACTCCGTCGACGCGATGATGCTCCCCGCGAAGAACGCACCGAGGAACGGCGGCATGCCCAGGAGGACGAACCCGAAGCTCACGAACAGGGCGAGGGACACGGCCACCACGACGACGCTGCTCGGGGAGATGCGGTCCGTCGCGAGGAGGATCCGCGGGAGGGCGTGGCGACTCACCAGGATGAGGAGGACCGCGAGGCCCACGATCGCGGCGAGGCCCGCGAGCAGGAACGAGGGGGGAACGGGCACGGGGGCCGCGATGCCCACGACGACCGTCATGAGGACGAGGGCCGCGATGTCGTCCACGATGATGGCCGCCGTGATGAGGTCCGCGCCCGCGACCCCGCCGAGGCCCGAATCCGCGAGGAGTTTCACCGCGAGGGTCGTCGAGGTGGACGTGAGCAGGAGCCCGACGAAGAGGGCCCCCAGGGTCGGCCAACCCGCGAGGAGGCCGAGAGCGAGGCCGAGCGCGAACGACGCGCCCACGCCCAGGCCGGCGAGGACGAACGGCCACGCCCCCAGCTTCCGGAACCCGCGGATGTCGTACGACAGGCCCGTGGAGAACATGAGGAACACGGCCCCGAGGAGGGCGAGCCCCGCGATCCCGTCGAGGTCCACGACGTATCCCGGGGTGAAGGGGCCGAGCAGGATCCCCGCGACGAGCATCCCGACCGCGCGGGGGAGCCGCGCCCGGCGGAACAGCGTGCCGCCGACCTCCGCCGCGATGAGGACCACGGCGAAGTCCAGCAGGAGGGACGGCGCGGCCACGACGGGACCCGGAACGTCGTCATGCGTGATAAACGTGGCCCGGCGCGAGGATCCGCGGTCACGTCCGTCCGAGCTCTCGTCGCCACCGCGCGAGGCGCGCCTCGAACTGCCCGATCGCCTCCGCCGTGTACGACTCGATCGCTTCGAGGGTCTTCCGGCGGGCCTCCGGATCGCGTCCCGGGCCCATGTAGCGCTCGATCTTCCGGGCGCCGGTCCCGCGGGGCCGGAAGCACCAGAAGTACAGGTAGCGGTTTCCGTGGATATCCTTCTCGACGAAGCCGCAGCCGACTTTCATGCGCACACCGCGGGCCCTGTATCGCGGCCAGACGATACGAAGTTATCGCAGTACTGAGATAACAAGGCCGCCGGTCTTGAGCCGATGTCGAAATCCTCATCTCCCCTCCCCGGATGGCGGCCTCGATGGGCTCCTCCCGCCGACGCGACTATGCGCTCGTGCTCGTCGCGAGCGTGATGTGGGGCACGTCGTTCCCGGGGAGCAAGCTCACGGTCGGGGTCGTGGACCCGCTCATCCTCACGCCCCTGCGGATCGGGATCGGGGCCCTGTCCGGATTCCTGTTCCTCGGGGCCCTGCGCCGGCTCGATCTGCGCGTGTTCCGGAATCCGTACGTCTGGGTCCTCGGGGCCCTCAACGCGATCGGCTTCGACCTGCAGAACGTCGGGATCAGCCTCACGACGGCATCGAAGACGGCCCTCCTCGTGAACGTGAACGTCGTGTTCATCGCGGTCCTCATGGCCCTCGTGTTCCGGGAGCGGATGACGGTCCCGAAGGTGCTCGGGATCGCGATCGGCGTGCTTGGCGTCGTCGTCCTCGCGACGGAGTTCGATCCGCGTTCCCTGGAAGGGGGCCGGTTCGCGGGAGACGCCCTCGTGTTCCTGGGCGGGCTCGTGTGGTCGTTCTATGTGATCGGGGTCAAGGAGATGGTCGATGCGGGCGGGGACTACGTGGGCCTGACGGCCGGGATCCTCGCGACGACGGCCTTGTACGCCTCGATCCCGGTCTTCCTCCTGGGCGTCCCGCTCCCCACCGCGCCCGCGGGCTGGATCGGGATCGCGTACCTCGGGCTCGTGCCGACGTTCTTCCCGCTCGTCATGTATGTGTCGAGCATGCGGACGATCTCGCCGACGATCTCTGCGCTGCTCATCCTCTTTGAGGTCGTCGTCGCGGCGGTCCTGTCATTCGCATTCCTGGCGGACGCCCTGAGCGTGTTCACGCTGCTCGGCGGCGCGCTGATCCTTGGAGGGGCGTACGTCGTGACACGCGGGGAGAGCACCCTGGAGCCCGCACACGGCGGCGTGCCTCCCGTCCCTCCGGACGCTCTTCCGTGAGTGCTAGCGAGGGGATCCGGGGATTCGACGGGAGAGGCCTGACTGGACGCCGAATCCCGAGGCGGGGACCTCGACCGCACCGGGCGGAAGCCGATCGTGTCGCACGCGACCTGGCGGGTCGAAGCCGCGTGAGAGCGCGGACGGAGAGACGCCGTCGAGGCGATTGCCAAGAGGCGGGCGAGCACCGGGCGGCGCGACCCGTCCGGTCTTCGACGGCTGACCGATGTCCGGCGCGGGTGCCGTCGGCGCTACCCGAACGGGACGATCGCCCGCAGGAGCGAGTAGCTGAGCCACGAGAAGATCAGCCAGGCCGTCAGGAACACGGTCGCGAAGGCGAACAGAGCTCGCCTCGTCGTCTCCGGGATGTCTCCCTTGGACCCGCCGACAATCAGCGCCAACGTGACGGTCATAGAAACGGCCAAGTCCATCGCGACGACGGACGTCCAACCGAGGATCCGGATCGTATTCCGGTACTCGACGATCGACGCGTCAGGCGGTGAGCAGCCCGGGCACGGGGACGGGATGAGGAATACGGCGTGGAACGACGCGAGCCCGGTGAACAGGAGCACGCCGATGACCACGGCAATAATCAGGACGAACGGGTTCGTCGACAGGCGCTCCCGTGGCGGGCTCGGCACCGGATACGAGTAGCCCGGCGCAGGTCCATCGGGTGGTGTCGACAGGGCACTGTCCCCCGCGCCTGCATACGGCGGACTCAAGAAAGCCCCTCCGCGTTCGACCCCATCAACTCCTCCCTCCGACCCACGGATGTCCGAGGAGATACAAGAAAGGTTCGGAGTCCGGGCGTGCCTGGTCTTCGTGCACCCAGCCGACCGGCCCGCGTTCGCCTGGCCGGACCGTACTCATTCGACCGTAACGCTCTTCGCCAGGTTCCTCGGCTTGTCGATCGGGCATGCGCGGAGCCGCGCGACGTGGTACGCGAACAATTGGAGCGCAACGGTCACCGGGACCGGATTGAACACGCCGGACATCCGCGGGACGCTCACGACGTCGTCGACGAACTTCGGGAGTTCCTTGTCCCCGTCCGTGCCGATGGCGAGCACGGGCGAGCCGCGGGCGTTCACCTCCCCCACGTTGGACCGCATCTTCTCGTACGTATGGTCGCGGACCGCGATCGCGACGACGGGCGTGCCCGGCGTCAGGAGGGCCAGGGGTCCGTGCTTGAGTTCGCCCGCGGCGTACGCCTCCGCGTGCACGTACGAGATCTCCTTGATCTTGAGGGCGCCTTCCATCGCGACGGGATAGTTCACGTGCCGTCCGATGTAGAACATATCCTTCGCGTCCGCGTACTTCTCCGCGAGGGCGCGGATGTCGTCGGAGCGGTTCAGGACAGCCTGCACGGCCCGTGGGAGGGACCGCAATTCGTCCTTGAGCCGGTCCGCTTCCTCGTAGCCGAGCGTTCCCCGGTCCAGCCCCATCCGGAGGGCGATCAGGTACAGGGCCACGAGCTGGGTGACGAACGTCTTCGTCGCGGCCACGCCGATCTCCGGCCCGGCGCGGGTGTAGATCGTCTTGTCCGCCTCGCGGGTCATCGTCGAGCCGACCACATTGCAGATCGCGAGGGTCTTGCACCCGCGGCGCTTCGCCTCCCGCGCGGCCCCGAGCGTGTCCGCCGTCTCCCCGCTCTGTGTGAGCAGGATCACGAGGGGCCGCTCGGACGGTCCGTGCGCGTACCGGTACTCGGACGCGAGCTCCGCGGACGCTGGGATGCGTGCGATCTCCTCGAGGATGTACTTCCCGACGAGGGCCGCGTGGTACGACGTCCCGCACGCGAGGAGCTTCACGCTCGTGAAGCCGTCCGCGAAGAACCCGTTCACCTCCAGGTTCGCGACACGCCCGAGGAGAGTCTCATGGATCGCGGCGGGCTGCTCGTAGATCTCCTTCAGCATGAAGTGCTCGAAGCCACCCTTCTCCGCGTCCTCGAGGGTCCACGTGATCCGTTCCTCCTCCCGCGCGACGGCCCGGCCCTCGAGGTCCGTGATCACGGCCGACTCCGGGGTGAGGACCACAATCTCTTCGTCCATCATGTACAGGACGCGGTCCGTGTGCTTCAGGAGCGCTGGGACATCGGACGCGAGGAAGTTCTCGTCCGAGCCCAAGCCGACGACGAGCGGGCTTTCGTTCCGCGCCCCGACGATCGTGCCTGGCTCGGTCGCGCTCACGGCCGCGATCGCGTACGAGCCGCGGACCTCCCGCAGGGCCGCGCGCACGGCGGCCACGAGGTCTCCTCGGTAATGCGCCTCGATGAGGTGCACGAGGCTCTCCGTGTCCGTCTGGGAGCGGAACGTGTGCCCCTTCGCCTGGAGGCTCTCGCGGAGCTCGACGAAGTTCTCGATGATCCCGTTGTGCGCGAGCGCGATCGTCCCCGTGCAGTCCACGTGGGGGTGCGCGTTCGCCTGAGACGGGGGACCGTGGGTCGCCCATCGCGTGTGCGCGAGGCCCGTGGATCCCTCGATCGCGGGCAGCTTCGCCTCGAGGTCCGCGATGAAGCCCTTGTCTTTCACGACCTGGAGGGCGCTCCCCACGATCGCCACGCCCGCGGAGTCGTACCCGCGATACTCGAGGCGCTTCAGGCTGTCGAGCAGGATCGGGAGCGCACGTCGATGCCCGGCGTACCCGACGATCCCGCACATCTCACAGCACCGTGCCGCCCGCGGGGATCGTCCCCCGGAGGCGCGCGCCCGAGGCCACGCGGGCCCGCTCGTTCACGACGGTCCCCGATTCGACCGCGACGCCGTTGCCGAGCTCGGAATCCTCCCCGATGAGGGCGCCCACCGCGGGGACCGCGTGCCACTCCCCCTCGATTTGGATGTCCGCGGGCCCGGACGCGGCCATGAGGCCCGCCTTCGCCGTCACGCCGGAGCCGATCACGGAGTCCTGGATCACGCTCGACGGGCCGATCGACGCGTCGTCCATGAGGATCGAGTTGACGACCGTGGTGAGGGCGCCCACGCGCACGTTCTTCCCGAGGCTCGTGGACGGCAGGAGGACTGCGTTCGGGCCGATCTCGCATCCGGGCCCGAGGGCGAGGGGTCCCTGGAGGTACCCGCCCGAGCGGATCACGCAGCCGTCCCCGATGGAGACGCGCCCGCGGATCGTCACGTTGGGCTCGATCGTCCCGGCCCTCACCTCCGCGGCGGACGCGAGGGCCGCCTGGTTGAGCCGGAGGAGGTCCCACGGGTACAGGGCGTCCACCCACATCCCCTGCGTGCGGACGGCCGCGACGCCCGACGTGGATGCGATCGCCGACAGGACGCGGGGCAGGTCGTGCACGCCGCTCGCCCCGAGCCGTTCGATCTCCGGGAAGATCGTCGGGTCGAGGACGTAGGCTCCCGTGTTGATCAGGTTCCCGATCACCTCGACGGGCTTCTCCGTGATCGAGACGAGGCGGCTCCCCTCGACGGCCGCGACCCCGTAGCTCTTGGGCCGGTCGCTCTGGGTGATCGCGACGGCCGGACCGCCGCGGTGCTCGAGGAGGTCCTCCACGAACCGGCCGTCTATCATGTTCGAGCCGTTCAGGACGACGAACGGGCCGTCCAGGTGGGACCGCGCTTCGAACACCCCGTGGGCCGTCCCGAGCTGCTTCGCCTGGACGACGTACTTGATGCGCGCGCCGGACGCCTTCCCGTCCTGGAAGTACGACAGGATGCGCTCACGCCGGTACCCGACGACGATCACGAGGTCGTGCACGCCGTTCTCGACGAGCGCCTTCACTACGTACTCGACGATCGGGCGGTTGCCGACCGGGATCATGACCTTCGGCTCGGACGCGGTGAAGGGGCCCATGCGCGCCCCTTCCCCCGCGGCCAGGATGACGGCCTTCATCGCGCCTCCCCGGATGTCGACGGGAGGCCCCATCCACGGCGCGAGCCGTATATCCGTTGCGCGCCCGTTATCGCGAGGGAGAATTCGCCCCCGCGTCGCGAACGGAGGGACGGTGCGGCGGCATCCATAGGCGTCGGAGAGGGTCCGGATGCATTAAAAGGATTGTTATAGGAATCTCAAATCCATTACAAAAATAGTTATAATACACCGTGGGTCCGGGACCGTGGCGCGCCAGACCCTCGTCGAGGCGACCCCGACAGGATCGGTCGTCCGGGACGCGGAGGTCCTGGACCGCCCCGCGCGGCTCGCCGCGATCGCGTCCCCCCTCGCATGGCGGATCCTCCAGGAGCTCGCGCGGGCGCCTGACTACCCGAACGCCCTCGCGGCCCGCCTCAAGGTCCACGAGCAGAAGGTCTACTACCACGTGCGGCGGCTCGAGGCGGCGGGCCTCCTGAAGGTCCTCCGCACGGAGGCCAAGCAGGGCGCCGCGGCCCGGATCCTCGCGCCCACCGCGGACGCGTTCGCGGTCGTCCTCAAGTCGCGCGGCACGGCCGCGTCCGCGCCCGCCCTGGCCCTGGCGGGCCCCGTGGCCCCGTTCCTCGAGGAGTTCTCCCGGGACGGCGCGTTCCAGGGCTCCATCGTCGTCGGCTCGCCGTACCAGCACGGGCCGTTCCTCACGACGGCTCGAGACACGCCGTATGCGGTCCACCTCGGGTTCTACCTCGGACGCCTGTTCGCCCTGCCGCGCGGCTTCGTCGTGAAGCTGGACACGGACGTGAAAGCCGCGGGGGCGGACCGGGAGCCCCTGATCCTCGTGGGCGGGCCCGTCGTGAACATCGTGACGTTCGACCTGAACGCGCACCTCGCAGTGAACTTCGACTGGAAGCAGGTGTGGCGGATCGAGTCGTCCCTCACGCGGCGCTCGTACGCGGATGAGCACGTGGGGCTCGTCGCGAAGCTCCGCAACCCCTGGAACCCGAAGCACCCGGTCGTCCTCCTGAGCGGGATCCATCACGCGGGGACGAGCGCCGCGATCCTGGGCCTCACTCAGTTCGCGGACGAGGTCCTCGACGGGTACGAGCCGGGCCGGGACTTCTACCGGGTCGTCTCGGGGCAGGACCGGGACGGGGACGGCCGGCTCGACCGGGTCACGGTCCTCGAGTGATCACCGGAGCGCGACGCTCTCATACGGGATCTTGTCCTCGAGCCGCGCGTTGGCCGCCTCGATGGCCTGCACGGCCTCCGCGGCCCTCTCTTCCGGGACGAGGAGGAGCACGTCGACCCCGCGCTCCGCGGCCTCGATGACGGCCCCGGGCAGTCCGAACTCGATCCGCGGCTTGAGCCCGAGGCGACGCGCCGCGACGGCTCCCGTCACGTCGTGGGCGGCCACCGCGAAGCCGCGCGCCCTCCCCACGACCTTCTTCGCGGCTCCCGCCCGGATCGCCCGGACGCCGCCGTCCGCGATCGGGGGGATGCGCGCGACGAGGACGCGCCCGGGCCGCAGGCCCACGATCCCCTCGAGGTTTCGCACCGCGACGTCGTCGCCCTTCGACGCGTCGTGGCCCGCGATCCCCGTCGAGGGAGACGCGCGCCCCGCGTGGGCCACGAGGTATCCGTCCTCCATGAACAGGCCCACGCGGCCACCTCGGCGCACGGGACCGCCCGCGATCGCCGCGGTCGTCTCCACGAGGGCCATGGCCCGGCCCGCGCGGTCCACGAACGATCGGAGCTCGAGGAAGCGGTCCTGGAGGTGGCCGACCCCCTTCTTCGTCGCGCGGTACTCGCCCTCCGCGACGACGAGGAGCCCGAGCCGCTGCAGGTCGTGCGCGTAGTCGGAGGCGCCCTGGATCGTCATCCCGAGGGCCTCCGCGATCGTCCGCAGGCGCGTGTGGCGGTTCGTCGTGACCTCGTACAGGAACAGGAGGCGCGTGCTCTCCCGGAGGTCCCGCAGGATCCGCATCCGTCCATGTATCCCGGCGCATGAGAAAAGCCCGAGCCAACATTCTTATATACTCAAGTCCATCGGAAAGTTGTCAAGTGTACTTGAGGAGGAGCGTCAAGTGGGTTTCAGCGACCGAGCGGGGCCGGCCCTCGCGATCCTGACCGCCGCGATCGTGGCGGCCGTCGCCCTCGCGCCGGTCCGCGCCCAGTCGGGAGACGCGGAGGTCGCGTTCCTGTTCGACCTCGGGGACGGCACGTACGCGTGGTCGCGCGTCTCCATCGAGGACCCGTCCGCCGCGAACGCGACGTGGAACGCGACCCTCGAGGCCGCGACCCGGGCCGGAGTCCAGATCGAGTGGACGTGGTTCGCCTGCTGCGGGGTCGGGGTCCTCGACCTGGACGATCGGGATCCGCCCGCGGGCTTCGTAGGCCTGTTCGTGTGGAACCGGACGGGCCGGACCTGGGAGGCCTCGCCCGTCGGCCTGTCGGCCCTCCTGCTGGAGGACGGGGACGCGGTGGCCCTGTACAACGCGGCGTTCGGGAGCGTCGCGTACGAGACCCGGACGCCCGTGCCGACGCCCACCCATCCGGATCCGTCCGCGGCGTTCCGCGGGGACCTCGCGAACCGGGGCGAGTCGAGGACCGTCGGACCGTCCCGCGCAGACGTCCTGTGGGACCGGGACCTCGGGGTCATGGAGATCGGCTCGACGCCCGCGGTCGCCTACGGCCGCGTGTTCGTGATGACGCTCGGAGGCCTGTTCGCCCTCGACGCGGAAACCGGGGAGGTCCTCTGGACGCACGAGGGAGTCCGCGGGTTCTCGTCCCCGGCCGTGTTCGCCGGGCTCGTGATCGTCGGATCCTCGGACGGCCGCGTCGTGGCCGTCGAGGCCGCGACCGGCTCCGACGTGTGGAACGCGACCCTCCTCGAGACGACGGGGTTCAGCGGGATCACGTCCTCGCCGAAGGTGTGGTACGACCGCGCGTACGTCGGCGTGTTCAACGAGTCGGGCGGCCCGGGCGGCGTGGTGGCCCTCTGGGTCCGGAACGGCACGGTCGCGTGGCGCACCCCGGCCGCGTCCGTCCACTTCTCCTCTCCCGCGGTCGCGGACGACACGGTGTACGTGGGCCTCATGGGGCTCTACAACACGACGTCCCAGATCACGTTCGAACCCCCGTTCGGCGTCCTCGCGCTCGACGCGTCGGACGGGTCCGAGCGGTGGACGTTCCCCACGGACGGCTCCGTCGCGGCGTCCCCCGTCGTCGCGGGCTCCCTCCTCGTCGCGGCGTCGAAGGACGGCCGCGTCTACGCGCTGGACCGGGCGACCGGCGAAGAGGCGTGGCGCGCCGACGTGTCCGCGGGAATCTCGTCCCCCGCGCTCCACGCGGACACCCTGTACGTCGGCGGAGGGGCGTTCGGCGCGACGGGGCGTCTCACGGCGCTCGACGTCGGGTCCGGGGCGGTCCGGTGGACGTTCGAGCCGGACGGCCCCGTCCAGGCGTCCGTGACGTACGCGTCGGACCGCGTGTACTTCGCGACGAACGCGGCGCAGGGGACGATCTACGCGGTGAACGCGACGACCGGGAAGGCCGTGTGGACGTACACCCCGTCGCCCGCCCAGTTCATCCTCGGTTCCCCGGTCCTCGCGGACGGCGCCCTGTATGCTCCGAGCGACAACGGCCACGTGTACGCGTTCCGGGACCGCGCGCCCGCGACGGGCACGATCCCGTCCTTCGTCGGGACGCCCGCGTTCTTCGCCGTCACGGCGGCCGTCGTGGCCGTCGTCGTCGCGGTCGCCGTCGTCGTGCGCGCGCGGAGGGTCCGTCGTGGCCCGTAGGCTTTCGGAGCGCGGGCAGGCCGTCGTGTTCGCGGTCGTCCTCGCGGTCGCGCTCGCGAGCTTGTACGGGGCGATCCGCCTCACGCAGGCACCGCCGGTCGCGTCGAAGGGGATCATCCGCGCGAGCCTCCTCGTCGACGGGGACGGATGGACGATCGCCTACGCGGACGTCCCGACGACGAACAACACGGCGTTCCACATCCTCCTGGAGGCGGGGGACCGCCTCGGCTTCGACGTGGCGTGGCGACCGTTCGCGATCCCGGAAGGCGCCTTCGTGACCGCGATCAACGGGACCGTGAATGGATTCGGCGGGCGGTGGTGGCAGTACTGGGTGAACGGCGCGTACGGCCCCGTGGCCGCGGACCGGATGGAGATCGTGGACGGCGACGTCGTCGAATGGCGGTTCACGGCGTCCGCGGAGGGGTCCGGATGATCCCGCCCCGCGCGCGCGCCGCGATCGCCCTCGCCCTCGGGGACCGGCGGACGATCGGCCTCGGCCTCCTCCTCATCGGGATCGGGGTCGTCGGGAAGCTCGCGCTCCTCGGCTACGCGAACATCGAGACCGTCTTCGTCGCGAGCCTCCTCGCAGGGTCTGTCCTGGGCCGGGCGTGGACGGTCTTGGTGCCCCTGTCCGTCCTCGGGATCCTCCAGCCGTTCCTGTGGGGCACCGAGTACCCGGGGTACGGCCTCGAGGCGATCGCGGGGATCACGTTCTTCGTCGTGACCGGGTTCGTGTTCGTCGCCCTCGCGGGCCGAAGGATGAGGGGCCGCGTGCTCGCTCGGGTGCGGTCCGTGGCCCTCCTGACGACCCTGAGCATCCCCCTGACCGTCGCGTACGATCTCTGGACGGACGTGGGCGACTGGTACTTCCTGTTCCGGCCCGCGGGGATCGATTTCGTGACCGTGCTCACGTGGCAGCTCCCCTTCACCCTGTACCACCTCCTGAGCTCCCTGATCTTCGTCCCCCTCGTCGGCTCGTCGTTCCTCGTCCTCCACGAGCACCTCGCCGCGGCGCGGCACGCCCGATCCGAACCGAACCCGGCGGAACCGGGCGAACGATCGGACTAGAGGAGTTCCTCGAGGTTCTCGCGCATCCGGCGAACTTCCTCGCGCTGGCGAGCCAGGTCCTCCTCCCGGGCGTCGAGCGCGCGGTCCCGCGCGTCGAGCTTCGCCCGGAGCGACTCGAGGTTCGCGGCGAGGTCCTTGACCCGGCGCTCGTCCCGCTGGGTCCGTACCCCCTTCTGTTTCAGGTCCGCGACGACCGCGGCGACCTTGCGACGCTCCTCTTGGAGGGCCTCGCGATCCTTCTCGAGGGCGCGGTCGACGAGGGACTCGACGGCTTTCTCCTTCTCGGCGACGCGTCGACCCTCGACCTCGAGGTCCTTCCAGAGCGAATTCAGCTCGGCCTGTTCGCGGGCCAGCACCGACGCGTCGTCCTTGAGGCGGGCCTCCCGCTCCGCGAGCGCCTTGGTCCGGGCCGCATGCTCCGCGTGGGCCGCGTCGAGCCGGCGCTCCCGCCGCTCGACGTCCTCGCGGGCCCGGCCGAGCTTCTCGAGCTCCCCGCGCTGCGCCTCGAGGACCGCTTTCTCCTCCTCGACCCGTTCCGCGATCTGCCGCTCCTTCGCCTCCGCGGACTTCTCCGCGTACTTGAGGAGGGTCATCGCCTTCGCCTTCAGGTCCGCCGCGGCCTTCTCCCGGGCCGCGACGCCATGCGCATCCCGTTCGAGCGCCTTCGCGTCCCGCGCGAGGGCGGCCCGGTCCCGCTCGAGGGACCGTCGCTCCTCCCCGAGCCCGCGGGCCTCCGTCGCGAGCCGGGTGCGATCCTCCTTGAGGGCGGCCCCCGCGGTCTCGATCTCCTTCGCGCGCCCCTCGAGGGTCTGCGCGGTCCGCTCCGTCTCCGCGGATCGCTTCTCGACCGTCGCGGAGAGCACCTCGAGGCCGTCCGCGCGGTCCTCGAGCTCCGCCCGCTGCGCGTCCACCGCGGAGGACATCTTCGCGAGGTCCGCGAGCTTCTCCTTCACGTCGGCCTCGCGGCCCGTGACCGCTGTCTCCCGCGCGTCGAGGGACTCCGCCTTCCCGGCGAGATCCGCCTCTTTCGTACGTAGGACCGTCACGCGCTCGTCGAGGCGCTTCGCCTCGGTCCGGGCCTTCTTGTCCGCGGACGCGAGCTTCGTCTTCGCCTGCACGAGGGCCCGCTGCTCCCCGGCGAGCCGCTTCGCGTCCCGCGCCTGGGCCGCCTCCGCGGCCGCGAGCTCCTTGCGAGTCGCGTCGAGATCGGACGCATCCTGTCGGAGCGCCCCCTCACGTTCCGCGAGCTCCTCCGAGCGCCGGGTGAGCCGCGACTCGACGTCCGCGAGGGCCGTCTCCTTCGACGCGGCCTCCTTCGTCGCGACCGCGAGCTTCGCCTCGCGCCGTTCCAGGTCTGCCTCCGCTTTCCGGTGCGCCTCGTCCTTCGCGCGGAGGGACGTGTCCCGCATCCCGAGCTCCTTCTCCTTCTTCTCCGTGAGTCCGTGGAGCCGATGGGCCTGCTCGAACTCGGCGCGCGCCTGGGCCTCGCGTTCCTTCATCTCCGATGCCGCCGCGGCCTGGCGGACCTCCCAGTCCTTCGTGCCCCCGACGAGGGTCCGCTCCCGCCTCGTGACGTCCGCTTCGGCGACCGCGAGCGCCTTGTCGCGGCTCGCGAGGGCCGACTCCTGCTTCGCGGCCTCCTTGAGGCGCGTCTCCGCCTCCTGGGCCTTCGCGGTGAGTTCGGCGCGCATCGCGTCGAGCGCCTTCTGATCGGCGGCGAGGTCCCGCCGGTTGCGCTCGACCTCCGCCAGGCCGGTCTTCAGCTCGATCCGGCTCTTCGCGAGGGCCGTCTCCCGGCGGTCCAGGTTCGCCTCCGCGGTCGCGAGCGCCCCCTCGCGCCGCTCGATCGCGGTGCCCTTGGACTGGAGCTTCTCGTCCGCCGCGCGGCCGGCTTCCGCCGCGGCGCGGAGCTCCTTCTCCCGCGCGTCGAGCTCCTTCGTGCGCGCCGCGATTGCGTCCCGGCGCTTCGTGAGGTCCGCCTCTTCGTGATCGAGGGCCGCACGTTCCGCCTTGAGGGCCCGTTCGCCGCGGACGAGCACGTCGGCCGCCTGACGATGGTCCGTCTCCCGGCGAGCGAGGGCCGCCTCGCGGAGCTTCACCGTCCTCTCCGCCTTCGTCGCGGTCTCGAGGAGCGCGTTGGCCTGCGCGCGGATCCGCTCGAGGCCTTTCGATTCCTTCGTGACGTCCTCGTGGCGGCCGCGGAGAGCCTCTTCGCGCTCCCTGAGATCCGCCTCCATGAGCTTGAGTCCCTTCTGGAGCCGCTCGAGCTCCGTGGCCCGCCCCCCGAGCTCCTCGCGGGCCTTCGTCAGGGTCGCCCGTTCCTCGGCGACCTTCACGCGCACCTTCTCGACCTCGCGCGCGCGGGCCTCGAGGTCCGACTCGCGCGCCGAGACCTTCGAATCCCTCGTGCCGATTGCGTCCTCGCGCGCGCGGACCGCCGCTTCGCGCACCGCGGCCTCGTGGCCCGCGTCCTTCAGGGCCGCCTCCCGCTTCGCATGCTCGGACCGGGCCCGTTGCAGATCCGCCTTCGCTTCCGCGATCGCCCGGGCCTCCGCGTCGAGCGCCTTCGCCCGTGTATCGGCTCCCGTCTTCGCGTGGGCGATCGCCTCTTGTCTCGACGACAGGTCCTCGTCCCGTCGGGCTTGCCGCACATCCGCGGCCTTCGCCTTCTCGGCGAGGAGCTTCTCGGCCCGCTCGAGCTCCCGCTCGCGTTCTTTGAGGGCCTTCAGGCCGGATGCGAGCTCCGCCTCGGATGCCTCCTCGGCGGCCTGCCTCCGGGACAGGTCCGCCTCCGTCCGCTGGGTCACCTTGATCCGGGATTCGAGGTCCGATGTCGCGGCCTTCAGGGACCTCTCGCGTTCCTCGAGGGCCGTGCTCGCCTTCTGGAGGGCCGCCTCGCGAACCCTCAGTTCGCTCGCCTTGGCCGCGCCCTCCCGCGCCTCCTTGAGGTCCGAGCCGAGCGCGTCCGCCCGGTGGAGGGCCGCCTCGAGTTCCCCCTTCGTCCGCGTGAGCTCCGCGGAAAGCTCCGCCTCCCGCCGACGAAGCGCTTCCGCGGACGACTTGAGAGAATCGCGCAGGGTCTCGAGCTCGCGCTCCCGTTTCGCGATCTCCCGGTCTCGGGCCTGGGTCTCCTTGCGCGCCTCGTCGAGCTCCCTCGCGGCCTCCGCCTCGGTCGCCTTCGCGGACTCCGCGAGCCGTTCCTGGGCCTCCTTGAATTTCCGCTCCGCCTTCTCGACGACCCGTTCGCGGTCCTTCACGTCCCGGAGGGCTTTCTCCGCAGCGAGGCTCCGTTCCGCGGACGCCCGCGAGGACCGGTCCGCCTCCGCCTCCCGCGCGAGGAGGGCCTTCTCCGTCCCCGCGAGTTCCGCCTCCCGGTCCGACGTGTCCTTCGTGCGCGCGTCGAGCTTCGACCACTGGGCCTTCAGGTCGCTCTCCTTCGCGGTGAGCTCCCCCGCCTTGCCCGCCCGCTTGCGGAGCTCCGCGACCTCGCCCTCGAGCCGCGCGGCCCGCTCCTTCTCCTGGGCGGCCGCGCCCTTCGCCTTCGTGACCTCCGCGGTGAGCGCGCCCTCGTGGGCCGCGGCCTCGTTTCGTGCCGCGTCGACCGCGTTGAGCGCGCCCGCGAGGTCCTTGCGCGCCCTGGACAGATCCTTCTTCGTCGCCTCGAGCTGCTCCTCGAGATCCGAGGTCGCCTCGTCCGAGCGCTCCCGGAGCCGCTTCTCCGCGGCCTCGAGCTCCCCCTCCCGTTCCTTGATCTTGGATCGTGCCTTCACGAGGTCCTGCTCGGACGCCTTGAGCTCGCGGACCATGTCGTCCAGGTCCTGTTGCTTGGACCGGAGGGCCTTCTCCCGCACCGTGAGGTCTTTGCCGCGTCCCTCCGCGGCCGCCGCCGCATCCGCCGCGGCCTCCTCGCGGGACGCGATCGCCTTCTCCCGCGTATCGAGGTCCCGACGCCGCGAGTCGAGCTCCTCGAGCCGAGCCTGCGCGTCCGCCGCGGTCGCGCCCGCCTTCCGGAGGGCCGCGATCTTCGTCTCCGCGGTGTCGAGTTCCCGCTCGTGTTCCTTCGCGGCCTTCGCGGCCTCCTTCGCCTCCCGCGCGACCTGGTCCTCGAACTCCGCGACGCGGGCCTCGAGGGCCGCGATCGTCCTCTCCTGCTTCGCGATCTGGGCGCCTTTCGCCTCGGAGAGCTTCCGCGCGCCTTCGAGCTCCTTCGAGAGCCGGTCCTCGCGCTCCTTCATCCGGTCCTTCATCTCCTCGAGCCGCGCATCGAAGTCGACGAGGACCTTCATGTCCGGGTCCACCTCCGCGATCGACGGAGGCTTCGGCTCGTCGAGGCGCTTCCGGGCTTTCTCGCGGAGTCCCATCGGTCGTCACACCCCGAGCCGCTCGAGCAGCCGCTCGTAGCGCGCGAACGCCTCCGATTTGGCGAACTCCTCGATCGTGGCCTCCGGCAGCTTCCCGAGGAGGTCGTCGAGGACCTTCAGGATCGACGCGGCCTCCGCGCGGGTCGCCGTGAGGTCCTCGCGATCCTTCGCGATCCGGTTCCGCTCGTCCGTGAGACGTTCCATCTGCTCCTCGAGGTCGGAGAGGCGGCCCCGCATCTCGTTGACGGCTTGCTCCGGCGTCCCGACCGTGATCGTCCCCTCCCGGGCCTTCGCCGCGGCCCCCGCGACGCTCGCGGCTTTGTGCTGGAGCTCCCACCGTCGTCGCTCGAGGTCCACCTCCGATTCGCTCAGGGAGTGGTGGCGCTCGTCGAGGAGCCGGGCCTTCTCCCGGAGGAGCTCCTCGCGCTGGGTGAGCTCCTGCTCCCGCTCGTGGAGGCGGTTCACGAGGCGCCGGAACTCGTCCTCCCGGCGCACGACCTCGCCCTCCCGCTCCCGGAGCTGGCCGAACGTCCGCTCCCGGGCCTCCAGTTCCTTCCGGAACGCTTCGATCCGGCTCCGGAGGGACGTCTCCCGGGACTTGAGCTCCTCCTGCTGCATCCGGAGGATGTTCCGGTACGTGTTCTCCATCTCGACGAGCCCTTCCTCGAGCTTCAGGATGTCTTCCTTCTCGAGGAGGAGGTCCTCGACCTGCCGCTTGAGGCCCTCCCGCTCCGCGACCTTCTCGGGGTCCGTCGCGGTCGCGAGGTCGTCCACGCGGTCCCGGGCCCGCTCGATGATCGACTCCATCTGCTCGAGGCGCCGGCGGCGGTTCTGGACGACCCGATCCAGGGGCTCCGCGAGCTTCCACATGGCCCGCTCGAGATCGTCCGCATCGCCTTCCTCCGTCATGGACCGGGGCTCGGGTGCCGGGGCGGGCGCGGGCCGGGGGCCCGCCAAGCCGAGGGTCGTGCGGGCCTTCGCCTTCTCCCGGCTCAGCTGGAGGATCCGTCGGAGGTATGCCTCCTCCGTGGGCGGATCCGCGTCCCGCCTCTCGGGGAACTTCGCCGCGCACTTCTCGCACTCGACCGCGTCCGCCCGGTTGATCGTGTTGCAGATCGGACACAGCATCGCGTCGAACGTGCCCTCGAACGGCTTCCCGCACGTCGGGCACACGCCCGCATCGGGCGGAGCGTTCGCTCCGCAGTCGCTGCAGTAGGCCGCCTTGCTCGGGGTGAGGGCGCGGAGGGCCATCGAACGCCTGCTCGAGGAGGGGTCTCCCGGCTCGCCTTAGTCGTACGCATTATAGGCGAGGATCTCGGAGAGGTGCTTCCGCCCGGACGGAGGCTCCGTGGCCTCGGGGATCCCCACGGGCGTCAACCCCACCACCCGCGCGTCCTCCGGAATGCGCAACAGGGTCCTCACCTTCTCCTCGTTGAAAGCGAAGACCCAGGAAGTCCCCAACCCCTCGCTCGTGGCCGCCAACGACAGGTGGGCGAGCGCCATGCCCAGATCGACCGGATACGAGTTCATGAAGCCGCCGACCATTGCGACGGCCTCGTCGAGGCGCGCGCACGCGACGATCACGACGGGCGCCTCGGGGATCGGCTTCGCGTTCGTCACGGTCCCCGCGAGCTTCCGTTTCATGTCCTCGTCCGAGACCACGATGAACTTCCACGGCTGCAGATTTTCGGCGGACGGCGCGAGACGCGCCGCGTTCACCACGGCCTGGACCTTCTGTTCCGGGATCGGGTCATGCTTGAACTTGCTCACGCTCTTCCCAGATTTGATGGCCTCGAGGACTTCCATAGAGTCCCGGGGCTTCGCATTTAGAGGTTTTGTTATAAGGCTTTCGGGACGGTTATTGGCCCCCAGACCACGCGCGGCGGCGCGCCGGACGGGTCGCGCGGGACCCGGATCGCGAGGCCGTGTTATCGCAGTACTGAGATAACTCGACGCCGCGGGGCGACCTGCCCGGGCGGCCCGCACCGCGGCTCGAGCCGCGCGCCATCGGGGTCCCGACCTGGCCTCTGGGTCCGTCCGAAGGAACGTTTAAGTCGAGTCATCGTCTTCCGCGCCGCGCGGGCCCGTAGCTTAGCCTGGTTGGAGCGTCCGGCTGATAACCGGAAGGTCGCCAGTCCAAATCTGGCCGGGCCCACTGTTGGGCCGGGTTTTCACTTCGGTCCGGGCGGCCTCGCCGTCCGGCGGGAGATCGCGACCCACGCGACGGTCCCGATCGCGCCCGCCGCCGCGAGGACGGACAGGGCGATCCACTCCGCCCGAATCGGGACGGACGACGGGCCACCGTCGGGTCCGGGCGGTCCGGGGGGAGCCGCCGCGACGAAGTGGGCCGCGACCGCGCGAGGGCCCGACGCGCCGCGTTCCCATACCGCGATCGCGCCGCCCCGGCCGTCCATCGCGACCCGCGGGAACCGGCCGCTCGCGGACGCGTTCACGCTCGCGGACCCGATCCGAACGGGCGGGCCCCACCCACCCGACGGCTCCGACCGGCTCGCGTAGATCGCGTGGTACGATCCGTTGGCGTGGGTCCACACGGCGAGGGCGCGGCCCGCTGCGTCCATCGCGACCTGCGGATCGGAGGCGCTCTCCGGGATCCCCTCGCTCACGTTGACCGGCGGGGTCCATCCCGACGCGGGGACGAACCGGCTCGCCTGGATGAGGGCCCGGGTCTCGCCGAACGCCTTCCACACGGCGACCGCGGAGCCGTTCCCTCCCGCCGCGATCTGCACGTCCTCCACGACCCCGGTCCCGCGGTCGACCCGGCTCGCGTTGTCCCAGCCTGCGCCGGGCACATGGCGGGCCGCCCAGATCCCCCACGGTCCGCCCTCGTACTGGGGCCACGCCGCGAAGCCCCGTCCCCCTGGGTCCATGGAGAGCGCGGGGTTCGACGCGTCCCCGCCCGCGGCCGCGTCGAGCCGGGCGGGCGCATCCCACGCGCCTCCGGGTGGCCGGGTCGCCGCGAAGATCCCGTTCGCGATCCCGTCGAACGCGTACCACACGGCCGTCGAGGTCCCCTGCCGGTCCACGGCGATCTCCGGGGCGTGGGCGTCCCCGGCACCCGCATCGATCGGGACGGGCGCGGACCAGCCCGCACCCGGCGCGTACGCGGCCCAGTGGATCCGGACCCCGGAGCCGCCCCAGCCCTCCCA
>DATETY010000035.1:0-59071 GCA_035283365.1 Thermoplasmata archaeon | reverse complement strand
CCGCGAGCGCGCGGAAGCGAAACAGATGCTCGACCAGATCGAGGAGAAGAAGAAGCGGGCGATCTTCGCGGCCCTCGATTCGTTCAAGAAGCGCTACTTCCACCGGCTCCTCGGAGGGAAGGGCGTCAAGGTGAAGGCGCCCCGCCTCAGCTCCGTGGAGGAGTCGACCCTCGGGAAGGTCACGACGATCCCGAAGATCGTCCAGCGGAACATGAACGAGATCGAGATCCAGCCGATCCTGAAGAACTACTCGTACGTCCGGATCCTGTACGACACCTTGGGGAACGAGTACTTCTACGAGGCGATCGAACCGAAGCTCCTCGACGAGGAGGCGGAGCTCCTGGGCGTCCTCAAGGAGATCCTCGTGGAGAACCTCGACCTGCACGAGGAGGAGGGCAAGGCGAGCCGGGAGAACTACCTCCGGAGGATCGTGGACGGCCTCATCCGCGAGCTCGGAGTCGAACTCCATCCCGTGTCCAAGGAGCGGATCATGTACTACATCTTCCGGGACTTCATCCGCTACGGGCCCATCGACGTCGTCATGACGGACGCCCAGGTCGAAGACGTCTCGTGCGACGGGGTCCGCGTGCCGTTCTACATCTACCACCGGAAGTACGGATCGATCCCATCCAACCTGAAGTTCGACAACGCGGAGGAACTCGACTCGTTCGTCGTGTGGCTTGCCCAGCGTTGCGGGAAGCACATCTCCGTGGCCCGGCCCATGCTCGACGCGACGATCCCGGACGGCTCGCGTCTCCAGGCGACCCTCGGGATGCACGTGACGAAGCGCGGATCCTCATTCACGATCCGGCGGTTCCGGGAGAACCCGTTCACCCCGCTCGACCTTGTTCGGTTCAAGACGATGTCCTCCGAGATGATGTCGTACATGTGGCTCGCGATCGAGAACGGGCAGTCCATGCTCATCTGCGGGGGGACGGCGTCGGGCAAGACGACGACCCTGAACGCGATCCTCCTGTTCATCCCGCCCCAGATGAAGATCGTGTCCATTGAGGACACCCGCGAGCTGAACCTGCCGCACGAGAACTGGGTGCCCCTCCTGACCCGCGCGGGGTTCGGCGGGAAGTCCGCCCACACGGGGAAGGCGGCCGGCGAGATCGACATGTTCGACCTGCTCATCGCGGCTCTGCGCCAGCGCCCCCAGTACATGATGGTCGGTGAGGTGCGTGGCGCCGAGGCGTTCGTCGTGTTCCAGGCCATGGCGACGGGGAAGTCCGCGTACACGACGTTCCACGCGGACGACGTCCAGTCGATGGTCCACCGCCTCGAGAACGATCCGATCAACCTTCCCCGGGCCCTCGTCGCGGCCCTCGACATCGTCCTCCTCCAGGCCCAGGTGAAGGTCGGGACGGACATGACGCGGCGCGTGAAGGCGATCGTCGAGGTCGTCGGGACGGATCCGGAGTCGAACGAACTCATCACGAACTCCGCGTACACGTGGAATCCCGCGGACGACACGTTCAACTACTCCGGCCACTCGTACGTATACGAGAAGATCTCCCTCGCTCGGAACTGGAACCAGCGTCGAATGGAGCAGGAGGTCAAGCGGCGCCTCGACCTCTTCGAATACATGAAGCGCACGCAGGTCTCGAACTACCGCGAGGTCGCGAAGATCGTGTCCTCGTACTACAAGGACCCCGAGCGGATGATCAAGATCGTCCGCGAGACGCTCCAGGCGCAGGGCATCCCGGTTGGGGCATAGGCCGGCATAGGCCGCCGACCTTCCGCGCGACGACACGCCCGTGCCGGGTCGCGATCCGATACGCCAAATTCAACCGAGTGCGAGTCCGCGCGCTCCGCTAGTCGGGCCTCGCTTCGTTCTGGGGCACCCTCGCTCCGGTGACTTTGGGCGCGACGAGACCGCACAAGCCCGACGCCGAGAGGCGGCTCCGAGGATGGGAAACAGGACGGTCGCGGCGCCGCCCTGGAGCATGAAGCCCGCGAGGAGCCCCAGGGTCACGTCGTCCGCGCCGAACTCGGAGCGCCACGCCCGGTCCAGGAACACGGGGATCGCGAGGATGTTCCCGTGGACGAGGCCGTGGAGGAGGGCGGTGACCCCGACGATCCGGCGCTCGCCCGGCTGCACCGCGCCGGATAGGCCCATCCCGGATATGCGGCTTGCGACCCGGCTACGCGAGGAGGAAGGCGCGCGCCGCGGAAGGGGCCGCGAGGACGAGGCTGATCACGAGCGCGCGCCATGGAATCCGCACGGGGAGGCTCGGGAAGGGCATCGCCTCCACGATGGTCCGGGAGGGCCATACCCGTTTCGGAATCGTTTGGCTTCCGCCGAACCGGCCCCGGCAGGGGAGAGGGAGACGGCGAGGTCAGGTCTCGTCTTCCTTCTCTTCGCTCGACTGACCGCTCGAGCTCTGGTCCGTCTGCTCCGTCTGGCCCGTTTCCGAGGGCCGCTTGATGATCCTCTTCTGCACGACGGGCCCCGCGGGGGTGATCGGCTTCCGGATCACGCGGCGCGGGAGGCCCTCCGGCCCGGGCGCGGGGGCCCCTGGGATGGCCTGGGCCCCACCCGACGAGGGCTCGGTCGGCGGGACTCCGCCCGCCACGGGTTGGGTCCGCCGGACGGCCACAGGAGGCACGGCGCCGCCCGCGCCGGCTCCGCCGGTCGGCGGACGCGGCTGGTCCTTCATGAGGGATCCGCACTTGTGGCAGACCGTGGCCGTCACGGAGTTGAGTGTGCCGCAGACCGGGCAGGGCTTCGAGCCCATCTTGCGCATGTCCTCTTCCTCCCGGAGCCAGTCCTCGAAGGTGAGGAACGTGTGCTGCTTGCGCCACCACTCCTGGAACTCGCGGTCCGACAAGGCGCGGCCGAGCTGGCGCCCGGCCTCTTCCTTGAACTTCCCGACGACCTCGTCGTACTGGAGGCGCATCTTCTCCTGGTAGTCGGCCATCTCGACCTCGCCCGTCGCGAATTCGACGCCGCACTCGGGACATCGCTTCACGTCGATCGGGATCCACGCCTGGCAGTTCGAGCACTTGGCCATGTCCTTCTCGAACTCCACGCCGCACTTCGGACACGCGGTCACGTCCTCCGGGATGAAGGCGCCGCACTCACCGCACTCGACCATCTTGCCGAGGCCGTAGAACTTGAAGTACAGGGTGGCGCCGAGGACGATGCCCGCGACGGCCCCGACGATCACGAGGAACAGCCACCACGGGATCCGCAGGAGGGGGACGGGCTGGTTGAGGAACGGCAGCTTCCGCTCGACCCCGAACGAGGCGCTCGAGGCGAGGATGAACCCGCCCGGCGACGTGACGACGACCCGGTACGAGCCGTCCGCGAACCCGTTCGTCGTCGTGCGGGAGAAGAACACGGTGAACGTGCCGCCCGGGCCCGATGTGACGCTCTGGTTCGCGATGAGGGTGTTGGCCCCGTCCCGGATCTCGACGTTCAACGGGACTCCCGCGATGCCCGCCAGGTTCTGGTCTCTCACGATGCCCGAGACGACAAAGTCGACCCCGGGCTCGATGACCGTGCCGTTCGTCGGGGTGCCGATCGTGACCGTGCCCTGGGGCGGCGCGACGACCACCGTGACGTTCGCGAAGTTGTTGTTCTCCTGGGCGGCTCCGCCCTCGTTGAGGGCGGCGTCCGGGTCCGCGACGACGAGGAGGGCCCGCGTGCCCGCCGTGTTGATCGCGCTCAGAGAGATCGACACGTCCGTGAAGTTCGCGACGCTCACGTTCGTGGTCCGCCCGAGCTGCACGGACCGCGTGCTGTCCAGGTACACGGCGATCGCGACGTTCTGCGCGGGGGTCTGGCCGAGGTTGTAAAGCCGGACCGTGATCGTGAGGGACTGACCCTGGATCGCATCCACGGGATCCGTGTAGTCGGACTGCCGGAGCTCGAGGTCCGGCGGGGTGAGGACCGTCTTCGGGACGCTCGCGACGTTGTTCGAGGTCTTGTAGTCCGTGTTCCGGATGGAGTCCCCTTTCGCCGCGACGCGTACCTCCAAGTTGTACAGGCGCACGGCGGTCGGGGTCCACGTCGTCGTGACGACGGCCGTCGCGCCGTTGTTCACGGTGAACGTCATGAGGCTCGACTGGGGCGTGGCCCCTTCGAACAGCTGGACGGTCGCCTCCGTCGCGCGGTTCGTGCCCTCGTTCTGGATCTGAATCCGCACGGTGACCGCGTTGTTCACGACGGGGTCCGTGAGGAACGTCACGTCCGCGGACCCGACGGACAGGTCTGGCCATGTGAACAGGGTGAGGGTTTTCGAGCGAATGTTGTTGAGCTCGTTCGTCTCCCGCACCCGGCCGCCGTCCGTCACGGGCCCGAGGGGCGGGTCCACGACGGCGGACACGGCGCGGCTCGTCTCGAGGGCTCCCGCGGGGGTCCACACGACGACCGCGTTCGCGGTCCCGTTCTTCGGCACGACGGGGATGATCGCGTCGCCGCCAATCCCCGCGACGGAGCGAAAGCTCGTCACGTCGAAGTCCATGAGCCCGTCCAGGTTCTTGTCCACGTCGTCTGAAAAGAACGCCACGACGACGTTCTGGACGTTGATCTGGCCCGAGTTCCGGACCACCGCGGTCAGGGTGATGTTCGTGTTGATCGGCTGGGTGTCCAAGGGCCCGTTGCCGCCGCTCACGAGGATCTCGACGATCGTGAGGTCCGGCGTGAGGCTGGAGAAGTGCAGGTCGAAGGTGGCGTCCGCGGTGACGGCGCCCTGGGCCGGGCCGTCCGCACCATACGTGGTCAGGTCGAGGAACGCCTGCCCGGTCGCGAAGTACGAATTGTTCACGACGCGGCCGCTCGGGGATGAGGTCCGGGACTCCTGGAACGCGCGGTACAGGACGAGGCCGTCCGGTGCCTGGACGGGCCAGACGCTCGTCGCCGCATAGTAGATATCGTCCGCGGCCGGGTTCGGCGCGCGGAACCGGCGCAGGAGCACGGGGTCCATCCGCTCCAGGTCGATCGTCACGTTCGCGTCCGCGAGGAGGGTCCCCGTGCCGTCCACGGCCCGGATCGTGAGCCACCAGTACCGGCTCACGGTCGCCCCTTGCGTGATCATGGACTGCCACCACGTGCCGTCCGGGTCGAACAGGTCGACCGACGTGAGCTGGACGGCTTGCGTGCCCCGGAACACGAGTTGCTCGGTCTGGCTCTCGTCGAACGTCGTGTTCCGGATGTCCAGGTCGACCGTGCCCGCGTTCCCGTCGTCCGTGAGGAGCGCAAGGCTCGTGACCCCGAACAGGGACGCGTCCCAGAGGCGGGCCCGTTCGTCCGTGTCGATTGCGAGGCGGGGGCCGATGAACGTGTCCCGGGCGAGGGTCGCGGAGCCGCCGATGAGGCTCACGTTCGCGTCGACCCACGTGTCGGTCACGGTCACGCTCGCGGTCGCCCCGGAGGACCGTAGGTTGCCCGGGACTCCCCGGGCGCTCAGGAGCAGGGCGCTGCCTTGGGACACGATCAGGGTGCCCCCGTCCACGACATCGACGGTGAGGCGGAAGTTGCTCGACACGGTCGAGTTGATCAGCGTGAGCCGGCCGCCCGCCAGGATCCGGATGTACGCGCATGCGGTCGCATCCTGGTCCACGTAGATCCCGCCGTCCGTGATCGTGACCTGCCCGGAGACTTCGATGCTCCGGCTCACGGAAACGACCCCCGTAATGGACTGGGTGAAGTTCCAAGTCGTCACGGACGAGGAGCAGACGACGAGGGAGCCGAACGCGATCACGACGTCCTCGTTGTTGTCCTCCGCCCGGAGGCTCGGGTACGGGGGAAACGCCACGCCGCCCGCGGCCGTGGAAGTCGAGTACGCGGCCGTCATGTCGTAACTCCCGAACGACTCCGCGTTCGGGAGGGTCCCGCTGTCCACGCGATCCGTGTAGACCGGGATCGTCGCCTCTCCGTCCGCGTCCGTGCGGTTCCATTGGTTCGCCCCGCTCGCCGCGCGACCGAGGTACCAGAGGGTCCGCGAGCTCGGGGTCGTGCCGAGCCCGTTGTCCGGGTACTGGGCCGTCGTGGCGCTCGGGCCGAGACGGGACCAGATCGTCGAGCCGCTGATCGGGGCCGCGACGCCGTCCGTGACCGTCACGTGAGCCCATCGGTGGATGTACACGTTCCCGCCCGCCGCGGGTCGGAAAGGCACGTCCCAGTCCGCCTGGGAGCCCGGGTTCTGGGCCGTGTCGATCGTAACGTTGAACAGGTACGCGTTCGAGGTCGCGTCCACCGCGAGCTCGTTGTGCCGCGTCGCCACGTTCGAGTGGTCCACGCCCAGGTACGTGTCGTAGGCGAAGACGGACGTGCTCGCGGCCAGGACGATGTCGCCTCCGCCCGTCGTGTACTCATACAGACGCTCGAACCGGGCCCGATACAGGCTCGCGGTCGTCTGGGTCCATCGGACGAGGGGCGCGTCGTTGTTCGCATCCGAGTCGAGCCCGAGGCCTCCGAGCTCCGAGTCGAGGAACCCGGTCACCCAGGAGTCCGTGATGTTGAGGACGGCGGGCGTGCCCGCGACTCCCGTCGCGTTGAACCAGCCGGGGAACTTCAGGTAGGCCCCGTTGCGCATGATGAGGGTGCCCGTCTCGCCCGCGTTGCTCGAAACGGCCACCGCGAGGTGCAGGAAGGGACCGATCGCGTCCGTCTGGGTCGTGACGAACGCGTCATCGAGGATGAGGGTCCCGCCACCGTTCACGTTGAGGGCGTAGGCCTGGTGATTCTCGTCCTTCGCGAACGTGAGCCCGCCGTCCACGAGGGTCAGGCTTCCGCCCGCGTTGATGTTGATCGTGCCGTCCACCGTGTAGACGATCCCCGTGCACGTCTGGACCGTCGTGATCGTCCAGTCTCCGGTGATCACGCCGCCGACCTGGTCGCACACCCCGGCCCGGGCCGCCGGCACGAACGCGCCCATCGCCGCGACGAGCCCGCCGAAGGCCATCGTCCAGATGATCAGAAGGCTGAGCGCCCTGCCATACCGTCCGGATCGGTTCGACATCCCTGCGACCCCCCGCGGATCCCGGCGCCAGGGGAGCCCCTGGGGCCAGCAGCCGGTGGGCGTGATGCGAGGCCATCCTGGCCTGCTTCATAAATAGCTTACCAGGCGATTATCCGTCCCGATACGCAAGTGTTCTCACGATGGAGAACATGCGATTTCCAAGGAGAGAAAATTGTATTGAGTGACGCTTATTTAAGTTGGGATCCTGCGCCGCGTAGGAGGCGCGGAAGGCCGCCGCGCCGGGCCGCTCATCGGTTCCGCCGAGGGCCGCTCGCACGGGCACGCGTCCCGGCCCCGCGAGTTCGACCGGTGTCCGGGCCAGCTCCTGGCTCGCGAGACCATGGCCGGATGACCCCACGCTATCAGGGAATGGTAACTACCACGAACAGTTTATATATCGTCGGGACGGGTCCGCACATGTCTCTCCCAGCCCACCGGGAGGCCACCCATGAAGGTCATCCTGCGCGAAGACGAGTCGGGTGTTTCGGAAGTCATCGGGACGATCCTCATCCTCGCGATGACGGTCGTCCTGTTCTCCACGATCATCATCTGGGTCTCGAGCATCCCGACCCCGTCCGCGCAGACCCGCGTGGACATCGCCTCCGCGCTGGACCCCGTGTATAGCGGGGGGGTCGAGATCGGCGTGAACATCACCCTGTTCCACCAGGGTGGCGAGGCCCTCGCGCCCGTGCCGACGATCGTCTACGTGACGTCCCAGCGGGGCACGAACCCGCCTCAGACGGACGCGGTCATCCTCCATCCGTACAATGGGCTCCTCGCGACCCCGAGCGGCCTCCTCGACGGGGTGGACAGCGTGTGGGACATCGGCGAGCGGTGGGTGTACAAGAACTTCCAGATCCGTTCCTCGGACACGGTCGCCGTCGTAATCGTCGACGTGATCAAGGGCACGGTCGTGTGGACGGGCACCATGGAGGCGGCGCCGGGTAGCCGGCCTCCCGTCTTCGTCGACAAGTGGACGGACGACATCCGCGGCACGGACGCCATCGACCCCGTCCAAGCGAGCCTCGGTTTCTTCCTCTACGTGAAGGTCACGGACCCGGACCGGGACCTGAACCGGGACTCCGTGTGGGCCACCCTGACGATGTGGTACGGAACGACCGACCCGTGCGCGCTTCCCCAGAAGATGCACGATGACGGGATTGGCCCGGACCGCGTCGCGGGCGACGATGTGTTCGCGCTCGGCGCGATCGCATGCATGAGCCCGCCGTTCCCGCTCCTCACCTGGGACGGTGCGTTCATCCTCCTGAACGCGTCGGACATCCAGGGTCACCAGACGACGACCCGGTTCGTCCTGAAGGTCGTCGAGCAGTTCAGCGGGGGCGGGACCCAGACGATCCCCAGCGAGCTGTGGCAGTACATCGGGTTCGTCCAGATCCGGGCCGGCGAGATGTGGTTCACCCACCTCGGTGACCCCGTGAACACGGCGACCCAGTTCCAGCCGTACCGCGTGACGCGGGCGGACCTGAACGGCGGGGGCGGCCCCCTGTTCCACCTCCAGATGGCGAACCACGGAAACCGGACGATCTTCATCGACGGATGGACCACGATGTCCTTCAGCGCCGCGGGACGCTCGTCCGTCTTCGGCATGTACATCACGAGGCCCGCGGACATCACGAGGCCCGCGAACGCAGGCGGTCTCGCGGTCTACCCGGGCATCGCCACGAACCCCACGAACTTCCAGTACGCCCAGGTGTTCGACATCAACCCGCTCGACCAGGAGGAAGGCGGCGCTTCCGTCGTGATCTTGGCGGCCGCGAAGACGGCCTTCCGAACGGACTGGCCGGTCGGGTTCATCTCGGACTCGTACTTCATCAACATCCTCGTCTCGGGGATGGCGGGCCCTGTCAACATGACGTACCAGCAGATCGTGGACCGGTGGGGAGCCGGCTACAACCCGTACGACCACCTGAACGACGTGGACCTGTCCACGAGGACCCAGTGGTACGCCCAGGTGATCCCCTTCATCGGGATGACGGTCTACTAGTGCGACCGCGCGGCGCGGCACGGGCAACCCCCGGGTCCCTCCGTGGGTGCGAGACGTCCCCTCACAGGTATTCTGTCCATCGGGCGCCTCCGGGCCCCGCATCGGACTCCCCCGGACGGTCGATGCCTCGCCGCGAGACGCGCAGGCCGTGACGATCGGGCTCGAAGTCACCACATAGACTGGCGGGGAGGTCCGTACATGTCCGGGGCGTACCCTCCGGCCCCTCGGCGTGGACGGATCCTTCGCCCGCGAGGAAGAGCCCCTGCCATCCGGGCATCGGCTTGCGCCGCGTGGTGCTCGCGAGCGATCCGCTCGATTGGGCCTGGATCGCGTGGGGGCTCCCGGGACGAGGCTGCAACGGGCCCCGGAAGCGGAGTGCGCCGAGGTCATGGAGTCTGATGCGACCTCAGCGATGCCTTGAGGGACTGACAATCGATGTATGCCCGCCGAGGTCCTTGGGGCCTCGCCAGGAGGCTTCGGCCTCCGACCCATCCACCTTTGCCCGGCATATCGAGATGCCCCGATGCTATCTCTGAGAAACATCCGAGAACCGCTCTGGGACATGGTCAAGGCGCGACGCGGACGAGGCCCGGTGGACGCGTGCGTGATTCTCCGGCGGACCCGTGGGCACGCTTTCGATCCGAGCTCCGCGCGCTGACGACCTAGGTTGGCCCTTCGTCGAGCTTCGACGATCCGGAGAGTTCGGCGAACATGCTCGTCCGCTGCGGTAGGGGCACGGGACCGTCCGCGGAAACCCAGGCGCCGCCCGAGTTCGTCCGGGAGAAAGCCGCAGGGAGGCGCCGCGGCCACGGGCCACCCGCTCCTGTGAGTCCCGCGGGAGGCGTGGGGACCTCCTCGAGCCGGCATGACCGGACGAGGTCCGCGGAACTACGCGGGTATCCCGAGGAGCCTGCGATTCGCTCGACCCGATTGGGGGGTTGGCTCCCTACGGACCTTTCGACACCAAGTCTCATGGGCGCCCGCGGAACTGCGCGGCGGGTGGCCATGCCGGGCGGGGCCGGAAGGCCAGTGGGCTCGAGGCCTACAGATCGTCGCCGGAGCCTTCGCTCTGTCCCTCGGACCCTTCGCTCCCCTGTCCTTCCGTGGGCTTCCGGACGACCTTCTTCTGGACGACCGGCTGCTGGGACACGGGCTTCCGGATGACTCGGTGAGGGATCGTTTCTGTGCCGGCCGCCGCGCCTCCCCCGTAGGGAGCCGCCCCGCGACCCACGGTGTCGTCCGGAGGCGGGATCCCGCCGCCGGACGAGGGCCTCGGCGCCGGCGGGCCTGCGATGACGCCGCCGCCTCCGCCGCCCGGCGGGCGGGTCTCCTTCATGAGGGATCCGCACTTGTGGCAGACCGTGGCCGTCACGGAGTTGAGTGTGCCGCAGACCGGGCAGGGCTTCGAGCCCATCTTGCGCATGTCCTCTTCCTCCCGGAGCCAATCCTCGAACGTCACGAACGTGGGCTGCTTGCGCCACCACTCCTGGAACTCGCGGTCCGACAAGGCGCGGCCGAGCTGGCGTCCGGCTTCGTCTTTGAATTTCGTGACGACCTCGTCGTACTGGAGGCGCATCTTCTCCTGGTAGTCGGCCATCTCGAGTTCGCCCGTCGCGAATTCGACGCCGCACTCGGGACATCGCTTCACGTCGACGGGGATCCAGGTCTGGCAGTTCGAGCACTTGGCCATGTCCTTCTCGAACTCGACCCCACACTTCGGGCAGGCCGTCGCGTCCTCCGGGATGAAGGCGCCGCACTCGCCGCACTCGACCATCTTGCCGAGGCCGTACACCTTCCAGTACGCGGTCACGCCGATGACGACGGCTGCGACGGCGCCGATGATGCTCAGGAAGAGCCAGTACGGGAGGCCGATGAAGGGCACGGGTTGGTACAGGATCGGGAGGGACCGCTGCACGGCGATCGGGCGGCTGTCCGACTGAATGGATCCGGATGCGGGCGCGACGACGAGGGTGTAACCGCCTTCCTGGATCGAGGCGGGCACGTTGATCGTCCCGACGAAGAATCCGACGTCCGAGGACGTCGCCGTCGTGTTCGCGTAGACCGTCGCGCCGGAGCGGAGCTCGATCCGGAGAGGCACGCCAAGGAGGGGGTTCTGGTCTGTGTCCCGGACGTATCCGGTCACGCTGAGCGCGCTGCCGGGCTCCACCCGCTGGTTCGACCCGGGCGTGGCGATCGCGATGAAGCCCTCGGGCGGGGGCACCACGTTGAGCGTGATGTTCACGAAGTTGTTGTTCTCCTGCGCGGAGCCGCCTTCGTCGATCGTGTTGCCAGGATCCACCCAGAGCATGAGGGTGTGCGGGCCCGTCGTGGCCAACGCGCCGACGTTCAGGGTTCGGTTCACGACGGCGGGGCCGGCGGGGACCGCCAAGCCGTCCGCACGCGCGACCTCGGGTGGGATGCCGTCCAGGTACGCCGCGACGGAAACGCCCGTGGCGTCCGTCTGCCCGCTGTTGTAAATCCGCGCGTACACGGTGAACGGCTGGTTCTGGATCACGGTGAGCGTGCCGGTGTACTCCGATTGCCGGAGCTCGAGGTCGGGCAGGGTCCGGACCCGGAGGTCGCTGAACACGAGGCTGACCGCGAGGTTGTTGTCCTCCTCGCTAATCGACGGGTACGCCGGGAAGAACGCGCCGCCCGTCGTCGTCGAGGTCGAGAAATCCGCGGCTTCCTCGTAGTTGCCGAACGACTCAGCGTTCGGCAGGGATGCGAGCGTGATCTGGTCCGTGTACAGGGGGATCGTGGCCGTGCCGGAGGCGTCCGTGACGTCCCACGCGTTCGTCCCGCTCGCCGCGCGACCGAGATACCAGAGGGTCCGCGAGCTCGGGGTCGTCGCGAGGCCGTTGTCCGGATACTGGGCGAGGGTCGCGCTCGGGCTCAAGGTCGAGGTGATCGCCGCCCCGCTCACGGGGAACGCGGTCGAGTCGAGGACGGTGAGGTGGAGCCATCGGAGGAGGTACACGCTGCCGCCCGCGGCCGTCGGGACGAACGCCGGCTGCCAGTCCGTCTGGGAGCCGGGGTCCTGGGTGCGGTCGATCGTGACATTGTACAGGTACGCGTTCGAGGTCCCGTCGACACGCAGCTCGTTGTGCCGGTCCGCGAGGTCCGAGTAATCCACACCGACGTACGTGTCGTAGGCGTACAGGGTCGACGAGGCGGTCAGGCTGGACACGCCCGTGCCCGTCCCGTTCCCGACGCTCACGTACTCGTAGAGCCGCTCGATCCGGGAGCCGTACATGCTGGCCGACGTGGACGCCCAGGCGATCGCAGGCGCGTCGTTGTTGTCATCCATGTCGACCCCGAGGTTCACGATGTCCGCGTCCGTGAACCCGGTGATCGTCGAATCCGTCATGTTGATCGTCGCGCTCGTCGCGTTGAACCATCCGGGGAACTTGAGGGACGCTCCGTCCCGCATCGTGAACCGGCTGCCCGCACCCGAGACGGTCAGGGCGAGCTTGACGTAGGGGGAAATCGCGTTCGTCTCCGTCGTGACGATCGAGTTGTCGAGGACGAGTTCGCCGCCCGCGTTCACGTTGAGTGCGTATCCGGCGTGGGCCGTGTCCTTCGCGAACTTGAGCCCGCCGTCCACGAGGGTCAGGCTCCCGCCCGCGTTGATGTTGATCGTGCCGTCCACCGTGTAGACGATCCCCGTGCACGTCTGGACCGTCGTGATCGTCCAGTCTCCCGTGATCACGCCGCCGACCTGGTCGCAGACGGCCGCCTGCACGGACGGAGCCGGGGCGAGGACCGTCGCGAACAGGCCCGCGAGTGCGAGGGACCACACAATCAAGACGCGCAGCGCAACGTTGTTTCGACTGGCTCGGTTGGACAACCCAACACTCCCCGTGGTCGAGTCCTCTGGACATACCCCGGAGGCAGGACCGGTAGCCATGTTGCGCGGGCCATCCTAGGGCACTCTATAAAAAGCCTATTGGCCGATTATCTTTCTCGATACGCAACTATTCTCGCGGGCGAGAACACGCTCCAGGCATGGAGGTGGATAGAATTATCTATTCCGGACAATAGAAATGAGATGGGAAGCGTCCACGTGGCCTTGCGATCGACCGTTCGGGCCGGCCCGACGAGCTGCGACGGGGCCGTCGAGCCTTCAGATGATCTTCTTCTTGAGGACCTTCTTGACGGTCTGCGGGGCTTCCTTCTTCGCGGAGCGGCCCTCGTCCGATGACATCCGGTGGCCGCACGCATAGCACATGATCGCGTCGCCGGAGATCATCGTCCCGCAGGCGGGGCAGGGGAGCTCGGACTCGCCACCCTCGCGCTCCACCTCCGGCTCCGCCTGGACGACCGGCTTCGTCACGGGCCGGTCCACCTTGGCGGCTGCGGGGACGGGCGCGGGCACGGGCTGAGGCCGCACCGCGGGGGCGGGCTGGGGGCCTGGCGCAGGCCGAGCCGCAGGCGACTGCGAGGTCGCCGGGGCCGTCGCGGGGCCTTGCGGCACGGGCGTGGGAACCGCCCGGACGGCCTGCTCGCGGGCGAGGAGCTGTCGTTCTCGGTCTGCGAGACGACGCGCCTCTTCCGCGATTCGTCCTTTCGTCGCGGCGAGCGATTCCTCCTCCTGGGCGAGCCTCTTCTCGCGGTCGAGGAGTTCCCGGCCGCGCGTGAGTTGCTGCTCGAGGGCCGCCTTCTGGTCCGCTAGGAGCTTGAGCATCGTCTCCTGCCGAGTGGCGATTTCGTTCTTCCGTGCCACGATCTCGGACACGTGGGAGGAGGCTTCCGCGTCGCGGTTCGCGAGATCTTCCTCGCGCCTCACGAGTCCTTCGAGGCGCTTCGCGAGCTCCTGCTCGCGCGCGAGGAACTCGTTCTCCTTGACGAGGATCTTCTGTCGGGACGTCTCGAACTCCTGCTCGCGGGTCCCGAGGGCCCGCTCGATCTGCTCGAGCTCCTTCTCGCGCGCCCGGAGGCCCTTCTCGCGGCCCACGAGGCCATCCCGCTCCTCCTGGATTGCGGCGCGCTCCTGGCCAATGGCCTGGCGCTCCTGCTCGAGCTTCGCGTGCTGTCCCTGGAGGGACGCCTCGCGGTCCTTGAACTCGGCATCGCGGGTCTTGATCGACTCTTCGAGTTTCTTCAGTGCGTCGAGCGTCTCCAGAATCGATGTGTCGGCCATTATGTGTCCCTCCAAGGAAAGGGCGTCCGCTGGGCGCCGGGCCACCGGGGCATCGGCGCGTGAACGTGAGCCATCAGAACGAACCTCCCGAGTCGAAGATCGGCCCCAGGACCGTGAGGCCGCCCTTCTTCGGCTCGATCGCGTGCTTCTCCATGGAGTGATCCGCGGCACGCATCTTCTCGACCTGCAGGTATCGAGTGAGCTTGCCGCGGGACCGGTCGAGGCCGAGGAGGAGGATCCCGTCGACGAGGAACCCCTCGTTGCCCAGGAGCTGGCTGTCTCCGTTCGCGGTGCGCTCCATGATCACGAGACACGTGAGCTCGTTGTCCCGCAGCATCTTGAAGAAGTAGAACAGCCGCTTCCGCATGTTCGACGTGTGCTCCATGAGGGAGTACAGGGCGCCCAGGGAGTCGAGCGCGAAGATCTTGAACTTCGGGCCGTGGATGCGCTTGAAGTGGGCGATCATCTTCTCGATGAACGCGAGGTAGTCCGTCTGGTCCTCGGGCCCTACGACCGCGTCGACTTCCCGGAGGTCCGTGAAATCGCTGATCTGCATGTTGAGGGACAGCTCGATCCCGAGCGACTCCATGTTCCGAAGGTGGGACTGGACCGTCTCCTCGAGCGTCGTGTACAGCCCGAACTCGCCCGTGTGTTTCAGGTACCGCGACATGAGCGCGTAGCAGAACGAGGTCTTCATGGAACCGGGCGGCCCCGTCACGAGGATGATCTTCGGCGGAGCGATCTCCGTGCGTAGGACTTTGTCGAGGCCTTCGATGGCATGGCGGAAGGACATGAGTCAACGCCGACGACGATGCGCAACACGGGTGCGACGCTGACTTAACGGTTGCGCGCTGATTATCCGGACTGAGCACTTATCATTCTCCGTACCGATACCGGAAAGTCTTTGTACGAACCAACGGGTCCAAAACGAGCATTCGCGTTTCGAGGTGTGCATCTACGCCTCCTAGGGAGACCAAGGTCTGTCCCGTATGTGATTCGACGATCGCCGCGGACGCGAATCGCTGCGAATTCTGCCAGACGGACCTGAGCCTGTTCGACGTGGCCTCGACCTCCACGGAGGCCCACGACCCGCCCGTCCGGGATTCGCGGAGCATCGACGAGATCCTCGCGTCCATCGCGGGCGGTCCGGACAGCCATCCGGAGATCTTCGAGGCCCTCAAGAGCGTCGCGAAGTCCCAGGGCGACACGGCCGCAGCGGAGGACGTCCTTTCGGACGATCCGTCCACCGAATCCCAATCTGCGACGAAGGCGAGGGAGCCGATCACGGAGCCTGCGGAATCCGTCGGAGACCAGTTCATCTGTCCCGTGTGCGAGAGCTACGTGGACGCGACCGCGACGACGTGTCCGAGCTGCGGGGCCCAGTTCGCGGAAGGTGAAGCGGCCGAGTTCGAGTGTCCCGTCTGCCGCGGAGCGGTCGCACCGGACGCGGACGCGTGCCCGAACTGCGGCGTGCGCTTCGAGACGGGAGAGGAGCCAACGGACGACGAGCCGGTCGGGGCACCCCCCGCTCGGGCCGCGACCCCGGCCGTCCCCACGGCCACCGCGGTTCCGCGCCCCGGGACTCCGAAGGGCCCCGCGATCGGGATCGGCCTCAAAGACCGCCTCGCGGTCGTCCGGCTCGCGAAGCGGGACGCCGCGATCCCCACGCCCAGCGGAGACCGGAAACTCATGTACCGTGAGCTCCCGAAGCTCGTGAACGACGTGAAGACACTCCTCGTCTCCGCGAAGCGACTCGGCCTGGAGATCGAAGCGGAGAAGCGGCTCATCAACGAAGCGATCGGGGCGGGCAAGCAGCGGGACATCGAGCGCGCCGTGCGGATAATCAACGAGGCGAAACACGCGCTCGACATCGCGTTCACGGAATCGATCGCGGGCCGGATCGAGGCGTTCGTCATGGAGCTGAACCGAGCGGGCCCGAGCGCGGAGTCCGCGAACGTGGAGAAGATCCTCCAAGAGGCGATCGACCGACTCGAGGCGGGCAACTACGACGCGGCCTTCGACCAGCTCCAGACCGCCACGAAGGGATTCCAGAGCGGCTCCCGAGACTACATCACGGCGAAGGATGCCCTCGACGAGGACGACCGGCTCCTCGCGGAGGCCCGGAGCCTCGGGATGGACGTGCGGGAGACGGACCGCCTGATCCGACAGGGGCGGGAGGCGATGGCGCGACGGGACCAGGCGAGCGCCCTGCGATCCGCGAAGGCCGCGAGAGATCGCCTCTCGAGGGACCTCCCCGTCTTCGTCCAAGAGGAGATGCGGAAGGCGAGGAACCGACTCCTGGACATGAAAGTCCGAGGGTCCGACCTCTCGAAACCGATCGGGATCCTCAAGGCCGCGAGCGTCCACGCGAAACGCGAGGACTGGCGCGAGGCGATGCGGTACCTGAAGGAGTTCCGGAAGGAAGTGGCCTAGCCCGGACCCGAGGGCTTCAACCGAAGCGGAGGACCTCCATCTCCCGCTCGAGCATCTTGACCTCCTGCTCCTTCAGCGTCGCGGGCCCGAGGGAGATCAGGAAGATGGATCGGCCCTCGGACACCGAGTCGACGACCCGCCGTACGAACTTGAGGACCGCCTCGAACGAGTTGTTCGACACGAGGTATTCAAGCCCGTCCATCATGAGGGCCGCCCCGGGCCGCTTCGAGAAGAACTCGTCGATCTCGTACACGATCCGCTCCAGCACGGGCGCGATCGTGTCCTCCGCGCTCCCTTCCCGGTCCGTGAGCCAGAGGGTCCGGTCCGCCTCGAGGTCATGGGCCTCGCGGACCCGTCGCGGGTTCGTCCGCGTGATCACCATGCCTCCATGCCCCGATTGGAGCGCCTTCCCGAAGAGCCGGAACGCCGCGATCGGGCGGTCCTCCTCCACGAGGTAGCTCCGGCCCGGGGAAAGGTCCCTCGCCGCGTCCTCGTGCCGGACCGTCTCGCCCGCGACGGGCCCTCCGGCCTCTCGCAGGACCTCCTTCGCGAGCTCCTGGGTGATCGGCCGGCCCATGAGGGACGAGAACGCGACGACCCGGTTGAACGCGCCCCCGAGCTCCCGCACGTTGTCCTCGACGAGGTCCGCGATGATCTCGAGGACCTCCGGGCCCACGTCGTGGTTCCCGTCCCGGGCACGGAGCGCGAGGATCGCGATCCGGGTCTCCTTCTCCGGCGCGCGGATGTCCGCGACGAGCCCCGACTCGAACCGCGACACGAGCCGCTCGTCCAGGTCCGGGATCGCCTTGGGCGCCCGGTCGCTCGCCATCACGATCTGCTTGTCCGCGTTGTACAGGTCGTTGAACGCATGGAACAGCTCCTCCTGGACGTCCGTCCGGCCGCTCAGGAACTGCACGTCGTCGAGGAGGAGGCAGTCCACCCCGCGGACCCTCGCACGGAAGGTCGCGAGGCCGGCCGGCTCGCCGGCGGCCCGGAACTCGTTCGCGAACGTCTCGCCGCTCATGTACAAGATCTTCTTGTCCTTGCGCCGGCCGAGGAGGCCGTTGCCAATCGCGTGGAGCAGGTGGGTCTTCCCGAGGCCCGGGCCCGAGGTGATCAGGAGGGGGTTGTAGCCCTTCTCCTTGCCCTTCGAGACCGCGAGGGCCGCCGCCTGGGCGAACCGGTTGCTCGGGCCGATCACGAACGTGTCGAACGTGTACTGCTCGATCAGATGGGTCGACTCGTCGGCCACGGGCGTATGCGCCTCGAGGGCCTTCTCGACGTCTTCCGTGGACGTCGGAGCCTCCTCGGAGGACAACGCCTTCTGCTTCATCACGAGCTGGACGACTTTGCGCGTGCGTTCCGCGGAATCCCGCTCTCGCGCGGCCTCGGCATCGCGGCGCGCATCGACCTGCCGCCGGCTGTCGATCGCGTCTCGCAGGCTTTCGACGTCCGCGTCGATGTCGGGATGCCCGAGAGGGTTCCGGAGCTTCTCGCGGATCGCGGCCGCGCGCGCTTCGAAGCCGCTCACGTCCAGGCCGAGCAAGGTGTCTGCGACGGCCTCGGCCCTCTTGATCGCCTCTTTCATGGAGAGGAATGGGATCGTGAGGGAGGCGGGGTCGCCCGCGAGGGACGCCTCCACGGAGGACACGTCGTAGCCGGCCTCCTTCCAATGCCGGAGCTCGCGCTCGACCTCCGTGCGGCCCACGGGCTGGGGCACTTTCGGCTTCCGCATGACCTTCGCGGGACGCTCGAGGACCGCGTCCGCGTATTCCTTCAGGAGGCCGTCCATGTCCACGCGGGCGTGGAGCTCGATCGCGCACGCGTCGTCGTACGAGTCCTGCCACACCTGCTTGAGTGCGGCCCGGCCCTTCAGGCGCACGCCGGCCTTCTGGTGCATGCTCGCCTCCGGGTTCCCGCCCCCGAGGAGCACGACGCCCTCCGACCGGGCGGCCTTCGCGATGCGGACCGTGCGGACGTAGCCCGAGAACGAGTACTTCTTGAGATCGAGCAGGAGCTGCTTGAGGGCGCTCGTCCCGCCCCTCGTCGTGCGGATGAGTTTCCCCTCTGGGAGAAGGAGGTCCTGGGGCGTAGATGTCCCTCGGTCGAGCGCTCATTCGGGCGCCGTGGCTAAAAAGGTTCCAAGCTAGTTTCCCGCGTTGATAACGGGAGGCCCTTGCGCGACACGAGGGTCTCGACGGGCCGGACGCCGTCCCGTGCGAACGGCAGCAGGCGCCGCGAATCGGCCGCGGGGAGCACGGTCCTCACGTGTCCCGACGCGTCCACGGCGAGGAGCCCGACCCCCTCCGCGTCGAACCGCCACCGGTCGCGGTGCGCGCGGGCCGCCCCGGGGAGGGGCATCGCGACCCACGACCAGTCGGCCGCGACCTGATACGCGATCGCCTGGCGCAACGCACCCCGCCAGTCGGCGAGCTTCGTCTCGACGGCCGCGACGCCGTCTTCGCGCCAGCCGACGAGGTCCGCCCGGCGGCCCGCGACGCGGATCTCGCCAGACACGACGAACCCGGCGTCGGCGAGCCACGCGGCGACGGGGCCGTACAGGTCCCGTTCGAGCCGGAATGCCACCGCCGGGGCAGGTCCGCACAGGAGGAAAAAGCTAGCGGACGCGGGGCCACACAAAAGGCTATTACCCTCGCGGTTTCTGTCTCGCGCGCGATGGCCCGCGACTTCTTCACGATGGACGATTTCGACCTCGCGGGCCGGACCGTCCTTGTCCGCGTGGACATCAACTCGCCGATCGACCCCGCGACGGGCCGACTCCTGAGCGACGCCCGGATCCGGGAGCACGCGGCGACCCTCTGGGACCTGCGGGACGCCAAGGTCGCCGTCCTCGCGCACCAGTCCCGGCCTGGCAAGGACGACTTCACGGCCCTCGAGGTCCACGCGGACCACCTGTCCTCGATCCTAGGCATCCCGGTCCGGTACGTGGACAGCCTGTACGGCCGGCACGCGATCGAGGCGGTCCGCGGGCTCAAGGAGGGCGAGGTCGTCCTGCTCGAGAACACCCGGTTCTACGCGGAGGAGGAGGCCCTGGCGGACGCGAAGGTCGAGAAGATGGCGAGGTCCCACATGGTCCAACGGCTCGCGCCCCTCGCGGACGCGTTCGTCCTGGACGCCTTCGCGGCGGCCCACCGAGCCCAGCCCAGCCTGGTCGGCTTCAGCGAGGTGCTGCCCACGCTCGCGGGCCGGGTCATGGAGCGGGAGCTCGTGAACGTGACCCGCGCCCTGGAGAGCCAGGAGCGTCCGAAGATCGCGATCTTCGGCGGGATCAAGGTGGACGACAGCCTCGACATCGCGGAGCACATGCTCGACCGCGGGATCGTCGACCGGGTCCTCACGACGGGGGGGGTCGCGCACCTGTTCCTCCATGCGAAGGGGCTGGACCCGGGGGCGCCGACCGTCTCCTTCCTGGAGAACCAGGTGGCCGGGTACGCGGACCTCGTGCCCCGGGCCCGGACGCTCCTGAAGGCGCACGGGGACCGGATTCTCGTGCCTGCGGACGTCGTCCTGAACGACCGGGGACGCCGCCGTCCGGTCCGGACGTCCGAGCTGCCCGCGACCCTCCCCATCGTGGACATCGGGCTCGATACGATCGCCCACTACGCGGACGAGGTCGGGCGGGCCAAGACGATCATCATGAACGGCCCTGCGGGCGTGTTCGAGATCGAGGAGTTCTCCGTGGGCACGCGCGAGTTGTTCACCGCGGTGGCCGAGGCGGACGCATTCACGGTCGTCGGCGGGGGCCACACGGTCGCGGCCGTCGAGCGGCTCGGGCTCGCGAACGGGATCGACCACGTGAGCACAGGAGGCGGCGCCCTGATCAGCTTCCTCGCGGGGAAGGAGCTGCCCCTCGTGACCGCCTTGCGCCGCTCCCGCGAGAAATTCCCCAGAGCGGGCCGCGATTCGCGCAGGGTTAAGTAACGCGGGGCGGTTCGCGGCGGGGATGCGCTGGCTCCGCCAGCCCGAGGCGTGGGGCGCGGATCCCGTGCCCCCGGAGAAACGCCGCCTCCGCGCGGTCGACTTGGGAGTCCTCTGGTTCAGCCTCGGGGTCGGGCTCCTCGTCCTGTTCGCGGGCGCGCTCCTCGTCCTCCTGTACGGGCTGAGCCTGTTCGAGGTCCTCCTCGTGAGCGTGGCCGGGTCCGTGATCGGATCCCTCATGCTCGCCGCCGCGGCCCTCCCCGGCGCGCGCCACGGCGTCCCGACCATGGTAAGCCTCCGTCCCGTCCTGGGCGCGCGGGCCTCGTGGATCCCGAGCGGGCTCAACGCGTTCCAGCTCCTCGGGTGGGCGTCCCTCGAGCTCATGATCATGGGTCTCGGGCTCTCGATCGTCACGGGACCCGTCCTGGGCCCCGCCACGACATACGTGTGGATCGCCGTGCTCGCCGTGTGGGTCGGGCTCCTCGCACTCGGGGGGCCCCTCGTCGTGATCCGCACGTGGCTCGAGCGGGTCGCCGTGTGGCTCGTGATCGGTAGCACGGCGTGGCTCACATACGCGGTCCTCTCGGACCCGGCGTTCCCGGCGGCGTTCTTCGCGCCCCAGGGAGCGGGCGAGCGCCCGCTCGGCCTCGCCCTGGACCTGGTGATCGCCATGCCGATCTCCTGGTGGCCCCTCGTCGCGGACTACAACCGCTTCGCGGCCCGCCCGGCGGGCAGCTTCGCGGGGACGTTCATCGGGTACACGCTGAGCAACTCGTGGTTCTTCTTCCTCGGAGCGGCCGTCCTCGTCGTGTTCGGCCTCGCGGACCCGGGCCTCGGGCCCGTCACGTTCCTCGAAGCGATCGTGGGGACCGTCCTCGGCGCCCTCGTCCTGCTCGTGATCATCGTGGACGAGACGGACAATGCGTTCGCGAACGTGTACAGCACCGCGGTGAGCGCCCAGAACGTCGCCCCCCGGGCGCGCCAGCGCACCCTCGTGATCGGGGTCGCGGCGGCGAGCTTCCTCGCGGGCTCCGTGCTCGCGAGCGCTTGGCCATCCTTCGCACCCCTGTACGAGGGGTTCCTCCTGTTCATCGGCGGCGTGTTCGTCCCGCTCCTCGGCGTGATGGTGGCGGACCAGGTCGTCCGGCGGACGTACGGGGCCGAGGAGTACGCAGGCGGCGCCCCGGCCGTGCGCCCCACCGCCCTCGTCGCGTGGGGCTTCGGGGTCGCCGTCTACGTCGCGATCGCAGGCGTCGGCCTGTCCGGGACGGGAGTCATGTGGCTGGGGCCCCTCCTCGCGAGCCCGGTAGGGGCGAGCCTGCCCGCGTTCGGGGTCGCGGGGCTCGTCCACGGGGCCGGATCCCGGCTCGCCGTGCGCGTGCGGCGCGGCCGACGCTCCCCGACGTGAGAATCAGGAACGACGCGCCGCGCCCCCGCACGTCCTGTTATCATCCGGGATTTCCGCGACGACAAGGCTTAGGCACCACCCGACGACCCCCGGGCCCTACCGATCACGTGACGACCCCGGGGCTCCCGTTCGGGGGGAGGTCCGGCCGGGCCCACCAGCCCGTGCTAGGATGCGCCCTCGCCCTCCTCATCGTGGGAGCGGGAGCCATCGGGTGGTTCGGCGGGTCCGCGCGAGCCTCCCCCGAGGTCCTCCGGGAGGCATACGCCCCGGCCACGTGGGACAACTCGTTCGCGAACGTGTGGGTGAACGGCCGTGCGGCGCAGTCGTTCGTGGCCCGCACGAGCTTCCTGCTCACCCACCTCGAGCTGTTCATGTTCGACCAGCCCGAGTCGAACCCGCCCGACATCCTCCAGGTGTTCGTGACGGCCGACGCGGGGAACGTGCCCGGGGCCGTCCTCGCGAGCACGGCGAGGCAGGGCCAGCAGAACTGGACCTGGATCCCCTTCGGATTCTATCCCTGGGTGAACCTGATCGCGGGCCGGCGCTACTGGATCGTCGCGGAGGACGCCCAGCCCAGGCCCAAGGCGTACGAGTGGGCCATGAACAGCCCGGGCGGGTACGCGTCCGGGGAGGCCAAGCTCTGGGACGACGCCGCGGGCGCGTGGACGAACGGGACGGGCGAGGACCTGTTCTTCAAGGCGTTCGGGATCTCGGGCCCCTCCCTGCTCCTCGAGGTCGAGCCGGGCCTGCGGCCCGTGGACCCGGGGGCCGTCGTGCCCGTCGACCTGTACTTCAACAACTCGGGGAACGACGTCGCATCGACCGCGCGGATCGATGTGGACTTGGCCCCGGGCCTCGGGTACGTCGCGGACGATGCGGCCCTCGAGGACGGCGTACCCATGGGATTCCTCGCATGGACCTTCCAGGATCTCGCACCGGGCCCCCACCGGATGACCGTGTGGGTCGAGGTCCTGCCGAACCGGACATACTTCGACGGACAGTCTCTGTTCGCCTGGGCGTTCCTCAACTACACGGACGCAGACGGCGCGGCGGAGGCCGCGTCCCAGGACGTCGCGACCGTGTCTGTACTCGTTCCGGTGATTCGGGTCGCGGCGACGCCGGTCCCCGCCCACGTCGCGCCCGGCGAGACGTTCAACTTCACCGTGTCCTTCTTCAACCTGGCTTCGGGGACCGCGGCGTTCCTGTGGCTCAACGCGACCCCGGGTCCCCGGATCGCTATCCTAGGGGACGACGCGGCGTCCGCGGGAGGCACGTCCACGGGCCCGACGTCGTGGGAGTTCCGCGACGTGACGGCTCAGACGTACGTGTTCAACGTTACGGTCCGCGCGGATCCAGCGGCCTGGCCGGGAGATCGACTCACCCTCCGCCTCGACGCGGCGTACACGGACGGCGCGGGCCACTCGTTCGCCTCGCGCACGGCCGCCGGGGTCGCGGCGATCCACGGCCCGAGCGTGTCCGTCGAGGCGATCGCGTCGCGGTCCGCAGCCCGTCCGGGGGACGTCGTGACGATCACCGTGTACGCGAACAACACGGGCGACGAGACGGCCTCCCGGGTCTGGCTCAACCTCACGCTGCCCCTCGACGCGGCCGTCGAGACCGCGTCGCCCCCTCCCACATCGAATGGCGCCGGCTGGGCCCGATATGAGATGGCGGACCTCGCCCCGGGCCCGCGGAGCGCGTCGCTGGGCCTCCGCGTCGCGGCGGGCACCCTCCCGGGCGCGCGTCTCGAGACTCTCGCGGGTGCCGCCCTCGCGAACGCCTCGGGGGTCGCCTTGAGGCCCTCGACGTCCGCGGTCAGCACGGTCGTGGTGACGCCGCGGTTCTCCCTCGACCTCGAGTCGACCGTGACCGATGTGGCCCCGGGAGACACGGTGGACCTCGTCCTCCGCTGGAACAACACGGGGAACGAGGCGGCGACCCGGCTCTGGATGAACCTCACCCTACCCGACAAGGCGCTCCTCGTCACGAGCACGGTCCCGTGGACCTTCACGAACGGGACGACGTACGCATGGTCGTTCGCGCCCGCGGCGCCGGGCGAAGGGATCGTGAGCGTCCGGCTCGAGGTGAGCGCGCGCGTCGTGGATCAGGAGGTCATTCGGGCCCACGCGAGCCTCGCATTCGAGCGAGAGGACGGGATCGTGTGGGCGGCCGGATCGGTCGACGCGGACATGACGGCCCGTATCCCCGGCGGTCTGTCGGACGCGGGATGGGAAGTCGTCTTCCTGTGGATCTCAGCCCTCGCGGCGATCTTCCTTCTGTTCCTCCTCCTAGGGTACATGGACGTATTGCCCCGTCGGCGCGCGACGATCGACGACGTGTTCCTGCTCCACAACTCGGGAATCCTGATATGCCACTACTCCACGACGCTCCGGCCCGACGTCGACTCGGACATCGCGAGCGGGATGCTCATGGCGGTCCGGAACTTCGTTGCGGACGCCCTCCGGTCGAAGAACGGGAACCTCCAGGAGCTCAAGTACGGCGAGCATCGGATCCACATGGTCCACGGCCTCCAGAGCGTGCTCGTCGTCTTCGCGCGGGGCCGCAACGGCCGGAACCTCGAGGCGCGCATGGCAGAGGTCCTCCGGAACATTGAGGCCGCGTATTCGCGGGTGCTCGAGTCGTGGTCTGGGCGGACCGAGGAGTTCAAGGGCGTCGAGGAGTACATCCTCCGGCTCGTGAGCGGCTAGGGGCTGTCGTCATTTCTTGTAGGGCGGGTCAAGGTACCCGCTGGCGAAGTACGGCGCGATGGCGAACACGTCGTACATCGCGTGGCGGCCCACGGTACAAGGGCTGCCGCGATCCCGAGGAACACGCAAGCCACCGCGAGGAGGCGCGCGACGCCAACCGGGCGTTCGACAGGCATGGTTTGCCTCGCGCCGGGGCGGGGCTCATTCCATGTAAAGCTATGTCGCGGAACGGGGACGAAGACGGGTACAAGGAGCCACCGGAGGGCTTCGATCCCCCGACCTGCTGTTTACGAAACAGCCGCTCTACCGGGCTGAGCTACGGTGGCGCGGAGCCGATGGAAAGGCTCGTGGGTCATAAACGTTGTGAGCGGAGACTGCCTCCCGGAGAACGTTTAAGCGGGAACGGGCCATCGCGCGGGCGTGCCGCGGGTCTCCGGGTGGTACTTCGACGGCCGCGGATTCCACCGGGGCACCGTCGAATGGGAGGACGATGTCGTCGTCCGGACGACCTCCTCGATGGCCCGGGATCCGGTCGCATCGGGGCTCATCGTCCCGGGCCTCTGGAACGCCCATACGCACCTCGGGGACGCAGTCGTCACGCAGGAGCTCACGGGGACGATCGAACAACTGGTCGCCCCGCCTCACGGACTCAAGCACCGGGTCCTCGCCCGCTCGAAGGACGCCGTCGTGATCGCCGCGGTGCGGCGGGCCATGCAGACGATGACCCGTGCCGGGACCGCGGGCTTCTCCGACTTTCGGGAAGGCGGCCTGAACGGGCTGAGGCTCTTGTACGCAGCGAACGCGGGGATCCCGGTGCGAGGCGTCGCCTTGGGACGGCCGACCCGTCTCGCATACGACCGCAGAGAGGTTGCGGCCCTCCTCCGCGCATGCGACGGGATCGGACTGAGCGCGCATGCGGACTGGCCCCCGGGAGAGATCGAGAAGGTCGCGGCGGACTGTCACCGCGCGCGGAAGTCGTTTGCGATCCACTGCTCGGAGAGGGTCCGTGAGGACATCGACGCGGTCCTCGACCTGCGACCCGCCTTCCTCGTGCACATGGTCCACGCGACGGACGCGGACCTCGAGCGGTGCGCGGACGCGCGCGTGCCGATCGTCGTGTGCCCACGGTCCAACGCGTTCTTCGGCCTCACGCCCGATCTGCCTCGGATGGTACGCGCGGGCGTCGAGATGAGGCTCGGCACGGACAACGCGATGTTCAACGCGCCCTCCATGTTCCGCGAGATCGAGTTCGCGTACCGGATCGCCAGGCTCCGAGGCGGCCTCCCTGCGCGAGAGGTGTTCGAGATGGCCCTCCGCGGACGGAAACTATTAGACCGCCGGGCCGAATGTGGCCTCTCCGTCGGGAGCCCCGCGGACCTCGTCGTCCTGGATCTCCCGGGCGGACCCCATGGCTTCGCGTCCTTGATGCGGGCCGGGGGGAGCGACATCACACTCGCGGTCCTCGGAGGACGTCCATGGCACGGCGCGCTGCCCCCAGGAAAGCCACCCAGCCGAAAGGGGAGCCGACGGCCCGCGACCTCATGACGCCTGACCCGATCGTCGCGACCCTCCCGGGCACCCGGACGGAGGTCTTGCGGCTCCTCGTGAAGCACCGCCTCACGGGCGTCCCCGTCGTCCGGAAGGACGGCGCCCTCGTGGGGGTCGTCACGAGACACCACATCTTCGCGAAACCGTTGGAGGAGCAGCTCGCGATCGTGATGGCCCGGGACCCGCCCTCCGTTGACGACGCGGCCACCATGCGGGACATCGCGGCCGCGTTCGTCTCGAGGGACGTCCACCACCTCCCCGTCCTGAGGAAGGGGCGGCTCGTCGGGATCCTCACGCCCACGGACCTCCTGGAGCCGATCGCGCGGATGGCCCTCGAGGTCCCCGTCGAGGACCTCGTCCGTTCCCCGTGCCTCGCGGTCCACGAGGCCACGCCGATCAACGTCGCGTCGGAGATCATGCACCTCGGGAAGGTCGTCGCCCTCCCCGTCCTGGACGACAGGGCCCATCTGAGCGGCCTCCTCACGGACCGGGACGTGTTCGCCCTGAGCCGGGTGGACGGGCGCGTCGCGGAACGGGAACTCGGGATCGCGGGGGACGAGGACGCGTGGAACTCGGAGGGCCTCAAGAACGTGATGCGGCTCTACTGGGAGGAGCGAAAGGTGGACCTCCCGCAGGCCCCCGTCCGGGACGCGATGATCCGCAAGCCGGTGACCGTATTCCGCAAGACGAGCGTCTCGGAGGCCGCGCGGATCATGCACAAGAACGACTTCGGTCAGCTCCCCATCGTGGACTCCGAGGACCGTCTCGTCGCGATGCTGTTCGACACGGATGTCGTGTCCGTCCTTCGCACGGCGTGAGCACCCCCATACTTTATGCGCGCGCCTCCCTTTCGGGACCGGATGGCCTCCTTCGACGACGTGACGTCGTTGAGCGTCCGCCGCGGCTTCCTGTGGCCCGCCGCGGACCCGTACGGGGGGTTCGCGGGCTTCTACGACTACGGCCACCTCGGCGCGGCCCTCCGGCGGAACTGGGAGGACCTGTGGGCGGAGACGTTCCTCGGCCTCGACGACAACTACCACCTGATCGACACGACGACGATCCTGCCCGAGGCGCCCCTCAAGGCGTCCGGCCACGTGGACCACTTCACGGACGTCCTCGTGACGTGCACGCGATGCGGCGAGTCGTTCCGCGGGGACCACCTCCTGCAGGCCGCGACCCGTGAGGAGCACGAGGGCCTCTCGCCCGCGGAGGTCGACTCGAAGATCCGGGAGCTCGGGGTGCGTTGCCCGAACTGCAAGGGCGAACTCGGCCCGTCCAGGCCGTTCCACATGATGTTCCCGATCGGCGTCGGGCCCACGGGGAAGGACGCCGCGTACCTGCGGCCCGAGACCGCGCAGGGCGTGTACCTGAACTTCAAGCGGGAGTTCGAGGCCCTCCGACGGCGACTCCCGCTGGGACTCGCGATGGTCGGCCGCGCGTACCGGAACGAGATCAGCCCGCGGCAGGGCGCATACCGGCAGCGGGAGTTCATCCAGGCCGAACTGCAGATCTTCTTCGATCCCGAGACGTTCGGGGAGTCCGTCCCCTTCGCCGGGATCGCGGACGTCCCGATCCGGATCGCATGGGCCGCGGAGAAGGCGCGGGCCGAGGCGCACGACCTCGCGGCACAGGACCTCGTCGCCCGCGGGCTGCCGCCGTGGTACGTGTTCCATCTCGTCGCCGTGCAGCGGTTCTACCTGGACGCCCTGCGGATCCCGCGGGCCGCGTTCCGGTTCGCGGAGCTCGACGAGCGGGAGCGGGCGTTCTACAACAAGGTCCACTTCGACGTCCAGGTGGCCCAGGAAAGCCTCGGGGGCTTCCGGGAGGTCGGTGGCGTCCATTACCGGACGGACCACGACCTCGCCGGGCACGAGGCCGCCTCGAACGCGAAGCAGTCCGTGACGGTCGACGGCCGGAAGATCATCCCGCACGTCCTCGAGCTCTCGTTCGGGGTGGATCGGAACGTGTGGGCCCTCCTCGACCTCGGCCTCTCGGAGGGGGACAGGGACCTCCTGCGCCTCCCGCCGCGGCTCGCCCCCATCACGGTGGGCGTGTTCCCCCTCGTGAACAAAGACGGCCTCCCGGAGCGCGCCGTGTCGGTCCACGCGGGCCTGCGACGGCGCTTCGCGACGTCCTTCGACGGGTCCGGGTCGATCGGCCGGAGGTACGCCCGCATGGACGAGATCGGGACTCCCTTCGGGATCACCGTGGACCACGCGACCCTCGAGGGCAAGGGGGTCACGGTTCGGGAGCGCGACACGCAGGCTCAGGTCCGCGTCGCGGAGGCGGCCCTCGCGGACACGATCGCCCGACTCCGGGCCGGCGAGGTCGCGTTCGCGGCCCTGGGGTGAGCGGATCGGTCCGGACCCCACGGTGGGTCGCCTCGTCGCGGGCCTCGAGGCCGTCATCGCGGAACAGGTCCACGGGCAGGACGAGACGGTCCTCGCGTTCTCCGCGGGGCTGGGAAGTACCCTGGTCGGGGCCATCGCGAGGAAGCGGACGGGTCTCGTCTGTCGCGTCGTGGGAGTGGAGGACGCGCCCGACGTCCAAGCCGCGCGGCTCGCGGCCTCTTTCCTCGACTTCCGGGTCTCCCGCGTGGGCGTCGACCCGGGTCGAGCCCGCGCAATCGCGATGGACATCGAGCGGGACGCCCCCGGGCTCCGGAGGGGGGAGGTCCTCGCCCTAGTCCCGGCCGTCGCCGTGCGCCAGGACGCCGGCGCGGAGCGCATCCTCGCCGGATTCGGGACCACGCGCCTACCCGCGCGGGTGCGGGAGGCCCTCACGTCCTTCGGCCTGTTCGCGCCGATCGCCTTGGCCACGCAGGAGCTCCCGGGTCGGGCGCGCCTCGCCGCATGTGCGGCGGCCCTGGGCCTGCCCCACGCGTTCGCTCGACCGCGCCGTCGGGCGCCTCTCCGCGGGAGCGATCTCGCGTCCGCGTTCGCTAAGTAGCCCGGGTTATTATCACGAAGCTCCCATGTGTCGTGTCCGCGGGACCTGACTCGATACGTTAAATAGAACCTAGTCGCATCATTACGCGGTCGGACGCGCATCGCGCCCGATGCGTTGGGGGAACGCCCACTGATCCTGGACAGCCGGGCCCTTGGAGGCCGAGCCATGAAGGCGGCCTTCGCCGCGGCGCTGGGCATCCTCGCCCTCCTGATCCTGGCGACCGCTGGGACGGGGGCCCCGATCCGATCCTACTACGTCCTCGACGTGACGATCATCGAGGGAGAGTCCCCGGCCTACGCGATCCGCTTCGACCTCGACTCCCCGTTCAACGCGAACCAGACGGAGACGATGGCCCGCACCCTCGACATCAACGTGACCCTCGGGCCCGAGCTCACGCCGCAGGCGATCGAATACGGCACGTGCACGTCCGGCGCATGCACGGCCTCCCAGCCGAATTCCACGGGAGACCGCTGGTTCAACATGAGCCTGCGGATCTCCGACGACGCCGCACGTCAGATCCAAGACAACCCCGGCGTACCGTTCTTCGCGGAGCTCAACGTGGTCGTCGTGTACACGGACTTGGAGGGCGCGCGCCCGCGCACGATCCAGCGGACCGTGAGCATGCAGCTGAACTACGATCCGCCCGCTCGGGCAGACGTCCTCCCCGTGGCCCTGGCGGGCCTGGGTGGCGCCGGGGTGATCGGCCTCGGCCTGTACGTGGGCGGTCGGGCGCGCCTCGACGAGCTGTACCTCATGCACGACAGCGGGATGCTCATCCGACACTGGAGCCGGAAAGACGGCAGCCTGCACGATACGGACATCATGAGCGGCATGTTCATCGTCCTCCAGGAGTTCGTGCGGGACTCCTTCGCGGACCGCCAGAACGCGCTCGAGCAGCTGCGGTTCGGGAAGCAGCAGGTCGTCATGGTCCGGGGCTCCCACACGTGGCTCGCCGGCGTCGTGCGCGGGCGGTACCTCAACGGCCTCCCGAAGCGCCTCCACGCGGCGATCCTCGACTTCGAGTTCCACTACGCGGAAACCCTGAAGGACTGGAATGGCAACGTGGACTCGTTCCCCGGCGTGGACGTGGTCGCGTGGCGGTTCATGAAGGGGCGCGCGACCGTCGCGGGCGCCGCCTCGTAGGCCGCCCCTCCATTCGCACGGATGACATTAGCCGGAAAAGCGTTATAAGCGTGGCCATGGCATCGTTCGCGGGCCGCCATGGCCGACGATCACATCAAACGGAAGGTCCTACTCCTCGGGGACGGGGCGGTCGGGAAGACGTCCCTGATCCGCCGGTTCGTCGTGGACAAGTTCTCGGACGAATACATCACGACGATCGGCACGAAGGTCACGAAGAAGGACCTGCGCCTCGAGTCGCCCGCGCGTGCGATCGACCTCACGTTCATGATCTGGGACGTCCTGGGCCAGAAGGGCTACAAGAACATCCAAGAGAGCGCGTTCCTCGGCTCGAAGGGCGCCCTCCTCGTGTACGACGTGAGCCGCCCGGACACGATCAAGAGCCTCAAGGAGTACTGGCTCAAGAACCTGGGGAAGGTCCTCGGGTCCACCCCGTTCGTGCTCGTCGGAAACAAGGTGGACCTGCTCCGGGACCGCAGCCAGGCCGCGGAGACCCTCGAGTATCTGAAGGACTCGAACGGGGTGCGCGGATTCCTGACGTCCGCGAAGACGGGCGAGAACGTGGAAGCGTGCTTCGGCCAGCTCGCGAAAGACGTGATCGCCGAGGCGGACGCGAAGCTCGAGCGGGGCGAAGGACACGAGGACGAGGCGGACGAACTCATCGCGGTGGCCGACCGGATCATCACGGACTTCTGCGACACGATGGGCGGCCAGGAGGCAGCGATGCCCCTCGTGCGCCAGCAGCTCTCCCGTGCGGGGATCGACGTGAAGGCGCCCACGGTCCCGGGCCTCCGGCTCGCGGTCGAGTACCTCGCGGAGACGGAGTCCTCCTTCCGGAACGCGGACGAGGTCGAGGCGAGCAAGCTCAAGCGGCTCGGGTGGATCAAAGAGGCGGCCTGACCTACTCCCGACGGATCATGTAGGGGCCCTCGAGGCGATACCCCAGCCGTCGATAGTACCCGCGCACCCCGACGCCCGATGTGACCCGCACGATCCGCGCGCCGAACTCCTCGCGGGCGACCCGCTCGCACTCGGCCATGAGCCGCCGGCCGAATCCACGGTGCTGCCACCGTCCCCGCGGGGGCTCGTGGAGGGGCACGAGGGGGCCGAACGCCTTGAGCTCGCGGACCGTCGCGGCCGTCGCGTCGATCCTCAGGCGAGCGTACGCGACGAGCACATCGCGTCCCGGGTCCTCCAGGCTCAGGAACTCTTCGTGCCCACCCGACGCCTCGTATGCCTCCCGGCGGAGGACGATCGATTCCTCGCGAGGCGCGACCCCCCGGAACCCGACCTCGCGGCAACGGATGCAACGGCACGCGAGGCCCCACGACGCGAGGCGCTCCCGCGCGAGGACCCGGAGGTCCCCCTTCGTCGGGCCCGCGGCGATCCAGGGCGCCCCGATCTCCCGCTGGATCCGCTGTATGCGGCACCAGCGCGGGACGAGGGCCTTCGCCTTCGCGACGAGGTCCACGGACTCCTCGAGGGTGAGCGGCCGATACCGGCCCGAGCGCCACATCCCGTGTAGGGCGGTCCCTTCGAGGACGAGGGTCGGGTAGATCTTCAGGAAGTCGGGCCGGTACGCGGGGTCGTCGAACAGGGCGCGGAACGAGGCCAGGTCCCGGTCCGGGTCCGATCCGGGCAGGCCCGGCATCATGTGCACGCCGACCTTGAGGCCCGCGTCTTTCGCTCGGCGGATCGCGGCCCGGCTGTCCGCATCCGAATGGCCGCGATGGGAACGATCCAGGACGTCGTCGTGGGTCGACTGGAGTCCGAGCTCCACACGGGTCGTGCCGAGACCGAGAGAGTGCTCGACCTCGGGCCCGACGAACCGGTCCGGCTTCGTCTCGATCGTGAGGCCGATGCACCGCGTGGGGGCCGCCTCGTTCGCGGCCTGGGCCGCGGCGAGGTCGTCCGAGACCCCCTGGTTCATCGCGTCGAGGCACCCTTTCACGAACGCCTCTCGGTACGGCGCGTCGAGGGCCGTGAACGTCCCGCCCAGGAGGATCAGGTCGACCTTGTCCGTTGGGTGCCCGATCCTCCGCAACGTCTCGAGCCGCGCGGCGACCTGGCGGGCCGGGTCGTACTGCCGGCTCGCGGCCTGGACGGCCACGGATTCGCGGCCCGTGTACGACTGCGGCGTCCCGAATGACGGGCCCCCCGGACAGAAGACGCACGTCCCGTGGGGGCACGCGTGGGGCACCGTCATCACGGTGACGACCGCGACCCCGCTGGCGGTCCGCGCCGGCTTCACGCGGAGGAGTCCCTCGAGGGATCGACGGGCCGCGGGGCCCGCGACCGCGAGGAGGTCCGAATCGCTGGGCAGCCCGACGAGGCGGTTCGCCCGCGCGTAGGCGAGCTTCCTCCGGTGAAGATCGGACTTCGAGGCGGGCGGCCGGACCCGGAGATCCGCGACGAGAGCCTCGAGAGGACCTTGCGGAGACGGACGGACCGCGACCGCCATGGGACCCGCCTATGGTTCCGAGGTGCGCTCGGGAGACCGCGTATCCGGGGCCGTGCGACCGAACAGGCTCGTGGCGCGCGCGAGCCCGACCGCGAGGGAGGCGAGGCCCGCGAGGGCCAGCGCGTTCCCGAACGCGCCCCCGATCGGCTGAGCCACGATGAACGCGCGCACGGACTCGCCTCCCGCGCCGAGCAGGTCGAGGAGGAGGGCGAACTCAAAGAGGACGAGGACCCCGACCCCGCTCGCGCCCAGGACGAGCCCGCGGACGCCGGACGGGCCGAGGCCCGCGGCCAGGTTCGCACGCCAGAGGGCCGTCACGAGGCCCGACAGGACGAGCAGGGAGCCGAGCCCGGACGTGACCCCCAGAGCCCGAAGGACCTCGGCCGCCGAGAGCCCGAGGGCCGTCGCGACGGCGACGTAGTAGGCCTGGAGGAGCTGCGATACGAGGTACACGGTCACGCCGAGGAACGCGAGGAGGAGCCACCCGCGCGGCGCGGGCACCCCGTCGTAGGCCGTCTGGACCGCCACGCCCCCGTATCCGCCGACGACGCTCAAGAACGTTTGCGCCCCTTCACCCGTACATCGTGCCGGGCTTCTCCGACTTTGAGGTCTCTTCCTTCAGGTGTTCCATCACGTCGACGGAGAGGACCATGTGGACGGGGATGAGCCGGAGCTTCCCCTTCTGCTCCTGATGGCTCTCGTCCATCTCGATCACGATCGCGTCGTTCGGGCCGATCGCGGCATACCCGCGGAACACGCCTTTCGTCACCTTGGCGCGCTCCCGCGTCTCCACGGACTCGATCCGATACCGGGAGCCCTTCGTGAGCGCGACGATCCCTTCCTCCACCATTCGCAATCACCGCCTGTCCTGGTCCGAGAGCTTCATGAGATGGTCCACGGTCTTCCGGTAGTTCTCCATCGCGATCTCGACGTTCGACTCGACGAAATTCCAGGCCTTCGAGAGGTTCCCGTACCGGATCCGGTAGCCTTTCCGGACCGTCCCGCGCTCGTTCACGTTCACCTCGTCGAGGAGGTCCATGTCCTTGAGCTTGTTGATGTGCCGGTAAATCGTCGCCTTCGTCGTCTTGAGCTTCGCCGCGAGCTGTTCGACCGTCCAGCCCTTGTCCGCCCGACCCAGGAAGCACTCCACGACGAGCCGGTACGGGACCGACTCCCGCACGCTCTTCGCCTCCGTCTTCGGATCGTATCCCTTCGGGATGTACCCGATCTGGGTGAGGAACAGGAGGGCGACGTCGTCGAGATCCTTGAGCGGCGTGAGAGGCGTGTTGCTCACGACGCTGATCTCAAACGGAATGGAGAACCCCAGGCGGGGGGAAGGGGCGAATTCTAGTTAAGCCTTGTGCTTAAAAAAATTCGGAACATGCGATAAAAGTATCGGTCACACGTCAATGATTCCACTGAACGTGTCGACCCGGACGCCGCGGTCGCGTAGGGCGCGGACGAGCACGTTGATTCCGATGCTGTCCGCGGCCACGTGGCCCGCCACGACGAGGTTCTTCGTCCCCTCGCGACCGAAGGCCTCGTGGAGGCGCCGGAGATGCCCCGCATCCACGTGGATGTAGAAAACCGTGTCGATGCCATGCTCGAACGCGGTCCGGGCGATCGGGAAGCCCCCGTTCGTGCCCGCGCCGTGGTGGACGGCCCATTTCCCGAGCGGATTGTCCGCCTTCCCCATCCGGAGGACGATCTTCGTCGAGGCCGCGCGGAATTCCGGGAGTCGGCTCAGGACGTCGATCGCGTCGCGCACGTGCGGATTCGCCGGGAGTCCTTTCCGGAGGGTCTCGTCCATCACGCGCCGACCGATCTCGTCGCACGGATTGTGGATGCACATGAGCCCGATCCCGAGGAGGCGCGCGACGCTCGGCAGGTGGTCGTAGTTCTGCGCGTGGGACGAGGGCCAGCGGTCCTCCTGCATCTCCCGCACGGCCGCCTCCGCGGCCGGACGCGGCACGCCGTGACGCACGAGGATGTCCCCGTGCTTGGAGAGGACCTTGGGAAACTCGAGGACCGCGGCCCCTCCCGTCGGATGGTGCGCGATCACGAGGTCGTACCCTAGCTGCTTCGCCATCACGAGGTCACCCGACTCCACGTCGATCCCGAAGAGGGCGCGCCGCACGCCCTGCGCGGGCACGTCGATCCCAGTGTCCGCGGGGACCTCGGACTGGGCCGCGAGGGTGAGCGAGAGCTGGAGGATCTCCGCGGTGTCCATCGGCGAGGGGAAACGAACCCGGGACGTTATTCCTTCCGTCGGCGGCGATAGCCTTTTCCGCCCGGCGGGGATGGACGGACGGGGGAACGGAACGTGGCATCCCGGACCTCGCCGGAGGAACTCGCGCGCAGCGCGATTCTCGTCCGGATCCCACCCGCGCTCCGCACCTACACGGGTGGGCAGGACGAGGTCGTCCTCGAGGCCTCCGACCTAGGGTCCCTCGTGGACCGGCTCGAGACCGCGTTCCCGGGGATTCGCGATCGGATCGTGGACGAGACGGGCCATCGTCGTGAATACGTGAACCTGTTCGTGAACGATGAACTCGCGAGGTCGCCCCTCCGGGAGGTGCGGCTCGAGCCCGGGGACGTGGTCCACATCCTCCCGAGCGTGGCCGGTGGCTGACATGGCACAGTCGATTCCGAAAGGCAGCGTGGCGGTCGTGGCGGGGACGAAGAAGGGCGTGTTCGTGTTCCACTCGAAGGACCGCCGACGGTGGTCCCTCTCGGGGCCGTACATGCTGGGCGCGAGCACCTATCATGCGATCCTCGACCCGAGGGACGGACGGACCCTGTACGGCGCGGCGCCCCACACGGACGAGCCGTGGGGACCCGTCCTGTACCGCGGACGGATCGGGCAAGGGCTCACGCCCACGAAGTCGGCCCCGAGGTTCAAGGAGGACTCCGGGCTCGCGGTGAAGCGAATCTGGCACATCGAGCCCAGCCCGGCGGACGATCCGGAGACGGTCTACGCGGGTGTGGAACCCGCAGCCCTCTTCCGGAGCGACGACCGAGGGGACACATGGGAGGACTTCGACGCGCTCAACTACCACCCGACCCGGAAGGAGTGGCAACCGGGGAACGGGGGCCTGTGCCTCCACTCCGTCCTCGTGGACCCGAGAGACCCGGATCACCTCGTGGTCGGGATCAGCGCGGTGGGCACGTTCGAGTCGCGGGACGGAGGCGAGCGCTGGACGACGGAGAACCGCGGGGTGCGCGCGGACTTCCTCCCGACGAAGTACCCGGAGATGGGCCAGTGCGTGCACCACCTCGCGTGGGACTCGGCCGGGGACGGGTCCATCTTCCAGCAGAACCACTGCGGCACGTACCACCGCGGGCCCGGAGGCGGGAAGTGGACGGAGATCACGGAAGGCCTCCCGTCCGACTTCGGATTCCCGATCGCGGTGAACCCGCACCGGAAGGGGACCGCGTACGTGGTGCCCCTCGAGGGGATGGGGAGGGTCCCGCCCGGCCGGCAGCTCGCGGTCTGGTCCACGACGGACCGGGGGAAGCGATGGCGGAAGAACGCGAAAGGGCTCCCCGGGCCCCAGGCGTACGCCGGGGTTCTCCGGGAGGGCCTCGCGACGGATCAGGAAGACCCCGTCGGAGTGTACGTCGGAACGAGCACGGGCCAGCTGTTCGCGAGCCGCGACGAAGGGGCCGCGTGGAGCCTGATCACCGCGAGCCTGCCCACCATCCACTCCGTGAGCGCGGCCGAAGTCCGTTGAGGCCCAAGCGAGCCCCGAGCAAGGGGAAGGGGAGGCGGCACGCACGCGCGCCGCCGTCGTGAGTTCGCGGCTCAGGTCACAGGAAGATCACGAAGGAGATCCACAGGACCAGGACGGCCGCGAAAATCTGGGCGATCTTCCACGCCGCGGACGTCGCCGAGTCGCCGGAGGTCGTGTACGCGCCCAAGAACAGGGCGAGGACGAGGAAAAACGCTCCGATCGACAGGAGGACATTCGCCGCGAGGACCAACCCACCGCCTCCCACAGCGATCGACGCCGCGAGGAAGGCAGTCAGGATCCCGATGAGCCCGAAGACCAGGAGGGCCGCATGCTGGGACGGCGACCTGCCGATTTCCCAGAGCCGATCTCCCATTCCTGTCATCGAGCCACCTCAGAAGATCGTCGTCGTGCTCGCGAGCACGAGGAGCAGGGCCACGAATCCCAGGATCAACATGAAGAGCCGTACGAACGGGTCCGCGGTCTCCCAGAAGAACGCCCCGATGAACAGGCCGCCGACGAAGAAGAACATGCCGGCATGGGTGATCAAAGGCCCCCACACCTGCTGCAAGTTCGCGTTGTTCGTCGCCTGTTCCGGCGTCGCTCCACCCGTGTACTCCATGTTGCCTAGGTCCGCGACCATGGCTCCGCCGGCGACCAGGAGCAGCCCGAAGCCGATCCCGAAGAGCGCCATCATCTTACTGCGGTCGCCCATTGGTCCACGCATCATAGGAGGAGGAGGTGCCTGCAAGGCAATTTCACCTCTGGGGGGCGCACTTATGTCCGTATTTATATAAATTTCGGAAGATAACGCCCGGAACGACCCGTCGGAGGCCCTTTTTGGCCTTTTCCGAGGCTCACAGGCCCCCTTTGCCTGGGTTCAGCAGGCCGTTCGGATCCAGGGCCCGCTTCACGCGCGCGTACACGCCGAGCCCTTCGCGGAGCTCCTCGCCCATCAGGTGAGCGAGCTTCAGGCCCACGCCGTGGACGTATTCCATGGAGCCGCCGAGCGCATGCGCACGACGGAGGGCTTCGTCGATCGCGTCCGCCACGGCGGCCTTCGCCGCGAGACGGTCGCCCCGGACCGGCCGTACCATCTCGAGGGATGCGAGCTCGGGCTGGGTCCAAACCCCGAAAGACGTCGGCGCGACGCCGTGTCGCCGGAGCGCCGCGAGGGCCGACCGCCGGAACCGGAGGATCTCGGCTCGAGGCAGGGCAACGTGGATGTAATCGAAGATCACGTCCCGGAGGAAGCGGTCCGCCTCGGAGACCCCCGGAGCCACCTCATCCGTCCGATAGATGATGTCGTGACGCGCGCGCCAGAAGGCCCGCGCCTCGCGGTCCGGCAGGGGACGCGCGCGGGCCGACGCGAGGCGGCGCCGCGCGGCACGCCACGATGCGCGGACCACGTCGTCCGTCCCCGCGAACCCGAGGTAAAGCGTCGGAGGTTCCGCGCCGGAGGGCCATGGGCCCTCGCGGGACGCGAACGTCTCGTCGAGCTGCATCGCGGAGGGGACGAGGCCGTCGTCGTAGAGCCGGCACACCGCGGCGAGCCCGCGCGGGAAGTCCGCGAACGTGAAGCCGCGGATCTCCTCCCTCCCGGGGACTGGGAACGCGCGGATCGTCGCTTCCGTCACGAGGCCGAGGGTGCCCTCCGTGCCGATGAACAACCGTCGCAGGTCGAGGCCCGCGGTCGCCCGGGCCACGGGACGCGATCGGACGACCGTCCCGTCCATGAGGACGGCTTCGAGCCCCAGGACTTGGTCGCCCATGGACCCGCGGAGGAACGCGCCGTAGCCCACGCCGTTCGTGGAGATCGCGCCGCCGAGCGTCGCGCGGGGCTGGGACCATGGGTCGTGCCCGACGCAGAGGCCTCGCCGGCGAAGCCGCGCGTCGAGGCGGCCCAGGACGATGCCCGCCTGGGCCGTCGCGGTGCACGACGCTCGGTCGATCCTCCGAACCCGGTTCATCCCGCGGAGGTCGACCACGATCGAATCCGCGCCGGGGCGCGCGCCGCCCATGAGGCCCGTCGCCCCGCCCCACGGGACCACGGGGAGCCCCGCGTCGTTCGCGAACGCGAGGACCCGCCGCACTTCCTCCGTCGAACGAGGGAGGACGACCGCAGCGGGCGCGACCCCGTCCTCCGGGAGACGGGCGCCCCGGTGGGGGCGCAGACCGTCCAGCCGGTACCGGACCGGGATCGAGGCGCCCGCGAGGACTCGGTCGTCCGCGGTCCTCGAGGCCACGGCCTCTGCGATCCGTTCGGCGTCCATCCGGGTCGGAGAGGCGCTCGGGGAAGATGAGCTTTCCCGAGGGTCACGCCCGCTCCAGATAGAAGAGCGTGTAGGACTTCCTCGCGGGCGTCGCGTAGCCGTTCGGCTCGAGACGTACGGGAATCCATTGCTCGGGGAGCTCGACGAGGTCGCCCTCGTCCACCTCGATGGAATGCAGGCGGGCTTTCATGGAGAGATCGACACGATGGTCCTTCGGCAGGGAGACAAGCCTTTCGGGTCTGTTCTCGTCCGTGATTCTCGCGAAGCGGCCCAGCCCATGGGGACGTTCGATGGGAGCCCCTGCGAATCGGGATCCGAGTCCCTCCATGGGACCCAGATGGGCTATCTTATGACTTTAAAACAGCTAGAACGCGCCTTCTGTCTGACGGTTCTACTGGAGAGAAACCCTTTAGATACCCTAGCTGGTTGCAGGTCCGAGGTCAACGCATGCCCTACCAGTACCAGGGATGGACCTTGTACTCGCGAGAGGTGAAACTGAAGAAGGGACCGAAAGTGACGATCTACTTCTTCAGCAAGCGAAAGCCGAAGAGCGGCAAGCCGATGGACGAAATGCCGAAGAACCGCAAGGTCGGCGTGAACAAGCGAACCGGCCTTCCGTTCCTGCGGAAAGCGTGAAGCACCTCCGACCCGAAGTTCGCGACTGAAGCCGAGGCACCGGGGAGGCCCTCGGCACCTTTCCTTTCTCCCGTGCGTCGTCCGGACGTGCAAGGCTTTTAGGTCCTCCCACCTTCCGGCCCGCATGGCAGAAGGCAGCGTCTCGTTCGACGTCCGCGCGCCCCAAGAACGCGTGTGGACCTTCCTGAGCGACATGCGGCGGGTCGGCAGCTGCGTCCCCGGCGTCCAGTCCGTCAACGTGATCGACGACCGGCACGCGACGTGGGATCTGAAACTGAAGATCGGTCCGCTCTCCCAGCGGGTCGAGGTGCGCACGGAGACCCTCGAGCAGGTCGCCCCGTCGCTCGGGAAGTTCCGGGGGGTCTCCGACAACATGGAGATGACGGGGACGATCGAACTCAGGCCCCTCGGCGAGGCGACCCACGTCACGTACACGATGGCCGTCCAGACGAAGGGGCCCCTCGCGCGAATCATGGACAACTTCCTCAAATCAAGGCTCGACGCGCAGACGAAGGAGTTCGCGGCGAATGTGAAGAAGGCCCTCGAGTCGTAGGGACCGGGGCAACCCTCTTCTCACGCGCTGCGATGCGCGCGGAGAGCCAGGCGGTCCGCACGTTCGATGTCGTCGGGATCGGGGCGGGCCTCAACGGGCTCCTGGCCGCCGGGTACCTCGCGAGGCGGGGGCACGGGTCGTCGTCCTGGAGGCGTGACCCGTCGTGGGAGGCGCCTGCGTCACGGAAGAACCGTGGCCTGCGTGCCGGATCAACACGTTCGCGCAGGGCTGCGGTCACCTTCGACCCCGCGATCCTCGAGGACCTGCGAGCCACGCCGTGACGGACGTTCACCGAACGACCGCGCACACCTGTCCATTCGCACGCTGATAACGGGAGCCGATGTTTTTAATGGAGCGCCTCGGCATCCATGGCCCGTGGCCGCCCCCAGCCAGCCGAGTGGGCCCACTCCGCCGGATCGGCCGCCGCTCGTCGCGGAAGACCTCCTCCTGTACGAAAAGGACGGACAGTCTCTGCTCGACGATCACGCCCTCCGGATCCTGATCGCCCTCCACCAGGAGGTCCTCACGGCCCAGGACATCGCCCAGCGGTACAGGGTGCCCATCGCGGCGTGCTACCGCCGGATGCGGCGCCTCGTGTCGCTGGGCCTCGTGTCCGAGGCGGGCTACGTGACGGAAGGCCGCCGCCGGCCCGCGCGCCTGTACAAGTCCGAGGTGTTCCGGTTCACGGTCGCGTACGGGAACGGGGAGATGACCTTACGCCTCACCCTGCGGAACGGGATCGAGGCCGCGACGGTCGTCCGGATCGCCGCGGATGCGGGCGCCATGTGAAGAGGGCGTCGATTCCGCGCGCGTAGCGCCCCACGTCCGTCCGCATGACGTCCGGGTTCGCGCCTCGCGCGAGGGCCGCATGGTACGCGAGGAACTGGAGCGGGACGATGCTCACGAGGGGGCGGAGGTCCGCGGGCGCGCGGGGCAAGGGGACATCGACCGGGCGACCGTCCCCGATCCGGGCGACGCGCGGGCCCGCGTGGGCGAGGGCCTCCAGAATCTCATCCGCTCGCCAATCGTCGTCCTGGGACCGAAGCCCGACGACCGCATCGCCGCGGTCCAAGGCGAGGAACGGACCGTGGAGGATCTGCTCCGTGTGGTAGCCCGTCGCGGGCATGCTGCACGTCTCGCGGATCTTGAGGGCCGCCTCCTGTGCCGTGACGTCGTCCAGGCCCGTCCCTAGGAACGTGACCCGGGATCGGGCCACGACGGACCGCGCGAGGGCACGGATCGCGGGCTCGCATCCCAGGGCGGCCTGGAGGGTCGACGGGATCTTCCGGAGGGCCCGGGAGGACGCCGTCCCCCCGTCCGCGATGCGGCGGGCGAAGGACGCGAACGCGACGAGCTGGCTCGTGTAGCTCATCGTGTTCGCCCAGGAGCGGTCGTGTACGGAGCCCAGGACGACCGTCCGGTGGGCGACGCGCTCGATCGGGGCGCCGGGCAGGCCGCTGATGCCCACCGTGCGGGCTCCCTGGCGCCGGGCTCGCGCGAGGGCCGCGTTCGTCGTGGGGGTGTTCCCACTGTGGCTCACCCCGACGACGAGGACGCCTCGGCCACCCGGCGAGCCGAAGACGAGGTCGTACGCGTGGACGGACTGGACGGCCGCGCGGCTCCCGAACGCGGTCGCGAGGAGCCGTGCGCCGATCTGGGCGGCGTGGAAGGACGTGCCGCAACCCGTCACGAGGATCCGGCGGGGCCCACGGAAAAGGGCCTCCGGGTCGATCCCCTCCACGCGCCGCAAGGTCTCCTCGACGAAACCGGGCTGAGCGCGGATCATGTCGTGCATGTGGAACGGGTGCCGGTTGCGCGGATCTCGGAAGGAGACCATGGGGGCCGGCATGGCCCCGGCGCCCATAAACGTCCCCGGGCTCAGGGCCGGCACCGGGACACGCCGCGTTCCGCCTCCTTCAGGAGGACCTCGAGCTCCTTCGCGGCCGCCTCGTTCCCGAGGGTTCGGGCGACCTGCATCGCCTCCGTGTAGTGCGCGAGAGCCCCCGCGCGATCTCCGTGCTCCCAGTGGTACCGCCCGATCTCGCGGGACGCATGGAGCCGGTCGAGCGGCGTGCCCACCTCGCGGAGCGTGTCGAGGGCCCGAGCCCAGTGACGGACCGCCACGGACCAGCGGCCGTCCAGGCTCGCGAGGTGACCCTCGCTCACCTCCAAGACCCCGAGGGCGTCCCGTTCCCCGAGGATCTCGAACAGCCGTCGGGCCCGGGCCAGGGGCTCCCGGGACTCCTCGGGCCGGCGGAGATCGAGGAGGGACGCGGCCCGGTTGAAGCTCGCGTACGCGATGAGCCGGAGGTTCCCGACGAGCGTCGCCAGCTGGAGACCCCGGTCATGGTAAGAGAGCGCCTCCTCGATCCGGTGGAGATCCCACAGGGTCGTGCCCACGGAGATGCAGGCCCGCGCGGATTCCGTGAGGTTTCCCCCGCGCTCGGCGATCCGCAAGGCTTCGAGCTTCTGCCTCAGGGCGAGCGCCGGGTCCCCGCGGGATCCGGAGAACGATCCGAGGACGAGCAGGCTCCTCGCGAGGGCGCCCGGGTCGCTCGCCTCCGTGGCGAGGTCGATCGCCTCGTTCAGGTGCGCGGCCGCTTCGGCAAGCCGCCCCAGGGCCTTCTCGACGAGGGCCGTCTCCTTGAGGACCTCCGCGAGTTCGGCCCGGTCCGGGACCACGTCTAGGGCGGCGCGCGCCCTGGAAAGGAGTCCCGCCGCCGTCTCGTACTCGTTCCGGGTCCGAGCGATCGCGGCGAGCTTTCGCAGGATCCGCGGGACCCGCTCACCCCGGCCCGCGCGCTCCGCGGCCTCGAGGGCGAGGCGATAGCGGCCCTCCGCGGGGACGAGCTGGCCCGCGACGGTCAGGCTGTCCCCGTGGGCCTCCGCAAGGACGGCCGCGACGGACGGATCGATCCCGTCCACATCGACCTCACCGAGGACGGATGCGAGCGCGTCCGCATTGAGCGAGTCGACGAGCGACGCCGCTTCCGAGTCGAGCATCGACGCGGCTTCCGGGTACGCCTTCGCTTCGAGGAGGTGGTGGACCGCCTCGATCCGCTCGCACGCCTCGAGCCGCCCGCGGAAGTAGCGGGCGGCCTGCAGGTTCGCGTCCGTTCGCTCCGCGTCCGTGAGGCGTCGGCGCACGTAGTCCAGGATCTCGTCATGGAGGACGACGCACTCCGTGAGCGTGGGGCGCAGGAGGTCTTTCCGGTCCAGCCCGGCGAGGGCGGACTCCGTGACGCCCGGGAACGCGCGCAGGGCCGCGATCGGCGCGGCGCGGCGGAACACGGCCGCGGCCCCGAGGACGGCCCGCTCCCCCGTGGACAGGGTGCGCCAGACCTCCCGGTCCAGGTAAGGCCGAATCTCGCCGGACACCACGGCGCCGCCCTGGGCCGCGAGGGCGAGGAGGAGGGGGTGCCCGTGCGCGGAGGCAGCGATCCGCTGGATTGTCGCGTCATCCGCGGAGAGGCCCTTCGAGCGAAGCAGGGCCATCGAGGCGTCGAGATCGAGGCCGCCGATCCGGAGGGTGCGCAGGTCCGTGCGTCGGGCGGGCCCGAGGCGATCCGACGCGCCCGGCACCTCCCGGGCGATCATGACGAGTTTCGCGGGATGCCCGTCGAACCCCTCGAGGAACGGGCCCAGGAGGAGCCGCCTCGTCGCGGGATGGGCCTTGTGGACATTATCGAAGACGAAGAGCGCGGGCAGGCCCTTCAGCTCCTCTGCGAGGATGCGCATCGTTGCGGGGGAGTCGACGGTGCCGCCGTCGGCCAGGTGCATCACGAGGCCGCGGCGTCCGAGGCGTTCGAGGAACGCGGCCACATCGACGAGGACGGAGCGCGGGGCCATCGAGCCCTCGGGCTGGAGCCAGAACACGTGGGCCCGGGGCCGGTGGCGAAGGACCCAGGACGCGACGAGGGTGCTCTTCCCGATTCCGGCGGTGCCCACGACCGCGAGGGCGGACGCCTTCGAGGCGGCCCAGTCATCCAAGGCCTTGAGCTCCCGCGCCCGACCGAACACCCGGTCCGCGGCCCGGAACCCGTTCCCCCAGAGTAGGGAGGCGAGGGGCTCCGCCGCGCCCGCCCGGGCCGCGAGGTCGAGCCGTCCCTCGCGGACGAGCGACACGGCCGCGGGCAAATCCGCGAGATCGGGGAAGTACCGAGGCACATCCGCGACGCGCATCAGGACGGCGCCCATGATGGGAGCCACGACCTCCACGACGTCCTTCTCGAGGCGCGACCGGAGGGTCCGGGCCCGTTCCCAGCCCTCAGGACCGAGACCGTAGACCGTCTTGCGGACCCGGTGTCCCGGGACGTGCTCGCGGGTCGCGACGAGGAGTCCCTGCCGGAGGAGCCGGTTCAACCACTTCGTGACGGTCGTCCGTGCGGAGTGAGTCGCGAGCCCGATCCCCTCCTGGGTGCGAGCCGCGATCGAGGACGCCCGCGGCGGGAACGGAGACGACGACAGATGGACGAGGATGCGCTGGGAAGTCGTGTACGAGCGCTTCCGCCGGTACCCCCGCGCCACACGGAGCGAACGCGCAAATCCATAATAATGTATGCAGAACGTCCCACGATACGGATACTTCGTTCACGCGCGTGATAACGACGATCGAGATGTCACGGGCTCGCGAGGCCTGCGAAGCACTCGCGCGAATGCTGGGGGCCGCCACACATGGCTCGGTCGGGCGGAACTCGGCGTCTCCTCGCCTCCGTCGCGCGTCGCCGGGTCGGATGAGGAAGCCGCGGCAGGCCGACGGAACAGCGCGACGCCTCCGGGTCACGCGACCGGGGCTACGTTCTGGTTGTGACGGAACACGTTCGACGGGTCGAACTTCGCCTTGATCCTCCGGAGTCGATCGTAGTTGCGCCCGTAATTCGTCTGGACGTGATCCGCATCATCGCCGGGGACGAAGTTGATGTACGCGCCCCGCTCTGAATGGGGCGCGAGCGCGTCGTAGTAGTCCCGAACCCAGCGGACGTACGGTTCGTTGTCTTTGGGATCTGGCCATCCGCCGCTGATCACGACCGAGTAGGATGCGTCGCGATGGGCGAACGCGGTCGCGTCGGCCTCCACGTCGTGGACCGCGCCGTTGATGGGGAACATGACCATCGAGGACTGGACGACGGGGACCTGGGGTCCGTGTTTGAGGTGAGCTTCGATGGCCCCATCCGTCAGCTCCCGGGTGAGGACCGCCTTCCAGTACTGCTGCAGCCCGGCTGGGAGCAGGGCGTCGAACAGGGTGTTGATGGCGGGGTACGGCATGGCCTCGATGTACTCCCCCACGCGCGCCGTCGTCCGAAGGGGCGCGAAGGCACGCTCCGCTCCGTCCTGGGGACCGCTCCAACAGAGCACGAGGGCGCACATCGTTTCCCCGTGCCGGTCCTCCGGGATGAAGGGCAGCGGGGGTGCGATCTGCCACGCGAACAGGGCGTACAGTTCTCGGGGCGCCTTCGAGAGGTAGACATCGAACGCGCGCAGGACCGGCTCGGCGTCGTCCGCGTCGAAGAACATGGCACCTCCCACGATGTCACGGACCGGGTGGAGCCGGTACTCCAGGTTCGTCACGACGCCGAAGTTCCCTCCGCCTCCACGCAGGGCCCAGAACAGATCCGCCTGCTCCCGTCCGTTCGCCGACACGAACGTGCCATCCGCGAGGACGACGTCTGCGGCCAGCAGGTTGTCGATGGACAGTCCGGCCCTCCGGCAGAGGTACCCCATGCCGCCGCCGAGCGTGAGCCCGCCGATTCCCGTGGTGGACACGACCCCGCCCGTCGTGGCGAGGCCGAACGCATGGGTCGCATGGTTGAAGTCCCCCCACGTGCAGCCGCCCTCTGCCTGCACGAGCCGAGCGGAAGGCTTCACTCGGATCCCTCGCATTCGAGCGAGGTCGATCACGAGGGCGTCGTCCGCGGTCCCGAACCCGGGAACGCTGTGCCCGCCCCCGCGGATCGAAATCGTCAGTCCGTCTGCGCGCGCGGCCCTCACGGCGGCCATCACGTCCGCGACGCCCGCGCAGCGAACGATGGCCGCGGGTCGCCTGTCGATCATCGCGTTGTAGACCCGGCGAGCCTCCTCGTAACGCGGATCGCCCGGCAGGATCACATCGCCACGCACGTGACCGCTCAGCTCCGAGATTGCCTTCTCGCCCATCGTCCCCTCTCCGACCTCCGAGCGTGATCGGGTCTGGAACTTTCAACGTTTCGACCGAGGGCCCCGTCGCGGCTTGGATGAGCACTCGGGTAGCGACCGTCGCCCGTGGACGGGGCGCCTCGTCACGCCGGCGGTCTGCCCTAACCCGCAGCCCCCACGGCCTGGATGGCTCGAATCTCGTCCGCGGAAAACGCCCGCTCAAGCACGTTCACGTCATCGAAGGGACCGTCCGGAGATTCCCCTCCGCGTGCTCAGAGCCCCCCCTTCCGCCGCCCTCACGGGGCCGCTCGACGGGGGCAAACGGCCATTCCGCGCCATGCAGGATGTCCGGCTCTACTCTTCCTCGGGCAGCCGGGGCGGAGGACCGCTCCGGCTGCGCTGCGCGCCGACTCCCCGGCGGCCGTCCTAGAGCACCACGAGGGTGCCCGTAAGCGTATCGTGGTCGGGATGGCACTTGTTCGCTGCGTCATCGTACGGGATCGTGCACCTGAACACGCATGTCCCGGCCTTGAGGGCGGTGAACCCGATCGTCGCGTCGGTGCCCTGGGGATTTCCGCTGTTGTCCCTCCCCTGGACGTTCCCGCTGTTCGTGGTCCCCGAGAAGGTAGCCGCACACGCGTCGATGCTGAACGAGTGGTCTCCGCCTCGCGGGTTGTTCACGGTAAGGCTGACGGTGTCCCCCGCGTTGATGATGATGACGCTCGGCGCCCACCGAACGTACTCACCTACAACCTTCTCCGTGTCCGCCGCCGGAGAGTCGATCTCCACGGCGCACTGGCACGTATTGTTCCAGCCCGTGACGATGAAGCCCTCGTCGATCGTCACCGTGTAGGCAACCGTCCGGGCCGCTGGTGCTCTTGTAAAGACCAGACCGACGGCCACGCTCGACAATACGACACCAAGCACACCCAGAACGAGTGCGATCTTTGCAGGACCAAATTCCGCCATGTTTCCACCTCTTTGACGCGTTAGCGAACCTTCCGCTGGGCCGCCGGAGAGTCCCCAATCCTATAAGTCGTACGGACGATTCCAGCGGTTGGTTCCCACATCTGGGAGCGAGCCTCCATGCTCATAAGGGACCGCCAGCTCCAGCAAGCTCTGTTGAAAGCCCTGGCGGATGAGCAGAGCGCGAGGATCCTCGCGGCGACAGCCGACAAACCTCGCTCTGTGATGGATCTGATCCGGGAAGAAGGTCTGCCGAGCTCCTCGGCCTACCGCCGGGTGCACGAACTCGTAGATGACCGACTCCTCGCCGTTGCCCGCACGATCCTCAGCCCGGACGGAAAGACGTACAGCATGTATAAGGCAACCTTCCGAGAGGTGGCCGTGGCATTCCAGGCCGGGCACCTCGTCGTCACGGCAACACCGAACCTCGATGTCGTCCAGAAAGCCTTCCGGCTGTTCCATTCTTTCACGCAGGAGCTCTAGTCGGCCATGGAGCACTTCCTGTTGGTGGCGGGAAAAGTCGCTGTATTGGTGTTGGGCTCAACCATCGCAGCGATTACGTTCCTCGCCCGCCGGCGCACGGGGAGCCCGTTGATGGGGCGCTTGGGCATCGGCTTCACGCTGATTGCCGCAGGCTCCTTGCTCGAGGGTTTCTTCTTCGAAGTCTTGGGATGGGACCTGCTTACCGTTCACCTCATCGAGTCGGCGTTTGTGTTCACGGGCTTGCTCATCTTGGCGATCCTGCTCCGTCCCAGGACGGTGCGTCGATGAGCGTGTGGGCCCTCCTCAGTTTCGGGGCGCTCGTCGCGGCCGGCTTGCCTCCCGCCTACTTCGCCTTCCGGCTCCGCAGGTCAGATCCTTCCTATGCGGCCCTCTCCCTCCTTTTCGCGGCGGCCCTGATCATCCACGGCACGTATCACCTACTCGAGTTCCTCTCGTGGTCCCAGACCGCGGTCTTCGTTACGGAGACACTCTCGGCCGCTCTCCTGCTAGCCTTCGCACTTGCCTACTGGCCTCAACGAGGGAGGACATAGCCGTGGCGCTCCTGACGCTCCTCAGAGCCGTGACGGTCGCATCCCTGGCCGTCTCCCTTGGCGTCTTCCTAGTCCGACTCACGAGACGCGCTCGTGGCGTGGGGACGTGGACCGCAGACTTCGGATTCGCCTTTTCGGCCTTCGTGGCCGGATGGATCGCGACGGAACTTCTCGACATCGCGTCACCACAGGCCTGGGGCGGGGGGGACGAGGTCCTCCACTTCGCCCTCGTCTTCCTCTTTGCCACATGGATGAACAGCCGGTGGCGCTGGGCCCTCCGCGAGGCGCGGGAGAGACGATGACACTGCATTGGGTCCTGGTCGCTTTGCGACTCGGCATCGTCGCCATCGGACTTGTCGTCGGCGTGTGGAGCCTCCGGATGGGCGTTCGGTCCCGAGGAGGCCGCGCCAGGTATCTCCTCCTATCGATCGGCTTCAGCCTCCTTACGCTTGGATCTGTCGTGGAAGGCATCGTGTTCGAGTTTGCAGGATGGAGCCTTCTGAATTCGCATACCGCGGAGACATTCATCAGCGCCGCGGGGTTCGCGAGTGTCCTCGTTTCGATCCTGAGGACCGCAGGGTGAGCGAGAGGTCCGCCCCAGAGTCGCGCACGAGGTCACCAGGCCAGCGATCCTTGGCAGCGGCGTCGCCAGCGTTCAGCGAATTTGCGCGGGCACGCAGCTCGAACGTCGTGAGACGCCTCAGCTTGGCTCCCGCGAGACGCCTCTCGTCGTCAGTTCCCAGATTCGCTAGCCGGCGCCAATCGTCGAGTACCGCACCGGCCTTCGCTGCGTAGTCGATACCGAGAATCCTTGACTTGGCCACGCCTATCGCCTACACGCCGCGTAGCCGAGCGCGGGTCGTGTCGGACGTGCGGATCCGGACCACGTTGCCGCCTGGACCCTCGTCGTAGACGTCTCGTGGTCCGCCTCCCACCGTTCATGCAATCCGGGCCGCTGGGAAAGCTTATGGACGACCCCGCGGTTTCGAGAGGCGGCATGGAGAACTCCTTGCTCGCACGGAGCCGCACGTTGGCGAAAATGGCCTTGGCCAGCGCGGTAGCCTTGGTTGTCCTCGTCCTCCTCCTTCCCCTCGTAATCGACCACGCGACCGTTTCCGAGGCCTTCCTCATCCTGTGGGGCGTGTTCCTCCTGCTCGCCGCCATCATCGTTGGCGTTGCCCTCGCCTACGTGTTCATGACGCGCGGCGTCCGGATTGGGGCGGACGCTTCAATCCCGTCGGGCGCGGGTCTCGTACCTCCGGACTCGGCGGGGGGGAGGCCGCCGACTCCAGAAAGCCTTCACGATAGACCGCCGGCCGCGGACCTAGTCCTCCGGCTGCTGACGGAGGATGAGCGCCGAGTCTACCGAAGGATCGTCGCGGCGGGCGGCGCTCTCCTTCAAAAAGACCTCGTCGGGGCAAAGGTATTCTCCGGGCCGAAAATCACTCGAATCCTCGACCGCCTCGAACGGAAGGGGCTCATCGCGAGGGAGCGCTATGGGATGACGAACCGGATTCGGCTTTCCGACGCGTGGCGAGAGAGCGCCTGACGCCAGCGTATCGGTTTTTTCGAATCCATTTCAGTGGTTTTCACGAAACCTTGATTCGCTTTTTCGGCACGATAGGTTACCCAAGGTGAAAACCTTGGAACAACGGGAACGGAACCCTGTGCTGTGGCTCGCATCTGCAATCGTCCTCGCGGTCGGACTGATGGCCGTCTTTGCGGCGGCCCTCCTGCCCAACGGGACGTCTTATGGGATGATGGGCATGGGGATGGGGTGGGGCGCGATCTTCATGATCGTGCCAGCCGTGCTCCTCATCTTCGTGCTCCTCGTGGCCCTGAGCGCGATCACGCCTTCACCGGCATACGTCCCGGGGACCTTCGTGCCACCCCCGTCCGCAATCGAGACGCTGAACACGCGATACGCGCGTGGGGAGCTGTCCCGGGAAGAGTACTTTCGACTCCGCGCGGACCTCGAGGGTCGGTCCACCTGAGGAGGTCGAGGCCATGGACCGAATCGCGGCGTTCGCCGTCCTCGCAGTCCTCGTGGTCGCGGCAGGCGCTGGGGCGCTCCTATACCGGGCGTCCATAGCTCCCGCAGACGTTCGGGTCTCGATCGCCGACTATGCGTTCAGCCCGAGCAACGTGACGGTGAGGGCGGGCACCACGGTCCAGTGGCTGAACTACGACGGGGTGGGCCACACGGTGACCTTCGGAGAACACGACGAAACGGGAAGTGGCATGGGGTCGGGGATGATGGGACACATGGGGAGCTTCAGCATGACCTTCACGGAGCCCGGCACGTACGCATACCACTGCGATCCCCATCCTTACATGACCGGGATCGTGATCGTGGCCGGGTGAGGCGATCGGAGACGATAGGGTGACACGCCCCGATCGACCGCCGAGAGCCGTGCGGAACGCCCGCTCGGGGCGGATCGGCTTGGCGGCTCCGCACACGGACGCCGTTCACGCCGACCCACCCACGAATACGCTCGAACTGCGGGCCCGGCTCCGCCCCGTGAGTGGGTGAGGCCGATCAGCGCGATCGATGCTGGACCGGGAACGCATCCGTACCTCGCCGCGCTCAGGTACGGCTGGCTCACGCCGTTGTACGACCCCGTGATTCGATGGCTGTTTCGGGAGGACGCGATGAAGTCGCGCCTCCTCGATCAGATCGACCCGCGTCCCCATGAGAGAGTGCTCGACATTGGCTGTGGAACCGGGACCCTAGCCATTCTCCTGAAGAGGACGGAGCCGACTGCCGATGTGGTGGGCTTGGACGGAGACCCCGCGGTCCTCGGGATCGCCCGACGGAAGACCGCCGCCCTGGGGCTTGAGGTTCGTTTCGATGAGGGGATGGCCTACGACCTGCCGTACGAGGATGCGTCGTTCGACGCCGTCGTCGCGAGCCTCGTGCTGCATCACCTCGCGAAGCGGGACAAGGAGGACGCTCTGCGAGAGGTCTATCGCGTCCTCCGGCCGGCAGGGTCCTTCCATGCGATGGACTTCGGGGTGCCCCAAAACGGGCTCATGCGATCCCTCGCCCGGGTGAGCACGTGGCTTGAGGAGACGGAGGACGGTGTGGAGGGGCGATTCCCTCTCATGTTCGGAGCCGCAGGCCTCGATGACGTCCGAGTGACGTCCCGGAGCATGACGCCCCTCGGCACGGTTGCCCTCTATCGCGCGAAGAAGCTGCGGTAGGCCCACGCGAATCTCGACGTGGACCCAAGAACGGACGCCACGATTCCCGGTGTGACCTCGACCTCACGGAGCGGTTCATCGGGCGAGGTACCTATCGCGTACTGAGGAGTGCCCCGGGTCGGCGCGTAGCTTCATGCCGTCCCGACTCCTGCCCAATCCGGGGCGGACCGCTGGAGCATCACGAGCATCCGCAGCGCGGGGAAGCGCGTGCTCAGGATGAATCCACACTCGTCCTGAAAGTCACGGACTTCGTCCCGCCCGACTGCACGCACGCCGTCGAAGACCGCCTCCTCGAACTGCCCGGTATCCGATCCGCCGTGCTGAACCACATCACGGGCGAGCTCACGGTGATCCGCTCCCGAGATTCCTCCGACGCGGCCATCGCGAACCGGCTCCACCAGATCGGGTACGAGTGCACGGGCCGTCTATCGACGACCCAGGTCGTCCAGGCGGAACACGAGGCCCACGCGACCGGGCAGCCGGCGGAGCACGACCACCATGCGGTGATGGAGCGTGACATGCGCCGCCGGTTCGTCTCCGTCCTCGGGCTCACGATCCCGGTCCTCACCCTCTCGCCGACGATCCAGGCGTGGGCAGGCTATCGGCTTCCCGACATCCCGGGGCTCCGCTTCGTCCTCGCGTCCCTCGCGTCCGCAATCGTCCTGTACGGGGGACTGCCATTCTTCCGGGGCGCCGCGAACGCCGTGCGCGCGCACACGGCGGACATGGACGTCCTCGTGAGCCTCGCGGTCCTGGCAGGATATCTGTATAGCCTCGGGGCGACGTTCCTGTTCGAGGCCGCAGACTTCTACTGGGAGATCTCGACCCTGGTCCTCTTCCTCCTCTTCGGGCACTGGATGGAGATGCGCTCGGTCCAGGGCGCCTCGGGGGCCTTACGAGAGCTCGTGAAACTCATCCCGCCCACGGCCAACCGCGTCCGGTCCGACGGGTCGATCGAGGAGGTCGAGACGGCCCGCCTGACCGTGGGCGACGTCGTCCTCGTCCGGCCCGGTGAGAAGGTGCCCATCGACGGCGTCGTGATCGCCGGTAGAAGCGCCGTGAACGAGGCTCTCATCACGGGCGAGTCGAGACCGGTATCGAAGGCGGTCGGCGACGGGGCCCTCGGCGGCACGATCAACGAGGAGGGGGCGCTCCGCGTGCGCGTGACGAGGACGGGCGAGGAGACCGCGTTGGCGCAAATCGTGAACCTGGTCCGGCAGGCGCAGGAGACGAAGCCTCGCGTGCAACGCCTCGCGGACCGCGCGGCGACCGTCCTCACGCTGACCGCGGTCGTCCTCGGCGTCGTGACGTTCCTGTACTGGTTCGGCCTCGCGGGGGCGGATGGCGTATTCGCCCTGACCCTGATGATCACGGTCTTCGTGATCGCGTGCCCCCATGCCCTCGGCCTCGCGATTCCCACGGTCACGATCATCTCGACGACGATGGGGGCCCGGCGTGGCCTCCTCATCCGGAACGCGGAAGGTCTCGAGGCCGCGAAAGACCTGAACGCGGTGATGTTCGACAAGACGGGGACCCTGACGAGAGGGGAGTTCGGCGTCACGGACGTCGTCTCGTTCGGCCCTTCGACGGAGGCCGATCTCCTCCGCCTTGCCGCCTCGGTGGAACGGAACTCGGAGCACGTGATCGCGAAGGCGATCGTGGCCCGCGCTCAATCGGAGGGGCTTCCTCTGTCGGACACCGTGGACTTCACCGCGATTATAGGGAAGGGCGCCCGAGCGACGGCGGATCGCCACGCGGTCGCCCTGGGGAACCGCGCCCTCCTCGAAGACGCCGGGCTCCAATCGCCCGCGGAGGCGGAGCGCCTCGCGGCCCAGGGCAAGACAGTCGTCCACATAGTCCTCGACGATCGGCTCGCCGGCCTGATCGCCCTGGCGGACCCGATCCGAGACGAGTCCCGCGAGGCGGTGGCCCAGTTGAAGACGATGGGGCTTCGCGTCGCGATGCTGACAGGCGATAACCGGGCGACCGCCGCGCACGTCGCGAACGAGCTCGGCCTTGACACGTTCTTCGCGGAGATCCTCCCCGCCGACAAGGCGGCGGCCGTCGGGAAGCTGCAGATGGAAGGGAAGCGGGTCGCGATGGTCGGGGATGGCGTGAACGATGGGCCCGCCCTCGTCCAGGCGGACGTCGGGATCGCGATCGGCGCGGGGACCGACGTCGCGATGGAGGCGGCGGATGTCGTCCTCGTCCGGAACGACCCGAGAGACGTCGTCCGCCTGATCCGCCTGAGCCGACTGACCGGGAACAAGATGCTCCAGAACCTCGCATGGGCCACGGGCTACAACGGGCTCGCCCTTCCCCTCGCCGCCGGAGTCGGCGTGCCGGCGGGAATCGTCTTGCGACCCGAGTGGGGCGCTCTGCTCATGGCTGCGTCGAGCGTGATCGTCGTGGCGAACGCGCTCCTCATGAAGCGGCGGGACATCTGACGAGACCGAGCCTAGGACGCCTCCAGGCCGAAGGCAGCCGTGAGGACGGTCCCTCGGTGCGGGAACTGACCCCACACCTTGCGGATCGACAGCCTCCCGTCAGAACGCGCTGTCGTAGCTGTGACAGGCCCAGTAGTCTAGACCAATCAGCGGCAACAGATGGGTGTACTCTCGGCTAGGCGGATCGGTCGGGCACGGCTGACCATTGAACAGGTCGTCGCGGACGATGATCTCGGTGCCGAGGAACGGCGCATCCCCTGCCGTCGGATCCGTGGTCTGGAAGACCACGAACGTCATGGTTTCAGCGGTGCCGTCCGAAACACGTGCGAGGCCCCCAGGAGGGGCGCAATGGACGGCGCCGAGCACGAAGAGGCAGTCCCAGCCCGCTTTCACGAGTTTGGCCGGGCTTGGGCTTCCCGCCGAGGCCGACGGGGCGGCGAGAGCAAGAACGGCGAGCACGACGGCGAAGATCCAGAGGCGATTCATCTCTTGTCCTCCTCAGCGCCACCTGCAGTTATTGCGGAGACGATAAGGCTTGCGGAAATTACCCGATTGATAACACGATGAGCTTGTGCCTCCCGGGGCCGCACAGTTCGGGGGTCAGATGCTAAGCGCCATGGCGCATCGGGACTCCTCTGGGGACCTGTCGCCTGCAGGCCGCCGTGGGCTTCCTTCCAGAGGACATTCTCCGCATTGTCCAACTACTGTCTCACCCGGGGGTTGCTCACGGGTCAGATCGAAACCTGGCGGGGCCCTTATCTGGGCCTTGCAGCCACGGGAAGATGCGTGGGCCAGGACTCGCCTGCAATTAGGGTCGAGTGCACTCGTTGGACCCTCTGGCTCGGGGCCCTCCTCCGGAGATCTCGGACGACGTAGGATCGGCTACTTCTTCGAGTACCCGCTCTGTTTACTATACGTGCGATGATCCCACAGGTAAAGAACCCACACCCTCGCGCCGCCTGGTTCGCCGACGAGCGAATAGTAGCCGCGCCACCGCTCGGCCAATTCAAATCGGAAGAGGTTCGGGATGTCCGCCCCATAATCACGGACCAGGACAGCCGGCCAGCGATCCTTGGCAACGGGGTCACCGGCAGTCAAGGGGTTCGTCCAAGCACGTGTCTCGAAAGTCGCGAGGCTCTTGAGTTTGGCCTTTGATAGGCGTTTCTCCTTGCCACCTCCTTCCCTCGCGAAGCGACGCCACTCCTCAAGGACGGGGGCGGCTTCTGCGGCGTAATCGACACCGAGAAGCTTTGGCTTGGCCAAGCACACCGCCTATTCGCCGCGGAGCCGAGCGCGCGTCGCAGCGGAGGTGCGGATCCAGAGGACTTTGCCGCCAGGGCCCTCGTCGTAGACCATCTCGTGGTCGGCCATGTATTCGAGGCCCTCGTCGAGCAATGGCTGGCCGATTCGGTAGCCGAGAGCCTGTCGAATCTTGTACCGGGTCATGGGCATCGCCTCTTGTCGCAGAACATCTTCGATGGCCCTCAACGTGGCCACGGTTGGACCCTTGTGCGATATCATGGACGTGGAAGGCGTCACCAACAAGGAGCAGGGCAAGAGTAGTATATTAATTCATTGCTTAATGAAGTCGTTACCGTTAACCGGCGGGCCTGCGAGCTGACGGTCGAGGGGTCAGGGTAGGGATGAGTGCACACTCACGCATCCTCGATCAACTCTCACTCGCCCACAAATAGGGGCGAGTCCGATGCGTGGGCCAGGATTCGAACCTGGGAACCCCTGCGGGAAGGGATCTTGAGTCCCTCGCCTTAGACCAGGCTTGGCTACCCACGCACGGAGCTCGCAGCGTTCGCGCGGGCCTAAAACCTTTCCGTGGGGGAAACCGTTTTCCCCTCCCGCCGAATGCCCGTGCGGCCGTGACGTCATGGTGATGTACTTCACGAGGGAGTTCTTCGAAGAGATCGCGAGCCGGCTCAACGCGGATCCGGAGTGGGCGAAGAAGGCGGGGGCCCTCACGGTGAAACTCGTCCTCACATGCACGGACCGGGCCTCCGCGTTCCTCCTCGACCTCCGTGGGGGGAGGGTCGTCGCCTCCGAGGTCGCGGCCGATGCGCCGGCGGACTTCAAGTTCGAGGGGCTCTACGACGCATGGGTGATCCTCGGGACGGGCCAGAAGGACTTCCAAACTCTCGTCCTCACGGGGAAGATCAAGTTCCGCGGGTCGATGCCCAAGATCATGGGGATGCTCGGCCCGCTGAACCGGATCACGGCGACGGCCCAACAGATCCCAAAGGAGTTCTAGCCTGCGGCACCAGGTACGTCAGGGCCGCGAGCAGCCCGGCGATCTCCAAAGCCCCCAGGACGGCGGACGTCCCGAGGAAGGCGCTGCCCCACCCCGCTGAGCCGACGCTCGCGACGTGGTCGGGACCCGCGAAGAGGAAATGGGAGAGGAATCCGTACACGAACGCAGCGCCCGCCGTGCCCCCGAATACCCAGGGAGCCGCGGGGTGCGACCTCCACGCCAGGACCGCACCGACGGGCAGCCCGACAATGATCACGACCACGATGAACGCGCCGTCCACGAGGCCGGGGATGACGTCGACAAGGACATGGACGACCGCATGCAGGAACGTGACGCCCGTGTGGGCGGCTGCGATGGACAGGATCCACGCGGTACGCGTCTTCATCGGCCCGCTCCTTGCGGGGACGGGAAGCCATCCGCCTTCCACGCCTCCGCGACTTCGAGGAGGCCTTCCCATATCGTCGGGAACCGCGGCGACCAACCGAGGTCTCGCCGAATCCTCGCGTTTGTGGTCCGCGTGGACGCGGTCAGGAACGAGACCGTGGAGCGCCCGATGAGCAGCTTGGCGAGACTGACCGGGACGCGGCGAGGCTCCGGTGCTTCAAGGACGGCCGCGAACGTCCGGAAGAACTCCGCCATCGTGACGACCCGGTCGTCGACGACGTGCCACAGGCCGGACCCGCCCGCCTCCGCGGCGGCCACCATGGCGCTCGCCGCGTCATCGAGATGGATGCACGACCAGGCGGCGTCCCCGGGACCGAGGATCGGGAGCCGCCTCCTCCGGAGGGCGTCTCCCATGAGGCGCGTCTGGGCCGCGTCGGACCCGTAGAACATCCCGAAGCGCAGGGTCGCGACCTCGAAACCATGGCGTCGTCCCGCGTCCCGGGCGATCGACTCCGCGTCCGCTGCGGATCCGTACCAAAGTCGCGGGGCGACAGGGCTCGTCTCGTCGAACGGCGCACCCGTCTCCGGCTGGGCGACCCAGACGATCCCTTCCTGGAGATACAGGCGCGCGTGGACCCGCGCCGCGGCCTCCGTGAGGGCCCGGGTCCCCTCCCGCCGGATCCGGTCGTTCGCGATCCAGTCTCGGGGCCGGAAGCGCGCGCCCCGCGGGATCGCGGTCGCCGCGCGGACGACGACATCCGCACCCTCCGCAGCCTGCGCGATTGACTCGACATCGTACAGGTCGCCGCGCCGCGGCGTCCCTCCGAGCACCGCAATCGTCGACTCGTTCCCGAGGCTCCGGGCGAGCCCGACCACTTCATGCCCCCGCCCGCGGAACTGGGCGATGAGCCGGCGTCCCAGGACGCCCGTCGCGCCCGCAAGGAAGATCCGCATCGCGCGCGCACGGCCGCGGACGATTAAATACCCGCGGGTCCATCGCAGAGACCCCACAGCGCCGAGCGAGGACGATGGTCGACTTCGAGCTCACGGATGAACAGAAGCTCATGCAGAAGATGGCCCACGAGTTCGCCGAGCGGGAGATGCGGCCGGTCTCCCTGGACTACGACAAGAAGGGGACCGTCCCCTGGGACATCGTCGAGAGGGCCCACGAGCTCGGCCTCGACACCGCGTTCATCCCCGAGGCATACGGCGGCGGCGGGGTGCGGTCCACCCTCACGCAGTGCATCGTCACGGAGGAGCTCAACTGGGGGTGCGCGGGGATCGCGACGGGCCTCATCGGCGCAGGCCTCGCGTACCTCCCGATCATTCACATGGGGACGGAGGATCAGAAGAAGCGCTTCCTCACGAGGTTCACGGGACCCGACGTGCGTCTCGGCGCGCTCTGCCTCACGGAGCCGGACGCGGGCTCCGACGTCGCGAACATCTCGACGACCGCCAGGAAGGCCGGGGACGAGTGGGTCCTGAACGGGACGAAGCGGTTCATCACGAATGGGGGGATCGCCGACCTGCACGTCGTCTTTGCGACGACGGACAAGAGCCTCGGGTATTTCGGGATCCGCGCGTTCGTCGTGGAGAAGGGGACGCCCGGGCTCCGGATGGGGAAGGTCGAGGACAAGATGGGGGTCCGGGCGAGCCACACGGCCGAGGTGGTCCTCCAGGACTGCCGGATCCCGTCCGACAACCTGCTCGGGTCCGACGAGACGACCGCCTTCTACGGCGCGATGAAGACCCTCGAGGCGTCGCGCCCCCTCGTTGCGTCCGGGGCCGTCGGGATCGCGCGGGCCGCGTACGAGTACGCCCTCGAGTTCAGCCGCACGCGGAAAGCGTTCGGCGGTCCGATCGCGAAGAAGCAGGCGATCGCATTCATGCTCGCGGACATGAAGACCCGCGTGGATGCGGCCCGGCTCCTCACGTGGCGGGCCGCCTGGATGCTCGACGCGGGGATGCCGATGAACAAGGAGGCGAGCATCGCGAAGCTGTTCGCCGCGGACACGGCGATGGACGTCACGACGGACGCGGTGCAGATCCTCGGAGGCACGGGCTACATGAAGGACCAGCCCGTCGAGAAGTGGATGCGGGACGCAAAGGTGTTCCAGATCTGGGAGGGGACGTCCCAGATCCAGAGACTCGTGATCTCCCGCGAGGAGATCGGGGAGCTCTAGCCCTTCCGGACCGCGACGACCGCGGGCCGCTCCATGACGGACCGGACGAGTTTTCGGTGCTCGCGGACGATCTTCAGGTACTCGTTGAACTGCTCGTCGCTCATCGTAAAGAGCTGGATGTAGTGGGCCGCGCCCTGCTTGACGAAGAAGTCGAGGTCCTCGAGGTCCGAGACCCGGTCCACCCACTCGGACTTCTCGCCGACCTCCTCCATCCGCTTCTCGAGCTCGACGATCTTCGCGATCGTGGCCTCGTCCGTGCGAGCAGGGAACCCGATCCGGGACAGGGCCTGAAGGGCCTCCGCGGTCTTCGCCTCCGCGTAATCCTTCGACATCCCCTCGCCGTGGGCCATGTGGAAGACCTCTGCGCTCGCCCGGTAGTACGTCTCGATGAAGTGGTCCACCCGTTCCTCCCGCGCGATCTCGTGCGGACCTCGCTTCCGGCCTTCCTGTTCTGATTCGTACTGGCTCGCGCGCACGTCTCCGACGGGTCCCGTGAACACGCCGTCTACGGGGACTCATCGGCTCGGCCTGCCGACCGGAAGAGGAACGGCAGGGCCGCGAGC
>DATETY010000034.1:0-20998 GCA_035283365.1 Thermoplasmata archaeon | reverse complement strand
GTGTCGCGGCTCCGTCTCGAGGACATCGATCGCCGCGATGCAAGCCGCCGTGACGGCGGGCGGAAGGGACCCGCTCAGGAGCCACGTCCGCGATTTGTTCAGCGCGTAGTTCCGCAGGTCGTTCGAACCCGCCACGTACCCGCCCACGACCCCGAGTGCCTTCGAGAAGGTGCCGAGCTCGATCTGGATCTTCTCTTCGACGTGGAAGTGGGACGCGACCCCGCGGCCCCCGTCCCCGAGGACCCCCTCCCCGTGGGCGTCATCGATGTACACCATCGCTCCGAACGCCTCCGCGAGCTTCGCGATCCCGTCCACGGGCGCGATGTCTCCGTCCATCGAGAACACGCCGTCGCTCACGACGAGGATCTTCTTCGCCCACCCGTCCGACTCCTTCAGGGCCCGCTCGAGATCGCCCAGGTCGCAGTGACGGTAGATGACCCTCCGGGCCTTCGTGAGCCGCACCCCGTCGATGATGCTCCCGTGGTTGAGCTCGTCCGTGAGGATCGCGTCGCCCTCCCCTACGAGCTGGGGGATGAGGCCCGCGTTCCCCGCGAACCCGCTCATGTAGAACAACGCGGCATCCCGCCTCTTGAAGCGCGCGATCCGGCGCTCGAGTTCCTCGTGGAGGTCCAGGTTCCCCGCGATGGGCCGCACGCTCCCGCTCCCCGCGCCATGGGTCTTCACGGCCTCCCGCGCGGCGCGTTTCACCTTCGGATGGTTCGAGAGGTTCAGGTAGTTGTTCGAGCAGAGCATGATGACGCGCTTCCCGTCCACGACGCTTCGCGGCGCGGACGGTCCCTGGAGGACGCGCAGCTTCCAGTCCAGGCTCTGCGCGACGAGGGCCTCGTACTCGGCCCGCATCCACGACGTCGGATCCCGTGGAGACATGCCTCACCGTTCCATGGGAAATGCGACCTTCCCGCAGTCCCCGCTCACCATGACGTCCATGGCCTCCTGGTACCGGTCCAGGGGGAACGTATGGGTGAGGATGGGCCGGAGGTTCACGTTGCCGCTCTTCAGGAGCCCTCCCATCCGGTACCAGGTCTTGAACATGAGCCGCCCGTGGATCCCATGGAGGGAGACGCCCTTCGTCACGATCTCGTTGATGTCCACCGTCGGGGTCGCCTTGAAGAAGCCCAGGATGTGGATCCCCCCGCCGGGCTTCACGATCTCGATCGCCTGCCGGAGCGCCTGTTCGCTGCCGGAGAACTCGAGGACTTCGTCGACCCCCTCCCCTCCCGTGGCGTCGTGGATCCGGGCCGGGAGGCCTTCGTTCGACTCGTACACCTCGCGGGCTCCGACCTTCCGGGCGAGCTCCTCGCGGTACTTGTTCCGATGGCCGATCGCGAGGACCCGCGAGGCGGCCTGGGCGCGGCACAGGGCGAGCGCCATGAGCCCGATCGGGCCGAGCCCGAAGATCGCGACCGTCTTGCCGGGCACGTTCGCGCTCTCGACCGTGTACACCGCGTTGCCGAGGGGGTCCTGCATCGTCGCGAGCTCCGGGGGCAGCCCCGGATCGTTCCGGATCACGTTGGCCGCCGGGACCGCGAGATACTCCGCGAACGATCCGCCCCGGTCGATCCCCAGGATCGAGACGGTCCGGCACACGTGGGCGTTCCCCGTGCGGCACATCTCGCACCGTCCGCACGCGATGTGGCCCTCCGCGCTCACGTAGTCGCCTTTCGCCACGCCCGTGACGTCGGACCCGACCTTCTCCACGTGGCCCGCGAACTCGTGGCCCTGGATGAGGGGGACCTTGATCCGCTTCTGGGCCCAGTCGGTCCAATTGTAGATGTGCACGTCCGTCCCGCAGATCGAGGCGACCGCGACCCGGATGAGGACCTCGTCGGCCCGAGGGGCTGGGATCGGGACCCGTCTGAGCTCCGTGCGGCCCGGGGCCGGTGCGTTCTTCACGGCCGCCTTCATCGTGTCGACCACGGCCAGGGACCCTCTCGCGGGCGGTACGACCGGTCCATATTTCAACCTTGCACCGGATGGATTTTGGACGTGCGATACCCGATCACGACGAACAGGTATTCCCGCTTGCGGATCTCGTCGTCCACGCGGGGGTCGCCCGTGTCGACCCGGAGGACGGGCGTGGACGCGAGCTTCGCGGGGGTCGCGACGACGACCACGTTGCGCGTGCCGATCCGGCGGAGGACCTCGGGGCTCACCTGGAGGTTCCCGCGGCCCAGGATGAATCCCTGGGCGCCGATCGGGCTCACGACGAGCTTCGCCCTCGGAGACCGGTCCAGGAGCTGGAGGATCGCGGCCTCGTTCACGTCCGTGCCGACCGTCCGCATGCCGACGACCGCGTCGATCCCGAGGAGCGTCTTCTCGATCCCGAGACGGGACGCGATGCGGGACACGGTGGAGCCGGGGCCGAGGAGGAACAGGGTCTCGGGCTCCGACTCGAACATCTCGCGGAAGTGCTCCGCCAGCTCGACGAGCACGGCTTCCTCGGTCACCTCCGCGACCATGAGCTTCCCGGTCTGGACCAGGTTGGGCTCGACGAGGGTCTTCGCGGTCCCGTAGAAGCGCACCTTCCACTCGCCCGCGCGGTACGCCTCCTCGTCCACGTCGAGGATCTCCCCGTCGCCGACGCGAAGGGTCCCGCGCACGTACGCCGCGAGGAGGTCCGCGGCCACGACCGGATCGAGGGCGAAGACCGCCGAGTGCATCTTCACTCCCGCGGGGATCCCCAGGAGCGGGATGCGCCCCGCGACCGCGTCCGCGACATCCCGCGCGGTCCCGTCGCCACCCGCGAACAGGACGAGGTCGGCGCCCCGTTCGACGGCGAGTTGCGCGAACGCCTTCGTGTCGTCCGCGCTCGTCCGCGCGGCGGGCGTGAAGATCGTCTCGATGGACGCGTCGGGCACGCCGGACCCACGCAGCACGTCCAAGCCCATGGGCCCGGCGCTCGCGAGCCACCGGACGGCGAGGTCGGGGTCCCGCGCCTCGCGCTCGCGGAAGGCCGCGAGGCACGCGGCCGCGCGTCCCGGGGCGACGGGCCGGGCACCCGCGGCGAGCGCCTCGTCGGCCCTGCCGTCCGTCCCCTTGAGCCCGACCCGGCCGCCCATCCCCGCGACCGGGTTCACGAGGAGGGCGATCCGGTTCACGCGGGCGACACCGGACCCCTGCTATTTCGAGGTTCCGCGGTCCCCCTGAGATCGGGCCGAGGCGGGGAGCCAGGCCCGGGCGAGATGCGGCGGAGGCGCGGCGGCGAGGAGATGGGCCACGTAGCCGGCCGCCGCGATCGGAAGGAGCGGCCACAGGGCGGGCGCGAGGGCGACCGCCGTGCCCGTGCCCCCGGCGATGCCGAGCTGGATGATCTTGAGTTCGTTCCGCGTGACGGACCGCAGGTCCCAGAGCCTCGTGACCGCGTGAACCGCCACCCCAGGGACCGTGAGGCCGACGCCGATCAGGAACTCGGGATGGCCCGAGACCGCGAGGACGAGGTACAGGAGGGCACCCGCCCCGGCGATCGCGGTCGCATAGCGCACGGTCCCTCCCGGGCCCAGCGTGTGGATCACGGTCTCCTTCGGAGGGGCCGCGTGCGCGTCCGCGGCCGCGTCGAGGTAGCCGTGCATGACGAGCATGGACGTGCATACGCACGCGTGGGCCGAGAGGGCGACGACCGCCGTCCAGGTGAGGGAGAGGGTCTGGATGCCGTACGCCCCCACACCGGCGAGCAGGACGCCCGGGAACCCGCCGAGCCACTCCCCCGCGAAGGGTCGATACGAGGTCGCGAGGGGCGGCACGGTGTACGCCACGCCGACTCCGTAGCCGAGGCCGATCACCAGGACGAGCCAGGGAGCTCGGGCGATCCCGACGAGGGCCGCGAGGACCGCGACGGCGCCCGAGGCGATCCAGAAGATCGCCCACAGGGCTCGCTCGTCGAGGAGCCCCATGTTGAGGACCTTGCTTCCGCCCGACAGGGCTCTCGCGGAGACGTGTCGATCCGTACCGCTCCGCCAGTCGTAGATCTCGTTCACCGAGTGGGTCGTGTACCCCTGGATGAGGAGCCCGAGGGCGAGCGCCACGCCGAACCAGGCCGCGTCGAGACGACCCGTGTCCATGAAAGCGAGCCCGGTCCCGAGGGCGACCGCGGTGTACGACCACAGGAGGACCGGGATGAGCCGGATCTCCAGGAAGACGCCCCGTGCCGTGCGAGTCCACGCCTCGACGGCCATGGCGCCACGATGCCGCGCATGAGGTATAAGGGCTTGTCGGCGCGTAGCGCACAGCGCCGCACGCTTAACTATTTAGATAGTAATATTAGAGCGGTCCGCGCTGAAGGGCGAGGGAGCTTTCGGGGGCGCGGCGGACGGATCCGATGAACCGGCGTCTGTGGCATCTCATCGCAGGGACCCGAGGCGGGCTGAACCGCGCGAAGATCCTGCGCGCCCTCCGCGACCGGCCGTACAATGCGAACGACCTGGCCTCGCGCCTCGGACTCGACTACAAGACGGTCCGCCACCACCTCGAGGTGCTCCGGGAGAACGACTGCGTGATGCTGCTCGGGGAACGTGGTTACGCGGCCCTGTACTCCCTGTCGCCGCGACTCCAGTTCCACTTCGACGAGTTCCTCGAGATCTGGCGGCGCTTCAATGGCGGGCTGCCGCGAGTCGGGGAAAAGTAGATATGGGCCTCTTTCCACAGGGCGATTCGGGATGGCGTTCGGCCCGTTCTGGCAGCTCAACGTCGCGGTCGCCGCGGGGAGCCTTGCCCTGCTCCTCGGGCTCGCGTACGTGTACGGCCGCAACCTGAAGGACCTCCGGTCCCCGTTCACGATCGGCCTGTTCGCGTTCGCGGGCCTGTTCCTCGCTCAGTCCGTCCTCTCCATCCTCGTGTACGTCTCCATGGCGGACCAGAACGAGGGCTCGAACGTGGCGGTCCCGATGCTCGCGCTCAACGTGGCGGGGCTCGCGGGCTTCGCGGCCCTGTTCCTCGCCACGTGGCGATGAGCCGCCGCGGCACAGCCGTCATATAGGGCCCGCGGCTTGGCGGTCGCAGGTCGCGCCTTGGTCAACTACCGTCCCCTGGGGAAGACGGAGCTCGAGGTCTCCGAGATCGGGTTCGGGATGTGGACCCTCACCTCGGGGCGATGGGGCGACGTCTCCGACGAGGCGGCGCTCGACCTCCTGCGCAAGGCGTACGACTCCGGGATCAACTACTACGACGTGGCCCCGACGGACGGGGACGGTCGAGGGGAGCGGCTCCTCGGGAAGGCGTTCCGGGAGAAGAGGGAGCTCGTCGTGATCTCGAGCAAGGCCGGCCGCGCGGACGGTCGCACGGACTTCTCGCCGGCGGGGCTCCGCGCTTCCGTGGAGGCGAGCCTCGAGCGGCTCGAGTCCCCGTACATCGACGTCCTCCAGCTCCACTACCCGAGCGCCGCGGTCGTCGCGGACGAGCCCGTTTGGCAGACGCTCGAGGACCTGCGCGCCGCGGGCAAGGTCCGGTACGTCGGGATCGCCCTGGGCCCGGGTCCCGGCGGGATCGAGGAGGGCCGCGCGGCCATGCGGAAGAGGGACCTCGGGTGCATCCAGATCTACTACAACCTACTCGAAGAGGAGCCGGGCCGCAAGTTCTTCCCCGTCGCCCTGGAGATCAACCAGGGCATGGTGACACGGGCCCCCCACGCGGGCGGCGCGCTCGAGGCGGACCCGGCGGCCGCGTCCGCTTTTCCCGCGGACGGGGATCTCCAGGTGAAGGACCCACCGTGGATCGCGAAGGCCCTCAGGCAGGCCGGGAACCTGAAGTGGATCTACGAGGGGAAAGGGATGACGATGTCCCAGGCCGCCCTCAAGTTCATCCTCTCCGAGGAGACGGTCGCGTCCGCGATCCCGAACATCTACCGGGAGGACCAGCTCGCCGAGTACGGCGCCGTCTCCGATTTCCCGAACTTCGAGCAGTGGGAGCTCGGGGAGATCGCGGAGCAGTTCCGGAAGGGGTTCGGCGTGGCCTGAGGCGCGTCGATGATCCTCGGATACCTGGACAAGGACGACCGCGCGTACGACCTGAACTTCGCGACCCTCCGGCTCCGGATCCGGATCGAGGCGGAGGGTTCGAAGGGGACGTTCGTCACGTTCGCCCGGGTCGGGGAGGAGGCGGGGTCCCGCTACGAGGTCTCGGCCGAGGCGGACCTGACGGCCTCCGTCGGCATGGACCACGGGGGCCACCTCGTGCCCCTCCTCCGCCCGGTCCGAGGCCACGCGTACCGGCACGAGCGAGGGCTCCTGTTCGTCGCGGCGCCGCCCAAGCGGGACCCGGACGACCCGACGTTCTTCCTTGTCAAGCTGCGGGCTATGCCCACCGCGGTGCGTTTCTTCTTCGAAGACCAGGAGGGGACCGAGATGATCTCCGTGCCCGACGACGAAGTCCTCCGAGTCGCGGCGGGGACGGATTCCGCCCTGGTGACCGTGTCGGCCGCGAGCGTCGCCCTGCCGAAGGAGAAGCTCTCGTACGCACTCGAACTGGCACCGGCGAAGTCCGCGGCGCCCGTCCTCCGGGGCCTCGGGCCGCCTCGTCGCGGATGACGAAACCCTTATTACGGCCGCCCCGGTTGCGCGCTCGAGGATCGGAATGTCCTACGATCTCGGCGTGCTGGACCTCAAGGGCGGCGAGAAGAAAAAGAAGACCTGGATGTACGCCGCCGTCGCGGCCGCCGCCATCGTCATCGTCGTGGTCGCGGTCGTCCTCGTGATGAAGCCCTTCGGGTGACCCGACCCGCGCGCCCAGGCGCGTGGGTCCCGGTTCCGCGACCCTGAAAAGAACGTTTATATACCGCGGGCCGTATGCTTCAAACGTCAATTTTTGACACTTTTGCACGGGAGGGTCCCGATGTCAGCTGTTTCGAAGGAAGTTGAGACCGGCACGACGACGCTCGGCCTCGTCTGCAAGGACGGGGTCGTCCTCGCGGCGGACCGGCGCGCGACGGCGGGTACGCTGATCGCGCACAAGCGAACGAAGAAGATCTACAAGCTCGACGACAACATCGGCCTCACGACGGCCGGCCTCGTCGGGGACCTCCAGGTCCTCGCGCGGTACATCATGGCGGAGGTCGAGCTGTACAAGCTCAAGCGGAACGTCCCGATGCCCGTCGAGGCGTGCGCGACCCTCACGGCGAACATCCTGTCCGGCAGCCGGTACTACCCGTACTGGGTCCAGCTCGTGATTGGAGGGTTCGACCGGGACGGAGGGCACGTGTTCTCGATCGACGCGGCGGGCGGGAGCCTGCCGGACAAGTTCGTGTCGACGGGGAGCGGGAGCCCCTACGTGTACGGCGTCCTCGAGGACCACTGGAAGGACGACATGACGGTCCAGGAAGGCGCGGACCTCGGGATCCGCGCGGTGACGGCTGCGATGAAGCGGGACGCGGTCAGCGGCGAAGGGATCGACGTCGCGATCATCTCGCGCGACGGGTTCAAGACCTTCGACGACAAGGAAGTCGAGAAGCGCAAGTCCGCCATGAAACTCGCCTGAGCCATCCCGAGAGGGGCTTGGGCCCCAGGGAAGCACCGATGAGCATCGAAGACATTCTGAGCGACGCGAAGAGCGTCGTCAAAAAGATCGTACCCGACCACGTCGAGATCACGGGGATCGACTTCGAGGGCCCCACGATCGTGATCTACACGAAGAACATGGAAGTGTTCTCGGACGGGAACGAGCTGATCCGCCAGATCGCGCAGCAGCTCCGCCGCCGGATCACGGTCCGCCCGGACCCGTCCCTCCTCGTGCCCCAGGACGAGGCCGAGAAGACGATCCGCGACACGATCCCCCCGGAGGCCCAGATCACGGGGGTGTACTTCGACACGGAATCCGGCGAGGTCACGATCGAGGCCCTCGCCCCCGGGATGGTGATCGGGCGCCACGGGGCCGTCCTGAACGACCTGAAGCGGAAGATCGGTTGGGCCCCGAAGGTCGTCCGCACGCCTCCGATCCCGTCCAAGACGGTCGAGGAGATCCGCCAGTACCTCCGGTCGATCAACGACGAGCGGAAGCAGTTCCTGAAGCAGGTCGGTCGTCGGCTCGCGCGAGAGGTCCCGACGGGCGAGAACTACGTCCGGATCACGGCGCTCGGCGGGTTCCGCCAGGTCGGCCGGTCCGCGGCCCTCCTGAGCACCCGCGATTCGAAGGTCCTCGTGGATTGCGGGGTCCTCATCTCGGAGGACAACGGCTCCCCGTACCTGAACGCGCCCGAGGTCATGCCGCTCAGCTCGATCGACGCGGTCGTGATCACGCACGCGCACCTCGACCACTCGGGGCTCGTGCCGGCCCTGTACAAGTACGGCTACGAAGGGCCCATCTATACGACCCCCCCGACGCGGGACCTCATGTCCCTCCTGCAGCTCGACTTCATCAAGGTCGCCATGGGCGAGGCCCGGAAGTCCGCATACGACTCGAGCAACGTCCGGAACGCGGTCGCGAACACGATCCCGCTCAAGTACGGCGAGACGACGGACATCGCCCCGGACATGCGCCTCACGTTCCAGAACGCGGGCCACATCCTCGGCTCCGCGATCGCCCACTTCCACATCGGGGACGGCCTCTACAATGTGGCCATGTCGGGGGACATCAAGTTCGAGAAGACGTGGCTCTTCAACCCGGCCGTGAACAAGTTCCCGCGCCTGGAGACCCTCGTCCTCGAATCGACGTACGGCGGCTACCACGACGTCCAGCCGTCCCGCCACGATGCGGCCATCCAGATCAAGGAGGTCGCGAAGCGCGTCCTCAGCCGCGGCGGGAAGATCCTCGTCCCCGTCTTCGCGGTGGGGCGGTCCCAGGAGGTCATGCTCGTCCTCGAGGAGGCCATGCGGAACCGCCAGATTCCCGAAGCCCCGATCTACCTGGACGGGATGATCTGGGAGGCCACGGCGATCCACACGGCGTATCCGGAGTACCTGAACAGCCAGCTCCGGACCGAGATCTTCCAGACCGGGGAGAATCCGTTCCTGTCGCCGTCCTTCAAGCGGGTCGAGACGTCCGACATGCGCGCGAACATCTGCGACGACGTGGAGCCGTGCATCGTCCTCGCGACGTCGGGGATGATGTCGGGCGGCCCCGTCCTCGAGTACTTCAAGTCGTGGGCGGACAACCCGCTCCACGCCCTCTTGTTCGTCGGCTTCCAGTCGGAAGGGTCTCTCGGGCGGCGGATCCAGCGGGAGGCCCGCGAGATCACCCTCACGGACCGCGGGCAGCCGCTCACCCTGCCCATCAAGCTGGACAACGAGACGATCGACGGGTTCAGCGGCCACTCGGACCGCCTTCAACTCCTCAACTTTGTGGGCACGATGGAGCCCCGCCCCGAACGGATCATCGTGAACCACGGGGAGGAGTTCAAGTGCTCGGACCTCGCGTCCGGCCTGTACAAGAAGTTCGGGGTCGAGGCGCGCGCCCCGATGAACCTCGAGACGATCCGGCTCAAGTGAGCGGCTCGCGGCGCACCGTCCGGCAAAGGCTTTTCCCGGCCCCCGCGTTCGCGCGGCCGTGGGGTCATCCTACTACGACCGGGTGAAGGACCTCGTGTCCCGCGAGGGATTCGAGGCCCAGGTCGACGGGGCCGTCCGGGAGTGGGGCGGCCTCCTGGACCGGGACGCGGCCGCCATGCTCGTCGTCGAGCGCCTGGGCGGGCGCGTCGCGGAGTTCGCGCGGATCGCGGACCTCCAGGAGGGGATGGAGGTGAGCCTCCGGGCGAGTGTCACGTCCATCACGCCCATCCGGGAATTCTCGCGCAGCGACGGGACGAAGGGCCGCGTGGCGAACCTCGAGCTCCGCGACGAGACCGGTTTCTGTCGATTCGTCCTGTGGGACGAGGATGTCGAGCAGGTCGTCCGGGGCCGCCTCGCTGCAGGCGCGACGGTCCGGGCCCTCGACTGCTTCGTGCGCCGGACGAACTTCGGCCTCGAGGTGTCGCGTGGGAAGTTCGGGGCCCTCCTCGTGGAGGCCGCTCCGTGACCTCGGAGGCCGGGCGCTGGATCTTCGTAGACAATTCGAAGTTCCTCATCGGCTTCCTCGGGGCCGCGATCGCGGTCCTCGGGATCGGCGTCGCGTCCGTCCTGGTCGCGGGCGCGGAGGCTGCCTCCGCGGCCAGCGTCCTCCTGTCGATCGGCGTCTTCCTCGTCGTGTTCGCGGTGCTTCTCCTCGTCCCGCGGTTGAGCCGTCGGGGCCCGAAAAGCTTCCGGCTTTTGGTCGACCTCGGGATCGATCACGTCGAGCGCGAGGTGCGCGGCGCCCTCGAGGCCTCGGGACGGTCCGTCCGCGTGGATATGGTCCCGAGCCGGTTCGCGCAGCCTCCGCGCATCCTCAGCGCGGACGGGATCCCCTGGAAGATGCGGCTCGAGAACGTTCCGAGGCGGGAGATCGGGGAGCCCGGGATCGAGCGGACCGAGGTCGTCCAGGTCGGCGTGGGCACGGAAGAGGATGCGGACGCCCGCGTGGTCCGTGAGCTCGTCGCGGCTCGTCTGTCCGGGCAAGGGGGGACGGCAACCTAGGCCGACGTCACATGCCCATGCCGGGCATGCCACCCATGCCGCCCATCCCGCCGTGGTGGTCGCCACCGCCGCCGGGCGGCGGTGGCGGGGACTTCTTCGACGCGATGATGTCGTCGATGCGGAGGATCATGGCCGCGACGTCCGTCGCGGACTCGATGGCCTGCCGTTTGACGCGGAGGGGCTCCACGACGTGGAGGCTGAACATGTCCTTGGGTCCCCCCGACACGACGTCGACCCCCGTGTTCTTGCCGTCCCTCTTGCCGTGGGCCTTCCGGAGGGCAATCAGCACGTCGATCGCGTCAAGGCCCGCGTTCTCCGCGAGCGTCCGCGGGATCACCTCGAGGGCCTCCGCGTACGCCTCGATCGCGAGCTGCTCGCGCCCGCCGACGGTCGACGCGTAGTCCTTGAGAGCCTGGGACAGTTCGATGTCGACGGCCCCGCCGCCCGGGATCGCCTTCCCGTCCTCGACGGCCGCCGACACGACGCGCAGGGCGTCGTGGATGGTCCGCTCGACCTCGTCGACGACGTGTTCCGTCCCGCCGCGCAGGAGGACCGTGACCGCGCGGGCCTTCTTGCAGCCCGTGATGAACGTCATGTCGTCCCCGCCGATCTTGCGCTCCTCGACGAGATCCGCGTGACCGAGCTCCTTCGAGGTGAGGTCGTCCAGGTTCGTGACGACCCGGCCGCCCGTCGCCTTGGAGAGCTTCTTCATGTCGCTCTCCTTGACCCGCCGGACCGCATAGATCCCGGCTTTCGCGAGGTAGTGTTGCACGAGGTCGTCGACCCCCTTCTGGCACAGGACGACGTTCGCGCCCGACTTCTCGATCTTCTCGACCATGACTCGGAGGGATCGCTCCTCCTCCTCGAGGAACATCTGGAGCTTCGCGGGGTCCCGGATCCGGATCTCCTCGCTGACCTCCGTCTTCTTGATCTCGAGGGCCCGGTTCAGGAGCGCGATCTTCGCGCCCTTGACGAACGCGGGCATCCGGGCGTGGACCTTCTCCTTGTCGAGGACGATGCCTTCGATGAGCTCCGTGTCTCGCAGGGTGCCTCCGTGCTTCTTCTGCACGAGGATGTTGTCGACGTCCGCGCGGACCTCCCCCGCGACCTCCTCGACGATCGAGAGGACGGCTCGGACCGCGATTTCCGCGAGGAACTCCGCCTCCTTCCCGACGCTGCGTCCCGACATCGAGGTCGCCGCGATGTGCTTCAGGGTGGACACGTCCGTCCGCTTCACGTCGAATGCGATGTCCTTGAGCCGGCGGATCGCCTCCGCGGCGGCCATTCGGTACCCGGCGACCACGATCGTGGGGTGGACGTCCTGTTCGATGAGGCCCTCGGCCTGCTTGAGGAGCTCCCCCGCGATCACGACGGCGCTCGTCGTCCCGTCGCCTACCTCGTCGTCCTGGGTCTTGGCGACCTCGACGAGCATCTTCGCGGCCGGATGTTCGATCTCGATTTCCTTGAGGATCGTGACCCCGTCGTTCGTGATCGTCACGTCGCCGAGGCTGTCCACGAGCATCTTGTCCATGCCCTTCGGCCCGAGCGTGGACTTCACGGCGTCCGCGACGGCCCTCGCCGCGGCGATGTTGTTGAACGACGCGCCCTTCCCCTTCTCGCGCTCCGTGCCTTCCCGGAGGATGATAATCGGCTGTCCGCTCATCATGGTTGAATCCCGGTCGGCCTATGATAGGACTTCTATATAAGTGTTTCCCATGACGGGTTCCGTGGCGGGTGAGGCCGTGGAACGGATGGAAATCTGACTGACCCGGAGGCAGGATTGCCGAACTCCCGGGCCATGGGGGAGCCTTCAACCCAAGCCGCGCGTGTATCGGGAAGCCGCACATCGGGCCGCTCACTATGCCGGTTCTTAGCGAGCCTGGACCCCGCAGCTAGCTGCCACCAAACCCGGGAAGGCTGAGGAGAACACCAAGAGAGCGATCGTCCACCACCCGCATGGCTCACCGGATGTGCTCGAGCTGAACGACATCGAGACGCTGGCGGTCGACGATGATCGCGTGCTCGTACGGGTTCGTGCGGCTTCCGTCAACGCCTCGCGCCGAACTTTAAATGGAACCGCCCCGTACGTCCAGCCGATGACCGGCAAACCAATCCATGTCACGGATGGGGACTTCGACAAGGTGGTGAAGGAGAACCCCTACGTGGTCGTCGATTTCTGGGCCGAGTGGTGCGCACCGTGCCGCGCGATCGCCCCGCTCGTCGAGGAGCTCGCGCGGAAGTACGAGGGCACGGTCACGTTCGCGAAGCTGAACAGCGACGAGAACCCGAAGAAGGTCCAGGAGTTCATGGTCATGGGGATCCCGACCCTCCTGTTCTTCAAGGGCGGGAAACTCGTCGACCAGGTCATCGGAGCGATGCCCCGCGGGCCCTTCGAGGAACGCGTCAAGAAGCACCTCGCATGACGAAGCCTAGAAATACGTGGGAGACCCCTCGTCGGGTTGGATTGCGATGGGCACCCTGATCGAGACGCTCGCTTCGAAGAAGAAGCCCGTGGCCGTCCAAGCCCCGACCCCCGCGATGACCCTCCCCATCCTCGAGAAGGCGCACGAGGGCGCGTGCGGGGACGGATGCGCGTGCGGCGAGTCGGACGGCGCGGGCTGTTGCGGCGGCTGAGGGCTCCGACGCGTACCGCGGACTGCTTTCACAATTGAGAATCAGTGCGGATAATCGCCTCCCGCCGGTTAAATAGCCATCCGGGTCCTCGCTTCCATATCGAGGAGGCGAAACGTACGGACCCCTTGGAAGCGTCGCGACTCGTGACAGACGAGTACTCAGCGAAGATCCTCGTCGCGACGTTCAAGAAGCCCCGGAGCGCGATCGACCTGAGCCGGGAGTACGGGATCCCGATCGCGGCATGCTACCGCCGGATCCACGCGCTCGAGCGGGCCAGCCTGATCCGCTGCACGGAGCGGGCCCTCACGCAGAAGGGGAAGCGGATCTCCCTCTACATGTCCCAGCTCAAGAACGCCTACATCTTCTTCGAGAACGGCCACCTCCGCGTGCGGTTCCAGCTCGCGACGGGAGTCACGAGGGACTTCGGCGGCGACTGGAAAGCCGTCGACGTGGTCGAGCCTTCCCTGTAGCGATAACCCCTCCTCCACAACCCACAGGCAGGACCGAGAACCCCTCGTCCTGCCTCTTTCTTTATCCTGCCCGTGGAGCGGGGCCCGGTCGTTAGCGTCGGACGCACGTCCGCCGAATACGGGACGCGTTGACAAACCTCCATCGCGCCCGCGCGGGCCGGGCGGGTCCGTATCGGCCCTGAGACGGTTGACAATTTTCTCTTATATCGGTCGCCCCGTAAGACGGCGACGCGATGGACCGCGACCGCGTGAAATACCTGTTCCGTGAGGTCCTGGGAGTCGACGTCGACCAGGTCGTGAAGCAAGTCGTCGCGACGATCGCGGTCGAGCGCGCGAAGCAGGCCCAGAAGCACACGCGCGACTGGAAGAAGTACATGAGCGCGGACGGGGGCCTCATTGTCCTCCCCGCGAGCGTCACCCGGTTGGGGCGGAAGGAACCGCGGAAGTGAGGAGGCGGCCGCGGCGCGCCCGTCGCGGCCCCTGCGTTTTGATCGGCCCACGGAGCGCGGCGATGCCTTCAAATCGCCCCTCTGAATATCCGATGCGATGCCGGGCTTCCGGGGGAGAGACATCCTCTCGATCCGGGACTTTTCGAAGGCGGACATCGACGCGGTCCTGAAGGCGGCCCGGCGCATGATCCCCGTCGCGACGGGGAAGAAGGTCTCCCGGTCCCTCGAGGGGAAGCTCCTCTCGACCCTGTTCTTCGAACCGTCCACGCGGACCCGGCTTTCCTTCGAGAGCGCGATGAGCCGCCTCGGGGGACGCGTCCTCGGGTTCAGCGGCACGGAGGGCACGTCCGTCGCGAAGGGGGAGACCCTCGCGGACACCGTGAGGATGGTCGAGGCGTACAGCGACGCGATCGTCCTGAGGCATCCCCAGGAGGGAGCGGCCCGGCTCGCCGCCGAGTTCTCCGAGAAGCCCGTGATCAACGCGGGGGACGGCGCGGGCCAGCATCCCACGCAGACCCTCCTCGACCTGTACACGATCTGGGACGAGAAAGGGGCGTTCGAGGGGCAGCACGTGGCCCTCGTGGGAGACCTCAAGTACGGACGCACGGTGCACGGCCTCGCGTACGCGCTCGCGGAGCTCGGCGCGACCCTCGCGTTCGTGAGCCCGCCGACCCTCGAGATGCCCCGGGAGATCATCGGGGAGGTCAAGGAGCGGGGCCTCTCGTTCCGCACGGCCCACAAGCTCGAGGACGTGATCCGCGACGCGGACGTCCTGTACGTGACGCGCATCCAGAAGGAGCGGTTCCCGGATCCCCAAGAGTACGAGAAGGTCGCGGGATCGTACCGCGTCGACATGGACCTCCTGAAGGACGCGAAACGGGACCTCATCATCATGCACCCCCTCCCGCGCGTCCAGGAGATCGCCCCGGAGGTGGACCGGACGAAGCACGCCGTGTACTTCAAACAGGCTTTCAACGGGGTGCCCGTCCGGATGGCCCTCCTCGACCTGATCCTCGGAGGCGGCCCGTGAAGGAGCTCCGCGTTACGCCGATCAAGAACGGGACCGTGATCGACCACATCCCCGCGGGGATGGCCCTCAAGGTCCTCAAGATCCTCGGGATCGGGGACCACGTGTCCTCCACGGTGACGGTCGCGATGCACGTCCCGAGCCAGGCGATGGGGTGGAAGGACATCGTGAAGGTCGAGGATCGCGAGCTCGCGACCCGGGAGATCGACAAGATCGCGCTCATCGCGCCGAGCGCGACGGTCAACGTGATCCGGAACTACAGCGTCGCGGAGAAGCGGCGCGTGTCCCTCCCGGATCGGGCCCTCGGGATCCTGAAGTGCGCGAACCCGAACTGCATCTCGAACACCCGCGAGCCGGTCGAATCGGAGTTCCTCGTGCGCGCGAAGGGGCCCCTCCGGGTCGTGTGCAAGTACTGCGACCGGGAACTCGAAGACATCGCGGCCCACATCGTGTGACGCGAGCCGATCAGACGATCCAGGACGCGGTCGCGACGACGGCGCCGTCGAACACCCATAGCAGGTACAGCTCGTACGCGCCCGCATCGAGGGACACGCCGTCCCCCGTCACGCGGAACCCGTCCCCCGCGGACACGTACGCCGGGTTCCCGAGGTCTTCCCAGTACACGCGGTACGTGGTCCCGCCCGCGGAGATCGAGGCGCCCGATTCGTCGAGGGTCTCGGGGCTGTCCCCGAGGGCCCCGTCGACGCGCAAGTTCACCTCGAAGAGCCCCGCGATCGTGGACTGGCTGATCGTCGCGATCGTGAACGTGGCGTTCCCCTGGGGCTGGCTCACCGCGCTGAACGTGACGGTCGGCCGGCTCCCGAAGTTCGGGATGAGGGGGGCCATGAACATGAAGAACCAGATCGCGATGATCGCGGGGATCACGACGAACACGACCACGAGGACGATCACGAGGATGGGGAGCGTGTTGTCCTTCCTCGGAGGTGGAGGTGGGTACGGCGCGTAGGGCGGCGGGTAGCCCGCGTAGGGCGGGGGCGCGGCGGGCGGCGGATAGGGCCCCGGCGACTGGGGAGGGATCGCCATCGGTTTCCGCCATCCAGGGACCCAAGAAAAGGTTTCCGACCCGAATACCCGCGGGGGGACTCAGGGCATCCACACGGACGGCCCGCGTTTCGCGGCGGGGACGAGGAGCCGCCCGACTGCTCCGGATCGGGGCGGATGTCTCGGACCGAGGAGGGTTCCGACCGCACCGAAGCGTTTAAGACACGTTCCCTGGATACGTGGCTCCAGAAGGGATGGTGCCTAGTTGCTCGAAGAAATCTCCGAGATCATCGGGCTCCAGGTCTACACGAATCACGGCGTGTTCCTGGGGAATGTGAACAACCTCGTCGTGGACGTCGACAACGGAGCCGTGGACGGCGTCTTCGTCGGCGAGACGAACCCCCTCCTCGTCGAGGGCAGCCGTGCGGTGAGCGTGCCCTTCCGGTGGGTGCAGAGCGTCGGGGACATCGTGATCCTGCGGTACTTCCCGAAGCGCGTGACCCTCAAGAAGGCGGCCGCACCGGCCCCCGCGGCCGTCGAAGCCCGCTAGACACGCCGTATCACGGGCGGCAAGTTTATCACGCGGGCCTCAATTCTCACGACGTGGGTTCCAAGGAAGAAGCTCCGGCTCCGACGCTGGCGCGCCCCATCCTCCTCGATTTGAGCCTTTTGCGGTGTCACGAGCGAATCCAGCCGGATCTCCTGGACCGGATCCGGAACGAGATCCGCGTGGACGGGCACCTGAAGCGTCCCATCCTCGTCGCGGACGGGGACTTCGTGATCTTGGACGGGCACCACCGGTTCGAGGCGCTCCGCCAGCTCGGGGCCCGTCGCATCCCGGCGTACGTGGTCGACTACCACTCGGAGACGGTCCAGGTCGGCGTGTGGCCGGACGCCTCCGTCCGGCACGTGACGAAGGAGGAGGTCATACGCCGCGGGAAGACGGGGAACCTGTTCCCTCCGAAGACGTCCCGGCACACAGTCCGCGCCACGGTGGACGACCACCCGGTACCCCTCGGGGACCTCATGTAATCAGGCGGTCGGCGGCGTGGGTGGAGGCCTGAGGGCCATCCTGCGCCGTCGCCAGGCCCACGAGGCCGCCGCGGTCGTGACGGACGCCACGATGAGCCCGATCGCCCAGCCCGTCGCCGTGAGGCCGAGGAAGGTCGCCGGCTCGAGGGCTTGGTACCGGTACGCGACGAGCTCCGTCGTGGCGACCTGGGCGCCCGTCTCGTTGTACGACTGCGTCCTCGCGTTGTTGCCGACCGCGGCCGCAAAGTGGAGCACGTCGTAGCGGCCGTCCGGCCATGTCTCCCGGATCGCGTACGCCTCGAACCGCCCCGCGGGCGTCTGCACGTCCGAGCGGCTCTCGACCCGGTACGCCAGGGTGCGCTCCCCCGTCCCGTTCGAGTTCGACGTGTCGTCGAACAGACTGTACCGGAAGGACACGTCCTCGCTCGCGTTGAACCGGGACCGCACGGACCCCGCGTCCCCCACGTCGACGGGGAACCGCCACGAGTCGTCCAGGATCGTGAACCTCGTGAGGTTCCGCACCCGGAGGACGAAGGGCTGGCTGAACGGCTGCGTGACGCCCTGCGCGAGGAGCTCGAGGAGGCTCGAGACGACCTTGAGCCCGGACGCGGTGAGCAGCTCCTCGCCCACGAGGTCCCACGTCCCGGAGATCGGGACGGAGCCGCCGTTCACAGGCACCTCGCCGTGGATCGCGCCCTCTCCGCGGATCTCCACGCGGAACGCGTCGTGGTCCGTGCCCTCCACGGACACGTTCCCCCGCGCGGCGAGCGTGAACCTGGCCGTCCCGTTCAAGACGAAGCCTTCCGCGAACGAGGTGTTCGTCCGGTACGTCCACGAGTCGCCGACCCGGAGCGCGGGGGCGTCCGCCCGGGCCGATCCGGGGACGGACAGCGAGCAGGCGGTCAGGATCAAGACGATGAGCGCGACGGCCCCGCGCGGCACACGCGTCCTACCGGAACGTCTGCCATAAAGGTTCCTAGGAGCGCGCGACGGCCACGTCCTTGCCGCGCGGGCTGGGTCGGATCGTCACGGGCCCCCCGAAGGTGCGTCGCATCCCCGCGCCGTCGAGGACGCGGTCCAGGAACACGGCGAGGGCCGCGACCTCCGAGTGCGGCTGGTTCCCGACCGCGACGTTCCAATCCACGAGGTCGAACGCCGCGCGGGGCACTTTCTCCGCGCCGACGAGGATGAGCAGGTCGTCCCGCGGAAGGCGCGGGCGCATGTCCTCGAGGGGCAGGCCGTACATGGTCAGGTGGACCGTCGTCCCGGCCCATTCCCGCACGACGCGGCGCCACGCGACCCCCGTCTCGATCTCGAACGGACCCCCGAACCGCCGGACCACGTCCCGCACGGTCCGCTCGAGCTCCCGGTCCCGCGTGGAGACGAGGATCCGGTCCGCGCCGAACGCGCGCGCGGCGAGGGCGACGTGAGTCGTGACGCGCTTGTCTCGCGCGGGCCGATGGCCCAGGCGCAGGACCGCGATCACGGGTCACTCCTCGAACCGCATGATCCGATGGCCGCGGAAGTCGAGCCGCGTGGATCGCTTCACGAGGGCCTTCAGCATCGTCTGGCTGACTTGGAGGGCGTCCGCGACGTCCCCCGCGAACTTCCCATCGGGCCCGATCATGTCGAAGACCTTGCCCTCGATCTTCGCGTAGTCCCGCTCGGGCATCATGGCCGCGTACAGGACGTCCGAGATCTCCTGGATCGGCGTCGTCGCGTTGATGTGGAAGGACGAGTAGAATGCGTGGTACGCCTTCTCGGGCGAGGCCGCCGCGCTCGTCTGCCACTTCGTCTCGACGAGTTTCATCTTCTCGAAGAACCGGAGGGCCTCGAGCCCGTCTGCGCCGAACTTCTCCTCGATCTGCTTCGCGGTGCGCCAGTCCCCCGTGACCTCCTTGAACACGTCCCGCTTGAGCTCCGTGTCCACGGCGCGCAGGATGGGGACGAGTTCGGCGACTTCGCTCACGACTTTGATCCGATTCACAATATCGACTCCTTCTGTATCCGGTTCCACGACTTTAAGGTTTTATTTCGATGGCACGAAGAAATTTCGCGCGCAGCGCAACCCATGGGAAGCGGCGGCGTTTCGCGTGCCCGCCCGGGCGGTCCGGGGGCGCGCAAATGTTTATCCCGGAGGCGGCGGATGGGTCCGCGCAATGAAGGTGAAAGACCTCCGCCCCGAGAGCAAGGTCGACGTGCTCGACCTCACGATCCGAGAGAAGGGCACCGTGCGGGACTTCACGAGCCGCTCGGGCTCCTCGGGCAAGGTGTGCGACGCGAAGGCCGTCGACGAGGACGGCGACGAGATCGGCGTGAGCCTGTGGAACGACGAGATCGAGCGGGTCCAGGCGAACGACCGGGTCCGGATCACGAACGGTTGGGTCCGCGAGTGGCGCGGGAACATGCAGGTCAGCGCGGGCCGGTTCGGGAAGCTCGAGGTCCTAAAGTAGCCCGTAGGCCGCCACGGCGTAGGCGAGCCCAGCGAGGATCGTCATGGGGACGGCCTGCATGAGGAGATCGTCGTCCAGCTGGTGCAAGAAGGGCCCCTCGACCGCGATCGCGGTGACCGTCGCGACGGCCGCGAACAGGAGGCGGATCGTCGGGGGGAAGCCCCCGTACGCGGGCTCGATGAGAGCGGACGCCGCGAGGAACAGGGCCGCGTACGCGCCCGCGGGGACCGCGCGGGACCAGCCGCGCTTCCTCGCGAGGTGGGCCAGCGGATCGATCCACGCCATCCCGACGAACACGGGGATCACGATGCGGGGATCCCCGATCACGAAGAGCGCGAATGCGAGGCCCACGGACCCCTGCGCATACGCGGAGACGCGCTGCCCCTCGTACGCGCGCATCCCGATGAGCCGCAGCCCGAGGGCCATCCGGGCCATCTCGATGCACCAGGCGGTCCCGAGGAACAGGAGGGTGACCGCGGTCTTCGTGAGGCCGGCCCCGAGGTCGTCCGGGACGAGATAGTAGCCCAGGAAGACCGGGGAGGCGAGGTGGAACGACCGGCGGAAGGCGGATCCACCGTCCATCGTGGTTCCCCGGCGCTCACTCGCCGAATGCCGAGCCGCGCCACTTCGGCTCAATGCCGACGAGGAAGAAATACGTTGCCGCGAGGAGGAGCGCGAGGACCAGGGCGATCCCCGCGGCCGCGAACCACGGGTCCCGGTCCAACGTGAACGACAGGATCGTGAGGCCGAGGTCCGGCACCATGGAGCAAGCCGCGAAGCGAGCGAGCACGCCCGGGTCGAAGAGGAAGGAGTTCGTCCGGAGCCCGGTCAGGTACGCGGTCATCGCGACCATGTACGCGGACGTCACCAGGGCGACCGGGAGGGCGAGCCACAGGAGGCGCACGTCCCCGTTCAGCGCGGAGATCCCGACGACGAACGCGACCGTGATCCCGCACGTCATGAGGCCGAACGCGAGGAGCTTCGCGCGGATCACCTCGGGGACGGAGACGGGCACGGTCTCCAGGTAGTCCGTCACGTCCAGGTTCGTGAGCCAGTTGTACAGCATGACCCCGAAGAAGCCGACCATCGCGGCGTAGAAGACGCTGTTGAAGCCGACGGGGACCGCGAGGCCATACCGGACGAACCAGGCCGTGAAGGAGAGCAGGAGGAGCGGTGTCACGAAGGCGAAGAACATCTTCACGATGGTCCCCGAGCGCACGACGTCGAGCAGCTCTTTCGCGAGGAGGGTCCCGTAGCCGCGCGCGGGTCCGAGTCGGCGCTCGATCGCCGGGAGCGCGTCCCGCGCCCGGGACGCGGGCGGCTCGTATCGCTCCGGGACGAACGCGACCGCCGCGCCGAGCATTGCGATGAGGGTCCCCAGGCCCGCGGCCGCGGCGATCCCGGCGCCCGCGAGGTCCGTCCGAAACGGCGGGAGGCG
>DATETY010000033.1:0-2906 GCA_035283365.1 Thermoplasmata archaeon | reverse complement strand
TGATCGAGAAGAGCCGCGCGATGCCCGTGATCGTGGAGGGGGAGTGGGACCTCCGGGCGCTGCGGTCCCTCGGCGTGGACGGGGACGTGCGCGTGCTCAACCGCGGGAACAGCATCCTCGCCCTTGCGGAATCGATCGCGCTGGAGCACCGCGAGGCTCTCATCCTGACGGACTGGGACGTCCGCGGCGGCCGCCTCGCACGCTCGCTGCGGGACGCCCTCGAGGCGTGCGGCGTCCGCCACGACGACGAGGTCCGGGCCCACCTCACGATCCTCTGTCGCAAGGACATCAAGGACGTGGAGTCGCTCCACGCCTTCGCGGAGCGCGTGGCGGAGATGGCGGGCTCCCGCAACCAGCAGCGACCCTCGAAGCGCTACTACTCGGACCGGGTGGCGCGGAGAGACACCCGCCGACGTTCTCGGCCTTGAGAATAACGTCCTAAGAATATTTAAATAGGGCCGGGTCCAGTGAGGAACCGGGATAGCGGCCAAACCGCGACTCATCGATCGCACTCATCCGAATCACCCTTTCATGCCCCGGTTCGGGGCCCACAGCAGCCCTGCGGGGCGGAGAGACGTCCGGATAGAGGGTCGTAGACCGAGGTTGCCCAGTCCCGGACAAGCGATAGCATGAACATCGACCCGAGTACGACTAAATACCTGATCCAGGCCCGCCTCGAGGCGGAGGGAATCGTCGAGAAGCCCGACGTCGTGGGCGCCGTGTTCGGCCAGACGGAAGGACTCCTCGGCGACGAACTCGACCTGCGGGACCTGCAGAAGAGCGGCCGGATCGGCCGCATCGAAGTGGACGTGCAGAGCAAGAAGGGCCGGAGCGAAGGTTCCGTCCTGATCCCCTCGTCCCTCGACCAAGTGGAGACCTCGATCCTCGCGGCAGCCCTCGAGACGATCGACCGCGTCGGCCCTTGCAAGGCCACGATCAAGGTCGACAAGGTCGAGGACGTCCGCGTGACGAAGCGGAACAAGATCATCGAGCGCGCACGCCAGCTCCTCGCGGCGATGGTCGAGAGCTCGAAGACCTCGGGGATGGACCTCTTGGACGAGGTCAAGCAGTCCGTGCAGGTCTCCGAGATCGTCTCCTACGGACCCGAGCGGCTGCCCGCCGGCCCGAACGTCGCGGACAGCGACGCGATCATCGTGGTCGAGGGCCGCCAGGACGTCTTGAACCTCCTGCGGAGCGGGATCAAGAACGCGATTGCCGTCGAAGGGACGAACGTCCCGAAGACGATCCAGGAGCTCTGCAAGGAGCGCGCGGTCACTGCCTTCGTGGACGGGGACCGCGGCGGCGACCTGATCCTGCGCGAGCTGCTCCAGGTCGGCGAGATCGACTTCATCGCCCGCGCCCCGCGCGGGAAGGAGGTCGAGGAGCTCACCCAGAAGCAGATCATGAAGTGCCTGCGGAACAAGATCCCCGCGGACCAGTACGTCGAGATGTACGGCCTCTCGGGCCAGGTCTACAAGGCCGAGGGGGAGGACGTCGGCCCCATGGGCCCCGAGGGCCGAGCCCCTCAGCCGCCCCGCCCCCTGCCTCCCGAGCCGCGCGGCGAGTTCCGACCGGAACCCCGCGAGCCCCGGGAGCCCCGCGAGTTCCGTGAGCCGCGCGAGGCGCCGCCCGCGCCGCCGGTCCTGACGCCGACGACGAAGGCCCTGAACCCGAAGCTCGAGAAGTACCGGGAGATGCTCCTCGCGATCGGCGGGTCCTCGAAAGCCCGCCTGCTCGACGACGCGGACGGCGTCGTGGCGGAGGTCCCCGTGCGGGAGCTGGTGGACACCCTGAAGACCGCGAAGCAGACCCGCGCGGTCGTCTTCGACGGGATCATCACCCAGAGGATCCTCGACATCGCGTCGGAGATGAGCATGCATTCCGTGGTCGGCACGAAGATGGGCACGATCACGAAGCAGCCCGCGGGCGTCGAGGTCTGGACCCGGAGCGACCTCGCGCCGTAAGCTGGGGTGGCCTCCATCGCGAAGGCGAAGCTACGCTCCTCCGACGAGGGCTTCTCCCTCGACGAGCTCGAGACGACCGCGGACATCCTGATCCCCGACGACCCGATGAAGCGGGTCATCGGCCAGGACGAGGCGGTCAAGCTCGCCCGCGTGGCCGCGACCCAGCGACGCCACCTGCTCCTCGTCGGACCGCCCGGCACGGGCAAGTCGATGATCGCCCAGGCCCTCTCCCTCCACCTCCCTCCGGTCACGGAGGAGATCCGCGTCGTCCACAACCCGGAGAACCCGGAGCGCCCTCTCGTCGAGGTGAAGCAGCGGGACGAGGTCCTGCGGGACCGGAGTCGCCTCGCGGGCGCGGAAGGCGACCTGATCGATCCGCGCGAGGCCCCGATCAACGTCGCCGAGCGCCTCGGATACAAGTGCGTCCAGTGCGGGACGTACAGCTCGCCGACGGACCGGATGTGTCCCAAGTGCAATCGGCCGAAGACGGTGCCCCAGGCGGCTCCGGGCAACCCGTTCGGAGACCTGTTCAGCGGCATCTTCGAGGTCACCTTCGCCCAGATGGGCGGGCGGGACCGCGTCACGACGACCCGCAACCAGTTTGGCAAGGAGGAGGTCGTCGTCTACGAGCGCGCGGGGGAGATGATCCGCGTCCTCGACCAGAAGGCCCTGGAGAAGCGCCGGGAGATGGAGAAGGAGAGCCCGCGGAAGGTGCTCCTCCCGATCACGCGAAGTCCGTTCGTGCTCTCGACGGGCGCGAGCGAGACGGAGCTCCTCGGCGATGTCCGGCACGATCCCTACGGCGGGCATCCCCAGCTCGGCACGCAGCCGTACGACCGCGTCGTCCCGGGGTCGATCCACGAGGCCCACCAGGGCGTCCTCTTCATCGACGAGCTTCCCCAGCTCGGCCACCTCCAGCGGTACATCCTGACCGCGATGCAG
>DATETY010000032.1:0-5209 GCA_035283365.1 Thermoplasmata archaeon | reverse complement strand
CGCGAGGTCCTCCGGGGTGAAGGCCGCGGGCTGGAAGTCGACCCGGGCCCGGTCCGCGTACAGCTGGTTCCCGACGGTCCGCGCGCCGAAGATCTTCCAGACGAGCCCGGACATGAGGTGCTGGGACGTGTGGTACCGCATGTGCGCGTACCGCCGGTCCCAGTCGATCACCCCGTGGACCTCGTTGGAGGCCGGCATCGCGTCGAGCACATGCTTGATCACGCCCTTCTCCTTCGCGACGCGGAGGACCCTCGCCTCGCCTCCGGGCCACCGCAGGACCCCGATGTCCGTGGGCTGGCCTCCTCCCTCCGCGTAGAAGGCGGTCCGGTCGAGCACGACGTAATCGGGGCCGCGCTCCGTCAGGCGGGCATCGAACTCCCGGAGGTAGCAGGGGTCCGGGTCCTGGCCCTTCCGCTCCTCCATGTACAGGACCGTCGTGGGCACGCTCCGCCGACAGGCCGACGCCCGCTATAAAGGGTTCCGCGGTCACGCCGCCCCGGCGTAAGGGATCTATGGGCGATCCGCTGCGCGGCCCATGGCCGCGGAATCCCGGATCGGTCCGAGGATGTCATTCGACCTCATGATCTACATCGTATACCTGGTGTGCTTCTTCGCGCTCCTGGACGCGTCGACGGACATGTTCGGGGACAACCTCCTGACCCTCGCGTTCGGCGGTTCGTCGTGGCCGCGATCACGATCGTCGCGGCCGCTTCGCGGTCCCTCACTTACAGACCCCGCGGGAAGCCTCATACCCCCGTCGAGCGTTCCTCGGGCCATGGCCCTGGTCGCCCCGACGCGGCACGCGGCCCTTGAGGTGTTCCGCGCGAGCGGCTCCCCGCGCGACGTCGGCGAGCAGCTCGGCGAGCGGTTCGCGACGGAGGCCCGGCGCGCCGTCGAGATCTTCAAGGTCGAGCTGTCCTGGGAGAAAGGGGCGACCCTGGACGCCGCGAAGCGGTACGGCCGGAAGGTCCTCCCGCGGATCGAGGCGTGGTTCCCCGACTTCGTCGACGAGATGCGCGGGTACGCGAGCGCGAGCCGGGTGCCCTTCGACATCCTCCTGGCCCAGTGGTCCGGGTACAGCCCGGCCCTCGCGCGGAAGGGGTGCACGGACGTGGCCGTCGGTCCGGAGCACACGGCGGACGGGAGCGTGCTCGTCGCGCACAACGAGGACTACACGCCGGCTTACGAGGGGATCGTCGTGCCCGTGCGCGTCGCGGTGGACGGGAAGCCCGCGTTCTTCGCGATGTCGTACCAGGGGCTCTTCCCGACGATCGGCATGAACGACGCCGGGATCAGCCTCACGGGGAACGCTCTGAGCCACAACGACACGCGCGTCGGAATCCCGAAGATGGTTCCCCCGCGGCGGGTCCTCGAGGCCCGCACCCTCGTCGAGGCGCTCGAGGCGTCCATGCCCGCGGACCGTGGCGGGAGCTTCAACAACATCGTTTGTTCGCGGGACGGCGAGCTGTACTCAATGGAGGGGTCCGCGACGGCCTTCGACGCCTTGTATGGCGAGGACGGGTGGCTCGTCCACACGAACCACTACGTGTCCGGGGCCATGGCTCGCTTCGAGCGGGATCCGCACGGCACGTTCTGCTCGATCGCGCGGTACAACCGCGCGCGCCGGATCCTCCGGCCGGCCCTGGGCCGGGTCACCCCGGAGACGATCATGTCCATCCAGCGGGACCACGTCGGCGAGCCCGACTGCATCTGCCGCCACGAGGACCCCGCGACGCCCGAGGCGGACCGCGTGAAGACCCTATTCGGCTCGATCCTCAATCTCACGTTGCGCGAGGCGTACATCAGCGGGTCGCCGCCTTGCGAGACGGAGTACCGCGCGTGCCGCCTGGAGGCCTGAGCGGCCTCACGACCCGAGGACCGACCGCGCGATCACGAGCCGCTGGACCTCTGACGTGCCCTCGTAGATCTCCGTGACCCGCTGGTCCCGGTACAGCTTCTCGACGACGTAGTCTTTGATGTACCCGTACCCGCCGTGGATCTGGACGGCCTGGTCGACCGCGCGGTGGGCCGCCTCGGACGCGAACAGCTTCGCGACGCTCGACTCATACGTGTGCTTCACGCCCTTGTCCTTGAGCGCGGCCGCGCGGTACGTGAGGAGGCGCGCCGCGTCGATCTCCGTGGCCATGTCTGCGACCTTCCACTGGATCGCCTGGAACTCCGCGATCTTCTTGCCGAACGCCTCGCGTTCCTTCGCGAACTTCACGGACTCCTCGAGGGCCCGCTGCGCGATCCCGAGGGCCTGGGCCGCGATCCCGATCCGGCCGCCGTCCAGGGTCGCCATCGCGATGGAGAAGCCCTTGTGCAGCTCCCCGAGGAGATTCTCCTTCGGGATGCGCATGTCCTCGAAGCTCAGGAGCATCGTGTCGCTCGCGCGGATTCCCATCTTGTTCTCCTTCTTCTGGCGGACGAAGCCCTTCGCGTCCGTCGGGACGATGAACGCGGAGATCTCGTGCTTCTTCTCCCCCGTGCGCGCGTAGACGACCACGACCTTCGCCGCGTGCGCGTTCGTGATGAACGCCTTCGTCCCGTTCAGGACCCACTCGTCCGTCTCGAGCCGGGCCGTCGTCCGCATGGCGGCCGCGTCGGAGCCGCTCCCGGGCTCCGTGAGGGCGTACGCGCCGATCCACTCCCCTCGGGCGACGGGCACGAGGTACGTCCGCTTCTGGTCCTCCGTCCCGTACCGGAGGAGGGGCTCGCACACGAGGCCGTTGCAGACGGCCGCGATGACGCCCGCGCTCGCGTCCGCGCGAGACAGCTCCTCGATCGTGATCGCGTACGACACGCTGTCGAGGCCCGAGCCGCCGTACTTCTCGGGCACGAACACGCCCAAGAGGCCCAGTTGCCCCATCCGCTCCGCCCATCGGGAGGGGAACTCCTGACTTTCGTCGTACGCCATGGACTCCGGGACGATCTCCTGCTCCGCGAACTCGCGGACCGTCTTGCGCGTGAGCTCTTGCGTCTCCGTGAGCCGGAAGTCCACGGACCCGGACGAAGGCGGTCGGGCCCATAAATCCTCCGCGCGGGGAAACGTTCATGGCGAACCGTCCCATGGGCCCCGCGTGGCGCTCACCCTCGAGCCGCTCGCGTCGACGGACGCGCACGCGTACTGGCGCGTGTTCATCTCGGGCCGCTCGGACCTCCCCGCGGACGACCTGAAGACGTACCTCGAGCGGTACCTCGCCCTCCCACCCGAGGAGCAGCGGACCCACTTCGCGTTCCGGGAGGGTGCAAGGATCGTCGGGACGATCCGGATCGTCGGCGGGGCCACGGAGTCCCCCGACGCGAACCTGTCCGGCTTCTCGATCGACCCCGCCCGAGCGGACCTCGCGCCGGCCGCGATCGTGAAGGCCCTCGACTTCCTCCAGGCCCAGGGCACGACGCGCCTCACCGCGACGTTCGAGGACCGCTACGAGCCCGCGTTCGCCGCGGTGGGCTTCCGCCGTTGGTTCGCGCGGATGCGGATGGTCGCCCCCGTCGTGAAACGGCCCTTGCCCGTGGACGTGGCTCTCCAGCATCCCGAGGAGACGGAGATCCTCGGCCTCACGAAGTTCTTCATGGACGTGTACGACGGACACCTCGAGCAGTCGTTCGGGATGCACGTCGGGCCCGAGTCGGATTGGAGGGCGTACATGGGGTCCGTCCTGAAGGGCGAGTCGGGGCGGTTCATGCCGGACGCGTCGTTCGTCTCTCTCGACGGGGGACGGCTCGTCGGGGCGGTCCTCGTCACGCACTGGATGGGGACGCCCCTCGTCTCCGAGATCGGGGTCGCGACGGACCGTCGGGGGAAGGGCCTCGGCGGGGCCCTCCTGCAGACCGCGATGAATCGCCTCGCGGACCTCGGGGAGGGGAAGCTCGCCCTCTTCGTGACCCTCGGGAATGACCGCGCGATCGCCCTGTACGAGCGGCTCGGGTTCGCGCAGGCCGGTGGCCGGGCCGTCACGGCGCGGTTCGGCGAAGATTCTCAGGTCTGAGTATCACGGGATTAGGCTTAAGGCGGTCCGCTCCGGATGATTCGCCGGTTTCCATGGCCCTCTCCGCGGAAGTCTTCGTCGTCCTCGTCCTGAGCATCTCGTGCGGCGTCCTGGGAGCGTTCTTGCTCACCCACCAGGGGGTCCGGATGCTGCGCGGCGGCCTGCTGTACCGCCTGAGCGTGGGCCTCGCGGCCGTCGGGATCGCCCTGAGCCTGAGCGCGGCCGCGAGGGCCCTGTCCCTCGAGGCGTACGTGGCCGACGCGTTCCTCGTCGTCGCCCTCGTCGTCCTGTTCTACATCGGGTACAGCGCGTGGCTGACCGCGCACCACCTCAAGAGCGAAGCGTGAGGCCGTTGGATCCGAAGGACGCGTTCGCGCGCATCGAGGCCGACATGCGGGCCATCTGGGGAGAGATGGCTCCGGCCATGCTGCGCAAGCGCATCCGCGATGTGCGGGCGAATCCCGAGGCCCTCACCGCGGAGGACGTCGGGAAGATCGTAGACCTGCTCCGCGAGCGCACGCTGCCTTCGATCCTGGGAGAGGACGCGGCCGAGGCGAAGGCGACCCAGTACCGCGAATGGCTTGCCGACGGCGCGTGACGACGCGGTCGGCGGGTCCAATGCTCAACCCTCAAATAGGACGTGTCCGTTCGGCAGCTTCCAGGTGGGGACATGCCCATTTTTGGTGAGTCGAGCGAAGCGGAAGTCACCCGTGCGATCCTCGCGGGATTCACGCGGGACCTCTCGGAGTACGCACACACGGAAGTCATCGTCGTGGGCGGCGGGCCGAGCGGCCTCACAGCGGCCCGCGAGCTCGCCCTCGCCGGCGTGAAGGTCGTCGTGATCGAGCGGAACAACTACATCGGCGGCGGCTTTTGGATCGGCGGCTACCTGATGAACACGGTGACGTTGCGACATCCCGCACAGAAGTATCTGGACGAGATCGGTTGCCCGTACACTCAGTATTCGAAAAATCTGTATGTGACGCCCGGCCCGCACGCTTGTTCGAAGCTCATTGCCGCGACGATGGACGCCGGAGCCAAGATCCAGAACATGACGTCCTTCGAGGATGTCGTCCTTCGGGAGAAAAATCGCGTGGCGGGTGTCGTGATCAACTGGACGCCCGTCCAAGCTCTTCCTCATGAGATCACGTGCGTGGATCCGGTCGCCCTGGAGTGCGATGTCGTCATCGACGCGACGGGTCACGACGCCCAGGTGA
>DATETY010000031.1:0-24390 GCA_035283365.1 Thermoplasmata archaeon | reverse complement strand
CGACCCCGCCGATCTTCCCGGACGCGCACGAGGCGACGAGATCCCGCATCGGGACGCCCGCGTCCGCGAGGGCGACGGCGGCCGCGGTCAGGCCCGCGCACCGCGTCCCCGCCTCGGCCTGGAGGACCTCGATGAAGATGTCGACGGATGTGCGCGGGAACTGCTCCTTGAACACGACCGCGGAGAACGCCTCCGAGATGATCTTCGAAATCTCGACGGACCGCCGGTCCGGGCCGGGCCGCTTCCGGTCCGAGACGCTGAAGGGGGCCATGTTGTACCGGCACTGGACGAGGGCCCGCGCGGGGTCCTGCAGGTGCCTCGGATGGGCCTCGCGCGGTCCGTACACGGCCGCGAGGACCTTGTTCCCTCCCCACTCGATATACGCGCTCCCGTCCGCGCGGCCGAGGACGCCCGCCTCGATCCGCACGGGGCGGAGCTCGTCGAACTTGCGGCCGTCCAGGCGCACGCCGTCCGAGTCGATCAGTTTCAGTTCCTTCGGGATGTGCTCGATGTCTTCCATGGTATTCCGTCCGTTCAGGCGGGCCTCGGTCGGCCCGACGCGCCGTGCCTCTCGAGGAACTCCCGCACGGTCTCCGTGAGGCCGACGGCCTGGGCCCGCTCATCCACGATCTTGATGGCCCGAACCGCGAGGGCCGTGTCCCGGTCCTCCCCGTCGAGCCAGATCCGGCCGTTCTGCCCCACGTAGATCCGACAGCCCGTCATGTCTCGAATGAGCGCGAGCATGCTGCCCTCCTTCCCGATCACGCGGGGGACCTTCATGGGTTCGATGTCCAGGAGCTGGCCGCCCTCGAGGCGCCTCGCCTCCCGGTCCTGCATCGTGAGCTGGATGCGCTTGATCTCGTCCACGCTGAGCACGTGACACATGATCGCGTCCCCGACGTTCAGGTACCGCGCCGTGTCGCCGAACTCGACGCGCCAGGGCGACTCCGTGGCATGGAGGGGCGCCGGATAGGGCGCGTTGATGTCGACGAGCCAGTGGCTGGCCCCCATGTCCTCGATCACGCCGATCACGGCGTCGCCCGGCTCGGGCAGATACTGACCTCGAAGCGGGACCACGGACACGGTGCCCTCCCCCTCGGAGAGCACGCCGAGGTGGGCCGCGTAAACCTGCCCGCCCTCGCTGTACGTCCCGGGTCCGGGCCTTACACCCCGTCCACCAACGGCCTCGCCGGGGATGACAATCGGGCGAGCCGAGCCTCTGCCTTCCATTGGGTTCTCTCTCTCACGTCGACCGCGTCGAAGAGGGACGGCCTACTTTAGGTTTTGGGTGTCCGAGACCGATGCGTCGTCCCGACGCGTCGAGTGGGTCCGCGCCGCGGCGCGCGATGCGGCCGACCCGAAGGAACCGAGTCGAAGGTCCCGAGCCTCGGGGTCCCGTCTACACCCGCTGGTCCTGCTTCAGGATGCGAATCTCCACGTTCCCCTTCGTCTTCGAATTGAGGCGCTCTAGGAAGTCCGTCTGCAGCCCCGCGGGCATCTCGACGACCCCGACCCACGCCCCGGACCCGAGCCATTCCTCCTTGAGCAGGCTGCCGAACGCCTTGATGTCCCCATAGCACTTCGCGCTGTCCTCCGCGCCGAGCTTCACCGCGATCCGGACCTTCTCGAAGCGGATCGGGATGAGCGGACGCAGCGCGTCGAGGACTTCCTTGACCTGCTCCTCCAGGCCCTTGAACGGGTCCACGTGGACCTTGGCCTCCTCCATCGCGATCTCGATCCGCGCGGGCGGATGGGGCGTGCCCGTCTGGGGATTGATCGCGTTCGCCGCGATGTACTGGACGATCTGCTTGCGCTTCGCCTCCTGCATCTCGCGGCGCTGCTCCGTCGTGAGCTGGATCTCGCCCTTCAGGATGATCTGCTTCGCGACCGCGAGGGGCTCCGTGGTGCCGAAGATCTCCGCCATCTTCTCCTCGGACGCCTTCGAGCCCTTGTGGGCGTCCCGGAACACCTGGTCGACCGCGAGCTCAGCGAGTAAGTCCACGTCCTTTCCGTCCCGCACCCGCGACACGGCGTCGGGTCGCACGAGGACCTCGAACTTCTCGCCAGCCTTCTCCACGCGGGCGATGACGAACTCGCTGAATACGTCGACGCGGCGATCCGAGCGGAGCTCCTTGGGCATGGAAGCCCCTAGGAGGCCGCAGGGATCCGTCCGAGGTACTGGCCGACTTCCTGCTCGGACAGCCGGCGGAACTTCTCGCCCTCCACGACGACCCCGACCTCGACCGCGCGGGCGTCGAGCTTCTCGCCTTCCGAGGCCTTCTGGAGGGCCTCGAGGCCCAGGAGGACCGCGTCGTCCCTCGCCATGCCGTCCTTGTACTTCTCCTCGAACATCTCCATGACCGTGTTCCGGCCCGCGCCGATGCTCCCCGCCTTGTACGACACGAGGGCCCCGCTCGGGTCCGTCTCGAACAGATGGGTGCCCATGTCGTCCACGCCGGCCACGAGGAGGGCCGTGCCGAACGGGCGCACGCCGCCGTACTGCGTGTAGTTCTGCTTGAAGTCGCAAATCCGCTTCACGAGCAGGTCGACCCCGATCTTCTCGCTGTACGTGACCTTGTTGATCTGCGCGACGAGGCGCGCGTAGTCCACGAGGACCCGGGCGTCCGCGACGAGGCCGGACGTCGCGGCCCCGATGTGCTCGTCGATCTGGAAGATCTTCTCGATCGAGGACGTCTCGACGAGCCTCGAGCCGATCTTCTTGTCCGCCATCAGGACGATGCCGGCCTTGAACTTCAATCCCGCCGTCGTGTTGCCACGGGTGACGGCGACGCGGGCGTATTCGACTTGGAACAGGCGGCCATCGGGGCTGAAAACGGTGATGGCCCGGTCATACGCCATCTGACCCGGTTGCATAAGGCTCCTCTTCGCCGCCTAATAAGGCAGTGATTTATAAGGATTCGTTCAACGGTCCGTCGGGTGGGACTCACGCCGAGGACGCAGGTACTTCTCCGTCGCCTTGCGGATCGTGCCCGAGGTCCCGAGGGTCGTGACGGCCGCGGAATCCTCGCCGATGCGCTCGATGGCGCGCAGCGCCGCGATCGTCGCGTCCTTGTCGAGGTGGCCGCACCGGACGAGCCCGAGCCCGTCCCGATACTCGACGAGCCAGACGCGGGCCCCCGACCGGCGGATCGCCTCGAGGACCTCGTCCCGGCGGAACGCACGCCCGCCCCCGACGCGGAACGCGACGTACCGATGGCGCTCGCGGGGAGGGCTCACGCTGACCGGATGGAAGGAAAGGGGAAAAGGCTTGGGTGAAAAAGGGGAGGAGGTCAGCGTACTTCGTCCACGTCGCTCGACGTGGCCACGGGGCCCGTGTAGATCTCCTTGCCCAGGAGCGCCTTCGACTTCACGCCCGTGATCACGAGCAGGACGCGGACCGTGTTCTCGAGCTCGTCCTCGACGGAGCAGCCCCAGATGATCCGCGACTGCGGGTTGATCTTCTGCCCGACGATCTCCGCGGCCCGCTCCGCCTCGGAGACGGTGAGGTCGGGGCCGCCGACGACCCGGACGAGCGCGCCGCGCGCGTGGGTCAGGTCGACCTCGCCGAGCAGCGGGGACTCGAGGGCCTCGTTGATCGCGTACTCGATCCGGTCCCGTTCCTCGTCGCTCTCGCCGATCCCGATCATCGCGACTCCGCCGCCCTTCATGATCGTCATGAGGTCCGCGTAGTCGAGGTTCACGAGCCCAGGCCTCGTGATGATCTCCGTCATGCCCTTGATGGACTGCATGAGGATCTCGTCGGCCACCTTGAACGCCGCATTGATCGGCAGGCGGGGCACGAGGTCGAGGAGCTTGTCGTTGTAGATCACGATCGTCGTGTCGCAGAACTTCCGGAGCTTGTCGAGGCCCGCCTGCGCGTTCTCCATGCGGATTTTGCCCTCCGACTTGAAGGGCATCGTGACGACGCCCATCACGAGGGAGCCTTCCTCCTTCGAGACGCGCGCGACGTACTGGGCGCTCCCCGTGCCCGTGCCGCCACCCAGGCCGGCCGTGATGAAGACGACGTGGGAGCCCCGGACGAACTCGCGGATCTCCTCCTCGGACTCGTGGGCGGCCTGCTCGCCGACCTCCGGGAGGGCGCCGGCCCCGAGGCCCTTCGTGAGCCGCTTCCCGATCAGGATCTTCTTCGGCGCGTGGACCGCGAGGAGGTGCTTCGCGTCCGTGTTCACGGCGGCCATCTGGGCGCCCGTGATCCCCGCCTCGCTGCAGCGGTTGATCGTGTTCGATCCGCCCCCGCCGCATCCGACGATCTTGATCGAGACGTTGATCGATTCGACGATCTTCTCGATCTCGTCATCGTCCGCGTTCTTCGCGGGCTTCGCGGCCTTTGCCGGGGCGGTCTTCTCCTGCTCTTTCGTCTCTTCCTGGTGGCGCGCCAGGGCCTCGTTGAGAATAGACTTCATCGAGTCATCCCATCCCGAAGGATTCTGACGGCCGGGAGAATCCGAGTGGCTCTATATAAACCTAGTCATACGTTCGTCTGACGCCTCCCCTAATGGGCATCAGCCACGCGCATGCCGCTCCGGGAGGGCCCTTCGGGCCCTCAGGCCGCGGGCGTCGGCGCGGCCGCGGGGACCTGCACGCCGATCCCCGCGCTCGTGATCTCGAACGGGTACACGTACTCCTCGTGGCTCGAGCCCTTGTACTTCTCGATCGAGATGAACCGGCGGATCCCGGACTCGTCCCGCAGCTTGTGGAGGCGGACCTCCCCGCGCGCGAGGAACGCTTCGGGCGGGACGTCGCCGATCTCGGGGAGCTCGAGGGTGAGGAGGGACGTCACGCCCGCCTCCGTGAGGAACCTCATGAACGACTGGGTCGTGAGGATCTCCTCGAACTCGCGCATGCAGAAGTACTTCAGGGCCGTGACGGAGTCGATCACGACCCGGTGATACTTCCGCTTGATGAACAGGTTCTTCAGGAGCTGCTGGAGGGAGTGGACGGACACCTCCTTGCTCTCGAAGTCGGGCGTCTTGCGGATGCGCTCGGCGAGGGCCCGCATCTTGATCGGCTCCGTCTCCGTGGAGATCTCCATGATCGGGGTGGGCTCGAAGCGTCGGATGTCCGAGTTCGCGTCGAGCACGTCGAGGTCGTCGAGGTTCCAGCGAAACGGCCGCATGTTGATCTTGAGCTCGTTCGGCGGCTCCTCGAGCGCGACGAACAGGCAGCGCTCCCCGCCCTCGAGCCCCTCCTTGAGGAACTGCATGGAGAGGATCGTCTTCCCGGCGCCTGGCGGGCCCGAGACGATGTAGGGCCGGCCCGAGACGAGGCCTCCGTGGAGCATCCGGTCGAGGCCCGCGATCCCCGTGCGGATCTTCCCGAGGCCGATCACCGCCTCGCCTCCGGAGGCCGGGGCGGGGCCGTCGGCGGCGGAGGGGGCGGCGACTCCCCGAGGATCTGGCGGAGCTCGGAGTCGCACGCGAGGGCCTGTTTGAGGGCTTTCTGGTAGTGGCGCCGCTGGAAGTGGACCATCGCGCGGGACACCGCGACCTCGATGTTCTTGATCGGGATCTGACGACGGTGGGCCTCGTCGATCTGACGCAGCACACTGTCGAGCACGTTGGCGACCTCCCCGATGATCCGCGACTCGAGGAACGCCTCCCCGCTGCCGGCGAGCGCCGTCTCCGAGCGGAACGCGGCTTGCATGTTCGGGAACACGACGAGACCCGTCTTCCCGATCTGCGCGGGGCGGATGTGGTCGTCGAACGCGGAGCCGCGGAACTTCTCGATGGAGAGGCCCCGGCGCATCACGTTCCCGTCGAGCCACTTGTGCAAACGGATCTCCCCGCGGCTCAGGAAGAACTCCGTCTCGATCTGGGTGGGGTTCAGGTGCTCGGACACGATGACGGTCGTCGACTCGAGCTCGGACAGGAACCGCATGAAGGACTGCACGAGGATCCGGCTGTCCTCTCCCTGCATGGAGAACATCTTGAGGGCCGTCAGGGAGTCGATCACGACCCGCCGGTACCGCTCCTTGTACCGGTCGAGCCGCTGCGAGAATTCCTGCTTGATCATCTTCTGGACGCTGTGCACGCTCACCTCGAGCGCGCGGATCTGAGACGACTGGCGCACGCCTTGCACGTCTTCCATGTCGCGCACGTCGAGGGACGTGCCTACGTCGATCACGGAGCGCTGTCGCTTGTGCGCGCGCACGTCGGGCGTCGCGTCGAGGATCTTGAGGCGGTCGAGGTTCCAGCCGAAGACGCCCATGTTCGCCTTCACCTCGCTCGGCGGCTCGTCCATCGTGACGAGCAGGCAGGGTTCACCCGCCCTGAGGCCCTCGAGGAGGAAGTGGGTCGCGAGGATCGTCTTGCCGCTGCCCGTCGGGCCCGAGACGACGTAGGGCCGGGCCGGGATGAGCCCGCCGTTGAGCATCGCGTCGAGACCCTCCACTCCCGTGTTCACTCGGTCCGCCATGGAAACGGCGGCACGCCGACCCGGCGCGACGACGATAAATCTTCCTACGTGAGAATCAAGGCCGTCGCTCGCGCACTCCCGGACGAGGGAAAAGACCGCCCTCCGGGCCGCGCACGGATAGCGGGGGATGGATTTTCAGGGACGGAGGTCCCGCCTCGCGTCCTTTTGAACCATCGATCTCCGGGTGTCTCACCGGGGACCTGGGAGTCCCGGGGTATGAGCCCGACGGGATATCCTGGCTACCCCACCCCGCTGCGGCGGCGCGGCCGAAGGGAGAGCGGCGGGCGAGTGGATTGGAGCGTGATGCATAAACCTATCGCGGTGCGCGGCTCAGAAGAACTTCCGGAACCGAGCGAGGTCCTCGAGGTTCCCGCGGAGCTTGATCTTCCCCATCGCGTACGCCTTCCAGGGTCCGATCTCCCGGAGCACGAGGGCGCGCAGCGTCTCGGGGTCCGTCACGATCGCGACGTCCGGGTTCTCGATCCCGCCGTCCTGGACGCGGGACAGCCGTCGGTCCTTCAGGACGATGTGGAACTTCGTGCCGTCCTTGAGCTCGATGAGGACGCTGCGGGTGAGGCCCTCGAGCTCGTCGTTCAGCGCGGGGTCCGCGTCGACCTTCGCGTTGAACTTCGCGACGAGGCCGTCCAGGAGGTCCCTCATGCCTTCCCACCGAAGTCGTCGAGCTTGCGGACGCGGGCCTCGGAGAGGAGGCGCCTCGCGGTGTCCCAAGACGCCCGCGTGTGCGGCGGCAGACTTCCCTTCTCCTTAATCCACTTTTCCAGGAAGGCGATCGTCACGGGGTCCGACGGGTAGCCGGAGCCGATCGCCTCGCCGAACGCCGACTCGATCGCGCGCACCTCCGCGTCCCGGCGCACCTTCGCGAGGATCGAGGCGGCGCTCACGACGGGAAACAGCTCGTCCGCGTTGTGCTGGGACACGACCTCGACGTCGAACGACAGCTCACGGAGGATCGCACGTTTGAACTCGATCTCGTCCACGTCGACCGCGTCCACATACGCCGTGTCAGGTCGGAGGACCTCGATCACGCTCGCGAAGAGGCGCGCCTCGAAGTCGTTCAGGCTCATCTCCGCGCGCATCACGTCGATGTCCTTCGCGGGGATCACGATCACGTGGGACTTCGAGGCCTTCTCGACCTCGGGCGCGAGGGCCTCGCGCCGCTCCGGGCTGAGCTTCTTCGAGTCCCGGACGTTCAGGGCCCGCAGGGCCACATCGGACTCGACCGCGACCCCGGCCACGACGAGAGGCCCCAGGACGGGCCCGCGGCCGGCCTCGTCGATGCCGCAGATCACGGGTCACGCCTCGAGCAGCTCGAGCGCGGTCTCCTGGGCCCGGGCCACGACGTCGGCCTCGTCCACGGTCCGCACGATCCCGTCGGCCATGAGGACCGCGCCGTCCACGATCGTCGCCCGGACATCGCTCCCCCGACAGGCGTAGACGAGGTGGCTGATGAGGTTCGCGGGATAAAAAGGCGTGGTGTGCGCGCCCCGCATCGAGACGACCGCGAGGTCCGCGCGCTTCCCGACCTCGATCGAGCCGAGCTCGGACGCGACCCCGAGGGCGTCCGCGGCGCGGACCGTCGCGAGGTCCAGGAGCGTCTGCGCGGGCATCGTCTCGGCGTCCCAGCGGGTCGCCTTGTGCAGGAGGGCCGCCACCTTCATCTCCGCGAACAGGTCCATCCCGTTGTTCGAGATCGGCGAGTCCGTCCCGAGGGACACCCGCACGCCGTCCTCGAGCATCTCGGGGACGGGCGCGACGCCGCCCGAGGCCAGTTTCATGTTCGAGACGGGGCAGTGGGCCACCCCGACGCCGTGACGCGCGAGGGCGCGCACCTCGTTCCGCGTGACCCAGACCGCGTGGGCCGCGAGGAGCCGGTCCGAGAGGAAGCCGATCTTCTCGAGCCACTCGACGGGACGGAGGCCCGTCTTCTCGACGTGGCCGTACACCTCGGGCCGGGTCTCGGAGACATGGGTGTGCATCCGGACCCCGTGGCGGTCCGCGGCCTCCTTCGCGCGGACGTACGTCTCCTCGGAGGCGGCGTACACGCCCTGGACCCCGACGGACGGCGTGACGAGCGGGTCCCCCAGGTGCTTCGACACGAACGCATCCGCGTTCTTCACGGGGTCGCCCCGCTGGGTCGTGAGTCCGCGATCGAGGGTGACCCAGGAGAGGAACCCCCGCATCCCCGCCTCCCGGACGGCCCGCGCGATCTCGTCCTCCCAGTAGAAGAGGTCATGGAAGCTCGTGGTCCCGGAGCGAATCATCTCGACGCAACCCAGGAGGGCGCCGAGCTGGACGTCGCGCCGCGTGAACTTCGCGTCGACCGCGAACGCCTTCTCGAGCAACGCCTCGAGCGGGACGTCGTCCGCGATGCCCCTCAGGAGCGTGTTCGCGACGTGGTGGTGCGCGTTGATGAGGCCCGGGAGGACCGCACATCTCGTGCAGTCGATCACCTCGTCCGCGGCCGCGTCGACGGCTCCCACCGCGGCGATCCGACCGTCCTCGACGAGGACGTCGCCCATGATGACGCGACGGGACGCGTCCTGCGTGACGACGGAGCCGCCACGGAGGAGGAGGGACACGGAAGGCCGCCGATGGGGCCGTTGGTAGAAAGGTTTTGCGGGAGGCGGCCCATCCGCGCGCCGTGGCGCGGACGTTCGGGGACGCGTTGGCCGCGTGCCTCCGCGGGATCCCCCGCGGGCGCGCGGTCCCGTGCGCGGACGTCGCGCGAGCCCTCGGCGACGTGCGGGCGGCGCGCGCGGTCGCGTCGTGGATCCGCTCGCATCCGGACGTCCCGGGGGCCCATCGGATCGTCCGTGCGGACGGCACGCCACTCCTGCGGAACGCGTCGGCCCGACTCGCGGCGGAAGGCGTCCCGGTCGCGGCTGGCATCGTGGCCGCGGCTGGAATCGGGCCCGCTCCGCGGGGCCCACGGCCGCTCGCCCGGCTGCGCGCGCAGCAAGATCGCCTCGCGGCTCGCGTGTCCGAGCGGGACGGGTTCCGCACGGCCCGCCGGGTCGCGGCTGCGGACGTCGCGTACGACGGGGAACGGGCCCACGCGGCCGCGATAATCTGGGACGCGCGCGAGGCCGTGGTCCTCGAGACGGCGGCCATCTCCGTGGATGTCGATTTCCCGTACATCCCGACGTACCTCGCGTTCCGGGAGTTCCCGCCGGTCCGCGCCGCGCTCTCGCGTCTCAGGACCCGGGCCGACGTGCTCCTCGTCGACGGACACGGCCGTCTGCACCCGGCCTCGTTCGGCTTCGCGTGCTACGCGGGCGTCCTACTCGGGATCCCGACGATCGGCGTCGCGAAGCGCCCGCTCGTCGGACATCTCCGCCCGGACCTGCGCCGCGGGGACGAGGTGCCGATCGAGCACAGCGGGTCGATCCGAGGGATCGCATGGACGCCTCCGGCAGGCGGCCGCCCTCTGTTCGTCTCTGTGGGCCACCGGGTGTCCCTCGGGACCGCGATGTGCGTCGTGCGGGAGGTGACGGCCTCCCGGATGCCGGAACCCCTGCGCCTCGCGGATGGGCTCGCGAGGAAAAGGAAGAGAGCGATAAAAGGGGAAATGGGTTCAGGGAGGTGATCCGCGCATCGCGGATCACGATGGGTTCGATGGGCTCATCGCTTCTTCTTCTTGCCCTTCTTCCCTTTCTTTGCCACTGGGTTCCTCCCGTTGAAGGAGATATGCATCGCGCATCTTAAAAGTAGCGAAAGCGCATTTTGCGTTCATTCCACGAATTATATATTAATCAAGGAATGAGATAAGGAGCCCGAAACGGTTTTACGACGCCGCGTGGATGCGCGCGGCCGTGCGGATCCTCGTGTTCGGCGCGGGCGCGATCGGCAGCTTCTTCGGCGGCCTCCTCTCGACGCGGCACGATGTGACCCTCGTCGCGCGGCCCGTCCACGCGGCCGCGATCCGCGCGCACGGACTGCGCATCTCCGGCAAGACGGCTCGGATCGCGCGACCCGATGCGCACACGAAGGTCCCGCGCGGGGTCCGCCCGGAGCTCGTCCTCGTTGCGACGAAGGCGTACGACACGGCGGCGGCGATGTCCGCCCTCCTTCCGTTCGGCCCGAAGGCCCTCTTCGTGACCCTTCAGAACGGACTCGACAACGGGGACGTGATCGCGCGGTCCGCGCGGCGGGTCGTCGTCGGGACGACCGCGCACGGCGTCACGCTGGTCGGACCCGGCGAGGTGCGCCACGCGGGGGTGGGAGACACCGTGATCGGTCCGTGGGCCCACGTGGACGCGAGCCAGCTCGTCCGGCTGCGCGACCTGTTCGAGGACGCGGGCATCCCGACGCGGGTCGCGAGCGACATCCGGACGGAGCTGTGGGCGAAGGCGATCGTGAACGGCGCGATCAACCCGCTCGCGGCCCTCGCGGGGGTGCCGAACGGCCGGCTCGTCCGGGACAAGGGCCTCCTCGCATCCCTCGAAGCGATCGCCCGGGAATCCGCGGACGTCGCGCGCGCGGAGGGGGCCGCGGTGAACCCGGACGAGATCGTCCGGCGGACCGTCCTCGTGGCCCGGCGGACCGCGGCGAACCGGTGCAGCATGCTCCAGGACCTGGACCGGGGCCGGCGGACCGAGATCGACGCGATCACCGGGGCGATCGTCGCGGCGGCCCGCCGCCACGGCCTCCCCGTCCCGCGGAGCGAGACCCTCCAGGCGCTCGTCCGCGCCCGGGAGGGAGCGATCCGGCTGGCGTAGGCGCGCCGCGGGCGGCCCTCAGAGGCCGCAAAGCCCGCGAACCTTTATAAGCGTCCTTATAAATCCGGCCATCCCCGTTCCGCGCGGCCTCCCGTCCCGGGTCCCGCGAAGGCGTCGGAGGTCCCCTCCATGGCCAAAATCAAGATCGAGAACGTCGTCGCCTCGACCTCCCTCGGAGAGGAGCTCGACCTGCAGGCGATCGCCCTCGCCCTCGGCGGGGCCGAGTACGAGCCCGAGCAGTTCCCGGGCCTCATCTACCGCCTCAAGGAGCCCAAGACGGCGACCCTCCTGTTCCGCAGCGGGAAGGTCGTGTGCACGGGCGCGAAGAGCCTCGAGCACGTGAAGACGGCCATCGACATCGTCGCGAAGCAGATCGAGGCGGCCGGGATCCCGATCAAGAAGAACCCGGAGATCCAGGTCCAGAACATCGTCGCCTCGTCGGACCTGGGCACGGAGATCAACCTGAACGCGATCGCGATTTCCCTGGGCCTCGAGAAGGTCGAGTACGAGCCCGAGCAGTTCCCCGGCCTCGTGTACCGCATCGACGAGCCGAAGGTCGTCGTCCTCCTGTTCGGGAGCGGGAAGCTCGTCTGCACGGGCGCCCGGAAGCCGAGCGACGTCGAGCAGGCCGTCGAGAAGATCACCCAGGAGCTCAAAGCGGCCGGCCTGCTCCGCTGAGACCGTCCCATGCGCGAGCTCCGGACGGAGATCGAGATCGACGCCTCCGTGGAACGCGTGTGGGCGGCCCTCACGGACTTCGCGTCGTTCCCGTATTGGAACCCGTTCATCCGACGGATCGACGGCGCCCCCGTCGTGGGGTCCCGCCTGGACGTCTGGATCGGCGCCTCGGGCACTCGCGGGATGCGGTTCCGCCCGACCGTCCGGGCCGTCGCCCCGAACCGGGAGCTCCGATGGCTCGGGAGCCTCGGGATCCGCGGCCTCTTCGACGGCGAACACATCTTCGAGCTCACGCCCCTCGCCCCGGACCGCGCGCGGTTCGTGCAGCGGGAACGCTTCCGGGGCGTGCTGGTCCCCCTGTTCGCCCGGAGCCTGGAGCGGGACGCCCGCCGCGGGTTCGAGGAGATGAACCGGGCTCTCCGGGCCCGCGTGACCGGCCGCCCCGATCCGGACGGACCCGGGAAAGGCTAAGAGCCCGCGGACATTGCGCGGGCCGTGCCGATCTTCGACAACCACATCCACCTCCGCCCGGAGTTCAAGGGGGTCCAGGCGGCCCGGGAGTTCGAGCGGGCGGGAGGCACCTCGTTCCTCCTGACCCACTCCCCGTACGCGGACATCCCGATCGCGCGGGCCGAGGATTACGAGCGGGCGTACGCGAAGACCCTCGCGATGGCGGACGCGGTCCGCCGGTCCACGTCGATCCAGGTGTTCGTGGCCCTCGGGCCGTACCCCGTGGAGTTCCTCCGCCTCCGGGAGGCCCTCGGCCCGGAGCCCGCCTTCGACGTGGTGCGCCGGGCGACCGACCTCGCGGCGGAGGCCATCGCGGACGGACGGGCCGTCGCCTTCGGGGAGATCGGCCGGCCCCACTTCCCCGTGGGCCCGGACGTCGTGGAGGCGTGCAACGAGGCCCTCGTGTACGCGATGGGGCGGGCCAAGGAGCTCGGATGTGCGGTCGTCCTCCACACGGAGGACCCGACCCCTCGGACGTTCGCGGAGCTCGCGGGCCTGGCCGCGCGGGCCGGGCTCGACCCGAGGTCCGTCGTGAAGCATCACTCGACCCCGGTCACACGACCCGACGAGACCCACGGGATCGTCCCGTCGATCCTCGCGAAGGAGGACCTCGTGCGGACGGCCCTCGAGGGCGGGGCCGGGTTCCTCCTCGAGACGGACTACATCGACGACCCGGGTCGCCCGGGGGCCGTCCTGGGCCCCGCGACGGTCCCGCGGAAGACGAGATCGTGGCTCGCGGCGGGGATCCTCACGGAGGAGACGGCCGCGTCGATCCACAAGGACGTCCCGGAGCGGACGTACGGGTTCGAGCTGCGCGGCTGACGGCCCCCGTCAGCCCGTCACGTGGAAGCCCCGGAACTCGCCGCGGGGCTCGGACCAGGAGACGTCCACGCGCGCGACGCGCGCATGCGGCTGGGAGCGTTCGTTCCACGCGATGCACGCCTCGATCGCGGACCGGTCTCCCTCGAAGACGGCCTCCACGCTCCCGTCGGACAGGTTGCGCACGAATCCCGTGAGGCCGAGCTCCTCCGCGCGCCCCGCGCAGTGGGCCCGGAAGTAGACGCCCTGGACGGTCCCGTGGAACCGGACGTGCGCGCGGGCGTTCACGAGGTTCCCATCCGCGGACCGCAAAAGAACGTTATTATATCGTAGACCTGTATCCGCTCATCCCCTTCGGGTGGATCGGGTCATGAAGCGGGTCAAGGTCCAGGACCTGAAGGTGTCCGCGTTCATGACGGCGAGCGTCGTCACGGCGGGTCCGGACGACACGGTCGGGGACGTCCTGGGGAAGCTCAAGAAGCACGACATCCACGAAATCCCCGTGCTGAAGGGCAAGCAGATCGCCGGGGTCGTGACGATGCGGGACCTCATGCGGCGGCGCTCGGTCCCGCCCTCGACGAAGGCGTCCACCGTCATGTCGCCGGCCCCGGACCTCGATCCGGACGCGACCCTCCCCATGGCCGCGGAGCGGATGATCGAGTCGGGCTTCCGGGGACTCCCCGTCGTGCGGAAGAAGGCGCTCGTCGGGATCCTCTCCCGGACGGACTTGGTGCGGGCCCTCGTCGAGACGGGGTCCCTCTCGGACCTCCGGGTCCGGGACCTCATGACGCCGAGCCCGCAGTGCGTCGCGGAGGACGAGACGGTCGACCACGCGGTGAAGATGATGCAGTCCCTCGGGGAGCGGTCGATCCCCGTCGTGGACCGGGATCGGCGGCTCCGCGGGGTCATCGGGATGAAGGACGTCGCGGACCTGTTCGCCCGGCCGAAGGTGCGGGAGCAGTACGGGGACCGAGCGGGCCGCGAGGCGAAGGTCGAGATCGACGTGCGGTCCGTGATGCGGACCCCCGCGGTCACGGTCGGGCCCGACACGGACGTCCAGCGGGCCGCGGACCTCATGGTCCGCAACAACATCTCGTCCGTGATCGTCGTGGACAAGGAGGAGCCGGTCGGGATCCTCACGAAGGCGGACCTCATGCACGTCCTCGCGGGGTTCCGGGAGCGGGAGCAGCTGTTCGTCGAGCTGAGCGGCCTCGAGGACGAGCCGTCCCACACGTACGACGACATGTACGACGTGATCCAGAAGGAGATGAAGCGGATCGCGCAGCTCGTGACCCCGAGGACCCTGACAATCCACGTGCAGAAGTACAAGCCGGAGGGAGACCGCTGGAAGTACTCCCTGCGTGCCCGGTTCGCGACGGCCCACCGGATCTACCACATGAACCACTTCGACTGGGACCTCCGGATCGCGCTGGCCGATCTCCTGGACGGCCTGTACCGCCGGATCGTGAAGGAGAAGGAGCGCAAGATCACGGAGAAGAAGCGGCACCACTCATCGTAAGTTCCAGTACGGCGAGAGGGCGCGCGCGGCGGCGTCCACGGCGGCGGCCCCCCGGCCAGCCCGGTCCATGTCCTCCGTGAGGTCCGCGCGGACGCGCGTGCCCCGCAGACGGCCGACCACGCCGGCCCACACCTCCGCGAGGGCCCCCAAATGGTATCCGCCTTCCATCGCGATCACGAGGCGGGACCCGCAGACGCCCGAGGCGAGGTCCGCGCTCCGGCCGACGAGGTCCACGTAACCGGGTGACGACAGGGCGAGGGACGTGAGCGGGTCGCGATAGTGCGCGTCGATGCCGAGGCTCACGAGCACGACGTCCGGGCGGAACGCGCGCACGATCGGCTCGATGACCCGGTCGAACGCGAGGCCGTACGACGCGTCCCCGGACCCGGCCCGGAACGGGACGTTCACGGTGAACCCGCGGCCTTCGCCCTCCCCGACGTCCTCCGCGGGGCCCGTACCGGGGTAGATCCCGAACTCGTGGGTCGAGACGTACAGGACCCGCGGATCCTCCGCGAAGATGTCCCGCGTCCCGTTCCCGTGGTGCGCGTCGTAGTCCAGGATCGCGACCCGCCTCCCGAGGGCCGCCTGGTCCGCGGCCGCGATCGCGACGCTGTTCAGGTAGCAGAAGCCTCCCCCGTACCCGGGCCCCGCATGGTGGCCCGGCGGGCGGACCAGCGCGACTCCGGGCCGGCCGTCCCGGACCGAGGCGCGCGCCGCACCGAGGACCGCGCCGGCCGCGAGGCGCGCGATCTCGAACGTGTCCGCGTCGATCGCGGTCTCCGGGTCGAGGAACCCTTCGGGGGGGCTGCGGAACGCGTCCAGGTACTCCTGCGTGTGCACGCGCCGCACGTCCTCGAGGGCCGCGGGCTCCGGCTCGGCCACGTCCTCGAAGAGCCCCTCGGACCGGAGGCGCGCGACGACGGCCCGCAGGCGGTCCGGCCGCTCCACGTGGAGAGGGGAGGGCGCGTGGTCGAGGAAACGCGGGCTGTACGCGATCACGCGACGCGCGCAATGCCCGGCGGGACTTGAACCCATCGGCGGCCCGCCGCGCGGTCACTTCCATGGAGGGATTCCGAAAATATCACCGCTGAGAATCACCGGGCGGAACATCTGAGAATTTCATAGGCATCCTTAAGCGAACCCGTTTTCATATCTTCCGTTTGTCGTCGTCGAAGAGGCTCGGATGCACGGTTTCTCGGACGGCACCGCCGCGACTATCTTGCTTGCTGGCGGCCTCGTCCTGAGCTCCCTGGCCTTCCTCGCGGCGGCCCCGGGACCCGCCCAGACGGAGGCGATGGGGTTCTGGGAAGCATCTGCACGCGGACTCGTGAGCGTCACCATGCAAGAAGAGACCTATCAACGGGGGGAGGTCACGGTGACCCTGCCTGTGGGGATCCGTGTGGACAACGCGGCCGGCGTGCCGGTCTCGGTGTCCGAAGAGGCGGTGCTCATGAGTCCGTTCCCGTCGGAGTCGCCTCCGGGGTCCGGCGCGACGACGCAGGACGCGGTCCTCACGACGCGGTCGATCCCGGCGGGCGGCTCCCTGACCTATTTCTTCGGGGAGGAGGTCCTGCGCGGGTTCCTCCAAGGCCCGCTCTGGTGGTGCACCGAGGAGTTCCAGTTCACCCGGGACGGGGTCGCGTTCGAGGTCGGCGGGGAGATCCTCCCGTTCGACTTGAAGCCCGTCCTCGCGGACGAGCACTGGGAGACCCCGGACTCGAACACGCAGGTCGACTTCTGGGACGCCGTCCGGACCCGCGCGGCCGTCGTCGTGGGGAAGGCGCCCCTCTGGACGACGGTCCCCGCGCGGGCCGGGGAGCAGGTCCAGGTGGACCTGCGCGCGACGAACCTCGCCGTCTACACATTCGAGGACGCCGTCACGGCCGACGTGAACGTGACGGACGGGGTGATCGAGGACCGGGTGCCTGCCGGGTGGGGCGTGGAGGAGGGGAGCTACGACGTCCCACCCGACGAGGTGCTCGATGCGCCGGACGGATCGCGGATCCTGCGGTGGCGGGTCGACCTCCCCGCGGCCGTGGAGTCCGACGAGGAAGACCCGCGGGAGCCGACCGCGTACGAGACGGTCCACCGGTCTTACGTCCTCGTGACGCCCGCCCTGTCCGCGGGCCGGGTCGAGCTGCCGCGCGCGCTGAGCGACACGGACGCGGACGGGATCGCGGACGCGCACTCGGCCCCGTCCCTGATCGACGCGGAGTCGACGGAAAGCCCGCCCGTCCCGGACGCAGGAGGCCCGTACGCGGCGGCCGAGGGGGACACGGTCCTCTTGAACGCCTCCGGCGCATCGGACCCGGACGGGGACGTCCTGTCGTACCGCTGGGACGTCGACGACGACGGCACGTTCGAGACCGGGTGGTCCACGGACCCCACCGCAGCGGCCCGGTACGTGGACGACTTCGCCGGCAATGCGCGGGTCGAAGTCACGGACGGCCGCCACACGGTGTCCGCGACGGCCTCCGTGACGATCGAGAACGTCGCCCCCGAGATTCTCTCCGTGTCCGCCGCGGCTCGCGCGGAGTTCCGCCTCGCCGTCGCGGGGGAAAAGTGGCACGACGTCCACCTCGAGGTGCGGTCCGGGCCCGACGTGGTCGGCAGCGCGCGCGTCGTCCGCGTGCCCGGGTCGCCCGCGCACCAGGCGCAGTCGACGGGCGAGCTCACGCTCGACTTGGCGACCGGGCTCGCCGTCACGGTCGCGTACACGCCCGCGGACGACCCCCTGAACGGGCGGGCCGGGGGGGACAGCCCCGCGTGGCTCGTCCTCGCATTCCCGGACGGCTCCGAGGTGCGGTTCTCCCACAACTTCAACGCGCAGCGCGAGTCGACCTGGACGTGGGACCTCCGGGACCTCGGGCCCGCATTCGCCGCGCAGGGCCTCGCCCTCGAGGCCCGCGTGCGGGACGCGGGGGCGGACGACCTCCAGGTCACGTGGGACTTCGACGACGGCTCCAAGGCGGTGCAGACGTTCCCGAGCTCCGGGGACGCCCCGTCCGGGGCGACGTCCGTCGTCCTCCACGCGTTCGAGGAGGCTCGTGAGTACCGCGTGTCCGTGGTCGTCGTCGACGACGACGGCGGGAGCGCGGAGGCCACCCAGACCGTGCGATTCCCGTAGCTTCGAGCCCGGGCGACAACCTTCTGTACCCGGCGCCCCGTTTCGCCGCGACGTGATCGAGTCCCAGCGCGTCCTCCATGGGAAGCGCGTCATCCTGAGGCCCCTGGCCTCAGGCGACCTGCCGCGCTGCGTGACATGGTTCAGCGACCCGCGGGTGACCCAGTTCCTCGGACGGAACGCGGGGATCACCCTCGCGGAGGAGGAGCGGTGGTTCCGGGCGTACGAGCGTCGCGCGGACGAGCAGATCTTCGCGATCGAGGTGGCCGGGTCCCACGTGGGGAACGTCGGTCTGCACCGGGTCGACCGAGCGCACCGGAAGGCGGAACTCGGGATCCTGATCGGGGAGGCGGGCCTGTGGTCCCGCGGGCTCGGGACGGACGCGATCCGGGCCGTCCTGCGCTACGCGTTCGCGGGCCTCGGCCTCCACAAGGTGTCCCTGGACGTGCTGCCGACCAACCGGCGGGCGATCCGCGCGTACGAGAAGGCGGGCTTCGTGAGAGAGGGCGTCCATCGGGAGGACCTCTACAAGGACGGGCGGTTCGTCGACGTCGTGCGGATGGGGATCCTCGAGGGGGAGTTCGAGCGCGCGGAGGCCGCCGGAGCGGCCGCGTGACCGCCCGATTCACGCTAGAGGCCGAGGAGGCTCAGGACGACGTCCCCCGCCAGGGTCCGGAACGCGGCCTCCACGTTCTCCGAGGACTTCGCGGACGTGAACAGGAGAGGCGCCTCGAGTGGGTCCGCGATCGCGCGGGCGGACGCCTCCGTGAACGCGGCCTCCGCAGACCGGTCCGACTTGTTCACCGCGAGGACGACAGGCACGCCCGCGCCCGCGCGCTTCCGGGCCACGCGGACCCAGCCGGGGACGTGCTCGAGCGTGTCCGCGCGGGTGAGGTCCGCGACCGCGAGGAGGCCTCGCGCGCCGTCGAAGTACGCGCCCCGGACGGCCTCGCGGATCCCGCGGGAACCCATGATGTCCCACACGATCATCTCGAAGTGAACCTCGGGGGGCCACTCGAGGGCCGAGTCGCCGGAGAGCTTCGAGAGGGTGAGGCCGAACTGGCGAAGGTCCAGGAGCTGGCCCCGTTCCGAGACCTTCGCGCCGAGGGTCGTCCGGCGTCGGCCGTCCCATTCCCCGAGGACGTAGCGCGACACGAGGGACGTCTTGCCGACGGCCGTGTCGCCGACCACGCACACCTTCCCCTTGAAGCGCTGCATCCTCCCACGAGGATGTCCGCGACGAACGCTTAAGGGAGCCGTCCTGGTTTTCCGGACCGATTCTCAGTCCGGAGGTTACAGCTCGAGGAGCTCGCGCGGGGCCGTGCTGAGGACCTGCGGGCCGCCGGACCGGATCAGGACGTCGTCCTCGATCCGCACGCCGCCGAACCCAGGCACGTACACGCCCGGCTCGTTCGTGAACACCATGTTCGGGCGCAAGAGGGTCTCGCTCGTGGAGTTCAGGCTCCCCCCGTCGTGGACCGCGAGGCCGATCGAGTGGCCGAGGCCGTGGATGAACCGCCCGCGGTACTTCGTCCCGTCGATGAGGCGCCGCGCCGCGGCGTCCACGGCCTTGCCCCGGGCTCCGGGGCGCATCGTCGCTAGCGCAGCGGCCTGGGCCTTGGCCACGGTCCCGTGCATCCGCCGCTGCTCCGCGGACGCGCGGCCGATCGAGACCGTGCGGGTCACGTCGGAGCAGTACATGTGGTACTGCGCGCCGAAGTCGATCACGACGAGGTCCCCCTTCCGGAGTTTCCGCGGCCCCGCCGTGTAGTGGGGCTCCGCGCTGTTCGGGCCCGATCCCACGATGGTCCGGAACGAGGCGCCCGTCGCCCCGTTCCGCTGCATCCGGTACACGAGGTCCGCGGCGACCTCCGACTCCGTGACGCCCGCCCGGATCGACGGGAGCGTCTCCTCGAAGGACGTGGACGCGATGTCGCACGCCTCGCGGATCAGCGCGAGCTCCGAGGCGTCCTTCACGAGGCGCGCCTGGACGACCGTGTCGGACACGTCGAGGAACCGGGCGCCCTTCGGGGCGAGGGACCGCAGCCGGGAGAACGCCTGGTGCGTGAGCTCCGCCGCGTTCACGCCGATCCGGCGGTGGCCCTTGAGCCGCGCCCGGATGAGGGCCAGGTTCTCGTCCCGCGTCCGGAACACGTGCAGGCGCAGCCGGCTCTTCTTCGCGGCCTCCTCCTCGAGCGCGGACGTCGTGATGTGGCACCCGCCGTCCGGCGTGAGCCACGCCGCGCACCCCTCGAAGAGCCCGTCCGTCAGACCCGTCGCGTAGAAGAAGGACATGTCGATGTGCGGGTCCACGGAGTTCATCAAGACGATCAGGTCGAGGCGGTCCGCGGCGCCTTTGAAGATCCGGCGGACGCGGTCCACCGACGCCATGTGCGCCCGAATCGGGACGGCGTAGTTAAAGGTTGGTCGCGAACCCGTCCGCCCGCGGGAGGGAGGGTTTTTGTGGCCCCGCGACCGTGGGCCGTCGATGCCGAAGCGGCGCCACAAGGGCCACGAGCGCCGGATCGCGTTCGAGCGCATGTCCACCCTGCTCTCGCTCGCGGAGCGGGAGGCGCTCGCACGACGCGGGGACCGGGCCCGGCGCTACGTCGTGCTCGCGCGGCGGATCGGGATGCGGTACAACGTGAGGATGCCGCGGAAGTTCAAGCGCTCGTTCTGCAAGGCGTGCAACGCGTACCTCGTGCCGTCCATGAACGCGAAGGTGCGGGTCCGGGCCGGACGGGTCGCGGTCACGTGCACCGCGTGCGGGGCGATCCAGCGCTTCCCCTACGGAAAGGAGCAGGCCGAGCGACGGAAGGGCCGCCGGATCCGAGAACCCGAGCCGGCCGAGGCGACCGTCGAGTGACGACGGACCGCCTCAGTACGACGTGGTCATGTCGATCTTGCCGGCCTTCCGCGCGAGGTACTCGCCCGACTTGAAGATCACGATGCTCAGGCCGAAGAACCCGAGGGTCGACAGGAACAGTAGGAGCAGGATGAACCCGTCGCTGAACGCGTTCAGGGTCGTCTGGATCGTCGGGGTCGGGGTCAGGAGCCGCCGGGTCAGGTCGAACCAGTACGTGAGGGGGATCCCCTTCCCGATCGCCTGGCCCCAGTCCGGCAGGATCGACAGGGGGAACAGGACCCCGCAGAACACGTAGAACAGCCCCGGGATCCCCTCCGCGAGGCCGTGCGTGTGCTTCGCGGTGAGGAACGAGATCCCGCCGAGGCAGATCCCGATCGCGAGGAGGACGGACAGGCCGAGGATGAGGCCCGCGACGAACAGCGGGATCCGCTCGAGGGTCATCTCGAGGTGGACGCCGAGGAACATCGCGCCGAACGCGATCGTGATCACGACGGCGAACGTGGACACCGCGATCTTCGAGGCCGAGCGCCCGAGGATGTATACGTAGTACGAGATCGGGGAGATGTACACGTAGCGGATCGTCTGGTACCACTCCCGGTCCGACTGGATCACCTGGAACGTGCCGAACAGGGTCGAGGCGACGAAGATGAAGAACGCGTTCCCGATGTACATGTAGTCGAACGCCTCCTGGTCCGGTCCGCCCCCGATGATCGCGAACACGACGTACATGAGGACGAGGATGAACGCGCCCGCGACGGGCTTCACGATCGAGTAGAGGGCGAAGAGCCACGGCTCGGTCCAGTTCGAATCCATCTCCCACCCGAGCCACGCGGCCGTCTTGAACGTCCGCCAGAACGTGTTCACTGATGCCGTGAGGTCAACTTCCCCTCTCGCTTCGCGAGGAGCTCTAGGTACGCGAGGGCGTACCTTGCGAGGACGAGGAACACGACGGCCATGACGACCAGGATGGCCAGCTCGATCTCCACGCTGAAGATCCAGAGGTTTCCGCCGAACGCCGTGTTCCCGAGCGTGAGCTGGCGCATCGCGTCGAGGCCGAGGCTCGCGGGGATGAACGTGCCCGCGATCGCGATCGCGCGCCCCCAGCCTCCGACCTGGTACAGACCACCGACGGGGAAGTAGAACCCGCTCGAGAAGAAGATGGGCTCCTCCATGAGGGCGGACAGGTGCCACGCCTCCCGGCCCCACAGGAGGTACAGGGACGCGAACATCATCCCGAGCCCGTACAGGGCCACGAGGGTCACGAAGAAGACCGCGAGGAGCGTGACCGGGTTCACGACCGCGTAGACGATCCCGAACACGATCGTGCCGGACACGAGGGTCGTGATGGCCCGCACGGAGGTCATGAACATCCCGCCCACGGCCATCCCGCCGAGGAGGGCCATGCGGTTCATCGGGGCCATCATGTACAGCTGGAGGTTCCCGATCTCCTTCTCCCAGTACAGCTGGCTCGCCATGGACCACAGGACGTTGAGCCAGAACGCGACCATCGTCCCGCCCAGGACGACGGACGCGACGAGGGAGTTCGTGTTCGCCCGGATCGCGGCCTGGGCGGCCGGGTCCGACACGCCCTCCAGGGCCCGCGCCCCGAAGGCCTGGTAGATGAACACGTAGGACGCGATCCCGAGGAGGGGCAGGATCGCCTCGAAGAAGACCCACGACGGTTCGCGGTTCGCCCCGATCACGCGCGGGTAGGCCCGGCCGAGGACGGCCTTCGCGTTGAGCCGCAGCCGGTAGGCGAAGTCCGTCCGGTGGACCGTCGGCGCGCTCACTCGAGACCCCTCCCGACCATCCTGATGAACACGTCCTCGAGGGTCGGCTCCGACTTCTGGAGGGAGTGGACCTTCGAGCCCCGGATCGTGATCGAGCTCAGGATGTCCGCCACGGGGGACTCGTCCTCCAGGATGAACGTGAGGTTCGAGCGGCCCTTCGCGAGGTCGTCCTTCACGCTGAAGTTCTTCACGCCCGCGATGGACGAGAAGCTCGCCGTGTCGCGCATCGTGTCCACCTCGAGCCGGAACGTGGTGTCGTGTCGGATCATCCGCTTCAGGTTCCCCGGGGTGTCGCACGCCAGGATGCGGCCGTTGTCGATGATCGCGATCCGGTCACACAGCTCGTCGGCCTCCATCATGTAGTGGGTCGTGAGGAGGACCGTCTTGCCCGTCCGCTTCTTGACCCAGTTCGTCACGTACTCCCGGATCACGCGGGCCGCGTTCACGTCCAGGCCGAGCGTCGGCTCGTCGAGGAACAGGATCTCCGGGTCCGTCACGAACCCGCGGATCATGTTCATCTTCTGCCGCTGTCCGGTCGACAGCATGCGCACCTTCGCGTCCCGCTTGTCCCACAGACCGAAGACGTGCATGAGGTCGTCGATCCGTTCCTTCGCGACCTTGCTCGGGACCCCGTAGAACTGGGAGAACATCCACACGTTCTCCCGCGCGGTGAGGAGGCCGTACCCGGACGTCTCGCCCCCGGAGACCATGTTGATCCGCTGGCGGATCGGGAACACGTCCTTCGCGACGTCGTGGCCCGCGACGAACGCCTGCCCGGACGTGGGGAGGAGGAGGGTCGCGAGGATCTTGATGAGGGTCGTCTTGCCCGCCCCGTTCGGCCCAAGGAGCCCGAACAGCTCGCCATCGGGGATCTGCATGGAGACCCGGTCGAGAGCCGTCACGGGCCCCTGGCCGTCCGCCTCGGTCCCCGCGGCGGCCTGCTTCCGCTTCGAGCGCTTCCGCTTGCCCGAGAAGATTCGGGTGAGGTCTCTCGTCTCCACGGCGTAGGGCATGGGCGGTCTCTGCGCGCAAGCCTGCGGGACCGCCGCCCGCAAGCGTCCGGCTTGCCGGGTTAGGTCTCGTGCTTCTGGCGATATCGGGTGACGTACCCGGCGATCCGGTTCCGCATCATGATGCTGCGGACGTCCGTGAGCTCGGACACCTTCCGTTTGTTGTGGTCGTAGTCGTCGGTGAACTCCGTGGGGAACCGCTCGACGAGCAGGACGGCGACCCGTTTGATGTACGTCGACCGGATGTTCCCCAACGTGTCATCCCGCTATCCAGGCGTGCGAACGCTCGCCAAGCCGAGGCAGGTAGATAAAGGTTCCCGATGAGCCCGCGGTCCGCGATGGCGTCGTCGCATCGCGCCGCCGACTGTGCGGGGGTTCTGTCACAGATCGGGTAATGGAATCATCCCGGTCCCGACTCCACTCCGCTCGTACCGCCAAGGCGACCTCGTAGGCGGACGGGATGTACTGCTTGTACACCGCATGCCGGGCGCTCAAGTCCAGATAGGCAGCCCGAGTGAGTCGAGCGCGGGATCGGATGTCGTCCCGTAGGGCGACCCGGATCGACTCGTTCACGAGCAGGCGGAACTCCGCGAGGAGCCAGTTGAGATCGGGATGTTCCCACGGGACGCGGAAGACGAGAGCCCGATGGGCGAGCATGTCATTCTCCTGAGGAGGCGGCAGGCGTCAAGGTGACTGGGGGAGATGCCCGAATGTGAAAATCTGGATTCCGATGACGAGAGGAATCGAGGTCCCCGATGCATCGCGCTCGTCCATCAGCCGCGTTTCTCGGCGGGCAACAATTAAATAGGGACCCCTGTTACGCCTCAATCGGCCGCCAGGGCCGCGCCTCGTGGATTTCGGGTTTCCATGGAAGAGTCCCTCGCGACGATCGAGTTCATC
>DATETY010000030.1:0-28195 GCA_035283365.1 Thermoplasmata archaeon | reverse complement strand
GCGGTCGAGGAGCTCCATCCGCAGGTCCCCGAGGATCGTCGCGAGGTAGTTGTCGTGGTTCCCCCGGACGAGGACCGGGGTCACGCGTTCCTTCAGGAACCGGAGGACCTGCTTGACCTCGACCCATTCGTCGACGAGGTTCCGGGAGAACTCGTGCTTGAAGTCCCCCGCGACGACGAGCTTCTCCGCCTTCGTGCGGTCCAGGAGGGCCCCGAGACGGTCCAGGAGGACCCGGCGCTGGAACCTCGGGATCGACACGCCCTGTTCGGCGAGGGCGCCCTCGAACCCCAGGTGGAGATCCGACACGATGACGGCCCGCTCGTCCCGAAGGAGGAGGGCCAGGTCCCGGGTGAGCTCCACGCCCTTCGCGACCTCGAGGCGGTCCATCCCCGTTCGGATAGGGTCCGCCCGACATAAGGTTCACGCCGCGAGGCGGGCCCGAGGCCTCCTCATGCGACCGACCCGCGGATCCGATGGACGATCCGCTCCCCGAGGGCGTCCAGCGCGTGCTCGACGGCCCGGCGGTCCTCCCGGGACGCGCGGAACCACGCCTCGACGGACTCGCCGGCCTGGCGAGGGACCGTCGTCTTCGCGGAGGTCGCCTCCTCATCGGATGGGACCGCGTTCTCCAGGACGACCGCGGGGACATCGCCCGCGACCCGGCGCACCGCGTGGATCCATCGGTCCAACGCCTCCACGGTCTCCGGCCGCGCGGCGTCGCACACGGCGAGGATGCCCTTCGTCCCGTGCAGGAACCGGTCGCACAGGCGTTCCCGGAGGGACTCGACCCCCAGGACGTCGTACACGAGCACGTCGACCTCGACGGTCTCCCCGTTCGACAGCTCGAGGACCTTCTTGAGCACGTTCACGCCGATCGAACGCACGTACCGCTCGGAGAACGGGTCGAGCGCGCTCTCGTGGAGGAGATTCCGCTTCCCCGCGGACTCGTCCCCGACGAGCGCGACCTTCACCTTGATCCGCGCGTGCCCGAAGCCGCGCCGGGTCCGTCGCGCTCGACCCGAGGCGGCTGCCGGCGTAATCAAGTTCCTCCCCGCGCGGCCGAATGCGCCTCGGCCACAAAGGGCTTCCCCGCTGAGTCTGCGTCCTGATTCTCAGGGTCGTGAGGACGGTCGGGCCGCGGCCCGCGCCCGCGGATCCCGCGCGGGGCTCCCGCTCGGAGGAGGGAAAAATCGAGCTCCGCCGGCCGCATGACCGGGGAGCTTCCGAAGAGGGTTCACCGCTTGCGCGGTCGCTCGAGCTACGCTCAGAACCTGCGCGGCCGGCGTTTCGCGAAACAATCGCGGCAATAGACGGGCCTCGCGGGGTCCGGCTTGAACGGAACCTGCGTGGCTTTCCCGCATTCGCTGCACGTCGCGTCGTACATCTGCCGCGGGCCGCGGTCGAATCCGCCCCGTCTGCCGCCTCTGTCTCCTTCCATACGTTCGTCTCTCTCTATCCGGCTCCTTGGGGACCCGGATACGGAGGCACAGGACCGCCGCCACATAAAGGTGCGCATACCGATTTCTTGGTTTGCCATCCAGCCCGGACCGGACGGACCGACGACCCCCCCGGGGCGGACGGGCCGCGGATCGCATTGTTAACCTTGTTCAAGGTTAACAAGCCCGCGCAGGAGGCCCAAACGGTCGTGTGAAATACGCCCTCGCCGATGGTCCGAGGGACGATGCGGATCGCGGTCCTCTCGGACGTCCACTCCAACCTGCCCGCCCTCCGGGCCGTCCTCGCGGACGTCGACGAGGCCCGGCTGACCGAGATCTGGTGCGCGGGGGACCTCGTCGGGTACAACCCGTGGCCGAACGAGGTCCTCGAGGTCCTCCGCGGACGGCGGGTCCGCGCGATCCGCGGGAACCACGACCGCGCGGTCCTGTCCGGGGATGCCTCGTGGTTCAACGCCCTCGCCGCGGAGGCCGTCCGCTGGACGAGGATCCACATGGCCCCCGCCGGCGTGGGCTACCTGAAGGGACTCGAGGACCGCACGCGGGCGTCCGTCGCGGACGGCACGGTCGCGATGTACCACGGGAGCCCGCGGAACGACGACGAGTACGTTCTCCCGTGGAACGCCTCCGAGGAGGTCGTCCTCCGGGCCGGCGCGAACATCGTGATCCTGGGCCACACGCACCTCCCGATGGCCCTCCGGTTCCCGTCCGGGCTCCTCGTGAACCCGGGGAGCGTCGGGCAGCCGCGGGACGGCGACCCGAGGGCCGCGTGGGGCCTCCTCGACACGGCCGCGCGGTCCTTCGAGGTGCGCCGCGTCCCGTACGACGTGGACGCGGTCGCGAACGAGATCCGCCGCGTGGGCCTGCCGGGCGAGCTCGCGGACCGGCTCCACGCGGGCGCGTGACGCGGAAAACGGGATATCGGGCCTCCCGTTCCGGGCCCCATGGCGGTCCCCGCCTGGCTCGCCCTCGCGTCGTTCGACATGACCGCGTGGGGGGTCGGCCAGGTCGTCGTGAAGCGGGCCACGGACCGGCTCGGCGCGGTCACGATGGTCCTCCTCGCGAGCCTCCTGGACGGGGCCGGGTACGTCGTCTTGTTCCTCCTGTTCGGCGGCCCGTTCGCGGCGTCCCTCGCGACGTACGCGTTCGCGGCCCTCTCCGGGATCACGGGGATGGCCGGCTACATCCTGTACTACGAAGCCCTCCTCCGAGGGAACGTGTCCGTCGTCGCGACGATCACGGCCGGCTCCCCCGTCATCACGATCCTCGGGGCCATCGCGTTCTTCGGCGAGGTCCCGAGCCTCGCGCAGGGGATCGGGATGGCCCTCCTCGTCTCCGCGGTCCTGATCCTGAGCTACGAGCCGATCGGGGACGACTGGAAGGTGCCCGTCGCGGTCGTCCTGTCCGTGGCGATCCTCGTCCTCTGGGGCGTGTGGGGTCTGTTCACGAAGGCGGCCGTGGAGGATCCCGGCCTGGGTCCGTGGAACATCCTCCTCTTCTACGCGGCCGCGAACGCGTCGATGGGCTTCCCGTACTATATCTGGCGCCGGAAACGGGATCGGGCCTCGGCCCCGTCCCGGGGCGCCTACGGCCTCGGGGTCCTGGGCCTTGGGACCCTGTTCTGCGGAATCGTCGCGCTCACGTTCGCGCTGTCCGTGGGCCCCGCGTCTCTCGCGACCGCGGTCTCCGGGTCCGCGCCCGTCGTGACGGCCCTCGTCGCGTTCGCCTTCCTCCGCGAGCGGCCCACCCCGTGGCGGATCGGGGCCCTCGCCCTGTTCGTCCCGGGGATCGTCCTCGTCGCGTTCTGAGCCCGCCGGGTCGCGCCCCTGGACGTTCGCGCCCCCGTACCGTGCGGGTCCATTCATTCGTCCAAATTCCATGCGTCCACTCATCGGAACGTACTTATACGGTCGCTCAGTTCATCAAGATGGAGAACTCGATGGGGCCTCGTGCACGTTCCGCCCGGATCCGGGAGCGGGTCCGGCGAATCGCGGAGGCGTACGGCGGCTGGGTCCCCACGTGCCCGCCGTGCGGGGAGTTCGTCGAGGACTGCTCGTGCGTGTGCGCGTTCTGCGGGGAGCGGGACGGCTGCCGGTGCGCGATCGGATACGGCGTCGCGACGGGCGGCTGACGGCCCGGACGCCGACATGAGTCCGCCGAACGGATCGAGGAGCCGAGCCGCCGAGACCGGGAGCCGCGCGGTCGGAGGGCGGTCTGCATCGCAAACGCCGCGGGCCGACGGTGGATGGCCGCGCGCGCGGCAAAAATGAGATAAGCCCCGCCCAGCTTCGCCGGCCCGTGGCCGCTCGCCCCCCGAGGAGCCGCCTGCGTCGCGCGGGCGCGTCCCCGTTCGGGATCGGCCACACGAAGCCGCATCACTTCCTCGAGATCGTCCGGACCGCGTGGCGGAACAAGCACGCGCCCCTCTACACGTGGCGCGTCCTGCGCGACGGCGTGTGCGACGGCTGCGCCCTCGGCACGACGGGGCTGCGGGACTTCACGATGGACGGGGTGCACCTGTGCACGGTCCGGCTCAACCTCCTCCCGCTCAACACGATGGGACCCCTCGACCCGGACCTCCTGCGCGACGTGTCCGGCCTCGAGGACTGCTCCTCGAAGGACCTCCGGGAGCTCGGCCGCCTCCCGGTCCCCATGGTCCGTCGGCGCGGGGACCGCGGCTTCCGGAGCGCCACGTGGGAGGAGGCCCTCGGCCTCGAGGCCGCGCGGATCCGCGCGACGACCCCGGACCGCATCGCCTTCTTCGTCACGTCGCGGGGGATGGTGAACGAGAACTACTATGTCGCCGCGAAGGCCGCTCGGTTCCTCGGGACGAACCACGTGGACAACTCGAGCCGGCCGTGCCATTCGCCGAGCACGTACGGCCTGAGGGACACCCTCGGGGTCGCCGCGTCCACGTGCTCGTACTCGGACTGGATCGGGTCCGACCTGATCGTGTTCCTCGGGAGCGACGTGCCGAACAACCAGCCCGTCACGACGAAGTACCTGTACTACGCGAAGGAGAAGGGCACCCGGATCGCGGTCGTAAACCCGATGCGGGAGCCCGGACTCGAGCGATACTGGATCCCCTCCGTCGCGGGGAGCGCCCTGTTCGGGACGCGGCTCGCGGACGACTTCTTCGAGGTCCACACGGGCGGGGACATCGCCTTCCTGAACGGCGTGCTCAAGCACCTGATCGAGCGCGGCTGGATCGACGAGGCGTTCGTGGCGCGGGCCACGACGGGCTTCGACGCCCTTCGGACGGCCCTCGCGGACCAGCCGTGGGACCTCCTGGAGGCTCAGAGCGGCGCGACGCGCGCGCGGATGCTCGACTTCGCCCGCCTGTACTCGGAGGCCCGGAGCGCGATCCTCGTGTGGTCCATGGGGATCACCCAGCACCGGTTCGGCGTGGACAACGTGAAGGCGATCGTGAACCTGGCCCTGGCCCGCGGGAACGTGGGCCGGGAGAAAGCCGGCCTCATGCCGATCCGCGGGCACAGCGGGGTGCAGGGCGGCTCCGAGATGGGCGCGCAGCCCGCCGCGTACGGCCTCGGCTTCCCCGCGAACGAGGCGAGCGCGGACCGGTTCGAGGCGATCTGGGGGTTCCGGCCGCCCACGACGCACGGCCTCACGTCCGTCGGGATGATCGACGCGGCCCACGCGGGCGCCCTGGACGTGCTCCACATGGCGGGCGGGAACTTCCTCGAGACGCTGCCCGAGCCCGCGTACGTGGAGGAGGCCCTGGGGCGCGTGCCCCTCCGCGTGCACCAGGACCTCGTCGTGACGACCTCCATGCTCGTCGACCCGGCGGACGCGGTCGTCCTGCTCCCCGCCCAGACCCGGTACGAGCAGCGGGGGGGCGGCACGGAGACGTCCACGGAGCGCCGGGTGTACTTCTCCCCGGAGATCCCCGGCCACGCGATCGGCGAGGCGCGGCCCGAGTGGGAGATCTTCATGGACCTCGCGGAGCGCGTGCGACCCGAGGCGAGGGACCTGATCCACTTCGATGACGCGTCCGAGATCCGGGCCGAGATCGCCCGTGCGGTCCCCGCGTACGACGGGATCCAGCACCTCCGCGCGAAGGGCGATGCGTTCCAGTACGGGGGTCCGCGGCTGTGCGAGGGCGCCGTGTTCCCGACGCCGGACGGGCGGGCCCGCTTCACGCCCCTCCGACCCCCGGACCTCGCGATCCCGGCCGGGATGTTCCTCCTGAGCACGCGTCGGGGGAAGCAGTTCAACTCGATGGTCCAGGCGGAGAGAGACCCGTTCTTCGGGGCGCGTCGCCACGACGTCCTGATGAGCGCCCAGGACGCCGCGTCCCTCGGACTGCGGGAGGGCGCGCCGGTCGTCGTGTCGAACGACCTCGGGACGTTCCATGGCGCGTGCCGCTTCGTGCCGATCCGGCCGCGGAACGTCCAGCTGTACTGGCCGGAATCGAACAGCCTCATCCGACGCGGCGTCGTGGACCCCGTCTGCGAGATGCCCGACTACAACGCCCTCGTCCGGATCGCGCCGGACGAGGAGGCGCCCCGATGAGCCGCGCGGCGGGCCGGACGACGTCCGCCTGGGTGCGCCGCGTGCGGGCGGACCGGGTGGACGAGGCGGCCGACGTCCTCGCGACGGAGGAGCCCATGGAGATCCGGGTCGTCGCGGTCGAGGGCAGCGAGGAGGTCGAGCGGAGCCTCAGCGTCACGATGCGCACGCCCGGGAACGACTTCGAGCTCGCGGTGGGCTTCCTGTACGGCGAGGGGATCCTCCGCGGGAAGTCGGACCTCGACCGGGTCGCGTACTGCACGAGCCCCGACGTGGCCCAGGAGTACAACATCGTGAGCGTGGTCCTGCGCGAGGGCGTCTGCCTGGACGCCGCGAAGCTCGAGCGGCACTTCTACACGACGTCCTCGTGCGGGGTGTGCGGGAAGACGTCCCTCGACGCGGTGAGGAGCCTCGCCCCGGCCCCGATCCCGCCCGACGGCCTGACGGTCCGGCGGTCCGTGATCCCGTCCCTTCCCGACCGGCTCCGGGAGCGGCAGGAGGTGTTCTCGGCGACGGGCGGCCTCCATGCCGCGGGCCTGTTCGACGCGGACGGCCGGCTCGACGCCGTGCGGGAGGACGTGGGCCGGCACAACGCGGTGGACAAGGTGGTGGGCGCGATGGTCCTCGCAGGCCACGTCCCGCTCCATGACCGGCTCCTCGCGGTGAGCGGCCGCGCGAGCTTCGAGATCGTCCAGAAGGCCGCGGTCGCGGGGCTCCCCATCGTCGTGGCCGTCGGAGCGCCCTCGAGCCTCGCGGTCGACCTCGCGAAGGCGTTCGGCATGACGCTCGTCGGCTTCGCCCGCGGGACCGGGTTCAACGTGTACGCGGGCTCGCACCGGATCGTCGACGCGTGACGGTCACGGGCCGGGCCAGGCGCTCGCCCGCGCGAGGTCCTCGGGTCCGTTCACGTCCAGGAACGAACGCAGGTCCGGGTCCACGAGCCGGAGCGCGGGCTCATCGAGCACGACGGTCCGGAGGCGGTCCACGAGGGCCGACGGCGACGGGACCGCGGCCTCGCGGAGGACCCGCACCGCGGCCTCGCGGCGGTACACCGCGCGCACGGGGTCGAACACCTCGATTCGCGGCACGGCGGCCTCGTGGTCCCCGAGGGCCGTGACGAGCGCATCGTGCAGGGCGGGCCGAAGGAGGGGCGCGTCGCACGGCGCGACGAGGACGAGCTCTCCGGCGGCGGCCTCGAACCCGCGCGCGAGCCCCTCGATGGGTCCCCGCCCCTTGGCCTCATCCTGGACGACGAGGGCTCGTGGCACCGCCGCGCGGACGAGGTCTGCCTGCCCGGCGTCGGCCACGGACACGAGGAGCTCGTCCGCGTGACGGCTCACGACGTCCGTGATCCATGCGATCATGGGTCGGCCCCGGAACTCGATGAGGGCCTTGGGCCGCCCGAAGCGGCTCGAGGCGCCGCCCGCGAGCACGAGGGCCGAACGCACGGGGCGCCATCGCGGGCCCCGTACATGAAGGACCCGCGGGTGGGCGGAGAGGGAACGGACGAGGGCGACGGCCCCTACTCGAGCTCCAGGAGGACCTCGTCGATGTCCTGCCCGCGGGCGTTCGCGGACCCGCGGCCGCGGCTCGCGATCCGGAAGCCGCACTTCTCGAGGACCCGGAGGGACGCGACATTGTCCCCCGCGGCGGCGGCGTACAGGGGCCGGCGAGTCTCGACCGTCGCGAGGAACGCGGCGAGGGCGCGCGTCGCGATCCCGCGCCCCCAGCGTTCCCGCCCGATCCAGTACGTGACCTCCCGGCGTCCCCCGTGGACGAAGCTCGCCACGTGGCCGACCGGGAGGCCGCCCACGAGGACCGTCCTCGCGGTGACGTCCGGGTCGCCGAGGATCCGGGCCCAGTGCGCGAGGAACGCGGGGCGGTCCGCCGGGTCCTTCGCCGTGAACGGGGCCGTGCGGACCGCGACCGGGTCGAGCTGGTGCTCGAAGAACACGGCCAAGTCGGCCTCGCGGACGTCCCGCAGCGCCACGTCGTCCGTCGGGGGTCGCGCCTCGCCGACCTCTTTCCGCAGGCGGATCTCTCGCGTCCCGGGCCCGATCGCGCGGGTCCACGCGTTCTCCTCCTCGCCCGTCACCCGGTAGCCCAGGTGCTGCCACCACGGGAGGGACTTCCACGCGACGCCCTCCGCGTTCCGGCTCGTGCCGAGGGTCACGGCCCGCTTCGCCTCGCGGCGGGCCCGCTCCTCGACGAAGCGCACGATCGCGGTGCCGATCCCGCGCCCCTGGAGGTCGCCCCGCACGTCGATGTTCACGAGTTCGAGGGCCTCGCCGCGGTCCTCGAGGGTCGCGTATCCGACCGCGGTCCCGTCGAGATCCGCGACGACGACCTCCTGTCCTCCCACTACGTTGGGCTCCTCCCAGGCCGCCGCGAGTGCCTCCGGATCCGTGAAGGACGCGCCGGATCCGGTCGTCCCGAAGCCGACGTCCTCGCCGTCCGCGATCGACGTCGCGGCCGCCGCGACGATCCCCGCGATGTCGCGCCGCGAGGCGTCCCGGACCCGGGGTCTCGCAGGTGCCGCGGGGGCCGACTCGAGCGGGGGCGCGTCCACGGGAAGGCATGGACCGGCTGGGATTTGAACCCAGGACTTCCTGCTTGCAAAGCAGGCGATCTTCCGCTGATCTACCGGCCCGACGGCGGGCTCACGGTCCGACCCGGCTTGAAGCTTTCCGCCCGCGCACCTCGGGCCGTTCCCGATCGAGGGGTCCGCACCGCGCGGCTCGACGGCCCATTTTTATTCCATCGTCTGAATACATACCTTCGCGAGGCCCGCCCCCGACCATAAGGGATTTGTACGTTCAGGCCTCTGGGTCTTCCGAGGGGTTCCGACGAGGGCCAGGAGGAGAGCGCTCGCACTCGCCGCCGGCGGCCTGGCGGTCCTCCTGGTCGTCGCGTTCGGCCCGTTCGGGCTCGTGCCCTTGCCGTTCCCGTTCGCGGACGCAGCGGGGGCCCGAGCTCCTGACTCGAGCATCGACCCGCTCCCCGAGTTCACGAAGGATCCGCTCATCTCGATCGCGTACCGCGCGAACGGGACCGCGGGCGGGAGCGGGGTCTTCTGGACGGAGCTGTTCTATCGGATCCCTGGCGCCGCGGACTGGTCTCTGTACGCGCCCCCGTGGAACCCGGACGGCCGGTGGTATGGGGCCCGGGGCTTCGGGACGGACGCGAAGGTCGAGGGGATCATCCGCTTCGACTCGTTTTTCGCCGGCGGCGAGGCCGAATACGAGTTCTCGACGGTATCCGTGGACCGCGGGTACTGGCGGGAGCCCGGGCCGAACCGGGTGAAGGCGTCCACGACCCTCGACACGCGAGCGCCCCAGCTGTTCATCGCGACCCCGACCCCCGGTGCGTGGACGAATCGGAACGCGCTCGGATGGACCGCGACGGATGCGGTGTCGGGCCTCGCCTCCGTCACGGCGGCCCTCGATGACGGGGCCGCGGAGCCGTTCGACGTGGCCGTCGGCGCGAAGGAGGCGAGCGGCGCGAAGGACCTCAACCTCGCGGGGGAAGGCGACCACTTCGTCTTCGTGCGCGCGTCGGACCGGGCCGGGAACGTCGTCGACGTGTTCGTCCCGTTCCACTACGATCCGAACGCTCCGTCCCTCGCGATCACGAGTCCGGCCCGGGGGAGCTTCGTGGACTCTCGGGACGTGACCGTCGCATGGTCTGCAGGCGACTCGGGCGCTGGGATCGCGGCCCTTCGGCTCCGGATCGACGCGCAGACCCCGCTGGACTTGGCGGGGAGCGTGACGGAGCACGCGTTCGCCGGCCTCGCGGAAGCCGGCCATGTGGTCGTCCTGACCGCGATCGATGCGGCGGGCAACGTCGCGGTCGAGGCCCTGCCCTTCGGGGTCGACGTGAGCGCGCCGTACGTGTCCATCGTCTCGCCTCGCCCCGATTCGTACGCGAACGGTCAAGACCTCTCCGTCCTCTGGACGGGCGGCGACGACGTCTCCGGGATCGACCGCTTCGAGCTGAGCCTCGTGGAGGTCGCCCGATCGTCCCCGCCGATCCCCTCCGCCGCGGGCTTCACGTTCGACGGGGTGGAGGAACGGAAGCACACGGTCCGGGTCGTGGCCGTGGACCGCGCGGGGAACCGCGCGGAGGCCGACGCGAACGTGACCGTGGACCGCACCCCGCCCGCCCTGAGCGTGACGGACCCCGGCCGGGGCGCGACCCTCTATGGCGGCGTCCAGGTGAACTGGACCGCCTCGGACGCGCTCTCCGGGATCCTGAAGACGGAACTCGTGGTCGACGGCGGCGAGCCGCTCCTCACGACGGGTGCAATCACGCACCGTCTCTCGCCCACGCCGGGAGAAGGAGCACACTACGTCCTCGTGAGGGCGTGGGACAAGGCCGGCAACCTGGCGGAGGCCGGCGTGCCGTTCCTCTACGGCGGCGCGGGGTCGTCCGGACCGGGACCCCTCGGCGTGACCGCGCTCGACTGGTTCTGGATTCTGATGGCCCTCATCGGCGCGATCGCGGTCGGCTCCGCATACTACGCAGTGCGGCGGCGAAAGCGAATCCAGGATTGAGGCGTCGAACCCATCCGTTCTCGGCGGCGGGCCGCCTTCTCCGCGCCCGCGTCACGAGCGCAGCACGATCTCGATGTTCACGCCGTCGGGGACCTGGATGCGCATGAGCTGGCGGAGCGCGCGCTCGTCCGCGTCGAGGTCGATGAGGCGCTTGTGGATCCGCATTTCCCAGCGGTCCCACGTCTCGCTCCCCTCCCCGTCGGGGGACTTGCGTACGGGCACGACGAGCCTCTTCGTCGGGAGGGGGATGGGCCCGGACATCGCGACGCCCGTGCGCTCGCTGATCAGCTTGATCTGCGAACAGACGTTGTCGACCTTCTTCGGGTCCGTTCCGCTCAGAGAGATCCGGGCTTTTTGAGCCATTCATCACCAAAAGGAGAGGACAAAAGGGGAAGGGGGTTCACCGCTTCACGGCCTCCACGTCGATGACCTGCCCGGCCGCGACGGTCTGGCCCATGTCGCGGATCGCGAACCGGCCCATCTGGGGGAACGCCTTGAACGCCTCGATGACCATGGGCTTCGTCGGGCGGATCTTCACGATCGCCGCGTCGCCCGTCTTGATGAAGTCCGGCTTCTCCTGCTTCGTCGCCCCCGTCTTCGGATCCAGGGACTTCACGATCTCTTCGAACGTGCACGCGACCTGCGCCGTGTGCGCGTGGAAGACCGGTGTGTAGCCCGCCGTGATCACGGACGGGTGGTTGAGCACGATGATCTGCGCGGTGAACGATTTCGCGACGGTAGGCGGGTTGTCCGCGGGCCCCGCGACGTCCCCGCGGCGGATGTCCTTCCTGTCCACCCCGCGGACGTTGAACCCGACGTTGTCCCCGGGCTCCGCCTGCTGGATCGCCTCGTGGTGCATCTCGATCGACTTGACCTCGCCGACCTTGTCCGCGGGCATGAAGTGGATCTTCATTCCGACCTTCAGGAAGCCCGTCTCGACCCGGCCCACGGGGACGGTCCCCGCGCCCGTGATCGAGTAGACGTCCTGGATGGGCAGGCGGAGGGGCTTGTCCGTCGGCTTCGCGGGCACCTGGAGCTCGTTCATCGTCGCGACGAGGCTCTTCCCCTTGTACCAACCGAGATGGGTGGACGCCTTCACGATGTTGTCCCCTTTGTACGCGCTGAGCGGGACGAACGGGATCTTGTCCGTCTGGTACCCGACCCCCTTCAGGAGCTTCGTCATCTCGTCCTTGATCTCGTTGAACCGCTTCTCGTCGTACGCGGGCTTCGTCGCGTCCATCTTGTTCACCGCGACGATGATCTGCTGGACCCCGAGGGTGCGGGCCAGGAACACGTGTTCCTTCGTCTGGGTCTGGACGCCCTCCGCGGCGCTCACGACGAGGACGGCCGCGTCCGCCTGGGACGTGCCCGTGATCATGTTCTTCACGAAGTCCCGATGGCCGGGTGCGTCGATGATCGTGAAGTAGTACTTGTCCGTGTCAAAGCGCTTGTGCGCGACGTCGATCGTGAGGCCGCGCTCGCGCTCCTCCTTGACCTGGTCCATGACGAAGGCGAACTCGAACGTCGCCTTGCCCATCTGCTCCGCGAGCTTCTTCAGGTTCTCGAGCTCGTGGGGGTCGATGCTCCCCGTGTCGAACAGGACCCGGCCGACCGTCGTCGACTTCCCGTGGTCGACGTGGCCGATGAACACGACGTTCAGGTGCGGCTTGGCGGGCATGTGGAATACCCCGTAGGCCGTGCCTTATCATCCAGTCGTATTTGTGCTTTGCGGAACGCGCGATCCCGATTCTCTCCGAGAAAACGCGTCACGCCGCGTAGTACGACTCGTCGTATGGCTCGGGCGGCAGGCCCTTCCTCGTGCGGATCCCCCGGACCACTTCGCCTTGGAGCTGATTCGGCACGGGCTCGTACCCGCTGTTCTCCGTGGACCAGAGGGCGCGGCCCTGGGTCGCAGAGCGGATCGCAGACGCGAAGCCGAACATCTCCGCGACGGGCGCCTTGGCCTGGATGATCGTCGCTTCGCCTTCCTGCGTGATGTCCTCGATCACGCCTCGGCGGCTCTGGACGTCCCCGATCGCGGAGCCCATGTAGTCCTGGGGCACGTTGATGAACACCTTCTGCACGGGCTCGAGGAGGATCCGGCCGCCCTGGCACATCGCGCCGTAGATCGCGCTCCGCGCGGCCGGGATGACCTGGGCGGGCCCGCGATGGACCGAGTCCTCGTGGAGCTTCGCGTCCACGAGGCGGACCTTGATGGCCATCCCCTTCTCGGCCGCGAGGGGCCCGCGGTTCATCGCCTCGATGTACGCCTCCTTGATGAGTTCCATCGTCTCGTGGAGGTACTGGATCCCCCTCGTGCCGTCGATGAGCATGTTCGTGTCCTGGATCCAGACGACGTTCTTCGCGTCGTCCCGAGGCATCCCGAGTTCCTCGAGCTTCTTCTGGAGGGCCTTCGCGTCCTTGATCCTCTGCCCGGAGGCGATCTCCCCGGCGCGGATCGCCGCGAGGACCCCGGGCTCGAGGGCCTCGACCTCCATGTAGAACCGGTTGTGCTTGTTCGGGGACTTCCCCTCGAACGGTCCGCCGGGCCGCGCGACGCACTCCCGGTACACGACGATCGGGGTGCTCGTCGACACGGGCACCTTGTGCTCGTTCTGGACCCGATAGATCGTGATCTCGAGGTGGAGCTCCCCCATCCCGGAGATCAGGTGTTCCCCCGTCTCCTGGTTGATCTCCACCTGGATGCTCGGGTCCGCCTTCGCGATGAGCCGCAGGACCTCGACGAGCTTCGGGAGGTCCGCGGTCGACTTCGCCTCGATCGCGACGGTCACGACGGGGTCCGAGTAGTGCACGATCTTCTCGAACGGCTGCATGTCCTTGTCGTCGCTCACGGACGACCCCGCGATCGCATCCCGGAGCCCGACCACGGCGACCACATTGCCCGCGTCGATCTCCTCGACGGGGATGCGGTCCGGCCCGACGATCATCGCGACCGTCTGCGCGCGCTGGGGCTTCGGCATCCCGATGACCCACAGCTCCTGGCCGCGGCGGATCTTCCCGGAGAACAGGCGGCCCGCGGCGACCTCGCCGGCCTGGGGGTCCACGATGATCTTCGTGACCATGAACCCGACGGGGCCGTTCTCGTCCACGACCATCATCGCCTTCCCGACCCGAGACTCGAGGTCCCCCTTCCAGACGATCGGGATCCGGATGCGCTGGGCGTCGAGCGGGTTCGGGAGGTGCCGGATCACCATGCTCAGGACGACGGAGTGGAGGGGCGCCTTCTTCGCGAGCTCCTTCATCGTCCCCTCCTGGCAGTGCTTGTACACGTCCCGGAACGTGATCGAGGAGCGCTTCATGTACGGCACGGAGAGGGCCCACTTGTGGAACGCGCTCCCGAATGCGACGGTGCCCGCCTCCACGTTGAGGGACCACATGTCCTTCAGGTCGTCCGGGAGGAGCTTCCGGATCCGCGCGTTGACCTCCGTGATGATCTTCGTGAAACGTTGCTGCATCTGCTCCGGGCTGATCTTGAGCTCGTTCACGAGGCGGTCCACCTTGTTGATGAACAGGACGGGCTTCACGCGCTCCTTGAGCGCCTGGCGGATGACCGTTTCCGTCTGCGGCATGATCCCCTCGACCGCGTCCACGAGGATGATCACCCCGTCGATCGCGCGCATCGCCCGAGTGACGTCCCCGCCGAAGTCCACGTGGCCCGGGGTGTCGATCAGGTTGATCAGGAACTCGTGGCCCTCGTGCTCGTGGACCATGGACGCGATCGCCGCGTTGATCGTGATCCCGCGGGCCTGCTCCTGTTCGTCGAAGTCCATGAACAGCTGTGTGCCCGCAAGGTCCTGGGAGATCATCCCCGCGCCGGCGATGAGGGAGTCGCTCAGGGTCGTATTGTGGACCACGATGCCTTCGGCAACGAAATTGTGGTGAGGTTCGACCGTGAAATCGTAGACGTACTCTGCGGTCTCATACCCGATCTCGGTGACCGGGAGCGCCGCCAGATCGCCATTGATGAGATTGATGCGCTGGGCCTGAACGGCAACCGACCTAGAACCAGAGCCGGAGACTGGGATCCAAGTCCTGTCCAATGTCCGTCTCAGGATTTCACGAAGGGACCGAGAAGTTCGGACGACAATCATGTCATCCATTCGCAGCTCTCCCGCGGCGACCTCGTGGAGCCCAACATCTCGCCAGACCAGGAACCGGTGCTCGGGCGTCGTGGCTATTGACTCCCGGCTCAGCAGCGTTACGCGGATGAGGGGTTTCGAGGTTTTCAGTTTCCACGCGTGGGTCAACTTGCCCTGAACGAACTTCTGTGTGCGTTGGTCAAGACACGTAATCGAGAGATTGAGATTGCGGAGGTCGTGCACTTCTTCGTCCGGGGTCTTGCGGGAGAGGGGTTCGCGAGCAAAACGTTCGAACAGCTCGGAGGCCCGTACCCACCGCGCTTCGAACAAGATGCGGGACTTTCCGTCCAGGCACTTTCCATGATCGATGTGTGCCGCGGTCCCGATGTTCCGGATTTGTTCCTTCCGGTGGACGAGGGTCTCTGCCTTCTTGATGTTGTCTTCCTTGCGTCCCATGCAACGGCCACCTGGCGGCGAATTCCTAGGAGATGCAGTCGCACCGGAGCGTGCCTAATTAAACCTTCGGTCGGCCCTGTGAAATCGCTCCTCGCGCGATGCCGCGCGACCTCTCGCCCTGCATCGATCCGCGCAATATCGCGAGGCAAATACTTATTACGCGGTTCTCATGTTGAACCCGGGCAACCGACATGCGTCCGCTGACGATCGTCTCGCCGACCGCCTGCATCGGGCTCGGCCCAACAGACCGGGAAGCGTTCCGCGCGGCTCTGAAACTTGACCCGGATCTTATCGGCGCCGACATGGGCTCCACGGACCCCGGTCCGTACTACCTGGGGGCCGCGGCCCCACACGTCTCGCGGATCGCGGCGAAGCGGGACCTCGAGATGATCCTGGAAGCTTCCCGGGAACTCGGCGTGCCCTGCATCGTCGGGACCGCGGGTGGGAACGGGGCACGGCCCCACGTGGAGTGGACCCTCCGCATCATCCACGAGGTCGCGGAGGAGAAGGGCCTCCGGTTCGAGATGGACGTGATCTACGCGGACGTCCCGCTCCATGTCCTCCTCCATCACTTCGAGCGAGGCGAGCTCGAGAGCCTGGACGGAGCCCCGCCCGCGACGGAGGAGGCGATCGAGCAGAGCACGTACGCGGTCGCGCAGATGGGCGTCGAGCCCCTCATCGCGTCCCTGGACCGTGGCTCCGAGGTGATTATCGCGGGCCGCTGCTGCGACGACGCGATCTTTGCAGCCCTCCCGGTCCGGGAGGGGTACGAGAAGGGCCTCGCCCTCCACATGGGGAAGATCCTCGAGTGCGCGGGCGTCTCCGCGAGCCCGTCGTTCGGCTTCACCACGATGGTCGCACGCATGGAAGACGACTCGTTCACCGTCTTCCCAACGGACCCGCGGAGGCGGGCGACCGTCGCGAGCGTGAGCGCCCATTCCCTATACGAGCGGCGGGACCCGTTCCGCGAACCCGGTCCGGGCGGCGTGACGGAGTCCACGGATACAACGTACGAGCAGGCCGACGAGCGGACGGTCCGCGTGAAGGGCTCGAAGTGGATCCCCGGACCGTACAAGCTCAAGGTCGAGGCGGCCCGTCAGATCGGATACCGATCCGTCGCCCTCGCGGGGATCCGCGGGCCCACCACGCTTCGGTACCTCGATGCGATCGTCCGCGACGCGGAGAAGACGGTCGGGGACCAGGTGCGCCGCCTGCCGCGCGAGAGCTACCGAATCGCGTACCACGTGTTCGGGCGGGACGCGGTGATGAAGAGCATGGAGCCCATCCCCGTCCCGGGCCACGAGGTCGGGCTCATGATCGACGTCGTCGCGGACGATCAGGAAAACGCAGCGGCCGTCACGGACCTCATGCTCATGACGATTTTCTCGTACGGCAGCCCGAAGCTCAAGTCGTCCTCGGGGAACATCGCACCCACGTATTCCCCCTGGACGTGGAACGTCGGCCCCGCGTACGAGTTTTCCCTCTACCACCTGTTCCCGAGCCCGGACCCGCTCGAGCCGTACGCGACGGAGACCGTCCAGGTGGGATGACGGCGGTCCGGCTGAGCGAGCTCGCCCGCGTGATCCGTTCCAAGAACGTGGGGCCGTTCATGATCGCCCTCGACGTCGTGTTCGACGACCGGGCAACGTACGAGCGGGTCGTGAAGGCGAACGTGATCACCCGGGAGACGATCGCGGCCCTGTACCGAGTGGACCCCGCGACGATCACGGACGTTGTGTACTACGCCCCGGGGAACGCGATCAAGGTGTCGTTGCTCCGGCCCATCCCGTCGGGCAACTTCTCCGACGCGGACGTCCTCGGGGCGCAGCAGTACGCGCCGATGCACGACATCGAAGTGCCGGACTGAGCGTGGTCAGCGCGCGGACGACGCGACCCGCTCGAGCTCTTCCTTCTTCGCGATCGCCTGGCTCTGCATGTCGCCCTTCGCCGCGTTCAGGATCTCGTCGGCGAGGCACTCCTCGACGGGCTTGCGGTTCTTGAACGTGGCCTGGACCGCGCCCGTGCAGATCGCCCGGATCGCCATGTCGAGCCTCCGCGACGGCGAGATGTCGACGGCCCGCGGCACGGAGATGCCGCCGAACCGGAGGCGGGTGATCTCCTCGCGGGGCGCCGCCTTCTCGAGCGCGTCCACGAGCACCTGCACGGGGTTGCGCCCCGCTCGCTTCTCGATGATCGAGAACGCCGCGCGGACGACGCGGAACGACTTCGACTTCTTCCCGGTGTAATCCTCCGTCCGCATCATGTTGTTGATGAGCCGTTCCACGACGTTCGTCTTCGCGCGGCCGAACGGTTTGTTGGCCCAGCGGCCCCCCGTGTGCGGGATCACGATCGGAGAGAGGTTGATGTACTTCGCGAGGCCCGCGTCGTGCACGACGACCTCCGCGAGGTCGTACTTCTCGAAGAGCTTCATCTGGTACGGGAGCCGCTTTCGAGGCTTCTTCGCCTCCTTCTTGGGCTTCGCCTCAGGGGCCGCTTCGACGGCCGCCTCGCCGGCCTCGGCACCTTCGGCTGGCGGGGTCTCGGCCGGCGGCGACTCCACAGACGGGGTGGACGGCTGCACGTCCGGCGCAGGAGGCTCGGGGGCCTCAGGCGTCTCCGGATTCTCGGGCGGCTCGGGATCCTCCACCCGGTCACCTCACGGGCTTCTCCTTGCGCCCGCGCACGAGCTCGTCGAGTGAGACGTTGTTCACCTTAATCACCTTGTACCGGACTCCGGGGATGTCCCCGTACGAGCGACCCATCCGCCCGCCGATCCCTTCCACGAGGACCTCGTCGTGCTCGTCGATGAAGTTGATCGCGCCGTCGCCGACCGCGAACGCGGTGATCTGCCGGCCGTTCTTGATGAGCTGGACCTTCACGCACTTCCGCAACGCGGAGTTGGGCTGTTTCGCCTCGATCGCGACCTTCTCGAGGACGATCCCGCGCGCCTGCGCGGCCCCCTCGAGGGGGTCCGACTTCTCCTTGAGGTGCTGGACCCGACGCTTGTAATACCGGTCCGACCAGCGGTGCTTCTGCCGGTCGTCCTTGAGTTTGCGCGCTGCGAAGAGACCGCGGGCCACGTGGGGACCTCGTCCGATAGAGGGCGCTCTAAAATCCACGTGCTATATAAGTGTGGCGTCCCTCGCGCGCCGCGTCCGTCGGCCGTGCGCATCCTCGGGTGGCCGGGCGCGTCGGTCAGGCCGCGTGGGTCGTCACGGACTGGCTGCAGTACGGGCACGTCCACATTTCTTCGGGGAACGCCCACTTGTTCACGTCCCCGCCGCACTCCGGGCACCGGCCGACGAAGATCGTCGGGGCCTCGACGTCCTTCGACACATACTCGTCCGCGGACCGGTCGATCACCGCGTTCACGAGCCCGCGGTCGATCGCCTTCCCGAGGAGCCGCTCGAACTCGTACCGCGACTTGCCGTACCGGCGCGCGAGCTCGTCGACCTTCTCCCGTCGATAGGCCTTGAGCCACGACGCGAACTCCGCGAGGTGCTGCTCCCGCCTGTACACGATCGCGCCCCATGCGAGGACCACGGCCCCCGGCAGGATCGTCGTGGGCAGGCAGAGGACGACGAACGTCGTCTCGAACCAGAGGAAGGCGAGCGGGAACATCCCGAACAGGAGGACGAAGCCGCCGAGGAGCATCATCGTCGTGCCGTCGAGGCCGAGCGGGCCACCCCCCTTCATGGGGCCGCCGGCCTTCATGGGCCCGCCCCCGGCGCGCTGCGGTGGGCCATCCGAGGCGGCCACGACGCGGCTCCTACTTCAAACGCGCGCCACGAGAATCAGGCGGCGGTACGTTCGCGCCTCGCCTCCCCGCCATGGAGGGAAAGTCTCATCGACGAAACTCGAAACCCAATACTTAAGTAGGGCGACGCAGCCATCCACCCCGTCGAAACCTCGGAGGCCTCTCCCTGTTCTGCCAGCACTGTGGGAAACAGATCGCGGACGGCGCAGTCTTCTGCAACTTCTGCGGCGGACGCCAGGGCGCCGCCGCGGGCCCTGCCCCGGGCGTCGCGCCCGGCGTGCCGACGGCGCCCGTCGCGCCCGGCTACCCGGGAGGCCAGACCATGGCCCCGTCGGGCTCGGCCGCGGCCCCGCCCCCGCTGCCCCAGAGCCTCAAATGCAGCTCGTGCGGAGCGCCCATGAACCCCGCGACGGGGATGGCCCTCGTCGTGTGCGACTACTGCGGCGCCGTGACGACGATGGGCGTCGCGGGGGCCCAGGTGTTCCAGAAGCACTTCATGCTCGACAGCCGGATCCAGAACGAGCAGGCCCTCGATGCGGGCGGCAAGTGGCTCAACAAGGGCGTCTTGCGCCGGAAGGTCGCGGAGCGCGCCGACCTCGGGACCGTGAGCCTCAAGTACGTCCCGTACTGGGTCATCCCGACCTCCGTGGTCGCGGATTTCACGGGCACGAAGGGGACGGGCGCGGGGATGGCCGTCCGCGGCTCCACGGGCGCGCAGAAGGCGGCGGGCTTCGCGGCCCTTGCCCTCAACGTGGCCGCGGCGGCCGCCGCGGCGAACGCGCGCAACCAGGGGCGGAGCGTGACCGTGAGCCAGCCTCAGGTCGTCCGGGTGCGGGACCGGATCCAGATGCAGTACAACATCCCGGTCGTCGCGGTGCGCGGCTACACGAAGTTCCAGCCGGACGACGGCTTCCAGTTCCAGGTGCAGAACAAGATGGCGTTCGACAAGCGCCGCACGGGCGGGGTCGAGGTCATGTCGGGCGACGTCTCCGAGGCGGAGGCGAAGCAGCAGGCCGGCGCCCTCGGTCACAAGTTCGCGGAGAAGGAGGCGAAGCGCCGCGTCGACACGCTCGAGTCGTTCCAGGCGTACCCGAACACGGTGGACGGCGAGCTGCTCCACGCCCCCGTCTGGTTCATGGAGTACGCCCACAAGGGCAAGCCCATGTACATCCTCATCGACGGCCACTCGGGCCAGGTGATGGACGGCGAGCGGCCCGCCTTCGCGCTGTGGTGATCCGGGAGGCCCGAGGCATTCCGACGATACCCCCAAATAGGTCGACGGAAACGACAATGAGTAAGGAACCCTCAAATACGAGCGAGGGAAATCGGAGCGCGACCCCGGAGTGACCACGCATGCCCGACATCCGTGAGCGAGTCGAGGCCGACCGCGGCCTGTTGAAGAAGATCCAGCTGATGATCCCCGGCTACGCCGGGTACCGGCGGCGCGAGGACATCCGCGCGGCGGACAACATCCTCCGGATCCAGCTCTCGGACCAGGTCAAGGGCGTCCGCGGGGAGCTCGAGACGATCCGCGACGGGATGGCCATGGAGGGCAAGACGACCGGCCTGAGCCCGATCGGGAACGCGATCTTCACCCTCGAGGGGATCGAGGCGAAGGTCCGCCACGCGGAGGGCGGGTACTCGGGGATCAGCGCGACGATCCGGATCGAGGAGACGGAGCTCGACAGGCTTTATGAGTACGACTACGCTATGCTCATGTCCCTCGACAAGGCCGCCGCGGTCGTCCCGATGATCCGGGACGCGAGCGACGGCAAGTCGTTCGAGGCATCCATGAAGGCGTTCAACGAGGCCGTGAAGGCGTTCGAGTCCGCGTGGAAGCAACGGACCGCCGCGGTCACGGGCACCCAGGTGCGGTGAGATCGATGATTCCGGTGGCATTCTTCTTCGGTGGCGGGCGACGGACGGACCAGACGGCGGGACGGCAGGAAGGCATCGTCGGCGCGATGACGATCGCCTGGGATGACCAGTTCAAGCGCAACAACATCATGTGGAAGGTCCCGCGCAACGTCCGGATGAACGACAACATCGTCGTCCGGGAGGACGAGACCGCGGTGTTCTATCGGGACGGGAAGGTCCTCGCGTACCTGGACCGCCCGGACCGCTACGCGCTGACGTCCCAGAACGCGCCCATCCTGGGCCGCCTGATCCAGGCCCTGTCGGGCGTCGTCCAGCAGGCCGAGGTGTTCTACCTCCAGAAGCGGATCTTCGACGGGAAGTTCGGCTCCAAGGAGCCGTTCCTGTTCGAGGACCCCGATTTCGACATGATCCAGCTCCGGGCCTTCGGAGAGTTCCGGTACCGGATCCGGGATGCCGAGATCTTCATCAACCAGTTCGTCGGCACGTTCGGCGCCGCGACCTCCGCGGAGGTCGAGGACCGGATCAAGGACGAGCTCATGAAGCAGCTCAACGTGACGATGGGCAAGATGAAGGCGAACGGCCTCAAGGTCACCCAGCTCGCAGCGAGCCTGAACGACATCGAACAGGGCACCCTCGCGAACTCGAAGCCCCACTTCGCGAACCTGGGGGTCGAGATCCTCCAGCTCGCGGGCCTGAACATCCCCCTCCCCGAGACCGTCAAGGCGGCCGTCGAGAAGATGTCGTCCGCGAAGATCCTCGGGCGGGCGAACACGGCCGCGTACCAGCAGTTCGCCGTGGCGGACGCGCTGCGCGACGCGGCCCAGAACCCCGCCGGGGGCGCGGCCGGCGCGGGCCTCGGCCTCGGCGCGGGGATCGGGATGGGCTACGGGATGGCCCAGCAGATTCCCCAGGCGATGCAGCCCTCGACCCAGCAGCAGGTCAAGCCGTGTCCGAAGTGCGGCACGAACAACCCCGTGAGCATGAAGTACTGCGGGAACTGCGGCGCGGACACGACCGCGACCGGCAAGCCGTGCGTGAAGTGCGGCAAGCCCGTCCCGCCCGGCCTCAAGTTCTGCGGGGAGTGCGGCTCGGCCCAGACGGTCAAGTGCCCGGACGGCCACGAGGCCCCGGGGAACATGAAGTTCTGCCCGGAGTGCGGCAAGCCGATCAAGACGTAGCCGCGGCTCCATGGAGAACGGACGAAGGGATTCCACCCCAACATCTAAGAGCCGAGCACTCATCACTTCGAGTCCACGGGAGCTGAACGTCCTTGCAGCCGCCTTCTCCGCCTGAGATGAAGCCGCCCATGCTCCGCCTCTCGTCCGTCGTCCTGATCGCGATCGCCGCGATCGGGACGTTCGTCCTCGCGGCGATCTACGGATACATCCTCCTCGTGTTCTCCGGGGACTTCGACACGCGGCTCTGGTGGATCGGGCTCGTGTCCGCGATCTTCGCCCTGGGGTTCTACATCCTGTACGCCGCGACCGCGAACCGCACGATCCTCCGTCCCCTCGCGGGGGCGTTCTTCGCGATCTCCGTGGGCGGGTTCTACGCGTCCATCTTCTCGAACCAGGACGGAGAGTTCACGAAGCTCGTCTGGGCGATCGTCCTCTCCGTGCTCACCGTCGCGGCCCTCGCCGGCATCTACATGATGACCCGGGAGGGCGAGGCGGACGCGATGCGCCGCGCGCAACGCCGGCTCACGCCGTGACGGGCCCGGTCAGACGAACTGATACACGTTCGTCGGCAGCCCGCCCCGCTTGATCTCCTCCTCGAGCTGCTCGAGCATGAGGATCCGCTTGTACGTGGGCGGGTGGGTTGCGAACAGTTCATTGGCCCGGGACCACGGATTCCGCCGCTCGTGCTCGAGGGCCTTCTCGAGCTCGTACGCGTCGATCTGGCCGTCCCGGTCGATGTCGTACTGGGCCATCCGCTCCCGCAAGGTCCCGTAGTCCTGGGACGCCTTCACGGGGTCTCCGATGTAGAAGGCGCGGAGGCCCGACGGCTCCGAATCCCGCCGGGCCAGAGAGAGGCCGAAGGCGATCTTCGTCAGGGCCGACGCGAGGAGATGGGGGTCCCGCGTGGCGGCCGCGCTGTACGCGTCCGCGTAGTACTCGCGGGTGCGGGACAGGTGGAGGACGAGGAGCTGCGTGACGAGGTACACGGCATAGGAGAGTACCGCGACGAGGATCGCGACGAGGATCGCCTGGCCCGCGCCCTTCCCCCGGCTCCGCGCGCGGCCCGATCCCCGGAGGAGCTCGAACCCTCCCCGCGCGAGGATGTACGCCAGGAGGGGCACGGACGAGGCGAACGTCATGATGATCACATCCCGGTGGCGCAGGTGGCCGACCTCGTGCGCGAGGACGGCCCGGATCTCCTCCTGGTTCAGCTCCGCGAGCAGGCCGGCCGTCACGACGAGCTCGGACGAGCCGATCGTCCGGCCGAAGACGAACGCGTTGGGACCGCGGTCCGCGGTCGTCCAGGTCCGCGGCGCCGGCACGCCGGCCTGGGTCGCGAGCTCGTGGACGGTCCCGTACAGCCAGGGGTTCGACTCGGGGGTCACGCGGGACCGCCCGCGGATCGCGAGGCGGACGATCCAGGGGGAGATCGCCCACTGGAGGACGATGAAGGACAGTCCGATCAGGAAGACGATCCACAGGGCCCCTGGGAACGCTCGGCTCGACAGGACGAAATCGACGATCACGAGGATGACCAGGAGGAGCACCGTGAGGAAGCCGAACACGAGGAGGACCGTGAGGGCGCTCCCGCGGCGGAGGGCATTGAGGGAACCCACGAAAACGGCTATATTCGAGGGACCCATGAGCATTGCGTCGGCATGCCCGAGCTCGTCGAGTCGATCAACTGCCCGAAATGCGGCGGCCCTCTCGACATCGCGGTGGGGACCGCGATCGTCACGTGTCCGTACTGCGGCACCGCGTCGCGCTTCCGGGGCGACCGCCCGTTCGTCCTGCGTCACGGGATGCTCGCCCACCGTCTCGACCGGGCGGGCGCGGAGGCCGCGATCCGCTCATGGATGGCAGGCGGCGTCCTGAAGCCGGACGACCTCCGGGCCGCGTCGAGGCTCCTCGCCCTCGAGTGCGTCTACGTGCCGTTCTACGTGTTCGAGGTCGATGCGACGACCGCGTACGCCGGGGTGCTCACGCGGACGGGCACGAACGAGCGGCGGACGGGGACCCTCGAGCGGGACTACTTCTGGAAGGTGCTCGGCCGGCGATCGGGCGAGTTCCCCGTCCGCGAGTACAAGCTTCCCCTGGCGCACAAGGCGCCCTTCGACACGGCGTCGATGATCCGGGAGGCGCGCTTCCTGAACGCGGAGATCGACGAGGACGAGGCGGGCCGCATCGCGCGGGAGCAAGTGGAGGCCCACCAGCGGGAGCTGCTCAAGGACCTCGTGGACGTCGTCGAGGAGGCTCGCACCCAGGTCGACGTGAAAGACGTCGAGTTCCTCCATGCGCCCCTGTGGTTCGGGTCGTACGCGTACGGCGAGAAGACGTACCCGATCGTCCTCGACGCGGCCTCGGGAGAGGTCGTGCGCGGGGAGATCCCCGCCCCCACGGGCGGCTTTCGGGAGTTCCTCCGCGGGGCGGGGCGCAGCCTGTTCGGACCCTGACCGCTACGCCTCGAACTCCCCGGAGTCCTCGTCCCCATAGTCCGCGAGGATCGTCCCGCAGTTCGGGCACACCTCGTCCGTCTCCTCGAGCTCCCAGTCGCACTCCGGGCAGCGGATCATGGACGGCCTTCCGCGGCAGTGCATCCGCTCGGGGCGTATAAAACGAACTCAGAAGTCCTCGAACGTGAGCTGACCCTTCCTCGAGGCGTCCCGCCTCGCCCGGGCCTCCCGGTCCGACGCGGCCTCCGCATCGCGTCCCTCCGCCTCGAGGCGCATCGATTCGATGCGGGCTTCCGGCGCGGCCGCGACGAACGTCTCGCCTCCCGGTTCCCCGACGAAGATCCGCTGCCGCAGCTCCCGCCTCAGGCGGTCGAGCTCGACGTGCATCTTCCGCTCTTTCCGTCGCGCGCTGTAGAAGTACGCCTCGTCCCGCGTGTCCCGCGTCACGAGCATCACGACGCGCCCCGCCGCGCTCCGGCCCGTGCGGCCGCGCCGCTGGATCGTCCGGATCTCGGAGGGCACGGGCTCGTAGAACACGACGAGATCGACCTGCGGGATGTCGAGTCCCTCCTCCCCGATGGACGTCGCGACGATCACGTTCACCGTGCCGGCCCGGAACCGGTCCAGGATCTCGACCTGCGCCTTCTGGGACAGGCCGATGTCCTCCCCGCGGGACGCCTGCCCGACGAACCGAACGGGCCGCACACCCGGGATCCGCTCGAGCTCCTTCGTGACCCGGTCCGCCGTCTCCCGGTAGTGCGCGAACACGATGATCTTCGCGTCCGGCTTGCGCAGGAGCTCCTCGCGCACGATCCACGCGGTCTTCGCGAGCTTCGGGTGCTCGACGTCCGTCTCCCGGGCGAGCCGCATGGCCTGGACGACCTTCGCGTGCTTGAGGAACTGGACGTCCGCCTTGGACCTCGCGTCGGCCTCCATCTTCTCGAAGTACGAACGGACGGACCCGAGCCCCTGGGTCTCCGCGAGCTCGATCGCGTGGTTCGCCTTCATCGCGATGGCCTGGGCCGTCATCGCGCCGTACATCCGGCCGTCCTTCGTCCCCGCGTCGAGCCTCTCGCGGGCCTCGTCCCCGACCGCGAGGAGGTCCTTCAGGGTCGGCCTCGGCTTGCCCGCGAGGAACCCGACCTTCTTGAGGCGCTCGACCTGCTCGTCGAACACGACCTCGAGGAGGGCCCGGATCTCCTTCGCGACGTCGGGCGCGTCCACGGGGACCTTGTCCACCTGGAGCTCGTGGACGTACGGCACGACGTCCGCGTCAGATTCCGTGCGGATCTCGACCGCCGTGATCCCGAGGTGCCCGCACACCTCGAGGATCTTCTCCGCGCTCGCGCCGGGGGACGCGGTCATCCCGAGGACGAGCCGGCCAGGCACCTCCCGGTATGCGGCCGCCACGTCGACGTACGCGTAGTCCCCGACGGCCCGGTGGGCCTCGTCGAAGACGATCAGGCTCACGTCGTCGAGGGTGAAGCGCTCGGCCCTCACATCGTTCCGGATCACCTGCGGGGTCGACACGACGATCTTGTTCTCCCGCCACAGGAGGTCCCGCTCCTCGGGCGAGGTCGCCTCGCCCGTGAAGAGGGCGATCCGTTCCACGACGAGGAGGTCCCGCAGGGACGCGGCGTGTTGCTCGACGAGGGGCTTCGTCGGGGCGAGGAACAGGACCTTTCCACCGCGGCGTCGCAAGGTCTCCGCGATGGCCATCGCCGCGACGACCGTCTTGCCCATCCCCGTCGGCAGGACGACGAGGGTCGAGCGCTCGAGGCACGCGCGGGCGATGTTCACCTGGTATGCGCGTTCCTCGACGGCCCCGCGGCGGAGGAGCTCGTGGACCACGAACACGCCGGATGGACCCGCGAGGCGCGGGATAACCCTTTGCCTCAGGTCCGCGGACGTCGCCGCTTCCGCGCCACGCCGATCCCGATCGCGGCCACGATCGCGATCGCGCCCGCGATCCCGACGGCCAGGAGGAACGTCGGGTTCAGGTAGAACGGCAGATCCCCCACGGCGATCTCGAACAGGATCAACGTGGAGACCGCGAGGTCGCCGCGGGAGCGGACCGTGATGGACCCCGTCCAGGGCCCCGCCGCGGCGCCCGCCGGGACGTCCACGACGACCCGGAGGGCCGCGTCCTGGTCCGGGGCGAGGCGCACGAGGAAGCCGTCCAGGTCCGCGAGGCCCGCGTCCGACTCGACCCGCACGCGGAAGCCCTCACCCGGGTTCGTCACGAGGAACTCGAACGGCTCGTCGAAGTCGCCCACGTTCACGACCTTCAGGTCGAACCGTGCGGTCCCGCCCGCGGGCGCGGGATACGGCCCCGGGGCCGGGAGGAGGACGACGGCTCGGCCCAGCCCCCGCTCCGCGATCATCACGTCGTCGACCCACCATCCCCCCGACTCGGGCATGGCCGCCGAGCTCGCGTTGAACCGCACTCGAAGGGACGCGGGGCCCGTCACGTAGGCGGACAGGTTCACGCTCACGCCGCGCCACGCGAGGTCCCGGCCCGTGTACTCGACGAGGAGGGCCCACGGCCCGCCGTTCACGCTCAGCTCGACGCGGGCCCGGTCGCTGTCCGAGAGGTTGATCGGGAGGGTGTCGACGGTCCGGCCCCACAGGTCGTACCGGTGGTAGAAGACGAGGTGGGCGGGGAACCCGGGCACGGGGATCGCGGGAGACGTGAGGGTGTGCCACTCGGGCGGGAACAGGGTCGGGAGCAGGGTCGACACGTAGCCGAACCGCCACGCGTGGTCCGGGCTGTGGGACGCGCCGTCCTCGTCCGCGTCCGCGACGATCCGCCACCGGTGGAGGTCGTTCACGTCCCCGTCGAGGGTCCAGCCCGCGTTCCCCGCCTCGACGTCGTCGCGGAACTGGAAGCGGTCTGCGTTCACATGGGCGACCCGCTCGTTGTTCGTCGGGATCTCGTCCCCCGCGAGGTCCACCGACGCATGGATCAGGTAGCGGCCGATCGCGCTCGCGTTGAACGTGAGGCCGAACGACATGGAGCTCTGCGCACCGATCGATTGGGCCATCGACGCCTCGTGGACGAGCGCCGCGGGATCCAGCGCGTCCCGGTACACGCGGGCGGCCAGGGTCACGTTCTCCGCGCGGGTCCCGTCGTTCCTCGCGACGACCGTCACGGGCACGTCCGTCCCAACCGCGACGGCGAAGGCCGCGCGGATCTCCGTGATCCCGACGTCCCGCTGGACGTCCCGCGCGATCGTCGCGGTCATCGGGCTCCCGGTCGCGGACACCTCCCGGACGCGCCACCCCGTCGCGACCCCGCTGTACGCGCGGCTGCTCGGGGTCGTCTCGGGACCCCAGCCGAGCGACGTGGACCGCCACGCATCCTCCGGGTCCGTGGGACGGTCCCCCGTGGCGCCTTCGTCCGCCTCCTCGAGGTCGACGAGGCGCCGGAGGTCGTCGTCGTTCGTCCCGCGCGAATCGTCGATGTGCCAGATCAGGAGGCCGCTCCCCGGGAGCCCGGCGTCGAACCCGATGGGCTGGCGGTTCTCCACGAGGAAGTACTCGCGTCCGAGGGTGCCCGAGACGGAGAGGCTGTACGCCCGACCCGAGGACTCGATTGCGGGGATCGACGTGCCCACGAGGGCCGCCGACACGGGCACTGGGGTGATCCAGCCGAGCCGGAAGAGGGACCAGGCGCTCATGTGGGCCGGGGACGTGCCCGCGGGGAAGCCGTTCCAGGAGCCGCCCGCCATGATGTCCCACACCCCCGCGCCGTCCGAGCTGTCGTCCGTGTCGTACAGGTCCGGCAATCCGAGATCGTGCCCGAACTCGTGGGCCACGACGCCCACGGGCGACGA
>DATETY010000029.1:0-19392 GCA_035283365.1 Thermoplasmata archaeon | reverse complement strand
TAGAACTTGCCGTCCTCGATCGCGGGGTCGAACGGATCCCGCTTCCACTCGTCGAGCGGGTCGACGGGCTGGACGTCGTAGTGCTCGTACATGAGGAGGGTCGGCTTCCGGTCGTCCACGTGCAGCTCCCCGAACACGACGTTCGGACCGCCGACGGTCGGGACCTCGCGGGCTTCGAAGCCGTTCTCCGAGAGGATGCGCCGCACGAACGCGGCCGTCTCGGACTGGGCCTGGTTCTTCGCTGAGATGGACGGGAACCGGCAGTACTCCTTCAGGAGCTCGAGGGCTTTCTCGGAGAGGGAGTCGACCTTCGCGAGCGCGTCGGGGATCGCCATGGGCATGACCGGCCGCGGGAATGGCGCCGGCCCATAAGAACCGCGCGCCCGCCAGAGGCCTAGGTCCGACCCGCGGAGCTAGCCCGCGGGACGTATTCCCTCATGGCCCTCCACGTCGAACGGAGACCCGGTGACGTCCATGACGACGGACCTCGTGAACATCCCGCGCCGCGCGATCGCGCGGCTGCGGAGCGCGATGGCTCTGATGGGCCTGGGGCTGGCGACCACGACGACGGGTCTCGGCTGGGACTTCTACGTCCACGAGATCGTGAAGGAGGCGGGCGAATCGATCTTCGCCGCGCCCCACCTCCTGATCTTCGCGGGCTTCGGCCTCACGGCCCTCGGGTTCCTCGGCGGGCTGATCGGCGTCCGTCCCGTCCTCACGGGTCGGCCAGGATGAACGGAATCACGGGTCCGGCGGGCGGGACCGCCGCGCGTCCTCCGCCCGGACCCGCAGCTCCCTTCGTTCCCGGAGGAGGAACGGGGTCAGGTGGGCAACGTCCACCGACTGGTCGGCGAGATCGAGGAACGCGATCGCGGACCCCGCGTCGCCGCGGTGCAACGAGCGCGCGGCCAGGCTCGCGAGGTAGTGGGACTTCTTCTTGGACAGGTCCGCGCGGTCCACGGCGATGCCAATCAAGGCACGGAGCGCGGGCCAGAAGGCCTTCAAATCCCCGCGCTTGAACAACGGGTCAATGGCCTTCACGCGAGCGACGAACCTTTCCCGGACGGGATCCAAGGCCTCCCGGACGTGTGGCCGAATCCTTGAAGTCTCGGGTCCGCGGACGGTCGCCGAACTTGCCCGCGCGCTATTCGCGGCCGGGGGAGGCGGTGCAGTCGCAGTAGGGATCGCCCTTCGAGATGCAGGCGACCTCCTCGACGAGGACGGGTTTGCCTCGCAACGCGCCGAACACGCCCGCGACGAATCCGGCGGAGAGCGGGCATGCGACGCGGGCCTTCGCGCCCGGGACCGCATCGAACGGGCAGGCCAGGTACCGTATCGTGCCCCGCCCGCCGGGGATGTCGAGGTCCAGAATCTGGACCGGCCCGAACCCTCGGAGCTGCGCGCTGTCGAAGACCGTCTGCAGGACGGCCTCGGGCGGGGCCCCGAGGCCCGCGACCATCCGCATCGCTTCGGCGACGGTTCGGCCGAGGTCCTCCCCGGCCGAATAGGCGATCCCGACCCAGCCGCGGCCCAGGAATCGCTCGCCCGCCTCCTGGAGATGCTGGAACAGCGCCGCGGGAACGATGAGCGTGCGCGCGTACTCGACGACGAGGATGCCGTTCTCGTCGAGCGCCATCCGGTCCACGAAACCAGCCCACCGTTCGTTCCTGTTGGCACACAACGCCGTCACCACCCTGTCAGGATCTCGGCAATGCTCCGTGCCATCCGGCCGAGTCCGTGAATCGCCAAACCGAGGTTCGCCTGCTTATCGTACAGGCCCAGTACGAGCGCGTCCGGCCCCGCGTCCATCGCGATGATCGTCCCCTCGTCGCACTCGACAATCACACGGTGGACCTTCCCCTTCCTCAGTTCGGCCGCCGCGGATGTCGCCGCGCCGACCGTCGCCGCCGCCATCGCAGCAGCGAGCCGCGGATCGATCCCCGCTTGGAGCCGATGCACGATCACGAGACCGTCCCTCCGGGCTAGGGCGATCGATTGACAGAGGGTCGAGCGGCGCGCCTGCTCCAGGAGTTCCTCGAGCTGCGACTTGAGATCTCCACGCGGAGGCTCGACGATCATGGGCCGGGGTTCCCGCCTCTCCGCCGCCTACCGGAACATGCGCCGAACGGCAAATTGGCACACCTCGTCACCTTTCGCTTCGCACGTGAGCTCGTCGCACACGAGGTCCTCGATTCCCAGCATTCGCTCCGAGATGCCCGAGATCATGCCCCGCAGGAAGTGGCAGACGGGCTCTCGGCTGCCGCCCTGGAGGGCGAGGGTCTCGAAGTTCCGCTTGGACCGGACCGAGACGCTCCGGCCCGCCCGATCCACGCTCCAGTCTTCGACCTCGCAGACCTCCGCGGACCGGAGATACTCCTGGAGACCTCGGATGAGCTCTGCCTCGTTCCGCGGCTCCCACTCGGACCGGATGAAATCGAACGTGTGGGTCCCGGCCTCGGCTCCCGCCTTGAACAGGATCGGAGAGCCGCCGGACCCGAGGATCGCGAAGATGGACTGCCACAGGTGGGTCGTCTGGTTCTTCCGGAGCGCGTCCTCGGCAGCTTTCCGGCTCGTCACGCTCTCGAGGAGCTGGGAGACGAGTTGTTGTCGCTCAATCGCATACCGAAGGGAACGTACAAGGAGGGCGCCTCGGGCATTCCCTTTCACAAGGTAGTCTTGCGCGCCCTGGTGAACGGCCTCGAGGGCGAGGGCCTCGTCATCGAGCCCCGACAGGACCACGATGGGGATCTCCTTTGTCTGCGTTCGAATTCCGAGAAAAGTCTCCAGACCTCGGCTGTCGGGCAATCCGAGGTCCAGAAGCACCGCGTCAACCGGGCCCTCCCGGAGGCGGTCGATCGCGGCGGAAAGGCGATCTGCATGGACCAGGCGGAAAGCCTCGCCGGCCTCGTCCCTCAGCTCCTCCCGGATGAGGGTCGCATCTCCGGGATTGTCTTCCACGAGGAGAATGGTGGCGGGACGGATCGACATCCTGGTTACCCCTTGGGCGGCAAAGTCACGACCGTGAGCCAGAAACCCTCGATGCTCTTCACGACTTCGAGAAAACGCGAGAGATCGACGGGCTTTGTGACGTAGCAGTTCGCGTGCAGGTCGTACGTGCGGACAATGTCCTGCTCGGCCTGGGAAGACGTGATCACGACGACGGGGATGCGCCTCAGGTCGGGATCCGCCTTGACTTCCCCGAGGACCTCGCGACCGTCCATCCGGGGCAGGTTCAGGTCCAACAGGATGAGGTCCGGACGCGCGGCTTTCGCGTACCTGCCCGCGCGGTGGAGGAACTGCATCGCTTGTTCACCATCTGGGACCACGGTGAGCCGGTTCCGGACCTTGTGCTCCTTCAGAGCCTCGATGGTCAGTCGCACATCCGCGGGGTTGTCCTCGACATACAGGATCTCAATCGGCCTGCCGCTCACCGAGTCCCCTGGGTCGGGTTCATCAGGCGTCCAGGTTCGCCCGCCGGATCCAGACGCCTTTGCAGCGGCATCGCCTGCCCGCGAGTTCCGCCCCGTCACCCCGCCAATCGCTTCAGGGCTCATCGATCCGGCTCCCTAGGAACCGTGTCTGCACCCGTCCAGCCGCTTCATAATGCGAACGGTTTGATTATCAACGGGGCAACTCAGGCGGGACATGTTCGTCCTCGTAGGAGCGGGAGTCGGGCTTCGGGGACGCCTCGCCGACGCGAGACGGCTCGAGAGCAGGTTCGACGACAGGCATCGTGAAGAAAAACGTCGATCCGTCGCCGACCGCCGATTCGACCCAGATCCGGCCGCCGTGACGATCCACGATCTTCTTGCAGATCGCGAGTCCCACGCCGGTGCCGGGGTACTCCGCGCGGCCGTGAAGACGCTGGAAGATGACGAAGATCCGTTCGTGGAACTTCGGGTCAATCCCAATCCCGTTGTCTCGCACGAAGAAGACCCACTCCTGGGCCCGTCGGTTCGCGGCGACGTGGATTCGGGGGGGATCCCGGCCTCGGAACTTGATTGCGTTGCTCACTAGGTTCTGGAACAGCTGGAGGACCTGGGTCCGGTCCGCGAGGACCACGGGCAGCGGATCGCTCGTGATCACGGCGTGGGCCTCCTCGATGGACGTATGCAGATTCCTGAGGGCTTGTTCGAGCACGGTCCCGGACTCGGTCGGCTCGAGTTTCTTTCCCTGGGTGCCTACCCGGGAGAAGCTGAGGAGATCGTTGATGAGGGTCTGCATTCGCGTCGCCCCTTCCACGGCATAGGCAATGAACTCGTCTGCGTCCCGGTCGAGCCGGCCTTTGTATCTGCGTTCGAGAAGCTGAACGTAACTCGTGACCATGCGGAGAGGTTCCTGAAGGTCATGGGACGCGACATACGCAAACTGGGAAAGGTCCGTGTTCGAGCGGGCCAGTTCGAGGATCTTCGTCTCGAGGTGGGTTCGGGCGTCCGCAAGGTGTCCTGCCATCTCGTTGAAGGTCTGCGCCAGACTCCCGATCTCGTCGTTCGTCAGGACGTCCGCCCGGGCGGAGGCTTCCTCGTTCCTCAATCGCGTAGCCGCCTCTGTGAGCTGCAGGATCGGACGCGTGATCGACCGTCCGAGCAGGAGGGAGACGAGGACCACGGCGATGGAAGAGGCTGCGATCACCACGATCAGGAACCCCTGGAGCTGGACCACGGGAGCGAACGCTTCCTCACGGTCGATCTTGACCGTCAGCCCCCAGTCGGCCTCCTCGATGTACTCCGTGGCGACCAAGACCGGCACGCCCCGATAATCGACCGTGTCGGTGAAAACGCCGACCGTACCCGACAAGGCTCGAATGGTCGGCGAGGTCGAGTCGTTTCGGGACACGGAACGGTTCAAGGCCGCGAAGGGATCGAATCGAAGGGGCATCAGGTAGAGCCCATCCCCATCCCCATCCTTTCGGGCTAGGGTCGTCTCCCCGGTCCGGCCGAGCCCGGAGTAGTCCTGGACCGACGCCGCGATCGTCGCGACCGACGACCTGATTACGAGGACGCCGATGAGCTGGTCGCTCAGAATGAGGGGACCCGCAAGGTGGAGTTTCACCGTCCGATCGATGTCCAGGAAAATGAGGTCCGTCACGTTTTCGATCTGTCCCCGTGCGAAAATTTCTTCGCCCGAGTAGTTTGTCCCGATCGCTGCGGGATTCGTGGACGCGACGACGCTTCCGTTGAGGGTGAGGACGGAAATCTCCTCGAAGTCGCCGACCGGCGCTTTCGCGTCGAGAATGATCAGGTTCATCCGATCCACGTACTCGGGCCTCGGATCCCTCGTGTAGTTCTCCAGTGTGATCCGCAGCTGGGTCCGGCTCGTGACCAGGTTCAGCCGCTCAAGGTTCTGATCCAGGATGCCATCGATGCGGGAGGCCTGGATGGACGACACGGAGGAAAGCTGGTTGAGCACCTGTTCGGTGAGAGCTCGTTCCGAGACGGTGAACGCAAGGACGCTCCCCGAGACGAGCGGGATGAGCGCAATCAGGAGGAACGTGAACGTCAATCGCGACCGAATCTTCACGTTGTGCCTCCGCTATCCGCTCCGAACGCGCGTGTGTCCGTCTCCCGTGCACTCGGTGGCCGCTGACACGATTTGGGACGTTCCTGCCGCATAAGCTCGGGAGGCGTGACGCGACCCGCCGAGACCCTACTTGGCTCTTGCCCCCTTGGTATCGGCCCCGATAGTCTGAATGGTGAATGGGAATTCGCGGCGCTCCCAGACGGATTCCCGGGACCTGCGGCGGGATGACGGCCCGACGCTCCTCCGCATGCGGTACGGCCACCCGGGACAAGACTCCCGGCGTCTTCATGCGCGATGGGATGTCCTCCCCGCGGTGCCGCCCGACCTCCGGGGAAAGGCATAAGGCAGGTGAACCCCTGCTCGACCGGGGTGCAGGCGATGGAATTCCTGAAGGGCGTGCACGTGTTCGAGACGTACGCGTCGACGACCCTCGTCGTGGACGATCGGCTCGTCCTGATCGACACGGGCGCCGAGGCGGACGCGAAGGGAGTCCTCGACGGCCTCGCGAAGGCGAAGGTGAAGCCGAAAGACATCGGAACCATCTTCATCACGCACACGCACCCGGACCACGTAGGGGGCCTCGCGACGATCAAGAAGGACTCTCCCGCAAAGGTCGCGGCCCACCGGATCGAGGCGGACTTCATCGCCCGCCGGACGACATACGACGGCCCGCCCGGCGTGCAGCGCCACCCGGGGACCCCCGTGGATGTGCTCCTCGAGGACGGGCAGGTCCACGACGGCCTGCGGGTCATCTTCGGGCCGGGCCACACGCGCGGCTCAATCGCCCTCCTCGACGAGACGCGGTCCCTCCTGATCGCGGGGGACACGATGCGGAACGAGGGTTCCCTCGGTCCGATGGACGACAAGTACAACGTCGACCCGAAGCAGCATCGCGAATCGATCAAGAAGATCGCCGCGTTCCACTTCGAGGACCTGATCGTCGGGCACGGCGCGCCAATCAAGGGGGGAGCGAGCGGGAAGGTCGCCCAGCTCGCGAAACGGCTCTAGAGCACGGCCGCCCGCGGGTCCGTCCTGTTCTCGAGACCGAGAACACATTCCGGAAAAGCGTTAAGACGGGCTTCGCGCTTGTCCGTCGTACGGGGAGGGTTCCGTGAATTCGAATGTACTCCGTGCAGTCCTTGTGCTAGCCATCGCGTCCGGGCTCCTCGCGTCGACCGCGATCGTCGCGGTCGCGGCGCCCGGGGGCGGACAGAAGCAGTCGTATATCCTCGTGACGGGGGCGCCCTTGACGGCGGCGGACGCCCAACAGCTCAAGCAGCTCGGGGCCACGGTCACGTTCTCGTACCGATACCTGCCCGGCGCCGCAATCTCGATCTCCCCCCAGAAGCTCGGGATGGTCGAATCCCTCCGGTTCGTCCGCGCGGTGTACTCGGACGGTCCGGTCTTCGCGGACGCGGTCTCGATGGAGCTTCCCGCGGTCGGTCCGGCGATCGATCACACGTACAACCTCGACCTGATCAACGCGGAGGCCGGCGACGTCTCCGTGACGGGCGCGGGCGTCTACGTGGCCGTGCTCGACACGGGCCTCATCGCGAACTGGCGGGACTTCCTTCCGGAGGAGCGGGTCGCGACGGACCTCGGGCGGGGCTTCACGGGCTCGAACGCGGCCGTGAACCCGACCCAGTGGCAGTTCGACACGGGCGGCCATGGGACCGCGGTCGCCGCGACGATCGTCGGGTACCGGCTCCAGGACGACCGCGCGGAGGGCGGGATCCTCGCGGAGCCCGTGACGGGCGACGCGCAGGCGGACGTCATGGTCCGCGGGGCCGCCCCGGGCGCCACGATCATCCCCGTCAAGGTGCTGAGCGACCCGGGATTCGGGTTCTTCTCGATGATCATCGCGGGGATCGACTACGTGACGTTCCTCGTGACGGACGGACCTCTGAAAGGCAGCCGTGTCGTGATCAACATGAGCCTCGGCGGGGGCAGCCCGAGCCGGGCTTTGGAGGCCTCGATCAACCGGGCGGTCGCGGCGGGCGTCGTGGTCGTCGCGAGCGCCGGGAACAGCGGGAACGCCGGGATGGGCTGGCCGGGCGCGTACCCGAAGGTCATCTCCGCGGGCGCGATCGGCTACAACGGCTCGTTCGGGCAGCCCGCGTCGGGCGTCCTGCCTGCGGACCCGGACAACACGTGGTGGTTCAGCATGGACCCGTCCGAGGGCGCCGCCTCCGGGAACGAGGTGTTCATCGTGTCCTTCAGCAGCCGAGAGAACCAGACCCGTGCGGCGAACTTCATGTGCGAGGGGGACGTGCCCTGCGTGCAGGATCTCGACGTCCTCTCTCCGGGTCGGCGGGTCCTGTTGCCGTTCCCGTGCTCGAACGGGATCCCGACGTTCCAGGGCGCCTGCGGCTCCCTGTCGAACAACCCGTCGGACCCCATTTCGTCGTTCGACGCGGTGCCGCCCCAGTACGCGTTCATCAGCGGGACGAGCTTCTCCGCGCCCCACACGGCCGGGGTCGTGGCCTTGATGCTCGAGGCGAACCCGAGCCTCACGGCGGCCCAGATCGAGCAGATCTTCGCGGACACGGCGATCCCGGTGCCTTCGAGCGGGTCGTACCGCGAGGTGAACGCGGCGATGAGCGGCTTCAACCCGAACGTCTGGGACGACGCGTTCCTCGTCGCGACGGGTGACGGCTTGCTCGACGCCGCGGCCGCGGTCGACGCCGCGTAGGCCCGCCCACGGAAGGGCTCCGGGGCCTCCGACCCGAGCGGGAGCCCGGTCCGTCCGGACCCAGCCGGGGCCCTACGTGACGCGGAACAGGATCTTCCCGAACTGGGTCCCCGCCTCGAGGGCCTCGTGACCTCGCCGCACGTTCGCCGCGGTGAGGGGTTCGACCCGGTCGATTGCGGGGCGCACCTTCCCCGAGAACACCAATCGGGATACGGCCGCGAATTCCCGCGGGCCGCCCATCGTGGACCCGAGGATCTCCTTTTGGTTCCAGTACACGTCCCCGATCGGGACGGGGAAATCGCCGCCCGTCGTGGCCCCCGCGGTCACGATCCGCCCTCCCCTTCGCAGGGCCGCCACGGACGTGCGGAACGTGGCCTCGCCGACATTCTCGATCACGAGGTCCACGCCTCGCCCCTTCGTGGCCGCCTTCGCGCGTTCCAGGACGTCCTCCCGCTCCCGGTCGATCACGACGTGCGCCCCGAGCCGCCTCGCCTTCGCGACCTTCTCGGGACCTCGGGTCGTGGCGAGGACCCGGCCGCCCAAGGCCCGGGCAATCTGAATCGCGATGGAAGAGAGCCCGCCGCCCGCGCCGTGCACGAGGACCGTCTCGCCTCGCCGGAGCCTTCCCTTCGTCGCGAGCATCCGGTACGCGGTGAGGGCCGTGAGAGGGTACGCGGCCGCGACCGTGTCCGGGAGGGAGGCGGGCACCCGGACGAAGTTCCGGGCCGGCGCGACGACGTACTCCGCGAGGGCCCCGTTCGTCTCGGAGCCGAGGATCCCGAAGGAGTCGCACAAGGCCTCCTCGCCTCCCCGGCACGGGACGCATCGGCCGCACCATAGGGAGGGATTGAGGACGCCTCGGGTCCCCGGGCGCAACGCGACGCCCCGGCTCGCTGCGTCCACGACCCCCACGACGTCGGACCCGCCCACGTGGGGCATCGGGATCTCGGAGGGGTCCGAGCGGCACCACACGTCCAGGTGGTTAAGTGCGACCGCGAGGACCCTCAGGCGCACCTCGCCCGGGCGGGGCGACGGGGCGGGGAGCTCGCCCTCCTCGAGGACCTCGGGGCCGCCGAACCGTCGGAACAGGATCGCGCGCATCCGGACGGGCCCGGGGAACGCGGCATCCCTACATCAGGATGGCCTCCGGGCCGCGTGCGACCATTCGCGCCCTCGCATAATCGAATATACAACAACGACGCGGGCCCCAAGTAGGTCCTCCGCACCGGACGGTCCGTGGGCGGGAATGTCCGAGACCGGTCCGCGGGCGGGGGGAGCGACCCGTGCTCGGTCTGCGGGCGGACCCTCCCACGGTTGTGACAGGATGACGAAAGATCGGAGTCGATCGAAGAGACGAGCTGGATTCATCGCGATTGCGATCGCGGTGGCCGTCCTCGCGGGGCCGCTTGCGTGGATGGCCGCGACCTCCGTGCCGCCGGGCACGACGCGGACGTACTACATGGCCGCGGACGAGGTCGAGTGGGACTACGCCCCTCTCGGATACAACGGGATCTCGGGGGAGCCGTTCGGAGACCATGAGGACGTGTTCGTCGAGAACACGGCGTACTCGATCGGGAGCACGTACGTGAAGGCCCTGTACCGGGAGTACACGGACGGGACGTTCACGACCCTCAAGCCGGTCCCGCCGGCGTGGGCCCACCTGGGGACCCTCGGGCCGCTCATCCGGGCCGCGGTCGGGGACACGATCGTCGTCGTGTTCAAGAACAACGCGCGGTTCCCGTTCAGCGTCCACCCCCACGGGGTGTTCTACCTGAAGGACTCGGAGGGCGCGCCCTACGCGGACGGCACGACCCTGAAGGCCGACGACCTCGTCGGGCCGGGTCAGACCCACACGTACACGTGGCCCGTGCCGGAGCGCGCCGGACCCGGTCCCATGGACGGATCCTCGATCCTGTGGATGTACCACTCCCACGTGGATGAGCCGGGGGACACGAACGCGGGCCTCATCGGCTCCATGATCATCGCGCGCCGGGGTTCGGCCGCGCCCGACGCCGTGCCCATGGACGTGGACCGGGAGTTCGTCACGATGTTCACCGTGTTCGACGAGAACCGGAGCCCGTACCTGCGCCAGAACATCGAGACGTACGTGATCGCGAAGTGGTGGCCCAAGATGAGCCCGAGCAACCGCGAGTCGTTCATCGAGGATCTCATGGAGGATGACGCGTTCGTCGAGTCGAACCTGATGCACTCGATCAACGGCTACGTGTTCGGGAACCTGCCGGGCCTCGTGATGGACCGGTTCGAGCGGGTCCGGTGGTACCTCCTCGGGATGGGGACCGAGGTGGACCTGCACACGCCCCATTGGCACGGCCAGACCGTCGTCGTGATGGGCATGCGGACGGACATCGCGGAGCTCCTGCCCGCGAGCATGAAGATCGCGGACATGGTGCCCGACAACGTGGGGACGTGGCTGTACCACTGCCACGTGAACGACCACATCGACGCGGGGATGCTCGCCACCTTCACGGTGCGCTGACCCCGCGGCCTCAGGGACGGCCGGCCGGTCCCGGCCGTCCCCAACCTTTCTCCTCACCCGGCGACCGTGGAGGCCGCGGCGACGCCCGACCTGGCGGACCGGCCGCGCGTCGCCCCGTCGGCTACCGCTTCGCCGTGACCCCTTCGACGCCCATCCACCGGACGAGGACCCAATCGATCGCGATCCGCGGGGTGATCGACGCGAACAGGGCCATGAGGCCGTCCACGAGCCTCGGTCGATACCGGGCCCGTGGCCTCCTCGCGCGCACGGCCCGGAGGATCGTCCGGGCGACCTGCTCGGGGGTCGCCCCGCCGTCTGTCTCGAAGCCGCCGTCCACATAGCTCCGGTACACGGCCGCGTACGGGCTCGGAGACTCGAGGACCCGCCTGCCGTTCGCGAGGGCCGCGCGCTGGAACTCGGTCCGCACGGGGCCGGGCTCCACGACGATGACCCGCACGCCGAACGGCTTCGCCTCCACGCGCATCGCGTCGCTGAACGCCTCGAGGGCAGACTTCGACGCGCAGTACGCGCCCATGAGCGGCACGCTCGTGAGTCCCGCGAGGCTCGACACGTTCACGATCCGGCCGTGGCCGCGGGCCCGCATGGCCGGGAGGACCTCCCGGGCGAGCTGAATCGGGCCGAACAGGTTGACCTGGAACTGCCGTCGGATTTCGTCGGGCGACAGGTCCTCCGCGGAGCCGATCTGCGCGAACCCCGCGTTGTTCACGAGGACGTCCACGCGGCCCGCGCGGGCCAGGATTTCGCGGGCGACCCGGGCGACCGCGGCCTCGTCCGCCATGTCGAGCCGGACGACCTCGATGTGGTGGTCAGAGGCCGCAGCCCGGAGGGACTCCTCGGCCCCCGAGGTCCGCACGGTCGCGAACACCCGATACCCGGACGAGGCGAACAGGAGGGCCGTCGCGCGTCCGATCCCCGAGGAGGCGCCCGTCACGATTGCGACGGGCCGATCCGGCGTGGACATGGGGAGCCCACGGAGTTCCTCCCCAAAAAGGATTGGCCGCAAACGGACTCATGCGCAGCGTTGACAACCGTACGGTTACGTTTAAGAGGGACCGGTGGAAATAACCAGGGTGACGCCTCGCCGAGGCTCGCCCGGAGGCTCCCCCCGTTGCATGTCCCCTTCTCGTCGTCGAGCCGGAACCATCGGGCGGGCGTTCTCGCCCTCGTCGGGTTTGTCCTGTCCGCCCTCGTCCTGACGACGGCCCCCGCGGCCGCGGAGCCGGCCGTCCTGTCGGGCTTCCCCCTCTTCGCGTCCCTCACCCCGAACGACTTCCTGTACCCGCTCCAGTGGGGCCTCCCCCACGTGGACGCCCCCCTCGCGTGGGACGTCGAGCTCGGGGACCCGAGCGTGCTCGTGGCCGTCGTGGACACGGGGGTCTGGTGGACCCACGAGGACATCGGCGCGAACATGTGGACGAACACGGACGGCACGCACGGGTACGACTTCATCGACGGGGACACGAACCCGATGGACGAGGACTCGACGGGCGGGACGTTCCACGGGACGGGCGTGGCGGGCGTGATCGGGGCCCTCACGGACAACCGGGACGACATCGCGGGGGCCGCCCAGGTCAGCGTGATGGCCCTGCGCGCGCTCGGCTCGAACGGGGAGGGTACCTCATTCAACGCCTCCCAGGCGATCCGCTGGGCCGCGGACCGCGGGGCCAACGTGATCAACCTGTCCCTCGGGACGAACGACACGTTCGGCGGCCCGACGGACATGCAGCTCGCGATCAACTACGCGTTCTCGCGGGGCGCCCTGATCGTCGCGGCCGCGGGGAACGGCGGCGGGGACAACATCGGGGACCCGGCCCTCGACTTCCCGGCCCGCCTCGCGAACGTCGTCTCCGTCGCGGCCCTCGACTCGGACGGGTCCCGGGCCTCCTACTCGAACTACGGGACCGGGCTGGACATCTCGGCCCCGGGGACGGACATCTGGACCCTGACCTCGAACGACAACGCCCACGCCCTGAGCGGGACGAGCCTCGCGGCCCCGTTCGTGAGCGCGGCCGCGGCCCTCCTGTGGTCTCTCGAGCCGAGGCTCACGAACCTCGAGGTCTGGAACATCCTGAACGAGACGGCCGCCCCAATCGGCTCGCGCTACAACACGAATTACGGCTGGGGCGAAGTGAACTATTGGAACCTCGTGAACGCCCTGAACCGGCCGCTCATCTCCGTGAACTCGCGCCCGTCTGTGGTCGCGCGGAGCTCCGCGATCCCGATCGGCTGGTCCGTCCTCGGGCCCACGGGCCTGCCCGTCACGAACACCCACGTGGAGTGGGGGACCGCACCCGGCTCGCTCGGCAACGCGACGGCGTCCCAAAGCGGGACGACGTGGCAGCAGTACTCGGACGCGAGCCTGCGCATGCCCGAGGGCGCCTCGATCCTATACTTCCGCGTCGCCGCGGACGTGACCGTGAACGGCACGAGCCAGCGCTTCGAGTCCCAGGAGCTCTCCGTGGCCGTCTCGACCCTCCCCGAGTTCGTCCAGGCCCTGTACGACCTCCTGTCGTCGAACCTCCTGTACCTCGCGATGTTCGTGATCGCCCTCGCGGCGATCGTCGCGTTCCTCCCCCAGCGCCGCGCGCGCCGCCGGCGCGCCGCGTACGCCCGGAGGGTCGCCATGCCGCCCGCCGTGCAGTACGTGTACGCGCCCGCGCCCGGGCCGCCTCCCGCGCCGCCCGTCCAGGCGCCCGCCCAGCCCGCCTACGTCCAGCCGATGGCCGTCCAGCCCGCGCCCGCGCAACCGCGGTACGCGCCGCCCACGTACGCGCAACCCGTGACCCCCGCCCCGACGCCCGCCCCCGCGCCGTTGGCCCCCACGAAGAAGACGTGCCCCTCGTGCGGGACCGCCGTGAACGCGGAGAACATGTTCTGCTTCTTCTGCGGCCACCCGTTCCGCTGAGGCGCGGGTCGCAGGCCTCATAGCCGCGGAGCGCATCCTCCCCCACGGAATCCCATGGACCGCGCGTCGGTCGTCTCGATCCACATCGCCCCCGCGGCGGAAGCCCCGGCCCTCTCCGTGCCCGAAGTGCGAGCGGTCCCGGGCCGCGGCCTCGAGGGGGATCGGTACTTCGCGAAGGCGGGCACGTACTCGGACCGGCCCGGGACGGGCCGCCAGGTCACCTTGATCGAGTCGGAGGCCATCGAGGCCGTCGCGCGCGAGGAGGGCCTTCGGATCGAGGCGGGCCTGACCCGACGGAACGTCGTGACGCGCGGCGTGTCGCTGAACGACCTCGTCGGGCGGACGTTCACGGTCGGGGAGGTGCGTCTCGTCGGGACGCGGCTGTGCGAGCCGTGCGCCCACATGGCCCGCCTCGCGGGGGAGCCGCGCGTCCTGCCCGCGTTCGTCCACCGGGGCGGCCTGCGGGCCGACATCCTCACGGAAGGGATGATCCGCGTGGGGGACGCGATCCGGGAGGAGGGGTGACATGGGCCGGTACTACGATCCCGCGACGATGGGCCCCGTCCGGGACGGGCTCGAGGCCCGGGTGAGGGACTGGCCCGGCGTGCACGCGGGCGTCATGTTCGGCTGTCCGTGCTTCGACGCAGACGGGAAGCTGTTCGCGTTCGTCGCGACCCACGGGGTCGTCTTGACGCAGCTCGAGTGGGCGGATCGGGCCGAGCTCGCGAAGTTGTTCCGAGCGGGTCCGTTCGCCCCGGAGCCGGGACGGGCCGCGACGAAATGGTCGCACGTCCCCGCAATGAAGCCGGAGGACCTCGAGCCCCTCGTGCCCTGGATCCGGAAGAGCTACGAGGCCGCGAAGGCCGCCGCGAAGGACGGACCGAAGGTCCCCGCGAGGCCCGCCCCGAAGGTCGCCCCCAAGGCCGCCCCGAAGGCGAAGGCGACGCCCCGCCGTCCGAAGACGTCGACGCGGCGAGCGAAGCCGGCGAGGAAGCGCAAGGGACGCCGGTAGGCGACGATGGCGGCCCAGGACGCACGGGCGCAGCGCGGCACGGATGCCAGCGCGTCGACAACGGATGGACCCGAGCCGTGCGACGTCTGCGGGGGCCCCACGTTCGAGGTGCGGTGCAAGGTGATCTGCCGCCGGTGCGGCTTCACGCGGGACTGCGGGGACCCGTGACCCTTCGACACGCGCCGAACATTTCGCCGACTGACGTGAGAATCGGTCCCAACCCTTTAAGAGGAGCGACCTGCTGCGCCGGAGCCACGAGGGTGGACACGATGGACGAGATGACACCGCGGACCCGGTTCGTGCGCCGGGCCCTGTTCGAGCGGGCGTACGAACCCGACGAAACGTACGTGCGGGACCTCCTCGACATCGAGCGACTCGTCGCCCAGCCGTCCCGCGGGATCGCGGGGTCCATGACCCTCTCGAACCTCCTGAGCCGTTACCCGAAGGAGTCGGACGCAATCGTGCGGGAGATGGGGATGGGTTCGTTCGAGCCGTTCGAGGAGTCCCGCGTGGACGCCCTCATGGCGGAGCGGCTGCGGCTCGCGGAGAGGCGCCACCCGCTCGGCCGGCTGCGGCGCGACGAGATCCCGGGCCTCTTCGAGTTCTAGGCCGCCCGTTCCGCGGGCCACGCCCCGCCGCGGAAGGGTACGCACGCAAGCCTTATCTTACGCGGATCCTCATGGTGGGCCGAGGAGGTCACCATGGCGGAGATGTCGGAACACATGGAAGGCTGGATGGGCCGGGATCCCAAGGTCCTGGCGGGACTGCGGACCCGGGTCATGGGCTCGATCATCGGGGGGACCGCCTGGCTCGTGTTCGTCCTGCTCTACGTGGGCTTCTGGGCGAGCGGGCTCTCCCTCGGGCAGAGCGTGATCGTGGTCCTCGTGTCCATCGTGGTGCTCGTGGGCGCGATGGGGGTCCTGTGGGTGTCCTGGGGCATGCGGTTCGCCCGGTGAGGCGGTCCGGCCCGACTCGATGTGGAACGCCCGGTCGATCACGATCTCCGGATCGACCTCCCGGGCCCCTCCGCCCGCGTACGTCCGTCGAACCCGTAATCCCCCTAATTTCCGTTTCGTGATTCCTTGAAATACCTGCCGAAGGATACGGCGTCGGGCCGCAGGTGCGGCCCGCACGGGGGAACCGAACCATGGTATTCGTCGTAGACGAGGGAGTGTTCGACGCACCGATCGACCGCATCTGGAAGTATCTCCAGTCGCCGCAGGACCATCTGCACGACTCGATCCCGCGGACCGAGGTCCTCGAGCAGAAGGGCAACACGGTGAAGATCCGCCAGACCCTCAAGACGCCGACGGGGAAGGAGGAGGCCGTACAGCAGATGATCATGGACCCGCCGTTCGGGTTCCGGCTCGAGACCCTCGAGGGATCCCAGAAGGGCTCCAAGAACGTCCACACGTACGTCCCGATGGGGAACAAGACGAAGGTCATCGTGGCGGGGGACTTCCACATGAAGGGCCTGGACGAGATCGCGACGCGCAAGGCGATCCTGGACTATCTCTCGATGGTCTTCAACGAGGACAACCAGAACCTCCAGAAGATGAAGTGACCCGCGGACGTACGTCCGCGATCGCCCGCCCGAGGCCACACGGCGGTCAGAGATCGTCGAGGCCCTCGATCGTCTCCTCGGACGCGCCCGTCTCCGGCGTCGGTTCGACCGCGGCCTCCGGAGAGGGAGCCTCCACGGGACCGGTCGGTCCGGCGGCCTGGGGGACATAGCCCATCGGGGGCCTCCGTCGGCGGAGCAGGAGGAACGCGGCCACGGTCGCGACGACCGCCGCGAGGATCCCGATCCCGCCGACGAGGACGAGGGGCGCGGGATCCCCGCCGCCGCCCGGGGCCGTCACGTACACGGTCCGGCTCGCCTCCGCGGTGTGGCCCGCCGCGTCGTACGCGACGACGCGGATCGTGTGGTTCCCCCGCGCATACGTCAGGGTGTCCAGCGTGAACGCGTACGGCCCCGACGTGTCGTTCCCGACGGACGCGTTGTCGACGAACAGCTCGACGCGCACGACCCCCGCGTTGTCCGCCGCGTCCACGAGGACCTCGACCGCGCCCGACACGACGGAACCCGCCGCGGGGGACGCGATGGACGCCGTGGGCGGGGTCACGTCGCGCACCGTCACGGTCACCGTGTCCGCGTCCGTGTTCCCGTCCGCGTCGCGGACCGTCAGGGTGATCACGTACGCGCCCGGCGTGGCGAACGCGTACGACGGGGTGGGGCCGTACAGGGTCCGGGCCCCCCCGTCCGCGAACGTCCACGTCCAGTTCACGATCCCGCCGCCGTCCGAGGAGGCGCGGCCGTCCAGGGACACGATCAGGTCCTCGTCGACCTGGGCATCCGTCCCGGCGTCCGCGAAGGGCAGGTCCGGCCCTACGCCGAAGAACGTGACGTCGGAGGTCCCGCGGCCCGCGTGGTCGTACACGGACACGCTCGCCGCATACGTGCCGGGCGGGACCGCGTCGTCGTACGACAGGCGCAGGGACCCGAGGCGGAACGCGGCCCCCCGGACGGGCGGCTCGTACGACTGGGCGCCCGTCGTGAGATCGTACTTGGCCGTCACCCCGGTGGGCTGGAACGTGGACAGCGGGTCCATCCCCGGCGTGATGATCCCGTACGCCGCGGAGAACACGAACTGGAGCTGGCCCGTGAACTGGTCGAAGCCCGCGATCGCGGGGTCCGCGGTCGCCGACCCGTTCGTCCAGGAGCCCATGATCGCGTACGAGCCCGCCTGGATGGCCGTGGACATGGGCCACCATTCGGCCTGGGTCGCGTCCTGGATCCATCCGCCCGTCGATCGGGCGTCCCAGGGGACGGACACGTCGTACCGGTCCCCGGCCCGACCGACGATGTCGAAGTCCTCGGGCCTGATCGACCGGAGCTGGACGAACGTCCCGAGGTTCCCGGCCCGGCTCACCATGCGGTACAGGACGCCGGAGGCCCAGGCCGGGCTCGCCTCGAGGACGTCCGCCACGATGTCCGTGGGGTTCGCGGGGCTCACGGTCGTGTTCGGGTTCGCCACGAGGGACACGATGACGGGCCGGTCCGGGTCCGAGCGCAGGGTGAAGTTCGCCCACACGGTCGATCCGGGCGAGGGCGCCACGTCCGTCGAGTTGCCCGTGAGGCCCGAGGCCGTCGCGAGGACCCGCTGCGGCGCCGCCACGATGCGCATCTCGTAGTACCCGGTCGAGTCCGTGTACCCGGTCGCGTCCTGGTCCGAGTACCCGGTCACCTCGACGCGGGCGCTCCAGATCGGGGCGGCCGTCTCGTTCGTCACATACCCTTTCAGGACCACGTCCGTGGGCAGATCCCGGTACAGGACGAGGGTCACGTTGTTCAGGCCCGGGACCAGGTCGACGAACGCGTACGCGAAGTCGTACCCGCCCGCGGACCCGAAGATCGCGACCGTGCGGGCCGCGGGGGCGTCCAGGACGGTCGAGCCGTTCGCGTCCGTCGTGTTGAAGTCCACGTGCAGGCCGAGCCACGACAGGCTCACGCTCGCGCCCGGCACGGGGAGGCCCGACAGGCCGTCCACGGCCGTCACGCGCACGGACGCGGTGACCCGGTGGATCGTCACGTTCAACCAGACGGTCCCGCCCCGGGCCGCGTTCCCGTACGCGAAGCCGCCCGCGTACACGCCCGTGCCGGCGATGGTCGAGATGACGAACGGCACCGCGGTGAGGCGGACCGCATAGTACCCGGTCGCGTCCGTCGTGGTCATCGCGAAGTACCCCGTGATCCCGTCCCCCACGAGGACGTTCAAGTTCGGGAGATGGTCCCCCGTGAGCTCGTCCACCGCGTACCCGACGATGTCCGCGATGATCGGGTACAGGGTCACGTTCCACCAGAACGTCTGGCCTTCCGAGAGGAACCCGAACGTCCGCGTCGTGCCGTACCCGTCCGCGGTCGCGCGGAGGTCCAGGAGGTCCGGGACCACGTGGATCTCGTAGTAGCCGCTCCCGTCCGTGAGGACGCGGTCGTAGAACAGGTCGAAGTCGGATGCGCTCACGGCCGCGGCTGCGATGGGGAGCCCGGACGTGGCGTTCGTCGCGTACCCGCGGATCGTCGCGCTGAGGGCGGCCAGGGTCAGGCTCACGTACGTCGTGCTGCCGGACCAGGCGGTCGTGGACGTGTACGCGAACGCGTGCCCGGGCGCGTCCGCCCCGATCGTGACGCTCCCCGCGGGCACGTTGAGGCCGAACGCGCCGGCCGCGTCCGTGAGGACGGGTCCGAACGACTCGCCGTCCACGAGGGCGGAGACCGTCGCGTTCGGGATCGGCCCGGAGCCGCTGTCGCTCCAGACGGTCCCGTTCACCCACGCGTCCACGGGGTTCGGATCGAGCGTGAAGTTGAGCCAGGTGACCCCGGCTCCAATCGATTCGTACGTGAACCGGGCCGGCGTGTGGCCGGTCACGTTCCGCGTTAACACGTCGTACATGCCCGGGACGAGGCCCATCTCGTAGTATCCGGACTCGTTGAGGGCGCTCGCGTTCACGTAGCTGCCCGTGAAGGCGTAGGACGGCTCCGCGACGATCCGGCCCACCATGACGGGCGAACCCGTGCCCGTCTCCGTCGCGTACCCGCGCAGGGTCGCGGTCCGGGCCGCCGCGGGGTCCAGGGAGACATTGGCCCACGTGGCCCCGCCCGAGCCGACGAAGAGCGTCCCCACGTAGGTCCGGTACGCGCCGTGGCTCACCCGGATGCCGTACGTGGCGGGGATCGCCGACGC
>DATETY010000028.1:0-2345 GCA_035283365.1 Thermoplasmata archaeon | reverse complement strand
GGGGGTGCCGTACCTCGTGACGGTCAACTACGCGTACGACGCGCGACGCAAGGCGTTCTACTTCCACAGCGCCCGGGCGGGGAAGAAGGTCGACTACCTCGAGGCCAACCCGTCCGTGTGGTGCCAGATCCTCGAGGATCGCGGGTACATCGCGGGCACGTGCGACTGGTCCTACCGGAGCGTGCACTTCCCCGGGACCGCGCAGTTCGTCCGCGATGCGGAGGAGGCGAGGCACGCCCTGTCCCTCCTCCTCGACAAGCTCGAGCCCGATCCTGGGGTCCGGCGGCGGCTCCTCGGGGAGGCGGACCTCCGCGAGGTCGCCGTGTGCCGGATCGACCCTGGCCCGTTCACGGGGAAGGAGAACCCCGGTCCGGCGGCAGGCGGATAAGGGGCCGGGGCCATCCCCGCCCCCGATGGCGGACGGAGGCCGCAGCCTTGCGGGGAAGACCCTCTTCATCACGGGCGCGAGCCGCGGGATCGGGAAGGCGATCGGGCTCCGGGCGGCCCGGGATCGCGCGAACGTCGTGATCGCCGCGAAGACGACGGAGGCCCACCCGAAGCTCCCCGGGACAGTCCACACGGCCGCGGAGGAGATCGAGGCCGCGGGGGGCTGCGCCCTCGCGGTCCCATGCGACATCCGGTTCGACGACCAGGTCGAGGCCGCCGTCGCCCGGGCCGCCGAGCGCTTCGGGGGGATCGACATCCTCGTGAACAACGCGTCCGCGATCCATCTCTCGGGCACCCTCGAGACCCCGATGAAACGGTACGACCTCATGTTCGACGTGAACGTGCGCGGCGCGTTCCTGTGCACCCGCGCATGCCTCCCCCATCTGCGGAAGGCCGCGAACCCCCACGTCCTGAACCTCTCCCCGCCCCCCCGCCTCGCTCCCCGCTGGGTCCGGGAGCACGCGGCCTACACGGCCTCGAAGGTCGCCATGAGCCTCTGGGTCCTCGGGATGGCGGAGGAGTTCCGCGAGGCGGGGATCGCGTTCAACGGCCTGTGGCCGCGGACGGTCATCGACACGGCGGCTCTCAACCTCCTCGGCGGGGACGCCGTCCGAAGGCGGGCCCGTTCGCCGGCGATCGTCGCGGATGCCGCCCATGCGATCCTCACGAAGGACAGCCGGACGTTCACGGGGAACTTCTGCATCGACGAGGAGGTCCTCCGGGTGGAAGGCGTGATCGACTTCGCCGCCTACCGTCGGCCCGACGTCGCGGAGGACGATCTCCTCCCGGACCTCTTCCTGGGTTGAGGCAGACGCGGGGGCCGTCCCCGCGAAAGGTTAAGGCAGGGCGGGCCGTCCGCGGCGCGTGGACGTCCCCGTCCCGGCCCGGATGGCGTCGCATCCGGATGTGTACCCTCCCTCGGAAGACAGCTACCTTCTCCTGCGCGGCATCACCCTGCGACCCGGGGAGACGTTCCTCGAGGTCGGCACGGGATCGGGGCTCGTCGCGATCGAGGTGGCTCGCATCGGTCGGGTCGTGGCCACGGACGTGAACCCCAACGCGGTCCGCTTCGCCCGGAGGAACGCCGCGGAGAACGGGCGACGCATCGAGGTCGTCCGATGCGATCTGATGTCCGCCGTCCGCGGTCCCTTCGATGTCGTCGCCTTCAACCCGCCTTACCTGGAGGGCCATCCCTCGGATGCGCTCGAGTCCGCGTGGCTAGGCGGCGCCGAAGGGAGTGACATCGCCCTCCGGTTTCTCGAGGACCTCCCGCGAATCCTGGCGCCATCGGGACGGGCGTACCTCCTGCTGGGCGCCCGGAACCACAACGCCCGCTCCTCCGCGGAGCGGCGGTTCCGCTGCCGGGTCGTGGCCTCCTCGCCCCTCTTCTTCGAGCGGCTCGACGTCCTCGAGCTAACTCTCACCGACCCTCGATAGGCGGCCGCCGTACGGCGGGAGCATCCTCATCTCCTTTCCACGCCATCGTCCTCGCGAAGGAGTGTGAGGCGCATGATCGCGCGGATCTGGCGCGGGACGACGGATGCGTCACGGGCCGACGAGTACGTCCGCTACCTCGAGGCCACGGGCCTCCGGGAATATCGCGAGACCCCTGGGAATCGGGGCGTGTTCCTCCTCCGACGCGTCCACGAGGGCCGCGCGGAGTTCCTCACGCTGACGTTGTGGGACTCCTTCGAGGCGATCCGACGGTTCGCGGGCCCCGTCCCCGAGAAGGCCGTGTACTATCCGAAGGACCGGGGGTTCCTCCACGAGCTCTCGCCCACCGTGGAGCACTTCGAGATCGTCGAGGGCCCGTGGAGCCTATGACCGCCCTCACTCTCCGGAGGCGGCGTCCCGCTTCCGGCACATCGCCGCGCTCTTCGCGTCCCCGAGGGCCTCGA
>DATETY010000027.1:0-2189 GCA_035283365.1 Thermoplasmata archaeon | reverse complement strand
ACGCGTTCGAGGACCACTACGTCCTCGACGTGGACGCGGCCCAGCGGGGGCCCCTCCTCGCGTACATCCAGAAATTCCTCGTGAGCGACGACGTCCTCCTCGAGGAGCTGGGCCCGTCCACGCACCTCGAGGTCCACGGGCCCGCGTCCGCACGCCTCCTGACGGACGCGCTCGGGGCCGACGTCCGCAGCCTCGTGCCCGACGCGTTCGTCACGTTCCTCGCGGCGAAGAAGCGGATCGGGCACGCGGCCCGCGTGGGCGGGACGGGCGAGGTGAGCTTCGCCGTGTGGGCCGTCGACGCGGGCCTCGAGGACGTGTGGACGCGCCTCGAGCGGATGGGGGTCTCGCCGTTCGGCCGTGACGCGCTCGAGGTCCTGCGGATCGAGGCGGGGATCCCCCGCGTGGGCGCCGACATGGGGGAGGACACCCTGGCCCTCGAGGTCGCGCCTCAGGGATCGATCGACTTCAAGAAAGGCTGCTACGTCGGGCAGGAGGTCGTCGCGCGCGCGACGTACCAGGGACACATGAACCGGCGGCTCATGGGCCTCCGCGTGGACGGGGACGTCGTGCCGGCCCTGGGGGACCGCGTGCGGACGTCGACGAAGGACGTGGGCGTCGTGACGAGCGGGGCGTGGTCCCCGACTCTCGGCTGGGTGATCGCCCTCGCCCTGCTGCGGACCGCGGACCTCACGCCGGAGACGGACCTGCTCGTCGACCACAGGGGGTGGGACATCCGGGCGTCCCTCCATCCCCTCCCGTTCGTGCGGGCCCGCGGCTGATCCTCCGGGCCAGCGTTCAAATAGCGTCCGCCGCATCCACGCGTCCCATGTGCCGCATGATGGGCGTCGTGAGCCAGGGCCCCGTGTATTACGACCTGTTCGAGGAGTTCGCGGACCTCGCGACCCACGGGATGTGCCCCATCGGCGCGCCGGACGAGAAAGGCCACAAGGACGGCTGGGGCCTCGCGTGTTTCCAGAACGGGGAGCTCAAAATCCACATGCGGGACGTCGGGGCCGCGCCCGACGCGTCGAAGTACTACGGGAGCGCGTGGAAGATCGCGAAGCTCAACATCGAGCGCGCGTCCGGGCAGTCCCTCGTCGTGCTCGGCCACCTCCGCCGGGCCTCGAGCAAGGCGCGCGTCGCGCAGAAGTGGTCCCACCCGTTCGTCGAGGTGAGGGACGGCGTCACGTGGGCGTTCCAGCACAACGGGTCCCTGATCGGGGAGACGGGCGATCCGGAGCGGCTCGACTCGCAGGTCATCTTCGACACCCTGCTGAGGGCCCTGGACGGCTCGGACCACGCCGCGGTCGCGCGGGCCACGACGATCGCGCGGGACGCGGCGCTCTCCCGGTACGGCGGGTTCACGAGCCTCAACTTCATGCTCACGGACGGGCGGGCCCTCCATGCGTACCGGGACTTCAAGGAGAACGGGCAGTACTACACGCTGTACCAGGACCACTTCGGGGAGATGGTCATCACGACATCGGAGCCGATCCTCGCGATGAAGGCGGAGCCGATCCCGCGCGGGATCCTCCACACGGTCACCCCGGACCTCCAGGTCCAGCGGACGACGATCGCGTGATCCTGACGGAGACGAGCGGGATCGTCCCCGTCCACAACGAGGCGCGCGTCCTCGATCGGGTCCTCGACGCGATCGAGCGTCAATCGCGTCCTCTCGACGAGCTCGTCCTCGTGTTCGACGCGTGCACGGACGGTTCGGAGCCGCGATTCCGGGACCGGGCCGATCGAGCGATCTCCGTCCGCGTTCGGAACACGTCGGCCGCCGTGCGGGCGGGGATCGCCGCGGCCTCGAACCCACTCCTCGTGCTCCTCGATGGGAACACGGTCGTCCCGGAGGACTGCGTGGAGCGGCTCGTGGGCACCCTCGAGCGGGAGCGCGCGGATCTCGTCGAGTGGCACGGTGGGGTCATGCTCGTGCCGCGACCCACGCTGGGTACGTTCGGACCGTTCTCCGACATGCACCTCTGGACCCTCGAGTACTTCCTCCGCGTCGAGGGGATGGGGGGGAAGGTGGTCCGGCTCCGCGGGTCCCACCGCCGGCTCAGGCGCTCCCCCCTCACGAGGAACCTCCGGTATGGCCTCGACTACGCGGACCTGAGCATCCGGTACGGGCTCGCGCCGTTCTTCCGCGTCGGCACGAAGAGCGGCCGTCTTCCGGATCTCGTCGC
>DATETY010000026.1:0-13433 GCA_035283365.1 Thermoplasmata archaeon | reverse complement strand
CGAATGATCGTACGCTCGGATGTCGCCTAAAGTCCGTGACGAAAGTGTCTTCGTTGGCACCTGCTCGGATTACAGCATACGGATGGGACTCGATACGGAACTCCCTCAGAATTTTCCCGTCATCGGATACGACCTTGCTGCGCAAGTCCGGAGGAATCTCGTTGCGGAACCCGACTACCCACTCCTTCGGTACAATGCTCCGCGATCCTGCAAGGTGGCCGAATCCCGCAGTGATGAGAGCTTCGTTCTCAGGCTGTTCCAACGACGAAACTACTGCCGGTGGGATGGCGAGCGCCAAGGCAAATAGGATGCTCAATCGGCGGAGTGATCGAATCGGCCGCGGCCCGAGCGAGCGAACTATGCGATCGATCAAGACTGGTGCTCGACGAAGTGGATTTCCCCCCACAACTTCTCGCATACAACCACCATTTTCGGGTACGAGATCACGCCGGGATAAGACAGGAAGGGATCCGGCTGAGTCTCGTAGACATGAACCGTTATCTCCCCAGAAGATGCTCGCTCAACTCGGCCGATTTCAATCGAGTGACCCGGGCTTGTCGCGCCCATGAAAACCGCAAGGACGGTCGAGTTATCGAAGTCGATCGAAGGAGTTGGGGGAGTCTCTGTACTTACGTTCGCAAATGGATGCCTGTGACTTTCATTCCAGAGCTCGGACCAGGCACTTTGATTTTGGATGACCATGTAGCTCTCGTTCAACAGTCCATACGGACCGATACGAATCTGTTCGAAGAGAACTTCTTGGTGCGGAGTTTCAGACACGACAAACATCACTCCAATCGCAACGATAGCTGTTATAGGTCGAAAGGACTTCGACCCAGAAATCGTCTCGCCCTCCGTCGCGCGAATCGCACTCTGGATATAAATGGATTCGGAAGCAGTTAGGCCAGGTACTAGCCTAGTACGATTCTCGCGCGGATCTCGCGTGGATTCATTGATAATCACACGTGGCGCCTACCAGCATCCCGAGGGTGCAGCAAACATAGTTTCGCGGGAGCGAAAGCGATGCCAAGTCCTCCTATCGTCCCGAGCACACCGAGAGTCAGGGTGGCGACAAATTCATTACCGCCCCGAAACTACGGCACGGTGCGCAGGTTCCATGGGGACGTAGTTTAGCCTGGTAGAATTACGGGCTCCAGTCATGGGCTTGACCGCGAACGGGTTTGCTGATCCGGTGATGACAGACTGGAGCGCTGACCCATGGTTCGCGACAACGCGCGAGGGTCGCTCCCCGCGTGGAAGAAACCCGTCGATCAGGGTTCAAATCCCTGCGTCCCCACTCCTTTTTCGGATCTAGCGGGCCCGGGGGATGCGCCCCGAGACCCCGAGCCGAAGGAGGATGTTCCTCCACTTCGGTCGCACGACGACCCGGTGGCTCACGCGAAGGCCCTTCCGGGCGGTCGGCGCGACGGACTGGATCACGTTCCACACGATGGACTCCCCCGCGTGCGCGATCCACGAGTACGCGCGTCCCTTGAGGGCGTGCACGACGCAGAGGGGGAGCTTCTGGGGCGTCCCCACGTTGCTGCGCCCCCGTTTCACCTGGATGACGAGGTCCGCGACGACCGGGCCGCGACACTCGCCCGACTTCGTCATGACGCAAGCGTCCGGCTGCACGGGTTCGGGGCGGCCATCGCCCGGGAGCCGGAAGAGGCTTGCGGTCGCCCGGTTGCGGCCCGCCACGGTACGCGCGCAACCTTTATCTCGGTCCACAAAGGAAGGGGACGTAGGATGCCGGCCACGAAGTGCCCCGTGTGCGGGGTGAGCGTGAAGGCGGAGAACGTGGAGCGCCACTTGAGGAACCAGCATCCGCACGCGCCCGTCGACCTGCGCGCGGTCCTCTCCGACGAGGAGATCCGGCGCGTCGAGGCGGCGAAGAAAGCCGAGCGACCCGTCCTGAGCCGCCGCGGGAAGCAAGTCGCCGGCATCGCCGTCGTCGTGCTCGCCGTCGTGATCGTCCTCGCGATCCTGAACCCGTTCGGGAACGTGGGCCCCGGGATCGGCCAGATCGCGCCGGACTTCACCCGCCCCACGTCGACGGGAGGCACCGTGACCCTCTCGTCGTTCCGCGGGTTCCCCGTCCTCCTCGAGTTCATGGACGTCGATTGTCCCGCGTGCCAGAACGAGGTCACCGTCCTCGCGTCCGTGTACGCGGATTACAGCACCCGCGTGCGGTTCCTGAGCGTCGACGTGAATCTGATCGGCGCGGAGGACACGGCGTCCCGCGTGGAGACGTTCCGGGCGGACCACGGGTCGACCTGGACGTACGCCCTCGACCCGGACCGTTCCGCGACCCGCGCGTACGGGATCACAGCGACGCCCACCACGTTCATCCTGGACCGGAACGGCGTCGTGATGCAGGTGTTCCGGGGTCAGGCCCCCGGAGGTTACACGACGTACGCGGCCGCGCTCGACGCGGCCCTGGGGACGTGAGATGGCTCGGACCCGGCTGACGCGGGGGGACCTGTGGCTGTTCGCCGCGATCCTCGCGGGGTTCGCGGTCGCGGACGCGGCGGTCCTGACGTGGCAGTGGTACGCGCCGAGCGGGACGTGGTGCGACCTGGGGACGTATTTCAGCTGCACCCGCGTGCGGGAGAGCCCGTTCGCGTCCGTCGCGGGGATCCCGATGGCCGGGATCGGGCTCGCGGGCTTCGCGGGCCTCCTGGGCCTCGCGCTGGCGGGGCTGCTCGGCGTCGAGCGGCTCGGACCCTTGGCCCCTGCGCGGGACTTGCTCATCCTCGCGGGCGTGGGCGGCGTGCTCGGGGCCGTCCTGACGGGCATCGAGGTGTTCGTGATCGAGTCCGTCTGCCTGCTCTGCGCGATCGGGTTCGGACTCGACCTCGGCGTGCTCGGGCTCGCGTGGCGCCTCCGTCGCAATGAAGGCCCATGACCCCGTCGCAGGGTTTATGTGAGCCTGCCGTCTGCCCTCGTCCGGGTCCGTCGATTCTCGTGAACCGCGTGCGGACGTTCCAGGGGCTCGGGATCGCGACCGCGGTCGCCACGTACGTGACGATGGTCCTCGGCGGCTACGTGGCCGCGACGGGCGCGGGACTCGCCTGCCCGGACTGGCCCACGTGCCGCGGCTCTCTCGTGCCCGACTTCGCACGGCCAGGCGTCCTCATCGAGTACGTGCACCGACTGTGCGCCCTCATGACGGCGGTCCTCATCGGGGCCACGGCGGTCTGCGCGTTCGCCTGGTTTCGCCGGGAGCGCCTGATCCTCCTCCTCGCATCGGGGAGCGCAGGGCTCCTGACCGTCCAGATCCTCGTCGGGATGCTCGCGATCACGAGCCGGCTCGATCCGCTCGTCGTGACGGCCCACCTGGCCCTCGCGACGGCCACGTTCGCCGCGACGACGGCCCACGCCGTCGTCTCGAGGACGCTCTCCGCGCCGCGGTCCATCGCGCCCGCGGGGCCCGCGTGACTCACTCGACTAGCCCGTGGACGAGGGCCAGGAGGACGAAGGCCCCCGCCATCCACGCGATCCAGCGTCCCCGACCCGCCTCGATGGCCCTCGGGACAAGCGCGGCCGCGAGGAGGACGAGGGCGAACCCCGCCTCGACGCCCGCCGCGACCGTCACGGCCGCGAGATGGACGATCGCAGAGGTGAACGGACCGCCTGTCCCGAAGACGAACCCGACGAAGGCCGCCGCGGGGATCGCGAGGAGCCCCGCGGACAAGGCTCCGAGGATCTTCGACCCTCTCCAGCCGGCGAGGAGCGCGGGGACCACGACGAGGGCCCCTTCCGCGCCGCGATGGATGACGGTCGCCCCGATCGTGGCGACGTCGAGGGGGACGGACGGCGCCGGACCGATGAACGCCTCACCGAGGACGAGCCCGTCCGCAATGCTGTGGAGCGCGAGGTACGCGGCGGCGGCCCACGCGACCCGGGCCGTGCCGAAGCCCATCGCGGTCGATGGAGATTCGAGGATCCACCAGGCGGCCGCGAGACCCGAGCCCAGCCCGACGACGGACAGGACGATCCCCGTGGCCTCGCCGATCGACCGGGACAGGAGGGCGGAATCGAGGAGGACCGCGGCCATCGCGTGCCCCAGGCCGAGGAACGCGACGATCCCCGCGAGGGATCCCCACGCGGCGTCGCGCCGGGCCGCGATCCGGGCCTTCGCGTACACGAGGACGAAGCCGAGGAACGGGAGGACCCCGAGCGCGAGGGCGAGGCTCCGCGGGTCCGCCACGGGACCCCCTCACTTCGAGCGCCGGTGGGCCCGGACCGCGCGCACGTGGTACGCCGCCGCGAAGACGAGCGCGAAGACGACCGTCCCGATCATGATCGCGGGGATGAGCGGGATGGGGGGCGGCGGGGGCGCGCCTCCGCCGGATCCGCGGATCTCGATGGAACCCGTCATCGTGGTCGGGTGGACCCGGCAGCGGTACGTCCAGTTCCCTACCATGGCGGGCGTGACCGTGAACGTGAACACGGTCGTGTTGGCTTGGAAGTCCGCGGAGCTCGTCTCGCCCGGGTCGTCCACGAGGTCGCCGTCGAAGTCGATGAACCAGTTGTGGAGGGCGGAGTCGTTCCCGATCAGGGTGAGGGTCACGTTGTCGCCCGCATACCAGACGATGGGCGGGCCGGGGTTCGTCACGTTGCCCGGATCGAGGCCCCAGCCGAACCCCGCATCCCCGTAGAGGGTGAGGGTCCGCGGTCGGCCCGCGGCTCGGATCTCGATCACCCCGGTCATCGTGGTCGGGTGGACCCGGCACCGGTACGTGAACGTGCCCGCCCGGCCCGCGAGGAACTCGAACGAGACCGTAGAGCCCTGGAAGTCGGCGGAGTTCGGCTCGTCGGGATCGTCCAGGAGGTCGCCGTCGAAGTCGATGAACCAGTTGTGGAGGGCGGAGTCGTTCCCAATCAGGGTGAGGTTCACGCGGTCCCCCGCGTACACGACGAGCGTGGGCCCCGGGTTCGTCATGTCGTCGGAGGCGGGGCCCCAGCCGCCCGCGGCGTCCCCGTACAAGGTGAACGCGACGTCGTCCGCGGCCGCGGGCCCGGCGTCGGTCGCGGCGGCTCGGGGCGGCACGACGGCGAGGCCTGCGAGGACGAGGGCCGCGAGGAGGACGACCGCGCCCGATCCGTTGCCCATCGTTCGTCCCCCCGAGGTGGACCCCGTCACGCGACGACGTGCACGACCGCGGCCATCGCGTAGTGGTTGAGGCCGCAGAACTCCGCGCAGTACAGCTCGAAGTCGCCCGCGCTCAGGGCCTGGAACCAGTACACGTTCTCGTGGCCCGGGAGCGCATCCACCTTGAGCCCGAACGCGGGGATCCACACCGCGTGGGCGACGTCGACCGCCTCGAGGACGAGCTTCACGGTCTGCCCGACCTGCACGGTGAAGTCGCCCGTCGTGTTCGCGTAGGTCCCCGCGGCCACGTCGAACACGGAGAAGCGCCAGAACCACTGCTGCCCCGTCGCGGTCACGATCACATCCGGGTCCTCGGGGACCGTGTCCGTGACGACGAGGGTCTGGAACGTCGCAAGCCCGACGACGAGGAGGATGATCGCGGGGATGATTGTCCACGCGGCCTCGAGCTTGGAATCGTGGGTCTTCGGGCGGCTCGGCGGCTCCGTGTGCCCGCCCCGCCGGCGGAACCTGAGGACTGCGTACACGATGAGGGCCTGCACGAGGATCCCAATCCCCAAGGCCGGCACGAGGACGAGGAGGAACAGATCCTGGGTCGCCTTCTCCCCGGGCGTCTCCGCGGCGGCCGCGAAGGCCGAGGTCGATGCGACCAACACGACGAGGACCGCCGGCAGGAAGAGGCCCAGCCTCCTTGCGGCGGACATCGGGCAGGCGAAGACCCCTTCCCTCTAAAGCGTTTGCGGTTTCAGGGAGAGCCGGACGGCGCGCGACGGGGCCGCACGTGCCGCATGGGAGAGGTGGAAAGGTTTTTGGCGGATACGGATATCGGGACGTGCCCCACGGGGATCCGGGGGCCGCGGACTGGGTTGTCGGACCATGGCGGGCGAGGTCGTCTCGGGCCATCGCGCGATGCCGGAGCACATCGGGGTCTTCCGGTGGCTCTACACGACGAACCACCATGACATCGGGATCCTGTACATCGCGACCTCGTTCCTGTTCTTCCTCCTCGCGGGGATCCTCGCCCTCGTGATGCGCGCGGAGCTCGCATACCCGGGGCCGACGCTCGTGGACTCCCAGACGTACAACGCGCTGTTCACGATGCACGGCACCTCGATGGTGTTCCTCGTCGCGATCCCGATGCTCGCGGGATTCGCGAACCTCATGATCCCGCCCCTCATCGGCGCGGACGACATGGCGTTCCCGCGCGTGAACGCCCTGAGCTTCTGGCTCATCCCACCCGCGGGCGTGATCCTGTGGATGAGCACGGCGGCCGTCGGCTGGACGGGCTACGCGCCCCTCTCCGCCCAGCTGCGAGAGTCCGGCGTGGACCTCTGGATCGTGGGGCTCCAGCTCCTCGGGATCTCCTCCACGATGGGCGCGATCAACTTCGTCGTGACGATCCTCCGGCTCCGCGCCCCGGGGATCACGTTCCAGAACCTCTCCCTGTTCGTGTGGTCCGTCCTCGTGACCGCGGGGATCACGATGCTCGCGACGCCGGTCCTCGCGGCGGGCCTGCTCGTCCTGCTGCTCGAGCGGCATGGGATGGTCGTGTTCTTCGGGCCCGCCCTCGGCGGCGATCCGCTCTTCTGGCAGCACATCTTCTGGTTCTACTCCCACCCCGCCGTGTACATCATGATCCTCCCCGTGATGGGGATCATCTCGGAGGTCGTCCCGCGGTTCTCGAACAAGCCGATCTTCGGGTACAAGGCGATCGCCCTGTCGAGCGTCGCGATCGGCTTCATGGGCTTCGGCGTGTGGGCCCATCACATGTTCACGACGGGCATGTCCCTCACGGCGCGCGTCCCGTTCATGGTGCTCACCCTCGCGATCGCGGTCCCGAGCGGGATCAAGGTGTTCAACTGGATCATGACGATGTGGGGCGGCGTGATCGACCTGAAGGCGCCCATGCTGTTCGCGATCGGCTTCATCTCCATGTTCGTGATCGGCGGGATCAACGGGATGTTCCAGGCCCCGATCCCGATCGACTACGCCCTCCAGGACACGTACTGGGTCGTCGCGCACATCCACTACGTCCTGTTCGGCGGCACGATGATGGGCGTGTTCGCGGGCCTGTACTACTGGTTCCCGCGGATGACCCACCGGATGTACAGCGAGCGCCTCGGGCACTGGCACTTCGCGTTCACGATCGTCGGGCTGAACCTCGTGTTCTTCACGTTCCACTTCCTGGGGCTCATGGGGATGCCGCGCCGCTGGTTCGACTACCCGCCCGAGATGTGGACCCTCAACTGGGTCGCGTCCGTGGGGGCGTTCATCCTGGGCTTCGGTCAGCTGTTCTTCCTCGCGAACGTCGTGAAGAGCTACTTCTGGGGAGCGGCCGCCTCGCCGGACCCCTGGGCCGTGCGGCCGGACATCCACATGATGCTGCCGTCGCCGACCGGGCCCGCGATCGTCGCGAGCGCGCCCGTCGAGGTGGCCGACGGACCGTTCCGGGCCGACGTCACTTCGGGAGGGGCGCCGCCTCGAGCTCCCTGAGGATCTCCTCCGCGAGCTTGGCCGCGCTGTCGTAATCGCCGGACTCGAACGCGCCGCGGGCGAGCTTGAGGGTCTTCCGGATGTCGGACACGTTGCGGCCCGCGTCCCGGGCCCGCTTCGCGGTCTCGAGCGCCTTCGTCATCCGGTCGAGGGCCTCCGCCTTCGATACACGGGGCTTCGAATCCTCCTCGTGGAGCATCTCGTCGTCCATCCCGCCGTGGACGGGCGGCATGGCCGGGGCCGGCTCGGGAGGCCGCGGGGGCGGCGGCGTGGACGGGGGCGGGGGCGGTGCCGTGGAGGGCATCGGGGCCGCGGGGGGGGCCGGGGTCGAGGCCAGCGCTTCCGTGAAGTCGATCCCGGTCGCCTCGAGGGCCGCCGCGAGGTACTTCTCCGCCTCGAGGAGGCTCTTCTCCTTCATCGCGAGCTTCTCGCGCTCCGAGGCGAGCCGGAGCAGCTCGGTCTTCAGGGTGTTCTGGAGCTCGAACACGGACTCGTGCTGGTTCGCGGACTCCTTCTGCCGCGCGTGCATCTCTTCGCTGATCTTGAGCAGCTCCCTCTCTCGGGCCTCCAGGGCCGAAAGCCGTTCGTTCTGGAGCTTGATCATGTCCTCCTCGCGCTTCGCGAGGTTCCGCTCGCGCTGGGACATCCCGCGCTCCACGCTCATGAGCCGGTCGATCGTCTCGGCGAGGGATCGCTCGCGCTGCGCGACGAGCTCTTCCCTCTCCACGAGGGCGTGGAGCTTCGCCTCGGAATCCTTCATCTGGGCCGTGTAGTCGTGCTCGAGCCGCTTCAGGCGGTCCTCGCCGTCCTTGATCGACTTCTCGCGGTCCGTCAGGGAGCGGGCCCAGTCCTGCAGGCGCTTCTCCTCGTGCGCGAGCTTGTCGCGATCCGACTTGATCCCGGCCATGTCGCGGTCGATCGACGACCGAGCGTGGGCCACGTCGTCCCGCTCCTTCGAGAATCCATCCCGCTCCGCCTTCAGGCGGGCTCCGACCTTCTCGAGCTCGCTGCGGTCCGCGTCGAGCTGAGCTCGCCTCGCATCGAGTTCCTTCGCGCGCGCGTCGAGGGCGTCTTTCTGCTCCTTGAACTTGGATGCAGAGGCCTTCACGGCGTCGAGGAAGAGTGGGGAGGGCTTCTCGCTGGACATTCGGGCTCACCGCCACGGATGGCGAACGCGAGTCATGTGGTTCCGCGCTCTATTTAAGCGGTCGGCCGAGGGAATCAGGCATGAGAACATAACGGCCTCGGGGCCCCCGAGTCCCCATGCTTCAAGTCCGTCTTCGCGTATCGCGGTGCGGGTCGAGGGAGACGATGGACGCGGCGGTGAAAGTCGTCCACTTCGCGGATCCTTTCTGCTGGTGGAGCTGGGGCCTCGAGCCCGTCCTCCGACGTCTCGAAGCGGTGTACGGGGACCGTCTCGAGGTCGAGTACCGCATGGCCGGCATGGCGGACGACGTCTCGGCGTGGATGGCGGAGTACGGGGTCGACGAGGCGTCCACGGTGGACTGGATCCGGGAGGCCAACGAACTCACGGGGAATCCGGTGGACCCCGAGTTCGTGCGCAAGACGGGAATGCGGAGCTCGACCCCCGGCTGCCTCGCCGTCAAGGCGGCCCAGGTTCAGGACCGGGTCCGGGCGGAACGCTATCTCCGCCGCCTCCTGGAGGCGTTCCAGATTCGGGCCGAGCCGGCGACCGGCGCGACCCTCCTTCGCGTGGCCCGGGACGTCGGCCTGGATCCGGAACGGCTCGGGCGCGATATGGGGTCCGCCGAGGTCCGTGAGGCGTTCGAGGCGGACCGCCGGGCGATGGAGCGCGCCCAAGCGAACTTCCTGTCCCTCGTGATCGTGGCCGGCGGCAAGTTGGAGACAAAGGGAGAGGTGTTCACGTCGAAACCCTTCGAGGAGATGATCGACCGCCTCGTGCCCGATCTCCCGAAACGCATGCCCGTCGACATCCTCGAGTACATGGAGGATCACCGGGACCTGGTCCCCGCCCGCGAGGTCGCGGAGGTCTTCCGGATCGGCGTGGACGATGCGCGGGAGCGGCTCGCGGCCCTCGAACGGGCGGGCCTCCTCCGCCGGTCGGACCACGCGGGCACCTCGTTCTGGACCCGGGGCGAGGCCACGATGGACCGGCTCCCGTTCGAACTCGTCAAGGTCTCCCACGTCCCGCCGGAAGCCCACGTGGACGCCGCGACGGACCTGACCCCGATCATCACGCGGGCCGTCCAGAACCTGTACACGGAGGTCGCGAGGCGTCCTGAGAAGGAGTACCATTTCCCGCTCGGGCTCGAGGCCCTCCGCTTCGTCGGGTATCCGGAGGAGGACCTGGCGAGGCTGCCTCCCCGGGCCCTCGAGTCATTCGCCGGCGTCGGGTATCCGTTCGCGGCGGACGCGATCCGCGCGGGCGACACGGTCCTGGACATCGGCTCGGGCTCGGGGACGGACGTGCTGTACGCCTGGCTCAAGGCGGGGCCGAAGGGCCGCGTGTACGGCCTGGACATCACCCCCGCGATGATCGAGAAGGCCCGCGCGAACATCGCCGCGGCCGGCGCGGCGGCCGTCACGATCCTCGAGGGCAGCGCGACCGCGATCCCGCTCCCGGACGAGGCCGTCGACGTGGTCACGAGCAACGGGGTGCTGAACCTCGTCCCGGACAAGGCCACCGCGTTCCGGGAGATCGCCCGCGTCTTGAAGCCGGGCGGCCGTCTCCAGGTCGCCGACATCGTCGTCCAGGCGGACGTCGGGGCCGTCTGCGGGCTCAATCCGCAGCTCTGGGCGGACTGCATCGGGGGCGCCGCCGTCGAGGGGGATTACATGGAGACGATCGCGCAGGCCGGGTTCGAAGGGGTCCGGACCGTGCGCCGGATCGACTACTTCTCGAAGAGCCGCTCGGAGAGCACGAAGCGGATCACGAGGACGTTCGGCGCCCAGAGCGTCGTCGTGGCCGCGCACAAGCCCGCGTAGGGCTCGACCGTCCGGGCCAGGCCGCGCGCCCGACGCCCGGGAGGGCGCATGGAGGTTGTCAGACAAACGATAGACATTTATACCGAAAATGTCGTACAGTCGTCTGCGACCCGCCGGTACGGCGGGTCCGACCGAGGGATGGGAACCATGCCAGCACTCCGCCAGATCGGCTTCGAGCAGGCGCGGCAGATCGCGACCGAGAAAGGGTTGTACCCGAGCAAGGTGAAAGGCACGAACACGCTGCGCTTCACGAAGGGCAGCAGCGAGAAGCTCGAGGTCATCTCCTGGGACGAGTTCGAGAGGACCGCGTCCAGCCGGCGACTCGCCGTGTACGAGTCCGGCGGCTGGATGAAGCTGATGACGAAGCACTAGTCCGCGTCGCGGTCCGGCCAGGGATCCGATGGTCGACGTGGCGTTTGGAGCCACGGCCATCGCCTCCATCTTCGCGATCGTGGACCCGATCGGGGTCGTGCCGTTCTTCAGCATCCTCACGGAGGACATGACCCCCGCGCAGAAGCGCGAGGTCATCGCGAGGAGCTGCCTCGTCGCGACGACGACCCTCGGCGTGTTCGCGGTCTTCGGCCAGTGGATCTTCGCGGGGTTCGGTTTCACGATCCCGGCGTTCCGCATCGCGGGCGGGCTCCTCCTGTTCTCCGTGGGCTTCGAGATGCTCCACGGGGAGCGGCCCCGCACGAAGATGACGGAGCGGGAGCGGCAGGAGACTCTCGAACGGGAGAGCGTCGGGGTCGTGCCCCTGGGCATCCCGCTCCTCGCGGGACCCGGGGCCATCACGACGGTCATGATCTACATGACCCAGCCGACCGCGCCCGAGGACAAGATGTTCGTCTTCGCGGGCATCCTGATCGCGATCCTGAGCGCGTTCTTCCTCCTCACGTACGCGGACGGCCTGTTCCGGAGGATCGGGCGCACGGGAACCCGTGCGATCGGCCGGATCATGGGGCTCCTCCTGGCCGCCATCGCGGTCCAGTTCGTGATCGACGGGGCCGTGGGCGCAGCCCGCCTGAACGGCCTCCTCCCCTGAGGCTGGGCCTTGGGACCGGGCACTTCCTCTTCCAATTCGTGAGTCTCAATGTTGGCCTTCCCGTCCTGCGTGACTTCGGCCGCCGCGACGAATCGAGGACCCTAGCCGATGGCCGCCAGACCCCACGCCTGGACATCGCGACAAGTCACCAAGCCGAGACAACGAAAAAACAGGCGAACCCGGCTGAACGGTCCTCGACCTCGCCCTGATACACTGCTTGGCCGTCGTCACCTCAGCAATGTCATGACAGGGTTCGCTCGGTCGAGGCCCAGCAGGATTCGCCGCATCTACGGCTGCGAACCCGTGCGCTCTTCTTGTTGCTTACGCGCCCCGTACCGGGTCAAGCCCCGCGGCTTGTACACATTCAGCACCAGGATCACGACCAACACCAACAGGCCGCCGACGGAGTGGACCAGTGTGCTCCCCAGCGCGCGGAGATCGTCACTGGACGTTGTCGGATCCGCTGCCATCGCGGCAAAGTGGCTGATTGTCCGCATTTCCGCTAGCAAGACGACCGTGGCAAGTATGGTCAGCAGGAGTGAAATCAGGACCCAATAGTGCCGGAACAATCCCCACTTGGTCCCGACTGACATGACAAGCCCCGTGAGCAGCGATGCGAAGGCCAACGGAACGATGACGTACCCGGCGATCAGCTCCATCGCGAGATAGGCGGCACGCAACGTCTGAGTGTCCGGGTCGGTTGCAGCCGCAACGTCGAGAGCGATGTAGGCAGCGACCGCGCCGATCCAGCCAACCGAGAGGGTGAGATGCGCGCTGAGCGCGAACTTGCGGACCCCGGGTGACATGGTCACTGCGCTTCCACCCCGGGTCCTATGGGCCGTGTCCACCGGGTTGGGGCTCGTGAACGCCGGTGAGAGCTAGGATCACAAACAGCAGGACCAGGGCGATCACGATAATTCCGAACACCTTCACCCAGCGTGGTGCGCTCCGGAACCCTGAGAGCCACGCGCGAAGCCTGTGCATCGGTTCGACCCTCCTGACCGCTAAGACCTGATGGCGCCCTCAATACCCGTTTCGGAACGCTCGAGCCGAGAACCCGTGTTCGAGGCCGCTCTCTGGAAGAAGCGCCCCGAGTCGGGGAGTCCTACGGGGAAGAAGGACTGCATGAGGCGCCATCCGAGAGCTCGGGGAAAAAGCCTGTGAAACTTTGTTCCACGGGTTTAAGACCGCGTCCGCCTTCCGGGACCGTCCGGCATGTCATGGGAACTCGTCTTGGCTCACGTCCTCCTGCCGAGCGCGGTCGCGGCTGCGGCGGGATTCGGCGCATGGCGTTGCTGGCGTGCGCTCCGGCAGGCGCGGGACCCGCGCGCGATGAAACTGATGTGGTCCTACGGCCTCCTCGCCGCGAGCCTCGTCCCCATGGCGATCTGGACGGGACAGCTGGCGGCGGCCATGGGCGATCCGTTTAGCGGGCTGCACTCCGGCAACCTGCATTGGGGGTTCGCAGAGGCGTCACGCGCCAACATCTACATCCTTCCACACCACGCGCTCATGTTGGCCAGTCTCGGCGTCGTCGTCCAGGCGTTCGGCCTCAAGCGCACCGGACGCTCTGCGGTCGCGGCGGTCGGATTGGCGTTCTTGGGAGGCGCGCTCGGTGCCCCCGTTGCCGCGACCATCGACCTGAAGAGAGCCTATCGGTCACGCAGCCGCCTTGTGATGGCCCTCCTAGCCGCGATCGACGACGAAGGACCCACAGGCGTGACGCGCCTGTTGCGCGTCGCCAACCTGACCCACGGCAAGCTCCAGGAGTTGCTAGCCTCCTTCGAGGGGAACGGGTGGGTCCGTGTCGACCGC
>DATETY010000025.1:0-26771 GCA_035283365.1 Thermoplasmata archaeon | reverse complement strand
CCGGGCCGGAAGACGGACGTCGCCGCCTCCCGGACGAGGCGCCGGACGCGCTCGCTCAGGCGGTTCGCTCCCTCGACTTCGTCGTACGTCCGGGCCGTGAGGTCGTACCCGCGGGCCAGGTGCGCGTATGGGTCGCCCGGGAGGGTCCAGCCGGGTCGCCTCACGTGCACGCGCGTGCCTCCGTCACGGGACCACCTCGAACACGAGGACCCGCGGCGCCCCGAGCTCGTACTCGGGTCCCGTCGCGTCGAACAGGAGGCGCAGGTGGTGCCCGTCCGCGCCGTCCGCGAGGGACGGGAACAGGGTCCGCAGGCGGTAGTACGGGACCGTGACCATCACGACGTAGGCCGCCCGGTCGACGAGGACCTGTTCCGCCGCGGCAGGATCCGTCGGCAGGTAGTACGACCCGAGCATCCGCGACGCCGGATACCCGCTGTAGTACGCCGCGATGGGCGACTCCGTGACGAGGATGCGGCCCTCCGGGAGTGCCAGGCCCTCGAGGTACGTGCCCGCGCGTTCCATCCCGCTGAGGAGCGTCCCCGGGGCCGGCGTGGGCGTCACGATGAGGACCCCCAGGAGGAACGCCACGGCGAGGGACGCCGGCACGACGAGCCGCCGAGGTCCCGCGAGGCGCGGGAGGTTCGCGGGGACGGATCGCACGTGGAGGACCGCGGACGCCGCGAACACGCAGACGATGGGGACGGTGAGGTGGACGTACCGCGCGCTCGGATGGCCGAGTCCCAGGGCCGCATACGCCCCGAGGGCCGCGTACGCAGCGAGGAGGAGGGCCGTCCACGGGGACCTGCGCTCCTTCCAGCCCGCCCACGCGATCGCGGGGAGCGCGAACGGGGTCCACCCGAGGTACCAGGCGAGGAAGCCCGCGACCCGCTCGCCCGCGGGCGCGAGGACCCCGATCGTCTCCTTGTACCGAACGTCTGTGGACGTCTGGTCGATCACGATGGCCGGGAGGAAGCCGTTCGGGCTCGTCCACGCGAACCAGGCGGCCGCGAACACGGCCGCGGGCGCCGCGAGAAGGAGCGCGTCCCTCCACACGATCCGCTTCGATCCGATCGACGCGACGACGTACACGGCGAGGAAACCCCACGCCTCGTACCGGAGGGTCGCGGCGACGAGGAACGCGACGGACGCCAGGATCTGGGACCGGCGGACGCCGAACGGCCGGCGCTCGACGAGGAGGACCCCCGAGAACGCGGCGAACAGGGTGAGCGAATCCGGGGTCGCAAAGCTCGCGATCACGATGTCCGCGGGACTCAGGGCGAACAGGGTCGCCGCGAGGAGGGCCACGTCCCGGCCGCGCGGCTTCGCGAGGGCGTACACGACGGCCGTCGTCCCGAGGGACAGGCCCAGGTTGGCCGCCTTGAGGACCGGCATGACGTGTCCGCCGAACCCGGCCACGAGGATCGCCGCGAACGCGTGGTACCCAGGGAGCCAGTTGCCCCGCGTCATCCCGGAGTACAGGTCCTCGTACCGCCCCGTCTCCACGAGGGTGCTCGCGATCCACCAGTTCTGGTACCCGTCCTCGAACGGATCGAGGAACCGGTGCCACAGGAGCCGCGGCACGACGACGGCTGCCGCGAGCGCGGCCACGACGAGCACGGAGCGCGCGGAGGGAAGCGCGGACGGCAGGACCCACCGGCGTGGACGGGCCGACACGGTCTCCGTGGGCTCAGCCTCCCGCGGCCTCGCCGGCCCGGGCCGTCTTCCACCAGCGGGGCGGGTGCCGCGCGAGCACGTGCCACAGTCCAAGGTACAGGCAGGGGATCCAGTGGTACGTGTAGAGGGCGAAGCCCGCGAGGTCCCGGAGGAACCGGGCCCGGGGATATCGGTCCGCGCTCGCCATCCCGTACCCCACGATCGGGAGGTATGCGAACGAGAGGAACAGGAGGAGGGACGGCGGGAACGCGCTCGCGACCGCGGCGATCCCGAGCAGCGCGAGCCCGGAGAGGACCCACGTGAGGAGGACGAGGGGGGACACGAGGAACATCGTGAGGGTGAACAGGAGGTCCAGGCGCTTCCGCAACCGGACCCGGGGCGTGCGGAGGACCTTCAGCCCGACCACGTACTCCGCGAACACCTGGAGGGATCCCCACGCCCATCGGGTGCGCTGCCTGAGCAGGGACCGCACGCCCTCGACGCCCTCCTGCCACACGCGCGACGTGTTCAGGTGGTTCAGGTCCCAGTTCCTCAGGGCCAGGCGGGTCGCGAGCTCGAGGTCCTCCGTGAGGGACGACGGCTTCCAGAACTCCCCTCCGTCCGCGTCCACGGCCACGTCCTCGAGGGCCGCCGCGCGGACGAACTGGCCGTTCCCTCCCAGGGACGCGGAGCTCGTGATCCGCATCCGGATGAGTTGGGTCATCCGGGAGAACGCCGCGAACTCGACGTCCTGCATCCGCGCGAGCCAGCCCGCGTCCCGGTTCCGGATCCGCACGGACGCCTGCACGCCGCCGACGCGCTCGTCGCGGAACTGGTACGACGCCTTGCGGAGGAGGTCGGGCTCGGGCCGGCCGTCCGCGTCGAACACCCCGATGATCCAGCCCGCGTCGTGCGCGAACGGGCTCGTTCGCCGGAGGAACGCGAACCCCGCGTTCAGCGCGGCCGCCTTGCCTCGTCCGGTGTCCGAGGTCGGCATCCGAAGGATTCGCACTCGGCCGGCATGGGCCGCTTCCCGCGCGGCCGCGATCGCGTGGGTGCGGTCCGCGCTCCCATCGTCCACGACGAGGACCTCGAACGCGTCCGCCGGGTACTCGAGGGCCAGGAGGGCGTCCAGCGTCTCCCCGAGGACGGACGCCTCGTCCCGCGCGGGGACGATCAGGCTGAACCGGTGGTCCGCCGCCTCGCCCTCGGAGCCGGAGCGGTGCCGGTCCAACAGGACGACGTACGCGAGGGCCCCGAGGTACCCCGCGCCGAAGAGGAGGAACAGCACGGTGATGAGCGACGTGTCGAGGGAGATCATCCGATCAGTCCTGGAAGACCTCGTACGGGAATTTCACCCGGCGGAGGAACTCCATCCGCTCGCGCGCGACGGGATCCCCGCGGCGCGACTCTTGGACGAACCGGTAGAGTGCCCACGACACGACCCGGCTCGCCCGTTCCACGAAGCGCGCGAGACGCGGCACGCCCGCGAGGGCCTGGAGGCACCCGCCGATCGGGCTCGGCGAGCCGCGTGGGACCGGATCGGTCCATCGCCGGTCGCGGAGCTGGGGGAGCTGGCCCGCGATCCACGGGTTGTCCGCGATCGCCTCCTGGAACCGCGACGCGCCCACGAGCGGGATGCACCGGGTCAGCTCGAAGGCCATTCCGGCATCCTGGCGCAGGAACGGCCGGGTCGCGTCCGAGGGCCACACGACGTTGATGCACACGACCTTCCGCAGGAGGGGCATCCGGTGCACGCCCCGCACGGCGCCGCGCCGATGGCGCCATGCGACCCGGAGGCCGATCAGGTTCGCGATCAGGTACGTCGTGTATTTCGTCCCCCGCGCGACGAACAGGTCGAAGTCGATGTCGTCGCCGTCCGCGTACCCGCCCGAGGCGGCCGACCCGGACAAGGCCACGCATTCCACGAACGGGCAGTGCCGGACGAGCTCGCGGGCGTACGCCTCCGCGACGGACCGCGCGTGCCCGTTCAGGGACCCGTTCCGCGACGCCCGGTGGAGGGAGGAGGGCACGAGTCCCTCGGCTCCACGGAGCCAGGCCACGCCGTCCGAGGTCCGCGCGACCCGGGAGAGCCCGATCGCCCGGGCGAGGTCCGGCACGCGGACGTCCCCGCCCAGCAGGTTCGCGGCGAGGGCCTCGAGGGTCGGGGCGTATCCCCACGCGTGCATGAGGGCGAGGGTCCGTTCGACGCGCGGCACAAGGCCGTCGGGCTGCGGTCCTCGACCCGGGTCCTGAATGAGCAGGCTCCGAACGCCTCCCGGAAGGGCTCTATTACTATTGCGATAGTAGACTCGGCTCTTAAGGCTTTTCCACACTGGCCCGGGAGGCGGCGAGGATCTCGGACAGGAGGAGGAGGCGGTGGACCCGTTCCCCGAGAGGCGGATAGCGGCTGAAGATCCCCGACCCGGGCCCGACGAGGCTGAGGCCCCATGCGGCCCGCTGCGGGGCGGACCGGCTCGCGATCTTCAGGAGTGCGGACGCCAGCGCGGACGGTTTCCCGGTCGCGCGGCCGCTCATCTCGTCCGCGAGGTACTCCCGTTCGCGGTGCACCGCGGGGTCGAAGAACTTGCTGAACGGGTCGAAGAAGAAGACCCGCGACAGGACGGTCGAGAACACCTTGAACTCCGCGTCGTGGTGCTTGAGATGCATGACCTCGTGCGCGAGGGCGGATCGGACCTCGTCGGGATCCAGGGTCACGAGGAGTCCCTCCGAGATCAGGATGCGCGGCGGCCGGCCGCTCACGGCGAGCGCGATCCCGTCGGTCGACTCGACGATCCCGACGTCCGCTCGGGGCGCCGCCTCGAACTCCGCGAGGAGGTCCGCGTATTCTTGGAGCCACGTCTCCCCGGGACGCGGGGCCCTGGGCGCGAACCGCCTCAGGACCCGGCCGGGCGCCGTCTTCCACACGACGAGGGAGATGAGCAGGGACGCGGCGAGGGCCGCGAGGACGGCCCCCGAGGCGGCGACCTGGACGCCGTTCCGTCGGTACGCGACCATCCCGGACTGCCAGATGCACAGCCCAAGGGACAGGGCGATGAAGAGCCAGAAGAAGATCGAGAGGCCGTACAGACCCGTCAGGAGGCTCACGCGGAGCTTCGCGTTCCGAGCGTTCGTGACGAACACGTACAGGAGGGTGCCCATGCTCGCGCCGCAGACGAGGAGGACCGTGAGCGGCCAGGGCGAGGTCCAGTACGCGACGAGGGCCTCCCCGATCACGGTCAGGGCGTCCGCCATGGGCCTACTCCTTCGACCGACGCTCCGCGATCCGCGCCTCGAGGTCCGCCCGCTCCGCCTCCGTGAGGAGGCTGGGTCGCTCGAGGAGGTGGGACACGGCCGCGGGCCCGAATGTGGTGACGAGCCGGTCCACCATCGTCGCGAGGGCGCGGTTGTACGCGCGGCCCTCCTTGATCCGATAGAAGATCCGCTTCTCGCTCTCCCGCCGGGACGCGACGAGCTCCTTCGCGACGAGCCGGTACAGGGTCGTCGTGACGCTCGTGTACGCGACGTCCCGCCCGCGCTTCACCTCCCGGTGGATCTCCCCGGGCGACGCCTCCCCGAGGGTCCGGACCGCCTTGAGGACGGCGAGCTCGAGCTCCCCGAGTTCCATGGGAAAACTATACGGATAGTAGTCTAGTTAAACATTGGCCCGACACGCAAATCACGCGAGGGCGTCCGCCTGCGCGGCGACCTCCGCGAACCGCTTCCCGAGGATGTCGAGGGCCGTCACGAGGACGGCCCTGGCGGGGAGGGACCCGTCCGTCTCGAACTCGAGGACGATCCGGCTCGGATCGTTCCCGACCTTCACGGTCTCGACCTTGTGCGCGTCGATGAACCGTCTGCACACCTTGCAGTCCGCGTCGAGCTCCGCGGGGGTCTCCTCGATGGACGTCGTGGCCATGTGGGCGGAGCAGTAGGGGACCGCCGGGTCGAGCGGGTCCAGGGACTTCGTCCCGGCCTTCAGGGTGGGGTAGTACCGGTAGCCGACGCCGTGCGTGGGCTGCCACTTCGCGTGCTCCTTCCCCGTCCCGAGGATCGCGGTCGCATACACGAGCATCGCCTGACCGTCCCCGAGCTTCACGATCGGGATGTTCGGGTCCTTGGGCCGGAGCTTCGGGTCCCCGATCGGCTCGAGGTCGCCCGACGTGACGAGAGCGGGTCCCCGCTTGTTCACCGAGAAGATGATCGTGCAGTTCGGGCACCCTTCCCCGTGGCACGCCGGGCACGTCGCGCGCGGGACGTACAGCCCGAGGTCCGTCGGGATCGGGACGAGGCCGAGGCGGTGCGCGATGATCTCGTCGAACAGGGGCGTCACGCTCTCGTGCTCCCGGCCGTCCTCCCCGCGGATCGGGCCGAGATGGAACTCGACGTCCTCGATGGCCATCTTCGGGACGTCCGCGATGAGGACGCGGCGGAGCGAATTCGCGTACGAGGGCTCCGTCTCCTCGAGGAGGACCTTCGCGAACTCGGGGCGGTGCTCGAGGATCTTGATCTTCACGTCAGACCCTCCGTCCGCGCCGGCCGCCCTTCGCCTTGGTCCCGTCGTGCGGGACCGGGGTGACCTCCTCGATCCGGCCGATCCGGAGGCCCGCGCGGGAGAGCGCCCGGATCGCAGCCTGCGCGCCCGGCCCGGGGCTCTGGGACTTGTTCCCTCCCGGGGCCCGCACGCGGACGTGGATCGAGTCGATCCCCTTCTCCTTCGCGGCGTCCGCGACGCGCTCCGCGGCCTTCATCGCCGCGTATGGGGACGCCTCGTCCTTCGCGGCCTTCACGACCATCCCGCCTGTCGCCTTCGTGATCGTCTCCGCGCCCGTGACGTCCGTGAGGGTGATCAGGATGTTGTTGTACGACGCGTAGATGTGCGCGATCCCCCACTTCGCCACGGTCAGGCCTCCCCGGGCGGCTCGCCCGCGGGCTCAGGGGGCTCGGGCCCCTCCGGCTCGCCGGGACCTCCCGCCTCCGGGCCGGGCCCGGGGGGCCGCTCCGGCATCTGGGTCCCGGGCCGCGCGGGATGGAGGTCGCTCGAGATCGCGGAGCGCTCGTCGTACGCGATCCCGTTCTCCTCCGTGCGGCTCACGACGTATCCGGGGATCGTGACCCGTCGGCCCGCGATGGACACATGACCGTGCACGATGAACTGGCGCGCCTGTCGCGGCGTGAACGCGAGGCCCTTGAGGAACGTGAGGGTCTGGAGCCTTCGGGACAGGACGGCCTCCACGTCGAGGGCCAGGACATCGTCCAGGGTCGTCCCCTCGAGGGGCAACAGGCCGAGCCGCCCGAGGCGCCGGAGGAGTTCCTCCCGTTCCTTCTCCGCCTGCTTGTCGCCCGTCCGCACGCGGGCCTGCAGCTCTCGCGCGCGCTGCCGGAACCGCCGGAGGACGAACTGGGACCGCCACAGCTCCTTCTTGTTCTTCAGGCCGTACTTCTTCAGGAGGTCGTTCTCCGCCTTGATCCGCTCGCCCTCCCACGGGTGGGAAGGCCGCTCGTATTTCGCGCGGGAGAACTTCGGGTCGCCCAAGAGGTCACTCCTTCTTCTCTTCCTTCTTCTCTTCCTTCTTCTCTTCCTTCTTTTCTGCTTTCTTCTCTTCCTTCTTGCCGCCCTCGTCGGCCGCCTTCGCCTTCGCGGCCGCGATCGCGGTCTTCTTGATCACGCCGACCGTGAGGCCCGTGCGCCCGTTCGACCTCGTGCGCTGCCCGCGGACCTTCTGCCCCTGCTCGTGGCGGACGCCCTTGTACGAGCGGATCATCTTCATCCGGTTGATGTCGTCCCGGCGGCGGATCTCCACGTCCGCGCCGAACACGTGCATGTCCAACCCCGTCTCCCAGTCCTTCGGGCGGTTCACGACCCAGTGGGGCGACAGCTCGCCGAGGTTCCCGAGGACCTCCGCGATCTTGTCCGTCTGGGCGTCGGACAGGTTCCCGAGCCGCTCCGTCCGCGACACCCCGGCGAGGTCCGCGACGGCCTCTGCGACCCGGATCCCGACTCCGCTCACGGCCGTGAGGGAGTACGCGGCGGAGCGCGTGCCGTCGAGGTCCGTGTTCGCCATCCGCACGATGTACCGGAAGTCCTCCTTCACGCCCTCGAGCTTCTTCGGCCCGCGAGGCGCCTTCTTCTCGGGCTCCTCGGGTGCGTCCTTCGCCTTGACCTTCCCGGGCTTCTCCGGTTTCTGCGGCTTCGCGGGCGCGCCCGGCCCGGCCGGCGTGGGAATCGGTTTTTCGTCCGCCATCGAATCCTCTGGAGGGAGGGCTGCTCAAAACTCTGGGACGTATATAAGGGTTAGGAGCGAACCGCGCGCCTGGGCCGTCGACGACGCGTTTGCCCGCATCCACGATCCGAGGCGGCGTGAGCCCGAGCGCGGAGCGCCTACCCGTCCGGGATCACCGCGTCCGCCTCGATCTCCACGAGCATCCGAGGGTCGATGAGCCGGACGACCTGGACCATGGACGTCGCGGGCCGGATCGCGGCGAACGCCTCTCCATGGGCCTTCCCGATCGCTTCCCAGTCCTCGATGTTCGTGACGTAGATTCGCGTGCGGACCACGTGCTCGAGGCTCGAGCCGATCCGGCGGAGGGCGGCCTCGATGTTCCGGAGGGCCTGGACCGTCTGCGCATACGGGTCGCTCACCCCGACGAGATTCCCGTCCGGGTCCGTCGCGGTCGTGCCGGACACGCAGACGAACGGCCCGACGCGCACGGCTCGCGAATACCCCACGATGGGCTCCCACCTCGTGTCCGTGGAGACGTTCGTCCGCTCCAACCTGCGTCCTCGGGACGGGTCATCCGCGTGCCGGCTCATGAAGTCCCCTTCCGCGCGCGGAGGACCTTGTACCCGCTCCCGCGGCGGACGATCTCCGCGTTCCCGAACACATCCGCGATCCGCGCCCGGATCGAGTCGGCCCCCTGCTTCGTCCTCGCGACGAGCCAGAGGTGTCCGCCCTCGAGGAGGTGCTCGGGCGCGCCGCGGACGATCGCGTCCACGACCTCGCGGCCCGCCCGGATCGGAGGGTTCGATGCGATGTGGTCGAACTTCATCCCGTCCACGGGGTCGTACAGGCTCCCGACCCGAACCTCCGCGTTCCGCGCGCGGTTCGCCTCGACGTTCCGCCGGGCCAAGCCCGCGGCCCGTTCGTTCACGTCCGTCAGGACGACGTGGCCATCCGCCGAGAGTCGGGACGCGACGATCCCGAGCACGCCGTACCCGCAGCCGAGGTCCAAGATGAGCTCGCGCGGGCCCACCTCGAGGGCCTCTAGGAGGAGTTCGGATCCGCGGTCGATCCGGCCGCGTGCGAACACGCCCGCGTCCGTGTCGAACTCGAACGCGTGTCCCCGGATCGTGGCCGCGATCCGCGCGGGGCGCCGCCGGGAAGTGGGCCTGGTCTCGAAGTACTGCTCCGTCATCGCGTCGCGTGGCAAGGTCCGCCGCGGGCAAAAAAGGTGTGGCCTACGGGTTCGTCCCGCCGTTCCGTCCCCCGAGGAGGAGGGTCGCGATCCGGAGGTCCTCGCTCGAGCCCGAGTAGTTCCCGTCCCGGAACTCGCGTTCCGCGCGCCCCAGGAGCTCCTGGACGTCCGGGATGAACGGGAGGCCCGAGTTCCTGAGCATCGTGACGCGGCCGCGCGTCTCCTCGATCGCCCTCGCGAGGGCTTCGCGGACGTTCTGCCGCCGGACGAATGCGGCGTTCGCCCGCTGCACGTGCTCGATCGCGCGCGCGTAGTTCCCCTCCCGGATCGACTTGCGCGCGTCTCGCATCGCGGACTCCGCGTCGTACGAGTGGAAACCCTCCCGGTTCAGCTGGGCGTACAGGACCTCCGCGTCCGCGAGGCGCGTCGTGGCCCTGCGGAACAGCTCCGCGAGGCCGTCCGTCTCCTTCGAGATGCGCTTCGCGACCGTGATCCCGGACTCCACCATCCCGCGGGACAGGACGTCCTTCGACAGTTCGAGCTGCCGCTCGAGCCGCTCCGTCGAGATCCCCTCGCCCCGCAGGTCCGTGAGCTTCGCCTCCGTGTCCGTGAGGAGCCGCGACGCCTCCACGTACGCGGCCCGGAGACGCGTGGCGCGCGCCTCGAGGTCCCGGGCGACCTTGATGCCCTCCTCGAGGTGGCCCAGCGCGAGCTCCCGCGTGGCCTCCTCGAGGGCCTGGTCCAGTCCGACCGTCGCGCCGTCCGCGAACGTCTTTGGGTCCGCGGGTCCTTTCACCTCCGCGAGGGCCTCGATCGCGAGCTCTGCGAGGAAGACCGCGTTGGACGCCTCGTTCGCCTTCAGGAGGGCCGCGCGGGCCTCCTGGGTCGCCTTCTCGACGAGGACGCGGGCCTCCAGGTAGTTCGGCACGAACGCGCCGTTCTCCCATATCCCGGAGAGGACGACCTCGTCGCCGCGGCCCGAAACCGCCTCGAACGCCTCCGCGGGGAGACCGAGGCGTCGGAGTTCTCCCAGGGTCGCGTCGAGGCTCTTCTTCACCTTCTGGTATCCGCTGTGTCGCTCGTCGAGGGTGATCGCGATCGTCTCGGCCCGGTGGGCCGCATCGAGCGCCTTCGAGTACTGGGCCGCCGAGAAGAGCTCCTTCGCGATCCGGATCGCGTCCTCCGCGGGGCGCAGGTCCGCCTGCGTGAGTCGAAGCACGGTGACGAGTCCTTCCGAATGGCCGATCGCCTCTTCCGCGTGCCGCGCCTTCGCGGCCTTCCGGAACGAGAGCCCCGATCCGGCCGTCATCTGCATGGATTGCGTCCTCCGTGGCCCGCGGCATCCGTCCCCCACGTGTTGGAAATGGGACGGGACCCGGTGGGCTTGAAATACATGGGAACGTCGGAGTAAAAGCGTTGTGATTGTCGCCTGGTGATAATCACGGGAGATAATGCGCCCCGACGTCTCGCCCGCGACCGAACGCACGCACCGGGTCGAGACCGGCTCCCGGGCCGGAGCGAGACCGAACGCGCCGCGGCATTCGCCTCGCTCCCCGGAGGCGGGAACGATTATAACGAGTCCGGGCCTACGCGGTTCCGTGACGGGCGCGGTCTTCCGCCTCGCGCGGCCCCTGAACTGCGGGATGTCCGCCGTGGGCGTCCTCGTGGGGGGCCTGGTCGCCGTGGGCCCGGCGCGGCTCGGGGACGCCGTCGTCCCGATCGCCCTCGCGGCCGGGGCCGCCGCGTCGTTCACGGCGGGCGGGAACGCCCTGAACGACCTGTACGATCGGGTCACGGACAGCGTGAACCATCCGGGCCGTCCGATCCCGTCCGGCGCCGTGACGACCCGCCAGGCGGGCGTGTTCGCGGGAGTTGCGTTCCTCGTGGCGGCCGGCCTCGGAGGCTTCGCGAGCCCGTGGTGCTTCGCGATCGTCGCGTCCAACGCTCTCCTCCTGTATGCGTACGAATCGGACCTGAAGGCGAGAGGGGCGCCCGGGAACCTCGCCGTCGCGTATCTCGTGGGTTCCCTGTTCCTGTTCGCGGGGTTCGCGGTGTACCGCGGCGACCAGGGGGCCCTCGCACGGTCCGCGGTCCTCGCGTCCCTCGCGTTTCTCACGACGGTCGGCCGGGAGATCGTGAAGGACATCGAAGACATGGCAGGGGACATCGACCGCCGGACCCTCCCGCAACGGATCGGGCGGGGTCGGGCCGGCGCGGTCGCCTCCGGGGCGTTCCTCGCGGGCGTCGGGTTGAGCGCCCTCCCGTGGGCCTTCGCGATCCTCGGCCTGGGGTACGCGCTCGTCGTGATCGCCGCGGACGGAATGTTTATTTACGCTGCCCTGTACTCCGCGGCCCGGCCCTCGCGATCCCAGCGGGCCGCGAAGTACGCGATGATCGTTGCCCTCGTGGCATTCCTCGCCGGTGGGCTCCCGTGACGGTGTACGAGTACCTGCTCGAGCGGCGCGCGAAGGCCCCGCTCCATATGACCCTCCTGGACCCGGACAAGCAGACCCCGGACGAGGCGGGTCCGATGGCCGCCCACGCCTCGAAGGCCGGGACGGACGCGATCATGGTCGGCGGCTCGACGGGCGTGACCCAGGACAAGGTCGACGAGACGGTCCTCGCGATCAAGGGGGCGGCCCGCGTCCCCGTGATCCTGTTCCCCGCGAGCGCAGCGAACCTGTCCCCTCATGCGGACGCGATCTACTTCATGAGCCTCCTGAACAGCCGGGAGCCGCGCTTCATCGTGGGGGAGCAGCGCATCGCGGCCGGGGTCATCCGCGCGTGGGGCCTCGAGACGATCCCCATGGCGTACCTGGTCGTCGAGCCGGGGATGCGGGCCGGGCAGGTCGGCCACGCGGACCTCCTCCCGCGGACGAACCCGACCCTCGCGGTCCAGTACGCCCTCGCGGCCCAGATGCTCGGGATGAAGCTCGTCTACCTGGAGGCCGGGAGCGGGGCGCCCGAGCCCGTGCCCGCCGGCCTGGTCCGCGCCGTGAAGGCGGCCGTGGACATCCCGGTCGTTGCGGGCGGTGGCGTGCGGAGCCCGGCGGCCGCCGCGGCCCTCGCCCACGCGGGCGCCGACGTGGTCGTGACGGGTACGATCGTCGAGATCGCCAGGGACGGCTCGGCCCTCGGGCGGATCGTCGAAGCCGTGAAGGCCCCCTGATGCCGATCCTGCGACCGAAGACCGCGGCCCAGAGTCAGGCGGAGACGACCCACATGGCCCGCCGGCTGTTCGTCTCGCCTCCCCCGAGGCGGATGATCGTCCCGATCGCCGCGTTCAGCGTCATGGAGGGGTTCCTGGTCGGGTATCCGGCCCTCGACGCGGCGCGGACCGCGGTCCTCGCCGTCGCGTTCGCCATCCCGGCGTACACGGCCGCGGGCCTCACGACGCCCCTTGCGGAGGTCCTCGGGGGCCGGATGTACCTGCGGCGGTCCGCCCTCCTCGCGTTCGTCGGCCTGATCACGGTGGGCGCGTTCCTCCTCGTCGCGGCGGTCGTCGGGACCCTGGCCGCCCTCGGGATGGGTGCGGTCTTCGGATTCCCGATGGGGCGCGTGGCGCTCCTCGGGTACGGGGCCGCTTTCTGGATCCGCTTCGTGATCCTCGCGAGCACGTCGAACTCGGAGTACCTGGGGTCCCTACCCGCCGCGACCCTCCATCCCGTCCTCGGCCTCGCGGCTCTCGCGGCCGTCGTGCCGTTCGGCCTGGCGGACCTCGTCTTGGGCCTCGGCGTGTACGCGATCTTCGGCCTGACGGCGGTCGCGTTCGCGGAGATCGCGAAGCGCCCCCTCCTCCGGTCTTTCGGGGTGGACGGCCTCAAGCTCCTCCGGCACACCCTGGACCATTACACGGAGCTCGAGGACGTCGGGGTGCGCGAGCTCGAGGGCTTCTTCCACCGGATCAGCGTGCCGGCCCGGGTCCGGATCCCGGGGATCGCGTTCCGGACCTCCGGGGGCGTGAAGGCCCTCTTCCTCGCGCCGAGCGTCCACCCGGGGCCCATGGGCTACGTGAGCGGTTCGGACCTCCCGACGAAGGTCGCGTCCGGGCTCTCGGTCGTCACGCCGAACGTGCTCGTCGCGCACGGTCCGACGACGCACGACGACAACCCCGCAACGACCGCGGAGGTGCGCAAGATCCCGGACGCGGTCCGCATCGCGTTGGGCCGGGCCTCGTTCGCCCTCGAGGCGGGCGGAGCCGTGCGGGTGAAGGCAGGTCGGGCCGGGATCCTCGCCCAGGCGTTCGGCGGGTCCGTCCTGCTCGTCGCGTCGTTCGCTCCGAACCCGACGGACGACATCGACGCGGCCACGGGCCACGCGGCCCTCCAGGAGGCGAAGATGGCCGGGGCCGAGGAGGCGATCCTCGTCGACGCGCACAACTGTCTCCAGCCCGGCGCGGGCCTCACGCACTTCGGATCGCCCGAGAGCCACGAGATCCTCCAGGCCGCGAAGGCGGCCACCCAGGCGGCCCTCGGGGCTCCCCGCGCCCGCCCGAAGGCCGGGTACGCGCGGCGAGCGGGGTTCTGCACGCCCGACCAGGGGATCGGCGCGCGGGGGATCGAGGCCCTCGTCGTCGAGGTGGCCGGCCAGCGGACGTCGTACGTCCTGTTCGACGGGAACAACATGGTCCCGGGCTTGCGGGACGAAATCCGATCTCGGCTCGAGCGGCTCGTCCAGGAATCCGAGGTCCTCACGACGGACAACCACTCCGTGAACCTCACGATGGAAGGATTCAACGCGGTCGGCGCGGCGCTCGACCGCTCCGTGTTCGTGGAGCACGCGGAGGCCGCCGTGCGTGACGCCGTCGCGGACCTGGAACCCGTGGACGCGGGGGTCCTCGTCGCGGAGATCCCCGATTTCCGGATCTTCGGTCCCCAGTCCGCCTCGCGGCTCACCACGTCGATCAACTCGACGATGTCCGTCTTGCGGCCGGCCCTGTACGTGACGATGGCCGGGGCCGTCGCGGCGTCTGCGCTCGTCCTCGCGTTCCTCTAGACGAGATCGAGGAAAGCCCGGTGGATCCGGAGATCGCCGCTGAGTTCGGGGTGGAAGCAGGCTGCCCAGAGAGTCCCCTGCCGGGCGAGCACAATCGTCCCGTCCTCCGTCTGGGCCAGCGGGGTGCACGCCCCCCAGGTCCGCACGATCGCGGGGGCCCGGATGAACACGCCGCGGAACGGTCGGTCGAGGCCCTCGACCCGAAGGTCGATCTCGAACGACTCCCGCTGCCGGCCGAACGCGTTCCGGTCCACGGCCATGTCCATCAGGCCGAGGAGCCGCGTGTCCGTCCGCTCGGCCTGGACGCCGCCCTCCTTCGCGAGGAGGATGCAGCCCGCGCACGTGCCGAGGATCGGCATCGATTCGTCCCGCGCGCGTCGGACGATCTCGTCGAACAGCCCGAGCTTCACGAGGAGCTTCGAGATCGTCGTCGACTCTCCGCCCGGGATCGTGAGCGCGTCCACGCGGTCCAGATCCGCTCGACGGCGCACGGGAAACGCCTCCCCGGGATGGCCGAATTCCTTCATCGCTCGGGCGACTGCGTCCACGTGTTCGCTCACGTTGCCCTGGACGCCGATCACGCCGATGCGCATCGACCGTCCCTAGGTCGAGGGTTCAGATAAACCGTTCGCGGCCGGCTAGCTGTTGCGCTCGTCGCGTCGCAGGCCGCGCCTCAGGATCTCCTGGAGGACCTTCGCGAACACCTCGGGGTCCGTGATCGCGCCGAACCGCACGCTCAGGACGTTGTTCAGGACGACGTCGTCCCCTTCCTGAGGCGGGTCCGCCTGGCGGAGGACCTCGTCGGCCTCGGGGAACACGACCTCTCCGCGCGGGGATCGGGCGACCGCGTCGGGGTGGCGCTCGTCGAGGGCGACGATCTCGTAGAAGCGGTCGAACAGGATCGGCCGGAGGCGCGCGCGTCCGAGGATCGACACGCGGACCCGATCCAGGGACGGGTCGAGGGACGTGTTCAGCTCGATCGCTTCCTTCCGGATGCCCACCTGGTAGAGGGCCAGGTCGGGGGAGGTCCCGCCGAAGGGCGTCACGTACTGATGCTTCAACGCCTCGATGGGGAACTCCGGGACTTCGTCGGTGCGATCCGTGGGCGGACGCGTATCCGAATTCATGAGTTCGCCCCTATTTGATGCTTGAGCCCAGGGTATCCGAAATGCGATTCAGCGCGCGTTGGTTCGCCCGGACGAGGCCGAGTTCGATACGCTTATCTAGGGCCCGGTTTTACCACGCGATCAGGTGCCGCTACGGCCATCGGTTTCGTCCTCATCGACATCGAACCAACCCGGGAGAAGGAGATCTACCAGAGGCTCCTCAAGCTCGACGGAATCGTCGAGCTGTATCCACTCTTCGGGGAATACGACCTGATCGCGAAGGTCGAGGAGGAATCGTTCGACGCGATCGGGACCGTCGTGTCGAAGATCCGGCAACTCGAGGGCGTGAAGGCGACGAAGACCCTCACGCGGATGAGCCTGTGAGCCCGTCGACTTCGGGCCGGGCTCTGCACCCGTCTTCGCATCGGTCGGTCCGGATCCTTCGGGATCCGGGTCGGTCACGGGAACCCCAGGATGCCCATGGGACTCGGGAGCAGGACCACCGAGTCGTCCGAATGGGCGTTGTCCGCAACGTCCGTCTCTTGGTCGACCGGGACGACCTCGACCCGGATCGCGTAGAGCCCTGCGGCGTGGCCTGATGTGTCCCATGTGATCGAGACGCGCCCCGATGCCCCCGGGGCGAGGTCCTTGACGGTCACGGCCCCCACGACGTCCGATCCGGCGAAGGCCAGCACGTCGAACGTCTCCGCGCGGTTGCCCTCGTTGCGCACGGTGGCGTGGACCGTGACGGGCGTCCCCGCGAAGGCCACGACCGCGTCCGCGAAACTCGACGTGACCGCCACGTCGTGGACCGCCGCCGGATCCGGCCACAGGACCGCGTGGACGTCGCCCGTCTCGTTGTCGCCCGCGCCCACGACCTGCCCCAGATCGTTGATCGCGTACGCTGTGCTCCAAGAACCTCCCGGTAGGGTCTCGAGGTCCTTCATCGTGCCGTCTTCCCAGAGGAACGCGAGGCGGAGGCCGGACTCGAGGAACCTCGTCCCGACGATCTGACCGAGGTTGTTGATGTCCGCGGCCTGGCTCTCGTCGGCCCCCAACGTACCGAGGTCCGTCGTCGCGCCGTGGTCCCAGAGGACGGCGCGCCCACCCGAGATGCCCACGACCTGTCCTGCATCGTTGATCGCGTATGCCCTCGAGCCGCACGAGGTCCCGTCCGAGAGGTCCGTCAGGGTCCCGCCTTCCCAGACGAATGCGTAGACGCAGAAACTGCCCATGGGCCTCCGAGCCGTGCCGGCGACCTGGCGGCGCTCGTTGATGTCCCACGCGTATCCCCCCGCGATCGTCGTCGTCACGCCGTCCTCCCAGAGGAGGGCCGCGACGGAAGGGGACGGGTTGCTGCTCCCGACCACCTGGACGTCCTCGTTGATCTTGTACGCCCGGTCGTTCGTGCGCAGGATGTCCGTCATCACGCCGTCTTCCCAGAGGAACGCGCCCGTGTACGGCGTGAACGGGATGCCTGTCCAGCCGACGACCTGGCCCCGATCGTTGATCCCGTAGGCGACGCCAAAGCCGCTCTCGCGGGTCCCCAGGTCCAGCATCATGCCGTCTTGCCACAGGATCGGGTGCGCGTACGAGGCGTTCGACGCGTCGCTCTGGCCGACGATCTGGCCCGCGTTGTTGATGTCGTGCGCGGTACTGAAGTAGCCTCCGGGCAGGACCCCGAGGTCGACGATCGCGGGCTCCGCGGCTGCGGGAGGAGCGATCATCGAGGTCGCCAACGAGACGAGCAAGAGGACCGCGGTGGCGAGGCCGGTCCTGCGCCCCCGGAGGGGCGCCGGGCGGGGCCGCCCGGCGCGTTCCCCTCGGCCGTCCGGCAGGCTCCGCTGAATCACGGTCCGCGGGCACCCGTGCATACTTGGATGGCGAGATGTGGGTTCCCGTATCAACGGGCCGACTCGCATGTAGCGCGGTGTGTTGTGGCGCGGCTTCGGCGCTTCCTTCCGCCGGTCCCAGGCCGTTGGACCGTCCGCCGCTCCGGAACGCACGTCGCCTCGGCCTCGTCCGGATGCTCCCCGGTCACCCTTCGTGGCGCGGCTCGTACACGGCGATCGCCTCGATCGCGACGAGGGCGCCCGGGGCATCGGCCCCGAGGATGGATGGGGATCGAGCGGGCGGTTCCGTGCGGAAGAACTCCTCGTACGCCTCGTTCATCCCCTTGAAGTCCTTCAGATTCCGCAGGAAGACGGTCGTCTTGACGACCGCGTCGAGGCCGAGGCCGAGCTCCTTAAGGATCGAATCGACATTGCGCAAGCACTGCCGGGTCTGGCCCTGGATGTCCGAGGCGGCCCATTCCCCCGGCTTCGCCCCGGGGACCGCGGGGGTCTGCGCGGACACGAAGACGAATCCGTTCGCGACGACCGCGTGGGAGTACGGCCCGAGGGGCCTCGCGTGGCCGGACAGGTCGGGGACGGCCTTCATGGAGCGCCGCAACGTGGACGCATCGCAAAAGGATTGCCCCGCGGGCCTCCCGACCGGCTATCGTGTCCCTCCGGCTGTTCACGAGTAAAACTATATTAAAGCGGGAGGTCGTTCAACGGCCGGCCCCGAAGGAGTCGTCCCCTCCGCGGCCCTGAGGCGGGGTCGCATGCCCAAACGCGAACTCACGTTCCGCATTGGCGGAGCCGCCGGCGACGGTGTGTCCTCGACCGCGGAATCGTTCGCGAAGGTCTGCTCCCGGAGCGGCCTCCACGTGTGGACGTACTCGTCGTACCAGAGCGTGATCCGTGGCGGCCACGTGTGGACCCAGGTCCGGGCCTCCCTGGATCCCCTCCTGAGCCACGGCGAGGACCCGGATGTCGTGATCGCCCTGAACCAGCAGACGGTGGACATCCACGAGCCCGAGCTCGCGGAGGGCGGCGTCCTCATCTACGACGCGGAGACGAACAAGGCGGATCCCGCGAAGGCTCGCGCGGACGTTCGTCTGATCGGCCTCAAGCTGCGCCGCATGGCCCAGGAGTTCTCGAAGAACGCCCTCATGCGCAACACGGTCGCCTTGGGGGCCGCCATCGCCCTGTACGAACTCCCGTTCCCGCACGTGGAGAGCGCGTTCCGGGACATCTGGGGCGACAAGAAGCCGGAGGTCGTGGAGGCGAACATCCTCGCCGCGAGGACGGGCTCCGCCGCGATCGCGGGCCAGGGCGGCCCGCTTCGGTATGGCCTGGCGTTCACGAACGACCCGCGACCCATGATGACGGGGAACAACGCGATCTGCCTGGGCGCCCTGGCGGCCGGATGCAAGTTCCTCGCGCAGTACCCGATGACGCCGGCGTCGTCGATCATGCATTGGATGGCGGCCCACGCGCCGGCCCACGGAGTCGTCGTGAAGCAGGTCGAGGACGAGCTCGCGGCCGTCAACATGGCGATCGGGGCGGGCTTCGCGGGCGCCCGCGCCATGACGGCCACGTCGGGCGGGGGATTCAGCCTGATGGTCGAGGGGCTCGGCCAGGGCGGGATGACGGAGACGCCCGTCGTCGTCGTGCTCGCCCAGCGGTCCGGGCCGTCGACGGGCCTCCCCACGAAGACGGAGCAGGGGGACCTGAACCTCGTCCTCGGAGCCGGGCAGGGAGACTGGCCGAGGGCCGTGCTGGCCCCGCGGAACCCGGAGGAGTGCTTCACCCTCACCGCAGCGGCGTTCAACCTCGCGGAGATCTACCAGACCCCGGTCATCGTGATGTCGGACCTGTACCTGTCCGAAGGGTTCCGGACCGTCGAGCCGTTCGACTTCAACGTGCCGATCGTCCGCGGGATGATGGCTGCCGACGGCGGCGACGTGATCGACTACAAGCGGTACCGGCACACGGAGAGCGGCGTCTCCCCGCGAGCGCTCCCCGGCATGCGGGGGTACCAGCACATCGCCGCCACGGATGAGCACATGGAGAACAGCGAGCTCATCTCGGACACACTCGCGGGCGTGCCGGAATTCGTCGAGGAGCGGAAGCGGCAGATGGAGAAGCGGATGCGGAAGCTCGACGGGTTGCGGAAGGACACCCCCGGACCCGAGGTGTGGGGCACCGCGAACGCGGAACTGACCCTCGTCCTCTGGGGCTCCACGCAAGGCCCTGCGCGCGAAGCCGCCCTCCGAGTCGGGGAGACACACGGCGTCCTCGTGAACACGGTCGAGTTCCCGACCCTGTTCCCGTTCCACGCGGACGAGGCCCTCGTGGCACTCAAGCGCGCGAAGCGGACTCTCGCGGTCGAGGGGAACTTCACGGGCCAGTTCACGCGTCTCCTCCGCGCGGAGACGGGATTCGCGGTGGACCACTTGTATCCGAAGTACGACGGGGAGCCGTTCGCCCCGCGGGACATCGTCGCGAAGATCCTCGAGGTGGCCCGATGAAGACCGCGTTCGAGCTCAACACGTACAAGGGGGACGTCAAGCCGACCTGGTGCCCGGGGTGCGGCGACTTCGCCGTGCTCCGGGCCCTCCAGACCGCGATCCATGGTCTCCAGCTCGAGCCGTGGAACGTCGTGATCGTGTCCGGGATTGGCTGCTCCTCGAACCTGCCCCACTTCCTCTCCACGTACGGTTTCCACTCGATCCACGGACGCTCGGTGCCCGTGGCGACCGGCATCAAGCTCGCGAACCCGGACCTGCACGTGATCATCACGGGGGGCGACGGGGACGGCTACGGGATCGGGATGGGCCACTTCATCCACGCGATGCGCCGCAATCTGGACATCACGTACCTCGTGATGAACAACCAGACGTACGGCTTGACGACGGGCCAGGCCTCGCCCACGTCGGAGAAGGGGATGAAGACGAAGTCCACGCCCAACGTGGGCGTGATCGAGAACCCGATCGATCCGCTGAGCCTCGCGATCTCCGCGGGGGCGACGTACGTGGCTCGGACGTTCAGCGGGGACGTGAAGCAGATGTCCGAGCTCGTGAAGGGCGGCGTGGAGCACAAAGGGTTCGCCCTCATCGACTGCCTCTCTCCCTGCGTGACGTACAACAAGATCAACACGTACGACTGGTTCAAAGAGCGCGTGTACGACCTCGCGAAGGAGGGCCACGACCCGAGCGACATGAAAGCCGCGTTCGCGCGGGCCATCGAGTGGCCGACCGTCCAGCGGGATCGGATCCCCCTGGGCCTGTTCTACCGTGCGGAGGACGTGCCGACGTACGAGGAGCTGGAGCCGGGGCTCGAGAAAGGGCCGCCCGCTCGGCAGCCGCTCGGGATCGAGGACCCAGACGCTCTGATGGCGGAGTTCCGGTAGGCCTTCCGCCTCATCGCCGCGCAAGATCTCTGCCGGCGCCCCCGCCGTTTCGGCCCGATGTCTCCCGCGGTGCCGGCCCGTGTTTCCTCGCCGTCTCGGCCGTTCCCACCATCCGACTTCAGCAGGAATCTCCGGCACTATCAACTCGCCCGAGACGATCCGCGGGTTGTATTGTGAGCCCCTCTGATCTGGATTGTCACCGTTTTCGGAATTCTCCTTCGCCTGTGGGTCCTCCTTCGACGGGCTGGAAACATGCGATCGAACGCGAGGACGGACTAGCGGGTGGATTCGGATACCGTGCGAACGTGCGGCTGCGTTCGGTACGCTCGATGGCCCGGTCCCAGATCCGCGGCGTCGAGTTCTCGCCCCGACTCGGCCACATCGCGCAGGAGGGCGCCGAGATCGATCCCGAGGTATGCGGCCGGGTACCCGTCGAACTTGGCCTTCGCCTTCTGGAAGAGGGCCGCCGCTCCCTTTAGGTTGCCCGTCTCCCGGTGATGAAATCCCGCCGCGACCTGGATCAGTCCTTGCAAGAATCGTCGGGGCTCGCCGGTCTCGTTCTTCCACGCTTCCTCCCACACGTCGTGGGCCTCGAAGAAGTAGCCTTCGTTGAACAGACGAACCCCTTCCTGCAGTAGATCCCGCGGGGGGGCTTGGTCGGCCATCTCAGGGAGGCATTTGCCGGGGCGGGGATGAAGGCTTCGTCTCACGGCTTCTCGACGACGAGGCGCCAGTTCTCCCCGTCGCGCTCGCTCGTGAGCCGGTACCCATTCTGCTCGCACAGGACCGGGATTGAAGAGATCGCGGTCGCCTCGCTATCCGTCAGGATTTCGATCGCCGAGCCGCGCGGCGCCGCCTCCAGGGCCTGCTTCGCTTTGATGAACGGGTACGGGCACAGAAGGCCGCGCGTGTCCAGGACCTCCACGGTCCCGCGCTTCGTCCTCTCGAGGATCTCCGGCGTGCTCATCGTCCCGCGCCGCTCAGATGAACGTCACGATGCCGCCCTTCTGGGCGGCGGGCACCGCGTCGTTCAGGAATCCGATCACGTCCTCGAGCGCGACGCCATCCACGACGTTGTCCTTCGTGACGCCGAGGTTCTTCAGGATGTCCGCCGACGGCGCGCACGCGCACACCTTCACGCCCATCTTGATCGCGTCCTGGAGCACGTCCTGCAGGGGCGGGAAGCCCGGGAGCTGGATCTTCGAGACGGTCTCCTTCTTGACCACGTCGAGCCCCGCGGTCGTCGCGTACACCTTCACCTTGTGACCCATCGCAGCCGCGCCCAGTGCGAGCTGGACGGCCGGGTACGCGCGCGCGGGGTCGTTCGACACGAGTACGATGTGCAACTCGGACTGGCCCATGGGAATCTATAACTCCGTTATACAGGATTCTATTTGAACTTTCGTGATGAGAAAATGACTCACTTTTGACGGTTCGCTTGCCCGAGCATCGTGCGGATCACGTCCGGTGCGTACGATCCGCGCTCCGTCGCGACCATCGTGACGAGCCGGCCCGGGGTGACCTCGAAGTACCGGTTCTCCACGTCGATGGCCTCGGGCGGCGCGTCCCAGACTTCCTTCCCCGGACGCCCGGGGGCGCCGGGCCAGGAGCCGGAATCGTAGCGGGCGTCGAACTTCAAGGTCTCGCACGCCACGAAGGTTGGCTTGCCGTGGTCCGCCGCGGCGAGCGCGAGCCCGTACGTCCCCACCTTGTTCACGACGGCCGCGTCCCGGAGGACGCTGTCCGCGCCCACGAGGACGTATCCCGCCTGGGCCACGAGGGACGGGCCCATCGCATCGGCCGCGAGGACCGTCTCGAGGCCGGACTCCTTGAGGGCGATCGCGAGGAACCGGCCTTCGTTCATGGGTCGAGACTCGAGCACGTAGACGCGTTCCACGCGGCCCTTCGCGTGGGCGGCCTGCAGGCACGCGAGGACGTTGTCGCTGTACGTGAGGGTCACGACGCTCCCGCGATCCGGCGCGATCTTGAGGAAGTTCCGGCCGATCGCGGCACGCGCCGTCTCGAGCTCGGTCTTGAGTCGCGCGAGGACCTCGTGCGGTTCGTGTCCCTCGGCCACGAGTTGCGCGAACACATGACACACGTTGTACAGGGCCGCGTTCGTCTCCTGGGCGCCCGCGATGCGCTTCGCGGCCTCGCGGATCGTGGCCGGATCCGCATTCCCGGCCGGGGGATTCACGAGGGCCTCGAGCCCCTGCAGGCCTTTCCGGGCGATCCGGTTCGCGCCGCTCGTGTGGTCCGCGCGAATGTCCTCGATGACATCCTCAACGGCTTGGGGCAGCATGTTCGACCCTCTCGTGGTACGCCGCGAGGCCCGTGATGCTCACGCGGATCCGGCGCTCGAGGAACTCCCTCGGATATCGCTTTGCGGGGAGGCATGTCATGTCGTAAAGCTCGCGGAGCACGCCCTCCTCCCCGATTGAGGCCACCTTTTCCCGGACGATCCGCGACCACGCAGGGTACAGGTACATCATCGCCTCGATCGCCTCCTTCGGCCTCATGTGCGGCCCGTAGTGACTGAACAGGAGGGCACGCGGCCGAACCGCGAGGATGCGCTCGAGCGTCGCGAGGTTCCGATCGAGGTCGAACGCGGGCGCGGGCGCGATGGGCATGAGGATCTCGTCGCCGGGGAAGTACAGGCCCGCCGCGTCCCCCGTGTACAGGGCCCGGGCGCGCTCGTCGAGGATCGTGAGCTCGTGGGGCGCATGGCCCGGGGAATCGAAGAAGCGCAGGACGTGCCGCCCGAGGTCGAGGGCGTCGCCGTCCTTCACCGCGACGAGTCGGTCCGGGCGGATCGGACGCATCGTGCCGAACAGATTCGCCTCATCCGGGCCCAGCGCCGCCTGCGCGCTCGCGACGAGCCGTGTCGGGTCGACGAGATGTTTGAATCCGCGGTCGTGGACGTACACGGTCGCGCGGGACATCGGCTCGACGAGGAAGCCGGCGCCGCCCGCGTGGTCCAGGTGGATATGGGACACGACCAGGGCGTCCACGTCCGCGGGATGGAGGCCGAACGAGTCCACCGCGTCGAGGATCGCCTTCGCGTCCCAGGACGTTCCCGTTTCGATGATCGCCTTCTTCTCGTCATCGATCAGGTAGACGGCCCCGAAGGCCTCCTGGTCGAACATCCGGACGTCCGCGAGGTACGTGTCCGGGTCCAGATCGAGCCGCTCGAAGGCCATGCGGTCCATGAAAGCACGTCGTGGGCCATCTAGTTCACCTTCCGGGGTAGGCGCTGGGCTCGATCATGCGAGCTCCGGCACGTCGCTTTCCCCTCCGTCCGGCCCGATGGCGACGTCGCCTCGACGTGGGTCTGGGTCATTGTATTTTTGTCAAGGCGACGCAGCCGAATTGCCGCTACATTCAAGCTACGTCACGGTTCGTCGGCGGACGGGGGAGAGCATGATCCCAGTGGTTCGTTCGTCCATGTCGGCCCTCGGCGCACACGTCGTCGCGGCGCCCTCGGGACGCGCGTGGAACCATGGCCCGGGTCGGGTCCCGCCCTGGATCGTCGCGACGGGTGCCGCCGCGGCCGTGGTCTTCGTCCTCATCCTGCTCGGATGAGGTCGGACGAGGGGAGGAGTCCGGTGCAGCCAGGGAACCCTTTTTACGCGTCGCGGGGTTCCTCCGGGGCGCGGCGGTAGCCTAGCCTGGAAAAGGCGCGAGATTTAGGGTCTCGTCCCGCAGGGGTTCCCAGGTTCAAATCCTGGCCGCCGCACGGCCTTCGGGTCCGTGGGCCGCCACGTTACTTGAGCACATCGACGAGGGCCACCTTCTCGAGGGCGAGGTCGGGCCGCGACCCGGGTGGGATCGTGGTCTCCTCCCGACTCCCGATTCCCAGCAGCCGGAGCGATTTCCCGCGGGCGTCGAGTGTCGTGTCGTCCCGGGTCCACCCCATGGACCTCAGGAACGCATCGCCGTCTGTTCCATCGAAGATCACGATCGCGACGCCCTTCGTCTTTCCACGGAGGCCCGCGGAGCGGATCGCGTCCGCGACCTGCCGGCGTCCGGACAGGTAGAGGAGGGCCTCGAGGGCGACGGATCGGGCCGTCATCCGAGCCAGGGACCTCGCGCGCTCCGCATGGAGAGCGGCCGAGATGAGATGGTCCCGTCCGAACACGGCGCGTGCGTCCGCGAGGAGGACGTCTGCGCCGTGGTCGGATCCCCACCGGCGCGCGCGTGCGAGCACGCTTTCGGGGTCCTCGATCGTCGTCCGGGCCCCCGCGACGACGAACGTCACCCGAAGTCCCCCAGCCCCGCCTGGCCCTCGATCGCCTGCGCGGGGACGGGCTCCCCGACCTGCTCCTTGATCCGGCGCGCGATGGCTGGTCCGATTGCGGGGATCCGAGCGAGCACGTTCGGGTCCGCCTTCTGGAGGTCCCGGAGGGTCCTGAGGCCCCGTCCATGGAGCGCCCGGGCCCGCACGCGTCCCACCCCCCGCAGGGACACGAGCTCGAGGAGCTCCTCCTTGACGCCGTACTGGACCCGGATCGTGAGCCGGGTCAGGTCGCGGACCTTCTTCTTGTTGAAGATCCGGCCCAGCTCGGCCATAGAGTACAGGAGCCACTCGGCCTGGTCCGTCATCCGGCGGATGTCGCCCGGCCCGACCCCGAACTTCTTGGTCACCTCGTCCTCCGTGCGCTCCACCATCCAGTCGTCCAGGAGCGTCGCCGTCTTCACCTCTGCGAGGAAAAAGTCGTAGTCCTCCACGGGGAACGTGAGGTCTTCGTGCTCGATCTTCTGCTCGACCCATGCATAGTCCCCTCGGCGGAGGTACAACCTCGGCATGTCGGGAGTCGAGCAGATCGACCAGAGATGGTAGAACGGGTCCGACCGGGCCTCCAGGAGCGCGTCCCGCAACCGGACCGCGCTGAGCGGGTCGATGTACAGGTCCGATGTCCGCTTCCCGAAGAACGTCGCCTTGAGGAGTCCGTCCTGCCGGCTGATGAAGTCCTCCTTCTGGAGGAAGTCGAGGACGGACAGGATCTTGCCACGGATCGAGTAGACGTCGCCCTGAAACGCGAAGAACGTCCGGTTGAAGAACGCGAACAGCTCCTCCTCGCTGGCCACGTGGCCCGTCGCGATGTTCGCGAGCACGTGCACGCGGAGAGCCGGCTCGGAACCGAGCTTCGACTCGATCGCCTCGGGCGGGCTGCGGAAGTACTCGTCGAACAACTCATCGATGTCGTCCTCATCTTTCGCGACGAGGATCGCTTCCCCATACGAATCGTACCGCGGCCGGCCGGCTCGACCGCACATCTGTTTCACTTCGAGGACGGGGATCGGCGAGAGTCCCAGATTCACGTCGAACCGATTCAGGTCGCGCACGATCACGCGCCGAGCGGGGAGGTCGATCCCGGCGCTCAGCGTCGGAGTCGCGACGATGCATTTGAGCCGCCGCTTCTTGAACTCCTTCTCGACGAGCGACCTCTGTTCGTTCGTCAGGCCCGCGTGATGGAAGGCGACGCCACCCTCGATGCACTTCCCGAGACGGGCCGCCATGGAGGTCGCTTCCTCCTGGCCGCGCACCAGCGCGTCCGCGGTCGTCTGCGCATGGGTCTCCTCCTTCTCGGAGAGTTTCGCCTTTACGTCGCGGGCGAGCGAACGGGCGAGAGCCTCCGCGGACCGGCGGGTGCTCACGAACACGAGGGCCTGGCCGCCCGATGTCATCACATCGGTCACGAGCCCGGAGAGATGATCCTCCTCGACCTTGACCTCCTGGAGGGTCCCGTCGACGAAATGGACGAGGCGCTCGAAGTAGACTCCTTCCTTGAGTGGGACGGGGCGCCAGTCGCTCGTGACGTGTTCCGCCTCGAGCCAGCGCGCGAGTTCGTCCGAGTTTCGGATCGTCGCGCTCAAGGCAAGGATCTGGGCACTCGGATTCACCTGGCGCATCTTCGCGAGCGTCACCTCCAGGGTCGGTCCGCGGTCTCCGTCGTTGATCAGATGGACCTCGTCCGCGACGACGACCGAGAGCCGCTGAAGCCACGATGAGCGGTGGCGCAGGAGGCTGTCTGCGCGCTCGCTCGTCGCCACGATCACATCGAAGCGCTCGAGGCTCGGATCGACCGAATCGTAGTCCCCGACGCTGATCCCGACCTTGAGGCCGAGAGACTCGAATTCCTTGAGGGCCTCGTATTTCTCCGCGGCGAGCGCGCGGAGGGGCACGATGTACAGGGCCTTCCCGCCCTTCAGGACGGACGCGAGGATCGCGAGGTATGCGACGAGGGACTTCCCGCTCGCGGTCGGGATCGCGAGGACGAGGTTCTCGCCGAGGAGCGCCGGGCCGACCGCCTCCGCCTGGGGCGGGTACAGTTCCTCGATCCCTTGGGACCTGAGGATTTC
>DATETY010000024.1:0-51132 GCA_035283365.1 Thermoplasmata archaeon | reverse complement strand
GTTCACGATCTTCACGACGTTCGGTCCGTACCTCCTCACCCGGAAGTTCGGGCTCGACGACGCGTCCGCGGGCGTCTCGATCGCGCTCTGGATCCTGGCGGGCGCCCTCGCCGCGTTCTTCTTCGGTCGCGTGAGCCGCCGGTTCGGCCGGTTCCGGACTCTCGTCGCGAGTTACGGGGCGATCGGGGTCGCGGCACTCGTCGGGGCGGTCTCCGGCAGTGTCTGGGCCGTGCTCGCGATCTTCTGGACCCTCGGGTCCACCGTGTTCATCACGTACCCAGCCCTGTTCTCGTTCGTCTCGGAGACGAGCCACCGGCGGCTTCAAGGCGCCGCGTTCGGCGTGATCTTCGCGTTCCAGCTCCTCGGAGGCGCCCTTGGAGCGTTCGCGGCGGGGTCCATTGCGGAGGCCTTCTCCGCGGTGGGAGACCTCGAGACGACCGGGCCGTTCTACCTCCTCGCGGGCACGGCCTTCGCGGGCTTGCTGTATCTCCTGGCGGTCCGCGGACGCGTGGCCGCACGCGCCAGGCCCGAGGTCCCGCCCGGGTCTCTCGTGTAGGCCGGGTCCTCGACTCAAACGATGGGCGCGGCCTTCGCCCGGAACCGCGCGACCACGCCGATCGCGACCCCGAGCAGCGCAGGCAGCACGTCGACGAGATAGGAGAACTCCTCGCGCCGGAGGTTCGCGAGCAGGAACAGGAGCAACGTGACGAACCCGGCGCCGGACCCGAGCAGGATGAGGAGCCGGCCCGTGCGCACCCGGTCCGCGTGGATCAGGTACGCGCCAAGCAGGACCGCGATCCCTCCGAGCGAGGCGATTGCGACGAAAGCATACGCCACCCCGAGCAGGAGGGGCCGGTCCCCGAGCCAGCCCACGAGGAGGGCGAAGAATCGGTGCACGCCACGCGCCCCGTTGTAGCCCGTCACGAGGAGGAGGGCGCCCGCCACGGCCCCGAGGATGGCCGCCTCGTCGTTCCGCCGCATCGGGTCAACGCCCGCGGGCCGCGGCCCGGACCGCCTCGAGGTTCTCGGGATGCGTCGCGAAGTACGCCCGGACGGGCTCCAGCTCGCGGTTGAGCCCCGCCGTGACGGCGGCCTTGAGGTCCTGCGGGTGCAACTCGCCCTTCCCGTACGCGCCCGCGAGCTCCGCGAAGGACGCGTACACGACGTCCCCGCCGAACTTCGCGTCTCGGGGGACCGCCAGGGAGCCGCGCCGCGGGAACAGGATGAGGCGCCCGATGTCCAGGACCGGGTTGCCCTCCGTCTCCTTGGGCGGGCAGTACGCCTTCGTGATCTTCCGCGCGATCTCCTCGGGGGGATCGTTGAGGAGGACGCTCGCGTCCGGCTTGGACTTGGACATCTTCGCGTCCACCGGGTCCATCCGGCCTCCGCCCTGGAGGCCCGCCAGGAGGGGCGTATGGAGGGCCACGACCTGCTTCCAGCCGAGTTTCGGCGCGACGTCCCGATAGAGCATGTGCGCGTGCCGCTGGTCCATCCCGCCGTACGCGAGATCGAGGTCCATCCACGCGATGTCCGCGACCTGCATGGCCGGGTACACGAGCTTGGACGCGTCGAGGTCCGCCTCGCCCTCCTTGCGGCCCATGATCGTCAACGCCCTCTTGATCCGCGCGATGCTCGAGGCCTTCGAGACCGCGAGGACCCGCTTCCAGTAGTCCGGCTGCGCGACGAACTCGTTCGCGAACCGATACTCGACCTCGTCCGGGACCCCGAGGGCGCGGAACGCGTCCCGGAAGTACTCCCCACAACGGCGGATCCGCTCGAGGTCCCCGCCGAGCTTGTCGTTGATGTACGCGTGCCAGTCTGCGAGGAACACGATCGTGTGGAACCCCGCGCGGACCAGGTCCGTCACCTTCGCCGCCACGACGAAGCCCGCGCCGACGTGGAGGAGCCCGGACGGCTCGAGGCCGATGTACGCGCGGGGCGTGCCCACGCGGTCCAGGAGTGCACGCAGTTCGTCGGGGGTCACGACCTCCTCGGCCCCGCGGAGGACGAGCTGGAACCTCTCCTCGACGGACATGACGCACGGAACCCGCGAGGCGGGGATAAAGGTTTCAGCGCCTCTTCACACGGTCGCGCACCTTGCGCGCCGCGGACTCCGTGACGGAGGCCGCTTTCTCGAGGGCGGGCTTCGTCGTCTTCACGACCGCGTCCGTCGCCTCGCGCGCCATTTGGACCGTCGCGTCGGCCAGGGGCTTCGCGGCCCGCGCGAGCTCCTTCCCCGCTCGGACGGCCTCGTCCGCCAAGGGGCGCGCGGCCTTTGCGGCCTCCGACACGGCGGGCCGGACCGCCGCCACGGCTCGGTCCACGGTTGGCTGGACGGTCCGCGCCGCGCGGTCGATCGCGGAGACCCCCGAGTCGAGGAGACGCTTCGCCGCGTCCGCGAGATCCCGCGCGAGCCGGTCGAGCTCCCCCCGAGAAAGGGGCGCGCCGCACGACGGGCAAGCGGTCACGCGCGTCGCGATCGGGGCACTGCATTTCGAGCAGTTCATCGGGTCACCGGTCGGACCGAGGGGACGACCCCGGAAAACTCTTTCGGTACGGACGTCGCACGGGCCTCCACGACCGCGTGAAGGATCCCCGGCGCGTACGACTTCACCTTCCGCCCGCGCATCGCATCCACGCGAGCCCCGGCCCGCTCGATCCCGTCGAGGACCTGGGAGACGAGGGCCTCCGGGTACTCGTCGGCGGGGACGAGTCCGTGCACGACGAGCGTCCCCTCGGAGCGGAGACACCGCACCCCGACATCCAGATAGCGGACCGCGTCGAAGTGGCCCATGAGGACCCAGTCCGCGACGCCGCGAGGCGCGACGTCGCGGCAGTCCCCTAGGAGTGGGACGAGAGAGGCCGCCCGGTTGAGCCGCGCGTTGCCAACCAAGTACGGGAACGCGACGGGGTTCGCCTCGCACGCGTACACGGCGGCCGCACGGGAGCGGACCGCGATCGGGACCGCGAAGTATCCGATGCCGGCGAACAGGTCCACGACGACCTCGCCCTCCGCGATCCGAGCCGGGATCGCGGTGCGCTCGACGACGTTCCCCGACGCGAACATGACCCGCGCCGCGTCGAGCTGGAACCGAATCCCGCCCTCCGTGTGCACGGTCTCCGTCCCGCTGCCCCAGAGCACGCGCACGTCGGGCGCGCGGAACGGTCCGCGGATCCCGGACACGTCCTCGAGGACGCACCGGGCCCGCAAGGCTTCGCCGACGAGGCGGCCGATCGCGGACGCGTGGTCCCGGCCCGCACTGGGAATCCGGACGATCACGACGTCGCCGAGACGCTCCCAGCGCGACGGGATCGCGGCGATGGGTAGGCCCGCGGCCTCCGCCGCCGCGCGGAGTCTCGCCCGAGGGTCGCGGGGCCTCGGCCTCGGATCGACGGACGCCTCCATGATCCGCGCGCCGTGAGGGCTCCCGTCGAAGCGCGCGTCCGCGCGGAGCGGGAACATGACGACGCCGTCGCCCTTCCGGATCCGCATGGACGGATCGATCGCCTCCCGCGCGGCGAGCTCCCGGCGAACGGACTCCGCGCGCTCCGCGGGGACGACCGCGACGGTCACGCGGGGCATGCGTTCTCCCAGGTTCCGCCATTATCCGCGATACGTATATGAGGACCCTCCCGCTTGCGAGCGCATCATGCGGGCGGTCGCCCTCGCGTTCGTCCTCCTCGTGGGCGCGTGGGCCGTCGCCTCTCCGGCCAGCGCGGAGGACTTCGGCGCGATCGGCAAAGTGAACAAGCTGATCAGCGTGTCCGAGACGCCCCAGCTCGCCCCCGGCGAGTCCGGCGTCTTCCGTTTCACGCTCAACTCGACGTACGCGGAGCCCATGTTCAACGCGATCCTGAACGCGAGCATCTACCGGTACGCGACGATCGAAGAGTCCGTGCCGGTCGACGCGAACTGGACGTTCCCGTACCCCCGGATCGCGGAGAGCGCGAGCCCGTCGGGGCGCGAGCGCACGTGGGCCCTCGGGACCGTGGGTCCGGGCACGGCCCTGGACCTGAACTTCACGGTCGTCACGGCATCGGACAGCCGCGACATGCCCCACGGGAGCGTGTTCTCCCAGGCGACGTACTTCGTGCGCTTCTGGCTCGAGTTCGACGGGAACGTGAGCGGGAACCTCACGCGCATCACGATGGGATCCCTCGGCTTCTTCTCGGCCGCCCAGTGGGACGCCGCGACGAACGAGACGAACACGGACCCGTGCGCCCCGCCCTCGTGCCGGGGCAACGTGAACCTCACGTACCTCACCGTGGACGGGCGCGCGGTGGACGGCCTCCTGCCCGACTCGTCCTTCGGAGTCAAGGAGCCGATCCCCCAGTGGCCCTTCTACCTGCTCGTCGCGGGCGCGGTCGGATTCCTCGGGCTCGCGTTCCTTTTCTGGGTCGAGGAAAACCCCGGCTCGTATCCGCGGATCGAAGCGTCGTGGGCGCGGACCCGGGGACGGTTCGTGCGGATCACGCGCCTCGTGCGGCCCTTGCGTCGGCCACGCTCCTGAGGAAAGGTTTTTACCGGGACCTCCCTTGCTCGCGCCCGTGGCCGAGGTCGCGTTCCCCCGCGGGGTCGCGTTCGCGTTCTACGCGCTCCTGTTCCTCGGGGGGATCGTGTTCTACATCACGTGGGGCTTCGCGTACGGCGCCTGGAACCTGCTCGCCCCGGAGTGGCTCGGGGCATACGCGGTCGTCGTCGTGCTGATCGGTTTCGGAGTCGTCGGGATGCTCCTGTACCGGGACTGAGCGGATCCATCGGGCCCGGCGTTCCGCCCTCAGTATGCCTTCGCGGCGTACACGACCTGCGTCGTGCGGTCCCCGCACACGATGCACGCGCCCTCGAATGCCTCCGGGTAGAACGGGACCCCGAGGACGTTCATCCCGGACCGGTCCGCGATCGCCTTGCCGCACGCTTCCTTCTTGCACCAGCCCATCCGGTTGAACCCGTCCTTCGCGGCGTCGAGGGACGTGATCGTGAACGTGTTGTCCTGCAGGACCTTCTCGGCGCGGTCCCACATGGCGACCTGCATGAGCTCGAGGACGGACCGCAGCCGGTCCGCGAGGCCCTCCCGCGGGAGCTCCCGCTTCTCCCCCGTGTCCCGGCGCACGATCGTGACGGCCTGTTTCGCGAGGTCACGCGGGCCCAGCTCCACGCGGAGGGGCACGCCCCGGGCCTCCCAGTAGTAGAACTTCTCTCCGGGCCGCAGGTCCCGGTTGTCGAGCCGCACCCGCATCCGCTCGCGCAGGTCGAGGAACAGCACCTGGGCCTCCCGCTGCATCTCCTCCTGGCGGCCCTTCTCGAGGATGGGCACGACGACGGCCTGGACGGGCGCGATCGCGGGCGGCAGGACGAGGCCCTTCTCGTCCCCGTGCAGGGCGAGGATCGCCCCGAGGAGCCGCTCGCTCATCCCGTCCGTCGTCTGGTGCACGTGCTTGTGCTCCCCCTCGGGGGTCTCGTACACGACGTCGTACACCTTCGAGAAGTTGTCCGCGTACTCGTGGAACGTCGCGATCTGGAGGCTGCGGCCCGACGGCAGGAGGGTGTCGGAACCTAGGCTGTACCGGGCCCCGGGGAACTTGTCCCAGTCCGGGCGGACGGACACGAGGTACGGCACGCACAGGAGGCGCATGAGGCGCTCGTTGATCTGGAGGTCCTCGCGGATCTGCTGCTCCGCGTCCTCGAGCGTCGTGTGGGCCGTGTGGGCCTCGAAGAAATGGATCTCCCGCACGCGCATGAACGTCCGGGTCATCTTCGTCTCGTAGCGGAACACGGGGACGATCTGGTACACCTTGAGGGGCAGGTCCGCGTGGCTCCGGATCCACAGCTTGAACATCGGGTACATCGCGGTCTCCGACGTGGGGCGGAGGAGGAGCTTCACGTCGAGCTCGTTGTGGCCTCCCCGGGTGACCCAGAACACGTCCCCCTCGAACCCCTTCACGTGGTCCGCTTCCTTCTTGAACTCCGTCTCGGGCACGAGGACGGGGAAGTTCACCTCCTCGTGGCCCGTCCCGTCGAACTCCTCCCGCATCGCGGCGTCCACGAGCTTCATGATCGCCCAGCCGTACGGGCGCCACACGTTCATCCCTTTGATCGGATACCGCTTGTCGGAGAGCTCCGCGCGCTCGATCAGCTCGTGGTACCACTCGCCGAAGTCCTCTTCCTTCCGCATGGGTCGGCCTGCGAAAGGGAGGCCCTGATAATATCCTTGCGGTGAAACCACCTGACGTGCGCGAATCCGCGGCCCGGCGGAGCCCTCGCGGCGCGTCCGGTCACGGAGGTCCCGGGAACCGGAATCCGCAGAAGAAGCACGTCCAGTCTCGCTCGAACACGGCGGTCCCGCAACGCGGGCACGTCTTCGTCCGCTCCGACGGCACGACCGGGCCCGTGGGAGGGGGCGCGGGACCTGCGCTCGGCGGCGGGGCCGCGGGGGGCCGCATCGCGGGGCGGGCCGGCGGGCGAGAGCCCCTCCGACGGAACAGGAAGGCGAGGAGCAGGAACCCGAGGACGACCCCGACGAGGACGAGGGCCACGACGAGGGCCGAGCCGTCGAACGGGGTGGACCGCGCGATCGAGAACGGCCCGCCCGTCGCGACGGCCCTCTCCCCGTACGGGTCGGAGACCTCGACGGTCACGATCACATCGGCCGCCTGCAGGTCGGGCACGTTCCACACGACGGACGTGGTCCCCTCCGCGCCCGCGAGGACGGACGTGTTCGTCCCCCCGACGGACACGTTCACCCACACGAGCAAGTAGCCCTCCAGGAAGACGTCGTCGGCCATCGTCCACCGGATCGTGAACGGCGCGCCGCCCGGGAGGGTCGCGCCCGCGGAGGGCGCGTCGAGCCCGACGGACGGGGGCCCGTTCGGCGGGAGCCCGGGTTCGGGGACGAGGCGGAAGTCCGACGGCGAGTCCGCGTCCACGCAGAGGACGGCCCGTTCGAGGACGAACCCGGGCCGGGGTGCGGGCGCGTCCCCGAGGATCGTGTTCCCGGGCTCCCACGACAGCGTGCCGCCCGTCGTCGCGTTGAACTCCACGCGGTCGACCACGACGTCCGCGCCGCCCGCCGGGGCGCCGGCTCCCCCCGGATTCTCGAAGACGAGCTTCGCCGCGTCGCCGGTCGGGGTGAGGAACGAGGTCCCCACGTCGACCCGCAGGGTGGCGCCCGGCGCGAGGGTCCCGGCCAGGTCGAACCGCGGCCCGTGGACGATCCCGGGCCGGTTCAGCTCGAGGTAGTACCCGCCGAGGTCGACCGCGGACCCGGTCGGGTTGCACACGAAAGCAGACTGGGGGCCGCCCTGCGCGGGCCGCGGGAGCAGGCCCTGGATCTTGATCTCGGCAGGCTGGAGGCCCGCGGCCGCGAGGGTGAGGTCCTGGACCCGTGTGGCGCCCTCCTGCCACGGGAGGACCTCCACGAAGACGGTCGCGGCGCTCCCCGGGTCGCCGGCGACGAACACGATGTCCTCGGCGGGGTCCGCGCCCTCCTTGATCTCGGGCGAGTCGGACGCGCCCGCGAGCCGGGAGTTCCCGTCCACGAGGAGGGAGAACCCGCCCGCGCCGTCGTGGACCGCGGAGCCGTTCGAGTAGTCGACCCCGTCCACGGTCGCGCGGATCCGCGTGCCCGCGGGGAGAGGGCTCGCCGACGCATCCGAGGCCGTTCCGTCCACGCGCATGGGGACCGCCGGCGGGGCGCGGGCCGGGGCCGCGAGGACGGCCGCGAGCAAGAGGACCGCGAGCGCGGCGAGTCCGACGCGGGCGGTCCGCGAGGGGGCCCGCGCGCGGCTCATAGGTGGCTCCACGTCCCCGGCGCGGGCCGGACGAGCGCGACCGTGCCGCCCAGGACGGACAGCACGCCTCCCGCGATCCCGGCGAGCGCCTCCACGTTTCCGACGTACACGGCGTGGAACAGGATCGCGAACCCGCCGCTCGCGATGAGGCCGAACGCGGCCGCGGCCTTGTCGAGGTTCACGAAGTAGCTCGCCGCGAACGTCCACACGAGGAGGAACGTGTCGGCCGCGAGAATGATCCCGGCCACCGTGCCGAGGCCCGACTCGAGGAGGCGGTTGAAGAACACGGGCCAGTCGACGCCCTGGCCGATCGACACCTCGTACTGCGCCTTGATCGCGATCATCGCGAGGGGCATCGAGAGGAGGTACAGGATGGCTCCCCCGTCTGCGATGCGCCCGCCGATCCGCTCCCGTTCCCGCATCCGCAGGCGCGTGCGCACGACGAGCTGCTGCAGGGTCGGCGGCGGGACGTACGGCACGGAGGGCGGTCCGAAGGACGGCGCCACGGGCTCCGGGGTCGAATCGGACGCATGGCCCGTCGTCGGCTCCGTCAGGGGGACGCCTCCGCGCGCGAGAAGACCTCGTGGGAAATAAAGGTAAACCCACACGGGATGCGGAGGCGCCGCGCGGGAGCGATACCTTTAATCCGGATGGGAGGATGGACGCGCTCCGAGCCGTTCCCATGGCCGAGATCGTGGAGTGCGTCCCGAACTTCTCGGAGGGCCGGCGACCCGAGGTCGTGGAGGCCCTTCGGGCCTCGCTCGCGTCCGTCCCGGGGGTACGCGTCCTCGACGTGGAGTCGGACCGGGACCACAACCGGTCCGTGATCACGTTCGTGGGAGACCGCCGGGCCGTCGCGGAGGGAGCCCTCGCGGGCGCGCGCGCGGCCGTCGAGCGGATCGACATGAACCGCCACGAGGGGGCCCATCCCCGGGTGGGCGCCCTGGACGTCCTGCCCTTCGTCCCGATCTCGGGCGTGACGATGGAGGACTGCACGGAATTGGCGAGGTCCGTCGGGAAGCGGATCGCGGAGGAGCTCGGGGTGCCCGTGTACCTGTACGAGCGGGCCGCGACCCGGCCCGAACGGCGGGCCCTCCCGGACGTGCGCCGGGGCGGGTACGAGGGTCTCCGGGAGGCCATCGAGCGGGACCCGGAACGCCGGCCCGACTTCGGGCCGCAGCGGCTCCATCCCACCGCGGGCGCGACGATCGTCGGCGCGAGGCCCGTCCTGATCGCCTGGAATGTGAACCTCAAGTCCTCGGACGAAGGGCTCGCCCGTCGCATCGCGCGGACGATCCGGGAGCGGGACGGCGGCCTGCCCGCGGTCCGCGCGAAGGGTTTCGCCCTCCGGGAGCGCGGGATCGTCCAGGTCTCCATGAACATGCTCGACTACACGGTGACGTCGCTCGCGCGCGCGTACGATGCGATCGAGGCGGAGGCCTCGAAGGCGGGGGTCGAGATCCTCGAGAGCGAGATGATCGGCCTCGTGCCCCTCGAGGCGGTCCTCGACGCGACCCGGGCACGGTTCCAGTTCGCAAACCTCCGGCGGGAACAGGTCCTGGAGGTCCGGCTGTGGGAGTGAACGAGACGACCGTGGGCGAGTTCCTCGCGGCCGTCGCGGCGCCCACGCCGACCCCGGGAGGCGGGAGCGCGTCGGCCCTCGCGGCGGCCCTGTCCGTCGCCCTGTCCCGCATGGTCGCCGGGCTCGCGAAGGACAAGAAGGGGTACGAGGCCGTCCAGGCGGCCCTCGCGGACGTCGAGGCGCGCGGGGCCCCGCTCCAAGCGCGGCTCGCGACCCTCGCGGACGAGGACGCCCGCGCATACCAGGCCGTCCTCGACGCGATGCGCCTCCCGCGCGCGACGGACGCGGAGCGCGCGACCCGGGTCGCGCGGATGCAGGCCGCGTACGCGGGCGCGGTTCGGCCGCCTTTGGAGACCGTGCGGCTCGGCGTCGAGGCCCTCGGACTCGCGGAGGTCGCCGCGGAGAAGGGGAACCGGGCCGCCTCGACGGATGCGGGCGTCGCGGTCCTCCTGGCGGACGCCGCGATCCGCGGCGCGACCCTGAACTGCCGCGTGAACCTCTCCTCGATCCGGGACGAAGGATTCCGGACCCGGACCGAGGCGGACCTCGAGGCGCTCCTCGCGCGGGCCGAACCGATCCGTCAGCGGGCCATGGGGCTCGTCGAGGGCAGGCTCTGATCCGCGGCCGCGGCCATCTCCGCGCCCGTTGCGAACGCGAGCCCGACCTCCGGCTCCACGAGGTGGCACGCGACGCGGACGCTCCCCGCAATGGTCCGGAGGGGCGGCTCCACGGGCTCGTGGAGGCCGAGCCGCACGACGCCCCCGCCCGGCTCGACCTTCCGGATCGATGCGAGGGCGGGCCGGCTCGAGCCGAGCGCCTCGATCCGCGCGCGCAGGTAGCGCTGGGCGGCCCCCCCGTCCGCCGTCGCGACCTGGAGCTCGAAGGGGCCCGGGATCTCGATCTCACCGAACGATTTGGCCTCGGGATGGATCGCCGCGTCCTCCTCGAAGAGGCGGAGGAGGTCGTCCTTCACCTCGTCGGCGCTCCAGCCGCAGATCCCGACGGCCATGGGGCAGCGCGGATGGAAGCGGCACCCCGTCGGGATGTCGACCGGGTTCGGCCGCTCCCCGCGGAGGATGATCTTCTCCCGGTGGACGTCCGGGTTCGGGGACGGCACCACGGAGATGAGGGCTTTCGTGTACGGATGCCGCGGGTTCTGGATCACCTCGGGGCCGTCCCCCGTCTCGACGACCTTCCCGAGGTACATGACCGCGACGCGGTCCGCGATGATCCACGCGAGCCCGAGGTCGTGCGTGATGAACAGGTACGTCAGGTTGCGGCGCTTCTTCAGATCGAGGAGGAGCGCGAGGATCTCCGTGCGCACGCTCGCGTCGAGCATGCTCACGGGCTCGTCCGCCACGATGAAGTCCGGGTCCACGACGAGGGCCGTCGCGATCCCGACGCGCTGGCGCTGGCCGCCCGACAGCTCGTGCGGGTAGCGGAACATGAACTCCTCGGCGGGCTTGAGGCCCACGTCCTCGAGGGCCTTCCGGACGACGACCTCCGCCTCCCCGAGGGTCTCGACGATCTTGTTCGCCACGAGGGGCTCCGCGACGATGTCGAAGATGGACATCTTCGGGTTCAGGGACTCGTACGGGTCCTGATAGATGATCTGCATCCGTCGCCGGAGCTCCCGCACGCGTTCCGGGGGCCAGCGGGTCAGGTCGTACTGTGCGATCAAGTCGTGCCGGAGCTCGAGGAGCTCCCACAGTTCGAGGCGCGGGCCCCCGCGGGCACGCAGATCCCGGATGCGTTCGTCGATGCGCGCGAACCGGTCCGCGAGGTCGGGCGTCCGGGTCTCCTCTTGGCGCCGGAAGCCCTCGAGCAGCTCCCGGACGGCCGCGAGCTCCGCCTCGGACTGGAGGCGCTCCCGCTCCACGAGACGCACCTGGGCGTCCCCCACGCGGGCCTCGAGGGACTCGATGCGGGCCGCCGCGGACGGGTCGTTCGGGGTCGAGAGGCTCTGGAGGCGCTCGAGCCGCCTCTCGATCCGGCGCGCCTTCCGCGCGCGGGGCCGAGCTCCGAACCCGAGGGCCTCGGCGCGGCGCAACCGGTACTGGGCCTCCTTGAGGGCCGCCTCGAGGGCGTGCGCGCGGCGGGCCCGCCTCGGCGTGAACCGGGACCCGTGGTCCCGGAGGATCTCGATCCGCTTCTGGTCCTTCGCGAGGGAGCGGAGGATGAGCCGGTCCTTCCCGGTCCGGAGGTCGGACAGGCGCTGCTCGAGCACGCGGGCGTGCTTCTCGAGCCGGTCCCGCTTCTCGCGCGCGGCGAGCCGGCTCCACGGGGCGAGGGCCTGGAGGGTGAGCCCCTTGAGGCGTGCGAGCTCGTCCCAGGCCCACAGGAGGCCCACGCGCTCCCCGCTCGTTTCCGGCGGCAGCGTCCCCCTCAGCTCGGCGAGGCGGCGGTCGACCGCATGCAGGAGATCCCATTCCCGCTCCGGGACGTCGAACAGGATGTGACCGCGGGTCACGTCGTTGAGACGTAGGATCGCCTTGCCCGACGTCGTCTTGCCGCAGCCGCTCTCCCCGACGAGGCAGAACACCTCCCCGCGGTTCACGTCGAACGAGACCCCGTCCACGGCCCGGACGTTCCGGGTCTCCCGCCCGATGAGGCCGGCGACGAGGCCCGTGCGGACGGGGAACCACACGAGTAGGTTCCGGACGGAGAGGAGCCGCGCCATGGGGGATCACCGCGCCGTCCGCAGGAAGCACGCCGCCGTGTGGTCCCGCCCGACCGGGTACGCGTCCGGGACCGTCTTCATGCATTCCGCGAACGCGTGCGGGCAGCGCGGGTGGAACCGGCAGCCCGTGGGCGGGTCGAGCAGGTTCGGCGGCTGGCCCGGAATCCACGGGGGCAGGTCCCTCGGGCCATAGATGTCCGGGAACGACTTCACAAGGCCTTGCGTGTACGGGTGCTGCGGGTCGCGGAACACGTCCTGGGCGGGCCCGAACTCCGCGAGCTTCCCGCCGTACATGATCGCGACCTTGTCGCACGTCTCCGCGATCACGCTCAGGTCGTGGGAGATCAGGATCATGGAGAGGTCGAGCCGCTCCCGGAGCTCCTTGAGGAGCTCGAGGATCTGGGCCTGGATCATCACGTCGAGCGCGGTCACGGGCTCGTCCGCGATGATGATCTTCGGGTTGCACGCGAGGGCCATCGCGATCATCACGCGCTGGCGCATCCCGCCGGAGAACTCGTGCGGGTAATCGTCCTTCCGTGCGGGGTTGATCCCGACGAGCTCGAGGAGCTCGTCCACGCGGGGCTGCGCGTCCTCGATGGACACCTGGTCGTGGAGGGCGATCGCCTCCGCGATCTGCCAGCTGATCCGCCGCACGGGGTTCAGGGCATTCATCGCGCCCTGGAACACGATCGAGATGTGCTTCCAGCGGATCCGCCGCAGGTCGGACTCCTTGATCGCCGCGAGGTTCCGACCGTCGTACTGGATGGACCCCTCCACGATCCGGCCGTTCTTCGGCAGGAGGCGGATGATGGACAGGGCCGTCGTCGTCTTGCCGCAGCCGCTCTCCCCCGCGAGGCCCAGGGACTCGCCCTTCTCGAGCGTCAACGTGACGTCGTCGACGGCCCGGACGATCCCGGACCGGGTGTCGAAGTACGTCTTCAGGTGATCGATCTCGAGGAGAGCCGTCCGCTCACCTCTCCCGGAGCTTGGGGTTCAGGATCTCGTCGAGCGCGTAGCCGAGCAGGGAGAAGCCGAGGATCACGATCACGAGGGCCAAGCCAGGCATCACGATCCAGGCCCACTGCCCGTTCAGGATGGCGCCGGCCGCGTCCGCCTCCGAGAGGATGACGCCCCAGCTCAGGTTGCTCTTGTTCACCCGTCCGAGGTACGCGAGGCTGCTCTCCGAGAGGATCGCGACCGCGACCGTGAGGATCGTGTTCGCGAAGACGAGGGGGAACACGTTCGGGAAGATGTGGCGCCAGATGATGGACAGGTTGCCCGCTCCCGCGGCCTTGGCCCGCTCCACGAAGACGCGCTCCTTCACGGACAGGACCTGGGCCCGCACGACCCGGGCCGTGAAGCTCCAGCTCGTCAGCCCGATCGACAGGATGATCACCTCGAGGCTGAGCTCCTTGAGGATCGCCGCGACCACGATGAGGAGGACGAGCCACGGGAGGGACAGGAGGATGTCGTTGATCCGCATGAGGGTCTCGTCCTTCCAGCCCCCCCAGTAGCCGGACGCCAGGCCGATCAGGGTCCCGAGGACCCCCGCGATCACGCTGGACAGGAACCCCACGATGAGCGAGATCCGGGAGCCCCAGATCACGCGGGTGAAGATGTCCCGCCCGTTCTGGTCCGTCCCGAACGCGTGCCAGTAGCTGGTCCAGACGATCGTCACACCAACGAAATCGAGGGACACGTTCCCGCTCGTGCCCACGTCGGATTCGTGGGTGATGTTGAGGAACAGGTTCGTGTTGTTCAACTTCGCCGAGGTCCAGTCCGTGACGTCGGTCAGGTCGACGGACGCGAGGGTCCCGACGTCCCGCACCTCGTACTTGTCGGACCAGGTGCGCCCCCCGTCGAAGCTCACGCGGATTCCGACGGCCTGACCCGGGGCCGTGTCGGCGGGCGACAGCCGCGCGGCGACCCCGACGGACTCGATCGCGTCCCGGTAGATTCGGAGGGAGAAGCTCGTCACGCTGAGATAGTCCCCCGCGCGGCTCGAGTTCGCTCCCCGGGTCACGCCGGTCTCGATGTTCTGGGCGTCCGTCACGGTGTCCAGGTCCCATGTCGTCGCGGAGTCGAAGTTCTGGAACGACTCGTTCCGGGCGATGGGCGCCTCGACCCACGGGGGCACGCGCTGCTCGTCCACGGTCGCGTCCCAGTGGGGGAGCGGCAGGACGGGCGCGAGGAACGCGAGGAGGAGGAAGAACACGAGGATGGAGACGCCGAGGGCCCCCATCCGGTTCTTGAGGACGCCTTTCGCGACGGCCTGGAACCGCCGCGCGGACAGGAGGAACTTCTCCCGTCGCACCTCCGTGATCCCGAGCCGCCTCTTGAACCAGTACGACATGGAGTAGGGGCTCAGCGCCATCGGCCTCACGTCACCTTGATCCTCGGGTCGATCCGCAGGAGGATGAGGTCCGCGAAGAAGTTCGCGATGACGACCGCGAGACCGCCGAGGACGACGACGAACTGAATCACAGGGAAGTCGAATTGCGTGATCGCCGTGATCGTGACGTACCCGATCCCCTCGTACGAGAACACGTACTCGACCTGGTACGCGCCACCGAAGATGAACGCCATGTCGAGCGCGATCAGGGTGACCATGGGCGGGAGCCCGTTCGGGAGGACGTGCCGCCGGAGGATCATGCGTTCCGCGAGCCCCTTGGCCCGAGCCGTCACGACGTAGTCCTCCGTCATCACGTCGATGAGGGAATTGCGCATGACGAGGGACACGCCCGCGACTGTGCCCAAGGCCAAGGTCGTCGCGGGGAGGATCAGGTGGTGGAGGACGCTTAGCACGTGGTCGAAGTTCGCCCAGGTGAAGCCGATGATCCCGACGTCGTACTCCTGGCTCGTCGGCAGGACGGGCCACCAGTTCAGCCCGAACTGGGGTTCCCGGAACGAGAGCTGCATCACGAGGGCGAGCCAGAAGAACGGCATCCCGTAGAAGAAGAGGCTGAAGCCCATCGTCGCGATGTCGAACGCCCTCCCGCGGCGCTGGGCCGACAGGGCGCCCAACGCCATCCCCAGGAGGATCGTGATCACGGTCGACGTGCCGATCAGGATGATCGTCCAGCCGAGGGCGGGCATCACGATGTTCAGCACGCTCGCGCCTTTCCAGTAGTAGCTCACGCCCCAGTTGCCCGTCACCGTGTTCTGCAGGTAGAGCCAGAAACGCTCCGGGACGGTGAGTGGCTTCCCGTCGGGGCCGCACAGCCCGTACCGGATGCAGTTCGTCTGGACGTACTCGTCCGGGATCTTGGGGTCCCTCGGGGCTAGGAGCTCCGTGGGATCGCCCATGAAGTTGATGAGGAAGAAGTTCAGGGTCATGATCCCGAAGATCGTGATCACGGCGTTGCGGCCACGACGAAGCACGAGACGACGGACCTCGCTCACGCTGCCCCACCTCCCGAGTCGCTCGGGTTCGCGACTCCCACGTCGGGACGAAGCGCGGCCTCCCTCAAAAGCCTTCGCGAGCGCCGGCCAGGACCCCGCGCGGCCGCGGTCATTCTTCCTCGCGCTCCCGGTGGATGCGCCAGGCCGCGCGGCCGACGAGGAACCCGGGCAGCCCGAGGACGACGGCGAGCGTGCTGAAATCCCAGCCGTCCCACGGGCCGAGGCCGTGGAGCCTCGGGTGCTGGATCTGGACCGTCGCGGAGTCACGGATCGTGTGGGAGATCGTGGTGAGGGTCCCATTCACGGGATCGATGTCCGCGTACACCCGGCCGTCCGTGATCGTGACGGAGATCGGATAGCCGCGGAGCTCCGCGTCCCCGATGTCTCCGTACACGTGCGAGAAGTAGCACACGATGTGACCCTCCGGGTTCAGCGTGCATTCGTCCGCGTCCCCCTCGACCGCCACGGAGGTCGTGTTGTCGACCGTGACGAGCGTGACGCGCGCGGTCGCCGTGTCCCCGTCCCCCCAGGAGATCGTCACATTGATCGGGTCGTCCTCCGCGTCCGTCATGTTGAGCCGGAGGACCGCGGTCGTGTTGTAGAGGAACGTGCTGTTCGGGGCCGCGGTGCGGTTCTCCCGGAGGACCGTGAGGCTTCGGATCACGGGCGGCAAGTTGAACGACTCGACGTAGACGACCTTCACGTCGACGACCGTGTCCGTGCCGTCGAACACGGTGACGGTGAGGTTCGTCGGGCACAGGCGCGCCGGGACGCCTGGACAAAGGCTCGGGGTCGTGTACACGTGCTCCTGGAAAAACTCGACGGTCCCCACCTCCAAGGTCTGGTTCGTCGCGTTCGCGCTCCCGTCCCCAAAGTCCCACGTGACGAGGAGGCTGTCCCCGTCCGCGTCCAGGATCGCGATTCGGAGGAGGACCGGCTCGTTGACGAGGGCCGTGTGGTTCGCGAGGGCGATGACGGGTAGCTGGTTGAGCCGGACCGTGATCGGGACCTCCTGCTTCCGCCAGTGCGTGATCGAGTTCGAGCAGTTGTCGTCCGTGCAGCGCTTCTTCGTCTCGCCGTCGCTCGCCCAGAACGCCACGTTGTAGTCCCCTGGGGCGTCGTAGGCGTGGGTGGCTTCGGGGCCCGGGGCGTCCCGATCCTGGGTCGGGTCTCCGTCCCCGTCGCTGTCCGTCGCGACGTCGAAGTCCCAGTACGTCACGACCGGGTCGCCCTCCGGGTCCGTCGCGGTCCCCTGCATGAGGACCGGCTCGCCGACCTTGAAGCGGCTTCCCACGCTCGGGCTGTTGACCTGGACGTTCGGCGGAGAATCGAACTCGAGGTCGAACTCCGCGGACGACGGGAGGCTCGTGTTGTGCCCCTCGAACCCGTCGTCGACCCATACCTTGATCGGAAATCGGACGATCCGCGGGGTCTCGTTGAGGGGGAACAGGGCCTTATCGTACTGGTGGGTCACGAACAGATTCGTGAAGGGCGGGGCGCTGTCCACGCCCACGGTCCCGTCGCCCCACTCCCACGTGACCGTGATCGGATCGTCGTCGATGTCCCCGACCGACACGTTCACGTAGATGAGCGGGACCTGCGGATCGGGGTAGTCCACGCTGCCCGAGTACGTGGAGAGCAGGCCATCCATCGAGGGCGCCGTGTTCTCCGTGACGAACAGCGGGAAGGGACCCTGCGAGCCGACTTCGCCGTCCGCGTCGCGCGCCTCGATCAAGACCCAGTAGTTCCCGTTCGTAAAGTTGGAGAGGCGGGTGTACGTCCAGTTCGTTTCCGCGTACGCGGTGACGCCCGGACCAGGAGCCAAGACCTCGATCCTGACGGTTGAGCTGTTGAGGTTGGTAGACCCGCCGGGGAGCAAGCGGTCGAAATAGAACGTCACGTTCATGCCTTCTCCCTCGGGGTCCGAGACGCTCACGTTGAACCGGACCGTCGAGTTCACGAAGGCCGGGGTCGACGTATCCCCGCATGCGGACGGAGACTCGATCCGCGGATCCGGGTAGACGACGCACGCTCCGATGTCCGGAACCGCGGCCGTCCCCGGAGGAGCGAAACTCGCACCGACGGGCCTCGCGAGGGCCGGGCCGAGCACGAGCAACCCGATCATCAGTAGAAGGGCGATTCGGATGAAGGCGCGACCGCGCCGAGGCTCGTCCGTCCACTCCATACCCACGCCTCCTCCTGCGTGTTGCCGGAGGTCTTCCGGGCAACGCTCCGTGATTAGGAGGCTCACCTGTAAAAACCTATTGACGAATCCCCTGCACGCGACCTCCCCGGACGCTCGTCGAACACGCGATGCGCGAACGCCACGACTGAGGCGGCGGACCGCCTCGACCCCAAGGACAAAGCTCGAACGCCCGAGGCGCCATGATCCGGTCTCACGTCTGATAAAGGAGGGAAGGTTTAAGTTGGTTCCAATCTTTACCTTCGCTTAACAGGCGTGTTGGGGCGGAGGGGAAGTTCCTTCGACGGCACGCCCGTTGCGAGGAGTGGGTAAATGGGCGATCTCAGTGGGGGCATGCGCCCCTGGCGTTCCCGGACGTTGCTTGCGAGCATCTTCGTCGTTCTGGTCGTCGCCGCCGCCATGTCCGCCGCATTCGGTTCGGTCCCGCCGCGCGCATCCGCGTCGCCGGGTCCGTCCCCGTTCGCGGTCGGGCCCCGTCATGAGATGACGATCGGCGTCGAGGAGTTGCAGGTCCAGACGACGAATCCGTTGCAGGCGACGCTCGTCGACGAATTCATCCTGTGGGTTGGCGTCTACAGCTTCCTTTTCAACATCAACGCGGGGCTCCAGTTCGAGCCGGACATCGCGGTCCGTTGGCAGCAGACGGTCGCAAACCCGGTCACGTACCGTTTCGAGCTCACGCGGAACGCATATTTCATCGATCCGAACACGTGCGAACCGGATCCGCAAGGCCACCTCGGCACGTGTGACCTGAGCCACCCGGTGACGGCAGCCGACATCAAGTTCTCTTGGGACTATGTGAAGCAGTACGCGGCACAGACCGCCCTCATGTCGTCTTGCGTGGAGCACTTCGCGAGCGCCACCGTGATCGACCCGTACACGGTCGTCATCGCCTTCGACGGGGCCTACGCACCCGCCCTGTCCGCCCTCGCGTGCGTGCCCGTCCTGCCCCAGTACATCTGGACGGGCCGGCTCCCGGACGACGCGAACGCGCTCCCGATTGGGTCCGGCCCCATGATGCCGCGGCCCGACCCCGCAGCGCCCACGCGGATGCTCACCCCGCCGCCCCTCATCCTGGATCGGAATCCGAACTGGCACGGCAAGGAGGTTGTCGGCCGGCAGGTGTACCCGGACACGGTCCAGTATGTCTCGTACACGACCTCCGGCGCGATGTCCGTCGACCTGACCCTCGGGAAGCTCGACCACATCGTCACGCCGTCCTCACAGGACTGGCTCGGATTCCTCGCCCAGAACCCGGCCATCTGGAGGCAATCGGTGCCGGGTGGTTTCATCGGCGAACAGGCCGTCCAGGTCCTGTCGGACGACCTGCGCAACATCGAAACGAGCCGACCGATCCGGTTCGGAGACACGAACCCGCTCCTCCGGGACTTCGCCGTGATCCGTGAGGTCATCCACATGTCCACGGACCGGCAGCGGATGATCCAGGAGGCCTATGGCGGCCTGGGCACGATCGCGGACACGTTGATCCCGCCGTACAACCAGTGGCACTACAACTACCCCGACTTCGTCGGACCCGACTACGACGCTCCCGACGGGAACGCGAGCACAATCAACGAGGAGTTCATCGACACGCAGCCTCGGGCCGCCCAGCTCGGCCGCCAGATGCTCCACGACGAAGGATGGCTCTATGATTGCGCGGGGAACCTCGACACGGGGACCGCTGTGCCCCTCTGCAAGGCGAGCGGCGCGGACGCGTTGACGTTCCAGTTCTCGACGTTCAACACGGACCCCTCCTGGGAGGCGGCCGCCCGTGGCGTCGTCGAGAACGCGGCCGCGGCGGGCATCCAGCTGAACCTCGACCTCGTCGGGATCTCCGCGATGAACACGAAGTGGTACCGCCTCGACTACGAGGTGTGGCTGTGGGACTGGATCTTCGGGGCCCTCACGGACCCCGCCCTCCTGATCGTCGTGCAGACGTGCCAGGGGATCGACACCCTCGACAACGACAACGGATTCTGCCCGCGGGACGCGAGCGGCACGTGGCTCTTCGACGAGATATACAACCAGACCCTCACCGAGACGGACCCCGTCGCGCGGCGCGCCCTGACGGACTACCTCCAGGGCTGGATCTACGAGTACGCTTCGTACAACATCCCGTTCTATCTGAACGAGCTGTACGCGGGGAACTCGCTCCGCTTCACGAACTGGGGAGACTGGACGCAGCTCATCGCCCTGGCGACCGTGAGCGGGAACCCGCCCCTCATCGGGCAGTATCCGTACCCGGTCGACCAGAAGCCGCCCCAGTTCAACCTGCCTGAGTTCGAGGGGATCGCGGGCCAGCCCGTGCAGTTCTCCGTCGCGGCGAACGACCCCGAAGGCGGGCCCCTCCGGTACCGCTGGGACTTCAACGCGGCGAGCGAGCCCGGCGGGTCCGGCGTGAACGCGGACAACATCTTCGATAACGACGAGCAGGCGACCACCGCGAACCCGACGTCCACGTACTCGTCCACGGGCACGTACACGGCGACCCTCCGCGTCTCTGAGGACGGCGGGGACTTCTTCACGGTGAAGAAGACGACGGTCCGGATCAACCCGGCCGGCGTCGGCAACCCGAAGATCACGGCCGTGACGTTCGGGCCTGCGGACCCGACCCTCACGGACCCGGACGTGGACTTCGCCGCGTCCGCGAGCGATCCGGCCGGCCTCGCGCTCCAGTTCTCCTGGGACTTCGGGGACGGCACGGCTGCCACGCCATTCGGGTCGAGCCCGCTCGCGAGTCACCCGTACGCGGCCGCGGGCACGTACACGGTCACGCTGAGCGTGCGGAACAGCGCGGGCGGGACCTCGTCCTCGCCGACGATCGTTCAGGTCGTCCCGAACGTGGCCCCGACCGTCGCGCCCCTCGAGTCGAAGGCGGTCATCGTGAACAACCCCGAGACGTTCGTCGCGTTCGCGTCGGACGCGAACTTGCGCGACGTCCTGACCTACTCGTGGTCCTTTGGAGACGGAACCGCCGGCATGGCGGGCAACCCCGTCACGCACACGTACACGAGCCTCGGCGGTCCCTTCACGCTCACCGTGCAGGTGAGCGACGGGCAGGGACACGCGACCACGCAGACGGCCGCGATCAGCGTCGTGAGCGACCGGAACCGCGCGCCGACGATCCAGAGCCTGACCTCGAGCACGGTACAGACGTACGTGAACGTCCCCGTGACGTTCACGGGGACCGCGAGGGACCCGGACGGCAACGGCCTCCTGTGGCAGTGGGACTTCAACAACGACGGCACGGTCGACAAGCAGTACACGTCCGAGCTGACCCCGCCGAACGCGGACGTCGTGCGGGCCGAGGAGCACACGTACACCGCGCCGAGTACCGGCGCCGGGTACCGCTCCCGCCTCACGATCACGGACATCCCGCCGTCGGGCGGGACTCCGCGATCCACGTCGACGACCGTGACCGTGCGGGTCCTCGCGAACGCCGCGCCGACCCTGTCGCCGCTCGCCGCCTCGCCGGGGACCGGCATCGCGGGCCAGGACTTCTCCTTCTCCGCGACCTCGAGCGATGCGGACGGGGACGCTCTGAACTGGGTGTTCGACTTCGGTGACGGCGCGACCGCCTCGGGCACGACGCCCTTCTTCGGCGGGCCGATCTCCGCGACGCACGCGTACGAGGCGCCGGGCGACTACCTCGCGGTCCTCCGCGTGAACGACGGGAAGGGCGCGGAGGACGCGTCCTCCGCGATCGTGTCCGTGTCGGACCACGCCCTGCTCCGCGTGACGACGAACCCGCCCGTGCCGGGCAAGATCTTCATCGACGGGTACCCCGCGGACGAGTGGGGTACGACGTGGGTGAAGGTCGCGCCGGGCGACCACACAATTTCGTTCGGAGACCTGTACGGCCTCGGCACGCCTGCGGCGATCCCGGTGACCACGGTCGCCGGGGCCACCACGGAGCGCCAGGGAGACTACCAGGTGTACGGATCCCTGCGCGTGACGACGAGCCCTGCGGTCGCCGGCACGATCTACGTGGACGGCGCGGCCGCGAACGACTGGGGCATGTGGCGCGCGGTGCCCGCCGGCACGTACACGATTTCCTTCGGGGCCGTGGAGGGCTTCACGCCGCCCGCGCCGATCCAGGCGACGGTCACGGTGGGTGGCTTCACCCCGATCGAGGGCGTGTACACGCCGAATGCGGGCGCGCCCGGACCCGACCTGTCGACGTACGGTCTGCTTCGCGTGACGACGAACCCGGCCGTCCCCGCGCAGATCCTCGTGAATGGGATCCCGCGGGACGAGTGGGGCCTCACGTGGGTCAAGATGGCGCCGGGCACGTACACGGTCTCCTTCAAGGGCGTGTACGGCGTGACGCCGCCTCCGCCCGTCGACGTCGTCGTCCAGCCGAACGGAGTGACGACCGAGTACCAGGGCAACTTCCAGGTGCACGGCTCCCTCCGGGTCACCACGAACCCCGCCGTCGCGGGGACGATCTTCGTGAACGGCCTCCCGCGGAACGACTGGGGCATGTGGCAGTCCATGCTGCCCGGGACGTACAAGGTGAGCTTCGGGCCCGTGGACGGCTTCGTCACGCCCGCGCCGCAGACGCACACGGTGACTGCGGAAGTGTTGACGAACGCAGAGGGCCTCTACGTGGCCGCGCCCGTGGCGGCGCCGACCGCGAAGGGGTTCTCGGGCGCCTCGATCGCATCCCTCCAGGAAGTCCTCGCAGACCTCGCGGACGGGAAGCTCGACTCGGCCCTGTTCGCGTACGATGCGGGCATGGAGCCGATGGCGGTCGGAGCGAGGGGCACGGCGACCCGGATGCTCAAGGCGCGCGACGTGTAGGCCGAAGAACGGGGTCCCGCTCCGCGGGGCCCCACCTTCCTCTTTGTTTCCATCAGGCGAGCGGACGCCCTGCCCAGGAGGCCCCCGGGCGGGACGACACGCCTAGCGGGCCAGGAGGCCCGCGTCTCGGCAGATCGCCTCGAGGAGCCCGATCGTGCGCCGGCCGTCGTCCCCGCTCACGGGGGGAGGCGTGCCCTCGACGACGGATGTGAGGAACCGCGAGACGAGGACGAGGTGGCCGTACAGGAGCCGCCCCGTCGCATAGAGGGCACCCGAGGAGACCGCCCCGCCGGCCATCTGCAGGAGGCCGCCGAGGGTTTGGGAGAGGACCTCGGCCGGCTTGTGCGCGCCGCCGCGGCCCATCACGAGGAGCTGGTCCCGGAACAAGTCGACCACGTAGGTCTGCTCGGACCCGACGACCGCGAGGCCCCACTCCGCGCGGGACGCGTTGAACGTCATCGTGAGGACGCCGAGCCCCGTCGCGCCCTGGAGTACCCCGACGACGTTCTGCGTGCGCTGGATCGCCTCCCCCGGTGCCTCTTTCGAGGAGGCGTGGAGGAGGATGGGTTCGTCCGGGCCCAGGAACCGGCGGCTCAGGTACACGAGGTGGGGTGCCTCGTCGAAGAACAGCTGCCCGGGGAGGGATTCGTACCAATCGGGCAGCCGGCGCCGCGGCGTGCTCATCTGGAATCCGAGCACGGATTCGATCCGGCCTGCGCGGCCCGCGTCCACGCGCCGGGCGACCTCCCCGACGGCCCGGGAGAACAGGAAGTTGTGCGAGACGCACAGGGTGCGCCCCGCGCGCTCCGCGGCGCGGACCATCCCGGCACAGTCGGCCTCGGACATGGCCATGGGCTTCTCGACGAGCACATGGGCCCCCGCCTCGAAAGCCGCCTCGGCCTGCTCCCGGTGCAGCCACGGTGGCGTGCAGATGCTCACGACGTCGAGCCGCTCGCGCGCGAGCATCGCGTGCAGGTCGCCCGCGTACGGGGTCGCGCCAACACGGCGCGCGAGGGCCGACGCCCGGTCCTCCCTGCGATCGTACGCGGCGACGACGTCGGCCCGCCCGGACCGGCGATACGCGGGCGCATGTCGATGCGACGCAACCCAACCGCAGCCGACGAGCCCGACCCGGAGCCGGCTCAGGACGCGGCCTCCTCGTACAGGCCGAGGTACTGCTGCGCGATCGAATCCCAGGACAGCTGCTGCTCGGCCCACTCGCGGGCCCTCCGGCCGATCCGGATCGCGCGGTCGTGGTCCGCGAGGACCCGGACGACCCCTTCGCGCAGGGATCGGACGCTGCCGGGTTCCACGAGGATCCCCGTGTCGCCGTCCCGGATCACGTCCTCCGTCCCGGCGACCCTCGAGGCAACGATCGTCCGGCCGCACGCCATGGCCTCCATGACCGCGAGGGGCATGCCCTCCGTGAGGGAGGGTCGCACGACCACGTCCGCGCTCTGCAGGACGGGCACGACGTCCGCGACGTGGCCCTGGAGGCGCGCGTGCCCGTTGAGGCGCATCTCCCGGATTCGGCGCTCGATGTGGTCCCGCATCGGGCCGTTCCCCACGAAGCGGAACGTGGCGCTCGGGACCTGGGAGAGGATGTGCGGCATCGCATCGAGGAGGAACTGCGGGCCCTTGTTCCGCGAGAACCTTCCGAGGAACAGGACAGAAGGCGCGTGGCCGTTCGGGCCCGTCACCTCGGGTGGGGGGCGGAACCGTTCCACGTCGACCGCGTTCGGCACGAGTTCGACGTGGCCGCGGAAGCCGAGCTCGGCCGCGTGCCGCGCGACCGCGGGCGATACCGCGGACACCGTGTGGGACCGGTCGAGGATGAGCCGGCCCATCGTCCTCTCGTAGAGGCGCGCGAGGCTCCCCGTGAGCCCGGGCAGTCGCGCCAAGGAGCCGAGGTGCATCGTGGTCACGATGGGCGCGTCCGAACGGGCCGCGATCGTGAGCGCGCTCAGGATGAAGAACAGGTTGTTGATGTGGATCACGTCCGCGTCCTCGAGGTACTTCCGAATCCGCAGGGTCCCATTCATCGCGGCCGGGACCCCGAGGATGGGCTGCAGGTTGATCGCGGGCAGGCGCACGATCTCCACGCCCGCGATGGTCTCGACAGGCGGGCATCCGTTCGGATTGAAGGTGAGCACTCGCACGGAGTGCCCTCGCGAGACGAGCCGACGCGCGACCTCCTCGACGACCCGCTCCACGCCGCCTCCCACGTGAGGCGCGTAGTAGTCGCTCGTCATCACGATCCGCATGGACGGGCCTCCTCCTGCGGGGCGGTCGCGCGGGACCTCCGGCGTGCCGGGACCGCTCGGGCTCCATGCGACGGGACGCGGGCCATGGGCCTCCCGTCAGCTGGATCGGAACGGCCGCGGATGAAGCGCCGGAGCGCCGTGAGCGAGCTCAAACTTCCCTGTATTCTCCCTCGATCGATCGCCCACGCCCACACTCCTCCCCGATTCCCACTCGGGATGAACCGTTTGGGCATGTACGGAGTGGTCTACACGATATTTAAACATTCGGCGCGAGTCCGCTATGTTCCCTCCTGTGATAACACGCGCCGCACCGGCCGCGGCCCGTGCAAGCCCGAACCGTCCGAGAATCGGGACAGGCGAACGCAAGCGTTAAGCGCTTGGCCATCCTGCGAATCCGTCGTGCATCTCCCGCCCTTCGTGGCGAGCCTGAGGCGGGACTGGCACTGGCTCGTCCTCGTGGTCCTCGGGATCGCGAACTTCTGGATCCGCTTCACGGCCCTCGGACGATATGCGGCCCTTCCGAGCCCCGACTACGGCCTGTATCTGGCCCAGGCCCATCTCCTCGCAGGCGCGGACGTCGCCCAGACCGGACCGACCCTCCCTCCCCTCACGATGGCCCTCCTCCTGGGGCTCCTCCAGGTCGTGGACCCGATGACCGCGTTGCGCGTCTTCTCCGCGACCCCGGGCGCGCTCCTCCCGCTCCCGTTCTTCTTCCTCGTCTCCCGGTACGCACAGCGTTCGATCGGGCTCGTCGCGACCGCCGTGTTCGTGTTCGCGGAAGGATATTCCGAGATGTCCGCCTGGGGGGGCGCGCCGGAGTTCTTCGCGATCACGTGCATGCTCGGCGCATTCGTGTTCCTGCTCAGGTACCTGGGAAATCCGTCGCGGAGGGACCTCGTCCTCGCGGCCCTCCTCGCGAGCTTCACGGTCGGGGCCCACCAGCTGTCCGCGTCGATCCTCGTCCTCTCCGTCGCCGGGTGGGTCGGACTCGAACTCGTCCGGCGTCGATCGTGGACCGTGCTCCCCGCGTTCCTCCGGTTCGCGGGGCTCGCGGCCCTCCTGTGCCTCCCGTATCTACCGAGCTACCTCGCGATCTCGGCCGGACTCGGGTCCCCCCTCACTCCGATCTGGCCGAACGCCTTCTCCGACGCCGTCCAGTCCATCGTGTTCCTCACGCGGGATACGCCCCTCCTGTGGGCCGGAATCGGGGTCATGGCGGGGATCGGCGGAGCCGCCGTCCTGAGGAGTCGCCCGGAGGGGACCCTCATCGGGGCCTTGTCCGTCGTTTCGTTCGCCCTCTCCGTGACCGCCGTGCGGGACAATCCGGCGCGCCCCCTATACTATGCGTATATCCCGCTCCTCGCGGGCTATCCGGCGTTCCACGAGTGGGCCTTCACGAAGGAGATCCCGAGGCTCGACCCGACGTCCGCCCGGCCCCTCGCGGCCGGGATCGCGGCGTTCCTCGTGATCTCGTCCGCGACGATGGTCGGCCTGTCGATCGGCCGGCTCACGCTCGCGGTGGAGTTCTACCACGCGATCGAGACGCCCGAGCTCGAGGGCCTCGACTGGCTACGGGAGAACACGCCCGCGGATTCGGTCGTCGCGACCGCGGGCCTTCCGTTCTCCGTCCAGCCGGAGGGCACGCGCTTCGCATGGTGGATCGAGGGGTATGCGGAACGGAAGGCGTTCTTCGCGGGAAGCCTCATCTACGCGAGCTACGCGGACGAGCGCGCGATGGTGACCGGTGCGAACCGCTTCTTCACGGGGAACCACGTGCTTGACAACGGCGCCGTGCGGGTCGTGGAGAACTTCCCCGCGGACCACGCGAATCCGGAGATCTGGGTCGCGCAGGGGGACGTGGACCGGTTCGCGTTCTTCTTCAACGACGCGGTGAGCGTCGTGACGTACGAGAACGCGACCCAGCCGGGCGTCAACGCATCGTGGTCGCCCGCATACGACACGCCCGGCTCCGCCCGCCGGATCGGGAACGCGAGCCTCGAAGCGGAGCGGACGGGCCCGTATGCGTCTCTGAACCGTACCGTGACCCTCGCGGACGACATCGTGTCCGTCGTGGTCCGCGCGTCCGCGGCGAACGGGACGGTCCTCGCCCTCGAGGCCCCAGTCTGGCTCGGCTGGGGGCTCCTCCTCGAGGACGTTGCGGTCGTGGCGGGCGGCGTGACGGGAGCCGTTCGCGGGGCCGACGGGACGGACGTCCCGTTCGAGCTCACGGTCTCCGCGAGTCCGGCGGCCACGCTCCGGATCGATCCCACGGATTCCGATCCGACGTACGCGCTCGCGGCGATCCTGATCGACGCGGTGAGCGGCGCGCCGGGCGGCTCGCTGACCGTGACCCTCGCGTTCCGTTTTCCCGGCGTCGTCGCGGGACCCGCGGAGGCGTGGGACGCCCTCCCGATCGCCCGCGCCTACGGGGTGTCGTACGTGTACCAGAGCAAGCGGCTCCCGGACATGTTCAACCGGTTCTACTTCGACCGGGCGAACTTCATCCTGCGCTTCGAGAACGAGCGGGTCGGCATCTTCCAAGTGCGATGACGGCCGTTCGACTGGACCGCGGGAATCGGAGATGATAATGACGGGGCGGGCCCACCCCGCGCGCGTAATCCTTAAGTAACTTCCCGGCGATGCGTCCCGATAGTCGGGAGGAGAGGAATTGGCGTTTCGATCAAGGGCTGCAGCTTGGGCCGTGTTCGTCGTGGGCATGTTCGCCGCGTCGGCGTTCACCGTCGTGACGGCTCTCAACTCGCAGCCCGTCGTGTTCTCCGTGCAAGCGAGCGCGGACACGTTCCTGTCGACGTACTATGCGGATGAGCCCCAGGGATCCGGCAACACCCTGTGGGTCACGAACCAAGACGGACAGCTGAACTGGACGCTCCTCCTGTTCAACGTGGCCGGCAAGATGCGGCCCGGGGACCTCGTCACGGAGGCGCGAGTCCAGCTGACCGTCGTCGCCGCGTCCGGCTCCGGATTCCCCGCGACGATCGTGACGGGACGGCTCCTCACGAGCTGGAACGAGCAGACGGCCACGTTCGAGACGAAGCCCCTCATGGCCTTCGACACGCGCACGGCGACCCTCGTGAAGAACCCGCCCGCGTTCGGGGACACGATCTGGATCGACATCACGAAGCAGCTCAACCGCTGGCACATCTTCGGAGGTCCCTCGAACTTCGGGACCGTGATGCAGATCTCGAACGACGTGAACGACGTCAGCATCGGGTTCGGGAGCCGCGAGGACCGCACCCAGGAGACCGTCGTCCCGCGGATCCAAGTCAAGTACACGCCCGGGCCGAAGTCGTTGTACGGGTACGGCGTGGACCTGAACCTGGGCCTCGTGGAGCTCGCGGCCGCGGTTCGCTTCGACTGAAACGCCGAGCGTCGTCCGCCAAAGGCTTTAGCCTCCAGAGGATTCCCTCCTCGGACGCCATGGAGCGGATCCGAGCGGCCCGCGGTCCCACCCTCCGATGCCGCGGGTGGCGCCAGGAGGCGATCCTGCGCATGCTCGAGAACAACCTCGAGAACGCGGAGCGCCCCGAGGACCTCGTGATCTACGGAGGGACGGGGAAGGCCGCACGGGACTGGGACGCGTTCCGGCGGATCGTGAAGTCCCTCCGGGAGCTCGGGGACGACGAGACCCTCCTCGTGCAAAGCGGCAAGCCCGTCGCGGTGTTCCGCACGCAGCGGGACGCGCCCCGGGTGCTCATCGCGAACGCGCACCTCGTGCCGCGCTGGTCGAACTGGGACACGTTTCACGAGCTCGAGCGGCTCGGCCTCACGATGTACGGTCAGATGACGGCCGGCGGCTGGTCGTATATCGGGTCCCAGGGAATCGTCCAGGGCACGTACGAGACGTTCGCGGCCTGCGCGCGCGCCCACTTCGGCGGCTCCCTCGCGGGGCGGCTCGTCCTCACGGGAGGGATGGGCGGCATGGGAGGCGCGCAGCCCCTCGCGATCACGATGAACGGCGGCGTGTGCCTCGATGTGGAGGTCGACGAGGCCCGCATCCGGCGGCGCGTCGAGACGGGATACTGCGACGTCCTCGTGCGACATCTCGACGAGGCGGTCTCGACCGCATTCGATGCGAAGGCGGCGGGAACGCCTCTCTCGATCGGCCTCGTGGGGAACTGCGCGGACGTGCACCCCGAACTCGTGCGGCTCGGAGTCCGACCCGATGTGGTCACGGACCAGACGAGCGCGCACGACCCCCTCGGAGGGTACATCCCGCAGGGCCTCGACGTGAAGGCGGCCGCGGGCCTCCGGGCCTCGGACCCGACGGCGTACGTCCGCCGCGCGCGAGACTCGATCGCGGTCCACGTGCGCGCGATGCTCGCGTTCCAGCGCGCGGGCAGCGTCGTGTTCGACTACGGGAACGGGATCCGCGCGCAGGCCCACGAGGCGGGCGTCGCGGACGCCTTCGCGTTCCAGGGCTTCGTGCCCCTCTTCATCCGCCCCATGTTCTTCGAGGGACGCGGTCCGTTCCGCTGGGTCGCCGTCTCCGGCGAGCCGGACGACATCCGGAAGACGGACAGCGTCGTGATGCGGGAGTTCGGGGAGAACGAGAGCCTCGTCCGGTGGATCCAGCTCGCGGAGGCGCGCGTCCCGTGGGAGGGCCTCCCGGCCCGCGTGTGCTGGCTCGGCTACGGTGAGCGCGCACGCTTCGGGACGATCATCAATCGGATGGTCGGCTCGGGCGAGCTCTCGGGGCCGATCGTGATCACCCGGGACCACCTGGACGCGGGCTCCGTCGCGTCCCCGTATCGCGAGACGGAGGGGATGCGGGACGGGAGCGACGCGATCGCGGACTGGCCCCTCCTCAACGCGCTCCTCAACACGGCCGCGGGGGCGGATCTCGTCGCGGTCCACAACGGGGGCGGCGTGGGGATCGGATACTCGACCCACGCGGGGGCCCTCGTCGTGTGCGACGGCACGGAGGACGCGGAGCGGCGGATCGGGCGGGTCCTCACGACGGACCCCGGGATGGGCGTCGTGCGACACGCCGACGCCGGGTACGAGGACGCGATCCGGTTCGCGAAGGAGCACGGCGTTCGCATGCCGTCCCTCGAGTGAGCGGATGCCCGCGTCCCTTCGCGGGCCCCGGGTCGCCGTCGACGGGATCGTCACACGCGAGGGTCGGATCGTCGCGGTGATCCGCGGGAACGAGCCGTTTCGCGGTCGAGCCGCCCTGCCCGGAGGGTTCGTGGAACTCGGGGAGCGGGCCGAGGACGCGGTCGTGCGCGAGGTCCGGGAGGAGACCGGGCTCGAGGCGCGCGTCGTCCGCCTGGTCGGGGTGTACTCGGATCCGGCGAGGGATCCGCGCGGGCACGTCCTCTCCGTCGTGTACGAGCTCGAGGCCGTCCGAGGGGCCCTCGCGGCGGGGAGCGACGCGGCCCGCGTGATCCTCGTCGACCCGGACGCGCCTCCGGCCATGGCGTTCGACCATGCGCGGATCCTCGCGGACTGGCGAGGCCGCTAGAGCTCCGCCTTCGGGCCCGACCACGCCTTGCGCGCGGTCCCGGGGAGCCATCCGAGGAGGACGAGCACGCCGCACGAGGCGAGGAACAAGGCGGCCCCTCCGACCGCGGCCGTGGCCCCCGGTTCGACCGCCGCGACCGCACCGAGCGCGGCGAGCCGGGATGCGGCCGCCGCAACACCCGCGACAAGCCCGATCGGCGATCCCCCGCGGGCCCCGACCCACAGGAGCCACGCGAGGAGGGCCCCCAGGAACGGGAGGGACAAATCGTAGGGCGCGAGTCCCGCCTCGCCGGCCGTGAGGACGGGCACGGACGGGACCGCGAGCCCGACCGCGACCGCGACGAACAGGATCCTGAATAGGAGGCCGTACCCGTACACGCGCTTGTAACCCCTCGCGACCTGAGCGGGCGGACCCATCCGGGCGATCGCCACGCGGTCGTCCCCGCCGGCCGAGGCCGCGCTGTCCGCGAGATGGGCTCGGAGCTCGCGGACGATGTCCTCCCGGACCCGCGTGTCCATGCCGACCATCGCGCGGCGCACGCGCGACGCGTATTCATCCGCCGGGTTCATCGCGCGCCCCCCAGAACCCGCTCAGCCCCTTTCGCCATCGCGTCCCAGATCGCGAGGGCCTCCGCGAGGGCGCGGCGACCCCTGGGGGTGAGGCGATAGTACTTTCGAGGCATGCCGCTCGCCGGCTCGACCCAGTGGCTCTCCACGAACCCACGTTCCTCGAGGCGCCGCAGGGCCGGGTACAGCGTGCCCTCCTTGAGATCGAAGAAGCCGCCCGATTTCTCCCGGAGCTCGCCGATGATCTGGAAGCCGTACTTCTCGTCCTTCGCCAGGAGGGCCAGGAGGCACAGCTGGATGGAGCCCTTCTTGAGCTCCGCGGTCCACTCCGGCGAGATCTCCGGCATCCGCGTCGCCTCGTATCCGGCGCAGCCTATATCGCCTTTCGGGGGCGCGCGCGGCCGATCGACCGATCCCCATGCGCCCGCCTCGCGTCCGACTTCCTGGCCGAGAGAAAAAGGTGGAGGGGAGGCGCGCTTACTTCGCGCGCCTCGCCTTCGCTCGCAGGTACACGGCCGGGCCCAGGGCGAACGCGACGAGTCCGAGCTGCACCGCGAGGATCGTGAGCGGGGTCACGTTGACCCCGGTCGGCAGGTCCAGGACGAGGCTCTCCGTGACCATCGCGGGGTCGTGGAAGATCGACGCGCCGTTCGGGTAGATGAACGCGCCGCGCACCGCGAGGCCTCGGAACTCCGCGAGCCCGTGCCGCAGGTCGAGAGGCCGCGCGCCCTGGACCTGGAACGACATCGTCGTGTCGCGTCCGTCCACGGTCACGTTGGACTGCCACTCGAACCGGCCGACCCGGGTCCAGTCGTCATCGAAATAGATCCGGTCCTGCGTGTACAGCCTGGGCCGCTCGTCCGTCGTGGTCTCGTTGTGCCGGTCCGTGCCCGTCTCGTTCTCCGAGTGGTCGCGGAAGTACGCCATGTGGACGAACCGGGACACCTGGCCGGGCGCGTGGTTCGCGAACAGGAGGTGGGTCTCGAGGGCGAGGAGGTTCGCACCGTTCGCGAAGTCCCAGCCGTCGATCGCGTGGTCGTACTTGGCCCCCATCGCGACGGCCCGCCCGGACACGTTCCGCATCCCGAGGTACTCCACGTGGGACACGACGCGCTCGTTCCCGTCGTCCACGCTCACGCGGTACGCGGGAACCTGGCCCGACCGGGACACGACGTCCACCCTGAGGTGGAACGTGAACGCGAGGCGGTCCAGGACCTCCGTCCCGGGGACGCCGTCGAAGTGCCGCCCGTACGGCAGGCCCGTCGCGGCGAGGGTGAAGTTCACGTACGTCGTGTTGTCGACGACCTCCCGGGTGGGCCCGTCCAGGGCCCACGAGGCGTTCAGGAGGAGGCCCTTCACGGGCACGTCGGTCCGGACGATCGTCCCGTTCCGGTCCACGTCGTAGAAGTTGAGGAGGCCGTCCCCGTCGCGGTCCTCGAACTCGATGAACCCGTCCAGGCTCTGCCCGATCACCGTGACGACCGGGATCCCGCGGGTCTGCAGGTAGTTCCCCTGGTTGTCCACGATGTCCGCGATCCCCAGGTACCGGGTGTATTCCGCGAAGATCACGAGGTTCCCCGGATGCTCCGCCGTGCCGTACCGCACGCCGAACAGGGTGTCGCCCGCCTTCACCGCGACGACCCCGCCGCCGCCCAGGCGGTCCGTGCCGCCCGTGACGACGATCGGGGTGAGGTCCCGTCCATCTCGATCCGCCGCGACCGCCCCGCCCGCGAGCCCGAGGGGCACCGCGAGGAGCGCGACCACGACCAACGCCGCCCCAAGTCCGTTCATGGTCATCACCATCGTGAGGCTCTCTGTATCGCCTCACTACTTACATAGCAACACTATGCCTTCCTCCCTATTTAATGGCTTCCCCGCGGTTCTCGCCTCGAAGGCCATATAGGCCGTCTCCGCGGTACGAATCGCGTGGCCCGGCTCGTCCTCCTCGACGCGAACGCGCTCCTCATGCCGTTCCAATTCCGGATCAACCTCGAAGCGGAGCTACGCCGGCTCGTGGGGGACGCGGACGTCGCGGTCCCGACCCCCGTCCTCGCGGAGCTCGACGCGATGCGCGGGCGGGACCGGGACGCGCGCTCCGCCGCGCGGCTCGCGGGCTCGTTCCGCCCGATCGAGGGCCATGGCGCCGCGGACGACGCCCTCCTGGACCTCGCGACGGAGCACCGCGGGGTCGTCGTGACGAACGACGCAGCCCTCCTGGGCCGGCTCCGGGCGTCCGGGATCCCGCGGATCACGCTGCGTTCGCGGAACCATCTCGTCCTCGAAGGGCTGTGAGCCAAAGGGCTTTACGCGGGGCCGAGGTTCCGGAGCGCCCGTGAAGCCGTATCACGTCGAGACGCTCAAGGCGATCGCCCTCCTGGGAGGCGTCAAGGAATACGTCGGGCTGTCGTCCCGCGAACTCGGCCGGACGATCGGGGTGAGCCAGCAGAGCGCATCCCAGCGGATCCTCGAGCTGATCCGGGAGGGCCTCGTGGCGCGCGACCTCGCGACCCGTCGTCAGCGGATCCGGCTCACGGGGAAGGGGGCCGACGTGCTCCGGAGGGAGTACGCGGACTACCAGCGGATCTTCGAGGTCCGCGAGACCCTCACGATCTCGGGCATCGTGTCGAGCGGCCTGGGGGAGGGCGCGTTCTACATGCGGCAGAAAGGGTACCGCGAGCAGTTCCGGAAGAAGCTGTGGTTCGAGCCGTTCGAGGGGACCCTGAACCTGAAGATCCCGGGCGCCGACCTCGCGAAGCTCGAGGTCCTACGGCAGGCCCCGGGGATCGAGATCGGCGGGTTCGATGCCGGAGGCCGCACGTTCGGGGGCGCGAAGTGCTTCCTCGCGACCCTCGGGCACGTGGAAGGGGCCGTGATCATCCCGATCCGCACGCACCACTCCGACGTGCTCGAGTTCATCTCGAAGGTGCAGGTCCGCGCGGCCCTCGGCCTGCAGGACGGCGACGCGGCCGAGCTCCTCGTGACCCTGTGACCCCGCATCCGTGCGTCAGGTCGCTCTCTCGACGTGTCGCAGGACGCCCTCGAAGATCGCCTTCCCGTCTCCGTACACGGGGTCTCGGCCTCCCCGGTCGTCCCCGCGCGTCCAGTCGGGCGTGTGGTGCCGCCAGAAGCACCGCTCGGGGTGCGGTTGTACGCCCATCACGTTCCCCGCGCGGTTGCAGAGGGCCGCGATGTTGTGCGTCGTCCCGCTCGGGTTCCACGGATACCCCGCGTACCGGCCCCGGTCGTCCACGAAACGGAACACGATCTGGTCGTTCTCGACGAGTTCGCGGAGCATCGTCGCCTTCCGTTCGCGCGGCAGGAGGAACTTCCCCTCCGCGTGGGCCGAGATGTACGTCGCGACGTCCCCCTTCGTCATCGTCCTCGTGAAGACGCACGATCCGCCGTTCTCGAGTTTCAGCAAGCTCGGCCGGCACTCGTAGTGCCCGGAGTCGTTCGTCGCGAGGACGGCCTCGGGCCGGTCCGTCATCGTGGCGCCGAGGGCCGGCAGGAGGCCCGCCTCCACGAGGACCTGAAATCCGTTGCACACCCCGAGGACGGGCTTGCCCGCCTCCACGAAGGCCACGAGGTCCGAGGAGATCTTGCGCAACCGCGCCGCGAAGATCGCGCCCGCGCGGACGTAGTCTCCGGCCGCGAACCCGCCCGGGATCATGAGGACATCGAAGTCCTCGAGCCGCCTCACCAGGTCGGCGGGTGCGTCCCCGGTGAGCTGCTTCAGGTGGACCTTCTCCGCCTGGGCCCTCAGGTGCGCGAACGACGCGACGGACTCGTCCTCGCAGTTCGTCCCCTCGATGAGGAGGACGGCCACGCGGATGTCCGAGCGCCTCATGAGACGACCACCCGCCTCGGGATCGACTCCGTCCAGGCTCTGCGCATCGCGGGGACCGGGACCGAGACGGACTTCCCGCGATCCCGAATCCGCAGGGAACGACCGCCGACCCGGCCGAGCGGGGTCGTGGGCACGTCCTCCAGGAGGTGCGCGAACTCCTCCTCCCGACCGTCCGCGACCTCGACGAGCCAGCGTCCGTTCGATTCGGAGAACAGCTGCACGTCCCACCGGAGCGGGTCCATCGCGGCCGTGGACAGGTCCGCCCCGAGGTCCCCGCCCAGGCCCATCTCGGCCGCGGCCACCGCCAAGCCGCCGTGGCTCAGGTCGTGGCACGCCGCGACGGTCCCCGCGCGGATCGCCTCGAGGAGGCCGTCCATGGACGCGGCCAGCCCGGCCGGGTCCACGGCGGGCACGGTCCCCCCGTCCGCGCGGCGCAGCCGCAGGTACTCGGACCCGCCGAGCTCCTCCGCGGTCCGCCCGACGAGGACGACCGCGTCCCCGGCCCGCTTGAAGTCCGTCGTCACGCACCGCCGAAGGTCCTCCACGATCCCGACGCCCAGGAGGACGGGCGTGGGCGGGACGGGGCCCCGGTCCGACTCGTTGTAGAACGACACGTTCCCGGACGGGATCGGGATCCGGAGGGCCCCCGCGGTCGTGCCGATCCCGCGGACCGCCTCGCGGAAGGACCAGAGCCGGTCCGGCTTCTCAGGGTTCCCGAAGTTCAGGCAGTTCGTCAGGCTGTGGGGCCGCGCCCCCACCGCGGTCAGGTTGCGGCACACCTCGTCCACGGCGCTCGCGCCGCCCCGGAACGGGTCGAGTGCCGTGAACGCGGGCGTCGAGGCCGTCGCAATCGCGAGGGCCCGGAACGAGTCGAAGAGGGGGCGGATCACGGCGGCGTCCCCGTGGGCCGCCTTCCCGATCACGCCCTGCAGGGGCTTCAGGACCGTGCCCGCGCGGACCTCGTGGTCGTACTGCCGGATCACGTATTCCTTCGACGCGATGTTCGGGGACGCGAGGAGCCGCAGGATCGTCGCGCGCATGTCGCGCGGCTCGCGGGGCCGACCCCGCGTACGACCTGCGCGCGGCTCGGGCGGCGCGATGGGCCTTGTGTACTCCGGACCGCCCGTGTAGAACGGGAGGTCCATCTCCAGGACGACCTCGCCCCGATACCGGACCCGGCACACTCGCTCGGGAATGACTCGACCGACGACCGTCGCGGGCACGTCGTACAGGTCGAAGATCCGCCGCACGGCCTCGAGGTGCTCCGGCGCGACGGCGAGCATCATCCGCTCCTGGCTCTCGGAGACCCAGATCTCCCACGGGGCCAGGCCCTCCTCCTTGAGCGGGACGGCCTCGAGGTCCACCTCGGCCCCGAAGCCCGCCGCGAGGGCCATCTCCCCGATCACGCACGAGAGGCCACCGCCCCCGAGGTCCTTGAGCCCGTCCAGGAGGCCCGCCCGGGCCGCCTCCACGCACGCGTGGATGAGCGGCTCCTTGAGGATCGGGTCCCCGAGCTGGACGGCCCCGCCGGACCACGCTTCCGCGGCCCGCCCGGTCAGCTCCACGGACGCGTACGTGACCCCGTGGATCCCGTCCCGCCCCGTGCGTCCGCCCGCGAGGACGAACACGTCCCTCGCGGACCCGACCCGGTTCCGCACGAGCTGGGACTTCTTCGCGAACCCCACGCAGGCCACGTTCACGACCACGTTCCCCACGTAGCCGGGGTCGAACACGATCCCGCCCGCGACGGTCGGGATGCCGACCCGGTTCCCGTAGTCGCGAATCCCCGCGACGACCCCGCCGAACAGGTACTTCGGATGCTTCGCGCCCTTCGGGAGCGCGTCGGGCGGCAGGTCCAGGGGGCCGAAGTGGAGGGGGTCCGCGAGGGCGATCGGTTGCGCGCCCATCGCGAGGACGTCCCGCAGGATCCCGCCGATTCCCGTCGACGCGCCCCCGTACGGCTCCACCGCGGAGGGATGGTTGTGGCTCTCGATCCGGAGCGCGTACGCGTGCTCCTCGTCGAACTCCATCACGCCCGCGTCGCCGCGGTCGATCACGGCGGGACCCTGGACGGGGAAGATGAACTCCCGCAGGAACACCTTAGACGACTTGTAGCAGCAGTGTTCGGACCAGGCCTGGCCGAGGCTCTGGAGCTCGACGTCCGTGGGCTCCCGGCGAAGGCCGCGGAAGTGCGCCTGGACGCGGGCCATCTCGCCCCGGCTCAGGGCGAGCCCGAGGTCCTCGCTGATCCCCTCGAGGTCCTCGGGGGACGCATCCCGCAGGGGGACGTCGCGCACCTCGAATGGACGGTCGCGCCTCCGGGTCCGCTCCGCCACCCCGTCGCCTCACGTCCCCAAACGCGGGGGCTACATTAGAGCTTCGGCCGCCCGCGGGGCCCGCCCGGGCCGCAGGGGGTTCCGGATTCCATTCCTTTCAGAATATCCGCGGGGCGATTGTATTCCCAGGACTTATGTACCCCGACGTGCGTGGCCCCGCCCGACGGTCCATGGCCCGCCCCTTCGCCGACCGACTCGGGTCGTTCCCCGTCGTCCTCGAGGTCGTCCCGCCCTCCAAGCGCGCGAGCGACCGGGCCGTCGACGCGTTGGTCGCGCGCACCCGGAAGGCGATCGCCTCCCTGCCCGGCCTGGATGCGGTGAACCTGCCCGAGATCCTCGAGGAGAACCACCGGGGCCGGCCGTACTACCGGAACACGGACCCGCGCGCCTTCGCGGGGCGCCTCGGGAACGGGACCCGACTCGAGGTGATCGTGAACAAGGTCGTCGCGCACACGCCCCGGCCCGAGCTGGAGGCGTGGCTCGCGGAGTCCTTCGGCCGGTACGGGGTGCGGAACGTCGTGCTCGTGGGCGGATCCGACGGCCAGGCCGCGTACCCGGGGCCGAGCGTCCCCGAGGCGGATCGGATCGCCGTGCGGTCCGCGGCCGGCCGGGCGGACGTCGCGGTGGGGAACATCCTCATCGCGGAGCGCCGCGGCGAGGTCGAGCGCCTCGTCGCGAAGACGCGCGCCGGGGCGAGCTTCTTCACGACCCAGGTCCTCTTCGAGCCCGAGCCGATCACGTCGGTCCTCCGCGGGTACGGGGAGGCGTGCGCGGCCGAGGGGCTCGCGCCCGGGACGGTCCTCCTGAGCTTCGCGCCCGTGTCCGACGCGCACGACCTCGAGTTCCTCGTGTGGCTCGGGGCCCGCGTGTCCGCGGAGACGGAGGAGGCCCTCCTCGCCCACCCGCGAGGGGCCGGGGACGCGTCCCTCGAGGTCGCGCGGTCCATCGGGACGGGGATCGCGCGGGAGATCGCGGCGGCCCGGGTGGGCGTGCCCCTCGGGGTCAACGTGGAGGAGATCGCGGCCCACAACTTCGACCTCGCGGTCCGCATGGCCCGCCTCGCGCCCGCATGGCGACGCGAGGCGACCCCGGTCGCGCGATGACCCGCGGCCCGCGCGCGATGTTTAAATATCCCGGACATCCTCTTTCGCGGCGAGGATGGGGGCGGGGACCGCCCGCCTCGGGGGACCGAACGGATGCCACGAGGCGACCGAGACGAGTGGATCGTGAAGTGCCCGAAGTGCGGCCGGATCCGGGCGTCGTGCAAGCACATCAGCCGGGACGACGTGCGCCGGCTCGTGCGGCTCCTCGACGCGGGGGTCGAGGTGTACCAGAAGGACGACGACCCCGGCGGGGAGAGGCACGCGCACGACCCGGAGCCGCGGCCCCTCGCGACCGTCGTCCGCCCGCGCTTCACCCTCCAGGACCTCGTCCTCGCCCCGCCGACCCGGGAGGCCCTCGAGGACGCCCTCGCGGAGCTCCGGCACAAGGGTCTCATGTACGGCCGCTGGGGCCTCAAGAAGGTCGTGAAGAAGACGAAGGGGCTCGTCCTCCTGTTCGCGGGGCCGCCCGGGACGGGCAAGACGATGGCCGCGGAGGCGATCGCCCACGAGCTCGGGCGGGCCCTCCACGTGGTGAACTACGCGCAGCTGGAAAACATGTGGGTCGGGGAGACGGAGAAGAACATCGAGGCCGTCTTCGCGCGCGCGACGAAGGAGAACGCGGTCCTGTTCTTCGACGAGGCGGACGCGGTGTTCCACCGGCGCGGGTACAGCGTCGCGCCGTGGACGAACCGGGACGTGAACGTGCTCCTGAACCGGCTCGAGAACCACGCGGGGGTCGCGATCCTGGCGACGAACCTCGCGAAGATCTTGGACAAGGCGCTCGACCGGCGGATCGACGTCGCGGTGGAGTTCGTGTTGCCCGATGCGGATCACCGACGCGAGATCTGGCGGCGTCTCGTGCCCGCCGAGGCCCCCCTGTCGAGGGACGTGGACTTCGGGGTCCTCGCGCGGAAGTACGCGCTGAGCGGGGGCTCCATCCTGAACGTCGTGCGCCAGGCCATGAGGTCCTCCCTGAAGCGCGGAAAGCGGCACCGGATCACGATGGCGGACTTCGTCCGCGCGGCGGAGCGCGAGATCCGCAAGGGTTCCGTCCTCGCGACGGACCACCTCCAGGAGGACGTCCGGCGGCAGAGGATCGGCGGATACGCATAGCCGTCGAAGGAGTACGTTCGCGCACCCCCACACGAACCGCCTTGGTCTGTCGCGACGTACCTATACTTACAGGTACGAAGATGGAGGTGGGATGGGGGGCGCCCGCGTGCGGGACTTCGACGGCGGTACGGGCACTTCTGGCACTACGAGAGCGTGGCGGGCCGGTCCACGCGGAAGGAAGAGTACGTGGGCCGGGTCGACTCGACGAAAGCCCGAGCCGACCTCCTCCGGCGCATGGCCGCGTACCACGACCGGGCCGCCGCGGAGTTCGCGCGGAAGCGGGCGAGGATCGAGAGGCTCGTCGCACCTCGCCTCGCATACCTATACGTAGAGGTACGAGGGCCCGGAGCCCTTCACGCGGCGCATCCGGTTCTCACCGGACGACCTCGATCCGGTAGTCGTGGATCACGGGGTTCGCGAGGAGCTTCCGGCACATCTCCTCGACGGCCGCGATCGCCTTGGCCGGGTCCGGGGCCTCCAGGTCGATCGCGAACAGCTTCGCGCTGCGCACCCCGCGGACCCCCGCGAACCCTAGGAGCTTGAGGGCTTTGAGCACGTTGTCCCCTTCCGGGTCCGTGACCCCTCGCTTCAGGTGGATCTCGACCCGGACCCGGACCATCGCGGCGCTCCCGACGCGGGATGCCCGCGGCCCTCTTAGGCCTTTCCGGGCCGGGGGAAGTGCTTCCGGTACGTCGAGAGGATGCGGGTCGGCCGGACGACCGGCTTGCCGCCGTCCAGGCCCAGCTCCGCGAGGCCGTGCCCGACGAGCTCCCGCACGGCGGCCCGCGTCGCCCGCCCGTCGAACCCGCAATGGGCCACGCGGGCCACGAGGCGGTCCATCGTCGTGGGCGCGCGCAGGAAGTCGGCCACGTCCCTCGCCGTGTCGGAGAGGCCGTCCACGATCCGCACCCCGTGGAGGACCGGAAGGCGCACGGGCTCCGGGTCGCAGTACCACGCCTCGGCGCCCTCCTGGAACGCCGCCAGGAGGGCCGCGGCCGCGAGGATCTTCGTGCCCCCACTCACGCTGACCCGGGCCGGATGGCCCCTCCGCCGGAGGTCCCGCAGGGTCGCCGTGGCCGCGTCGAGGCACGCCCGGAGGTCGAACGGGTCCACGGGGACCGCGCGGAGACCCGGCTCCAGGGCCCGGAGCCGCTCGAAGCCCGGCGCCTTGACCGAGTCGCGGCCCGCGAGGAGGACGAGCTCGTCGTACGCGAGGAGGCGCAGGGCGGGCAGCACGCGCCGCTCGTCGAACCCGAACGTCGCGACGAGGGCCCGGGTACCCATCCCCTCACCCGAGGAGGAGCTCCATCCCGGGGGCCGCCCGGATCAGGAGGGCCCGCCCGTCGTCCGGGTCCCGGACCCGCTCGATCGCGCCGCGCATCCCGAGCTCCCGGACGTGGTGGTTCATCGTGGCCTTGTGCACGCCGAGGGCCTTCGCCAGGGCCGTCTCCGTGAACGACTTCTCCCGGTTCTTCACGAGGAAGCCGAGCACCTCGCGCTGCTTCGGGGTGAGCCGCTCCCCGTACGCGATCCGGAGGAGGGGGAGGGGGATCTCCTCGTACGTGTCGTCGTGGACGTACGTGGCCGGGATCCCCTCGAGGATGCACGCGAGGAGGGCCGCGCTCGACATGAGCCTCGTCCCGCCCGCGATATTGAACCGGACGGTCGCCCCGGCGGACCGCTCCCTCCGCACGTCCGCGCGCATCCGCTCCGCGATCTCGAGGAGGTTGAACGCGTCGTCCAGCTCGACGGCCGTCGCGTGCACCCCCAGGCCCCGCGTGAACTCGATGAGCTTCGCGCGGGCCTCGCGGCTCTTCGCGTGGTCGCTGTGGTACACGGTGACCCGCTCGAGGCCCTCCGTGGAGCGGATGGACGGGATCAGGCTCTGGGGCCTCCAGCCCAGGGTGCCGAACAGGACGGTCGTCCGGGTCGCCTCGGGCGGGGATCGCGTCCGAACGATATGAGGGTTCTTCCGCCCATCGGACGCGGGCCTCCGGGCCCCGTCCGGCCTGTGCGGGCCGCGGCGAATCGCGGCGAAAGGATTTTATCCGGACGGCCGGATGAAACCCCCAGCCCCCGAGGCGTCCCGATGTACCAAGGCGAGCAGACCCTCCTGACGACCCGCCCGACCCGGCTCATCTCGTTCGGCTACTACGTCCTCACGTTCCTGTTCGCCCTCGGGGCCGTCGCGTCCCTCGCGGGGATCGTACCGTACGTCCCGGACGCGGTCGTCCCGGGGCTCGGCTTGAGCGTGGATACGACCGTCGCGTCCGTCCTCGGGTTCCTCGCGGTCCTCGTGCTCCTCGTCGCGGAGCTCCGCCGGGCCAGCACGCGGTACACGATCACGGACAACAAGATCATCCGGGTCGACGGGATCCTGAGCAAGCGCACGTCCATGGTCCCGTACACGCAGCTCGAGCGGGTCGACGTGACCCAGAGCGTCCTCCAGCGGCTCCTGCGGATCGGGACCGTCGTCGTGGACACGGGGGACGACTCGATGAGCCTCGAGATGGTCCCGCAGCCCTCGAAGATCCAGGAACTCCTGAGCTCCCGGATGGGCCGGCGGGCGTTCGTCCAGCAGCGCTGAGGCGGCGGCCCCGGGGCCTACGCGGACCACGGGAGGTGGAGCTTCGCCTCGTCGGCCGTCACGTCGACGCGGCCCGGCGCGCCGTCCGGCTCCGCGGTGACCCAGTACCCGCCCAGGACGAGGCCGTACCCCGTGTGGGCGTCCAGGGCGACCGTGCAGCCGACCTTCCGGTGGTACGGCCGGGTCGTCCACCCGACCCGGTGGGGGGTCGCCCACGCGCGCTTCCGGAGGGCCACGACGACCTCGAGCCATCGGGTCGCCTCGGCCTCCGGGCGGCGCGAGCGGCGGCGCAGCTCGTCGGCCACGTACTCAAGATCCGTCCGGGACAGGGCCGCGTCCCCGTCGGAGCCCGTGTGGCTGTGGAACCCGCCGAGGACCTCGTACCCGAGGGTCAGGTTCTCCATCGCGCGCCGGGCCCGCTGGAATGCCTTCGCGTTTCCGTGGGCGACCCAGTTCGGCTTGCGGTCCGCGGTCTGGAGCGGATAGGCGGCCCGGAGGACGGTCACCTCGCGGGCCCGGCTCCGGACGAGGCGCGTCCGCGTGTTCCCGACGAGGAACCCGTCCGTCTCCCGGTTGTACGCCTCGATGGCGGCCGTCGCGAGGCCGAGGAAGCAGCCGCGCTCGATGAGGACGTTCTCCATGGGACCTCCGCCCCGGGGGCCCCCTACGCACGACCCGCGGCGTATTTGAACGTGCCGCCGGGCCGTCGGCCGTTCGTATGAATCGGAATCGTACCGTATCAAGGAACGTTCAGAATCCCTCCGCCCATCCCCCGCCCGGTGGAGGGCCGGTGTCCGGCATCCTTGGGGACTACCGTTGCGTCCGCTGCGGGACCCCGTTCCTGCCGTTCCGATCGGGCGTCCCGTGCCCCGCGTGCGCGATCCCCGCGGACGGGGAGGCCCCGATCGTGCCCGCGGTCCTTCGGGCGTACGAGGAGAACGTGTCCCGGTACGGGGCCGGCGTACCCCCGTCGATCACGGTGGGCACCCTCTGGGACGACTACCTGTTCCGCGGACTGTTCTTCCTGAAGGCCCTCGATGGACGTCGGCCGCGGGAGTCCGAGGAGGCCGTCCTGGGCCGCTCCATCACGATGGTCGACGCTTCATCGGGCTCGGGCTGGCGCGGGCACCTCGAGGACTTCTACCGCACGATCCTGCGCGCGCGGCGCGGTCCCCTCGGTCGAAGGCGGTCCAGGCCAGAAAGGGAGAAATAAGGAGGCCGGGATACGCGGCCGCGGGGCGGGGAGGACGAAGTTCTTCGCGACGGAGCTGCAGGGCAAGACCGTCATGACGGAAGACGGCCAGATCCTCGGGATCCTCGCGGACTTCATCTTCGACTCGGCGTCCGGACGGATCGCCTCCATGCTCGTCGCGCCCGCGGAGAGCGTGGAGCCGCGCCTCTTCCACGTCGATCCGCAGGGCCGCCTGATCCTGAACTTCAAGACGATGAAGGCCGTGCGCGACGTCGTCGTGATCGTCCCGACGGAGTGAGGGCCCGCAGGGGGCGGCGTCGTTGGCTCGCCTGACCTTCTACGGCGGGGTCGGGGAGATCGGCGGGAACAAGATCCTCGTCGAGGACCGCGACGCCCGGGTGTGGCTCGACATGGGGGCGTCCTTCGGCCTCGGGGAGGCGTTCTTCGCGGAGTACCTGTCCCCGCGGGAGCGATTCGGGCTGCGCGACTACATGGGCCTCGGGCTCCTGGACCGCATCCCGGGGCTGTTCTCGATGGACGCCCTCGAGCGGACGGACCTCCCGTGGGAGGAGCCCCGGTTCTCCGCGATCTTCGTGACCCACGTCCACTACGACCACACGAACCACCTGCGGTTCGTGGACGGCTCCATCCCCGTCCACCTCGGGGCGGGCACGAAGATCATCCTGGACTCCTGGATGACGACCGTCCGGGGAGCCACGATGCGGCTCGCGGACCACGACTGGCACACGTTCCGCACGGGCACGACGGTCCAGGCGGACGGACTGGACGTGGAGCCGATCCACGTGGACCACAGCGCCCCCGCCGCGTACGGGTACCTGGTCCACACGAGCGCGGGGACGATCGCGCACACGGGGGACCTGCGCCGCCACGGCCCGCAGGGCCGGCTCACGGACGACTTCATCGAGGCCGCGCGGGCCGCGAAGCCGATCGCCCTGATCACGGAGGGGACGCGGGTCGCGGAGGTCGACCCGAGGCAGAACCTCACGGAGGCGGAGGTCCGCGATCGGAGCGTCGAGGCCGTGCGCGCCTCGCCCGGGAAGCTCCCCATCGTGACGTTCTATCCGAGGGACGTGGACCGGATCCGGACGTTCGTCGAGGTCGCGAAGGCGACGGGACGGAAGTTCGTGATGAACACGAAGACGGCCCACCTCCTCCTGTCCGTGAAGGGAGACCCCCGGATCACAGTCCCGGATGTCGAACGGGACGAATCCGTCCTCGTGTACCACCGGGAGCTCGATACGTATCCGGTCTGGGAGAGGGAGATCCTCCGGAAGGCGAAGGATCGCGCGGTGACGTCCGAGTACGTCCGCGGTCATCCGGAGGAGCTCATCTTGCAGCTCGACTTCACGCACCTGGCAGAGCTCATCGACATCGCCCCGCCCCCCGGCTCCCCGTTCATCCACTCGAAGAGCGAGCCGTTCGAGGAGGACGACATCGCGGACGAGGTGCTGGGACACTGGCTCGAGCGTTTCGGCCTGGTGCGGCATCAATTCCACGCGTCCGGCCATCTCAGCGAGGTCGAGGTGGCCGACATGGTCCGCGCGATCGGGGCGAAGGCCGTCTACCCCGTTCACACGGAGCATCCGGAGCGGTTCCTGAACTTCTCGGACCGCGTCGTGCTCCCCGAGCGCCTCTCCCCGGTCGAGGTCTGACTCACGGCACCGCGTACCCGAAGTACAGGGCGAGCGCGTCACGCGCCCCCAGGATGACGAACTGGACCGCGATCGCGGCCAGGATGAGACCCATGATCCGCGAGATCGCGTACGCGCCCATCCGCCCGATCCGGTAGAAGATCCGGTCCGCGTGCGTGAGGAGGACCCACCCCGCGGCCATCGTGCCGAGGATCGCCGCGAGGATGATCCCGATCCGCGCGGGGTCCGGCGGGTCGGAGGCCTCCGCCATGAGGACCATCACGGTCGTGATGGCCCCGGGGCCCGCGAACATCGGGATGCCGAGGGGCACGATCCCGACGGCCTCCCGCTCGAGGGCCTCCTGCCGGTCCTGCTCCGTGAGCTGGGCCCTCGGGCGCTCGCCCTGCATCATGGAGAACGCGATGGAGAACAGGAGGAGCCCGCCCGCGATCCGGAACGCGGGGATCGACGTCCCGAAGAGGAGGAAGATGTAGTTCCCGACGAACGCGAAGACGATCAGGGTCGCCGTCGCCGCGACGATCGCTTTCTGGATCACGCCCCGTTTCATCTCCTTCGAGTAGTTCCTCGTGAGGACATGGAAGAACGTGGTCGCGCCCAGGGGGTTCACGATCGCGAAGACGGCCGTGACCGTCGTGACCGCGAACGTGGCGAGATCCGACATGGGTCGCGCGCGCACGCGCCCCGCGCTATTAGAACGTATCGAGGACCTTCCGGGCGAACGTGAGGTACCCCGTGTGCCCGAGGGCCGCGTGAGACGGCCGCACCCCGACGTCCCGGACCTCCATCTCGCGCTCGATGATCTCGATCGTCCGCACGTCGACGAAGGGGCGGGCCCGGATCGCGGCGGCCGTCTCCTTGACCTGCTCCATGTTCGGGCTGAAGGTGGCCAGGTGGCCGCACGGTCGCAGGGCGGCCCACGCGGCGGGCACGGCGGCCCACGGGTCCACGATGTCCAGGAGGACCGCGTCGATGTCCTGCTCCGCGATCCCCGTGCGGACATCCGCCTCCCGGAACGCCACGGCGTCCGAGAGGCCTGCGCGGGCCACGTTCGCACGGGCGAGCCGCAGGAAGTCCTCCCGGACCTCGTACGACACGACGCGTCCCGTCGGCCGGACGGCCCGCGCGAGGGCGATCGTCAGGGCGCCCGACCCGGAGCCCGCCTCCACGACGGTCGAGCCCGGGACGACGTCCGCTTCGTACAGGAGAGCCGCGACGTCCTTCGCCGCGATGACCTGGGGCCCGCGGTCCAACGTGTCCTGCAGGTCCCGGCCCGACGGCGCGAGCACGAGGAAGGCCCTGCCCCCGACCTCCACGCGCCGCCCGACGCCCGCGCGCAGCCGGGCCGAATCGAACGTGCCGAGGCCCTCCACGCGAGCCATCGGCGCGTCGAGCACGACCGCGTACCGCCGGCCCTTCCCGTCCAGGAGGACCCGGAGCTCCGGCACGCGCGCCGGATGCGGCCTCCGCGGCTAAAGGCTTTCGCGCCTCCCCCAGGCGAACCCGCGGGACCCAAACGTCTATCACCCCGGGGACCGTTCAGACTCAGACGGCTGGAGAGGGGAGACCCGTGCGTCTCGGGCTGTCCGCGAGCTATCGGGACCTCATCGCCGTGGTCGTCATCATCGGGGTGTGCACGGGCCTCCTCGGGATCGTCCACGGGATCTCCGTCCTCCAATTCCTCATCACGGGGTTCGTCGTGGGGAGCATCTATGTCCTCGGGGCCACGGGGCTCACCCTGATCTTCGGGATCCGGAAGTTCGCGAACTTCGCTCACGGGGACATGATGTCGTTCGGCGCGTACATGGCCTTCCTCGTGAACGCCCTGTGGATGTTGGACATCCTCTGGGGCTTCGTATTCGCGGTCGTGATGACCGCGATCCTCGGGATCCTGATGGAGCTTCTCGTGTTCCGCAAGCTCGCGACCCGGGGGCCCGTGTCCGCCCTCGTCGCATCGATCGGGATCACGATCTTCCTCCAGAACTTCCTGAATGTCTGGTTCGGCACGAGCATCAACCAGTACAACATCCCGCTCCCGCAAAACGTGACTCTGCTCGCGATCGACGGGGTGGTCGTCCTGTACATTAACCCGCTCCGGGGGGTCGCGACGCTCGTGGTCGGGATCGTCCTGATCGTCTTCCTCCACGCGCTCCTTCGCTTCACGACGATCGGGAAGGCGATGCGGGCGACGTCCGACAACCCGGACCTGGCCCGGGCGACGGGCATCAAGGTCCGCCGGGTCGTCCTGTTCACGTGGGCCACGAGCGGAGCGTTCGCGGGGATCGCGGGCGTCCTGCTCGGGATCTTCGTGGACGTCCGCCCGGGAATCGGGTTCAGCGTCCTCCTGTTCGTGTTCGCGGCCGTCATCGTGGGTGGCCTCGGGTCCCCGTACGGAGCCATGCTGGGCGGGTTCATCGTCGGGATCGCCCTCGAGATGTCCGCTGCGTTCCTCATCCTGTTCGCCAGGGCCGACGTGTCCCAGGGAGTCGTAGACGCGTTCCGATCGCCGGCGGGGATGGCCATCGCACTCGGGGCCACCACCCTGCTGATGGGGTTCGAGCTTGTGGACGCGCGCGCCCGGCGCGACCAGGCCGTCATCGCGGGGGTCCTGGGTTTCGTGGCGGCCTGGTGCGTGGCCGCCGTGGCCCACGCGATCCCGCCTGCGTGGGGGGCCGCGGGCCTCCTCGCGCCAATCGCGGCGGGAGCCGCCCTCCTCCCGGTCCGCGCGTTCGAAGCCCGGCGGTTCATCTTCGCGTCGTTCCTCGCGGGCGTGCTCTGGATCCCCGCGATCCTCGCCCTCCTCCTCCCCGCGCGGGTCGGGGCCGTCCAGCAGCCCGTCGCGTTCCGCCCGATCTTCGCGTTCATCATCATGATCCTCGTCCTCCTGATCCGACCCGGAGGCCTCGCGATAGGGAAAGCCCCCGTGATCCGGGCCGGCCACGGGGGACTCAGGATGCCCGGTCCGGCCCAGGGGGCGGACCGCGCGTGAGCCTGCCGCCCGCCGTCGTGGACCTCGTGAACTTCCTGATCCCCGCCTCGATCTTCGCACTCATGGCCCTCGCGCTGAACGTGCAGTGGGGCCACACGGGCCTGTTCAACGCGGGCGTCGCGGCGTTCTGGGCCCTCGGGGCGTACACGGCCGCGATCCTGATGACCCCTCCGGCCCCGATGACAGACCAGTACCCGGGCCACCTCGGTGGATACTCGCAGAACTTCGCGCTCGCCCTCGGGGCCGCGATGTTCGTATCGGCCCTCGCGGGGCTCCTCATCGCGATCCCGATCCTGCGGCTCCGCGCGGACTACTTCGGGATCGCGACCCTCGCCCTCGCCGAGATCGTCCGGCTGTTCCTCGTGAACGCGCAGTCGATCACGGCAGGGACGATCGGCGTCATCTCGATCCCGCGCCCCTTCGACGCGTGGATCGCGGACTCGGACCTGTCGGACACCGCGATGGCGGCTCTCGCGGTGGGGACCCTCCTCCTCGTCTTCGTCCTGCTCGAGTACGTCACGCGGGCCCCGTGGGGTCGCGTCCTGCGCGGGATCCGGGAGGACGAGGAGGCGACCCTCGCGCTCGGGAAGGACGTGTTCCGGTTCCGGCTCCAGGCGTTCGTGCTCGGGTGCGCCCTCATGGGCGCGACGGGCGCGATCTCGGCCACGTTCCTGCGGTTCATCACCCCGGGGATCTTCGATCCCCTCTCGACGTTCACGATCTACGTGATGCTCATTCTCGGCGGGAGCGGGAACAACCGAGGCGCGATCCTCGGGGCGTTCTTGTACTACGCATTCGACTGGATCTCCACACGGCTCGACGACCGCCTCCCGGACGACGTGGCCCTCAAGGTGCCCGCCCTCCGGGTCATGGCGATCGGGGCCCTCCTGGTGATCCTCATCATCTACCGCCCAGAGGGGATCCTGAAGGAACCGCGGCGGACGTACCCACCGGTGAGCTGACGTGGACCCCTCGTCCGCGCCCATCCTCCGGACAGATCGGGTGAGGAAGGCGTTCGGAGGGCTCCAGGCACTGGACGGCTGCACCCTCGCGGTCCGCCGCGGGACGATCACGGGCCTCATCGGCCCGAACGGAGCCGGGAAGTCGACCCTGTTCAACGTCGTGATGGGCCTGTACGCGCCGGACGGGGGGAGCGTACACTTCGAGGGCGAGCGGGTGGACGGGCTGCCGCCGTACGCGCTCGTCCGCCGGGGGCTCGCGAAGACGTTCCAGATCCCGCGCGAGCTGCGGAACCTGACCGTCCTGGAGAACCTCCTCGTGTCCGCGAAGGACGTCCCCGGGGAGAACCTGACGAGCCTGTTCCTCCGGACCCGACGGGCCCGGGCCCGGGACCGGGAGATCCAGAAGGAGGCCGAGGAGCTCCTCCGGTTCGTCGGGCTGCACGGCCTCCGGGACGAGTACGCGAAGAATCTCTCTGGGGGCCAGAAGAAACTCCTCGAGCTGTCCCGCTCCCTGATGAGCAGTCCCACGATGATCCTCCTGGACGAGCCCGTGGCCGGCGTGAACCCCACGCTGACCGCGAAGATCCTCGGCCTCATCGACCAGCTGCGCCAGCGCGGCAAGACGTTCTTCCTGATCGAGCACGACATGGACGTCGTGATGAACCGGTGCGATTGGATCATCGTCCTCCACCAAGGCCGGACCCTCGCGGAGGGCGTGCCCCGGGAGATCAAGCAGAACGACCGGGTCGTGGAGGCGTATCTCGGGGGTTGACCGTTGGTGTTCCTCGAGGCGGACCGGATCGTGTCGGGCTACGGGGAGACCCAGATCCTCCACGGAGTGTCGATCCACCTGGACGCGGGGGAGTTCGTCACGATCATCGGCCCGAACGGCGCGGGCAAGTCGACCCTCGTGAAGACGATCATCGGGCTCCTCAAGCCGACCCAGGGCCGGGTCTCCTTCGACGGGCACGACATCACGGGGATGGCTCCCGAGGACCTGGTCCACCGGGGGCTCGCGTACATCCCCCAGTCGAGCAACACGTTCGCGGGCCTCACGGTCCTCGAGAACCTCGAGATGGGGGCCATCTCGAGGCGCCACGGGATCTGGGACCAGACCTTGGTCCCGCTTGGCCGGCTCGTGAGGACCCTGACCCGCCAGGCCGGGCGGGATCCCGAGCCGAGGCACGCCGCCCCACCCCTGTCCCCCACCGCATTCGGGGACCGCGTGGCGCAGATCTGCACGATCTTCCCGAACCTGCGGCCGAAGCTCGGCGCGAAGGTCCACACCCTGAGCGGCGGAGAGCAGCAGATGGTCGCGATCGCCCGGACCCTCGTCCTGGAACCTCGGGTCCTCCTCGTGGACGAGCCGTCCGCGGGGCTCGCCCCGCGCCTCGTAGCCCTCATCTTCGAGAAGATACAGGAGATCAACGAGGCCGGGGTGGGGATCATCCTCGTCGAGCAGAACGCTCGGAAGGCCCTCGCGATGGCGGACCGCGGATACGTCCTTGAGGCCGGCAAAAATAGGTTCGAGGGCCCCGGCGGGGCCCTCCTTCACAACCCGGACGTGGGTCGTCTGTACCTGGGAGGCTAGACCTCCCGACTCGCCGGCGCCGCAACGGGCGCGAAGCCGGACCGGCCCACGGTCTGGGGCGGCGCGCCGAGCATCGCGATCACGGTCGCCTCGTCGAACAGCTCGAGCGTCTCGATCTGGATGTTCGAGTCGATCCCCCAGATCGCGTAGCCGCTGAGCGGGTCCCCGAGAGTGTCCAAGTCCACGGCGCCGGAGCCGCCTTCGTAGTTGATCTCGTCGCCCGCGGCGATCTCAGACTCGATCGTGTCCCACTGGCCGCCAGTCACGACCGTGCCCGCAGGCGTCGCGACGGACCGGAGGTTCGCCTTGATGCCCGCCGCGGTCGCCGTGCCGGCCTGCTGGGCCGCCGCGGCGATCAGATACACGGCGTCATACGCGTTCGCCGTGAACAGGCCCGGGTCCGCAGTCGCGCCGTACTCGGCCTTGTATCTCGTGAGGAAGCCATCGTACAAGGGCCCGACGACGCCGAGGTACGCCCCCGGAGCGCTGCCCTGGAACGACTGGATCGTCGCGTTGTTGATCCCCTGCTGGCTCAGCTTGTCCACGAAGCCCGCCTGGTCGAGGACGCCCTCCGAAAAGACCCATTCGATCCCGGACCACGCGCCGTTCGCGGCCCAGTCCCGCATGACCTTGAGTCCGTCCGTCGGGTAGTTCGCCATGTACACGGCTTCGGGGAGGCCCGGCGAGAACTGGCTGAACAAGGTCGTGAGGTCCGTCGTGTACGAGGTTAGAGTCTCCGGGAAGATGCCCACGTGGACGGTCGTCCCGGGGAACGCGTCGAACTCGGTCGCGAACACGTTCGCCAGGCCACGCCCGTACGGGTTGTCATTCCCGATCACGGCCATGGACCGGAAGGACCGGTTGTTGAACGAGTAGTTCGCCGCGACGACGCCCTGCAGGGCGTCCGACGGCGCGGTCCGGAAGAACCAGCCGCCCGTGTACGTGAGGTTCGAGAAGATCGGCGACGTG
>DATETY010000023.1:0-20113 GCA_035283365.1 Thermoplasmata archaeon | reverse complement strand
GTCCCGCGCGGGATCGTCGTCTCCTCGCCCGACGCGATCGTGGACCCACCCCTGCCCTGCATGGTGAAGGCCCAGGTCCTCGTCGGGGGCCGGGGCAAGGTCGGCGGCATCAGGCCCGCGGCGACGCTCGAGGAGGCCCGGGCGGTCGCGGCGCAGATCCTCGGCATGGAGATCGGCGGATACCGCGTGAAGGAGGTGTACCTCGCGGAGCGCCTCGAGATCGCCCAGGAGCTGTACCTGGGCCTCACGATCGACCGGTCCGCGCGGCAGCCCCTCCTCATGGCGAGCGCCCTCGGCGGCGTGGAGATCGAGTCGGTCCCGCGGGACAAGATCTTCATGGCCCACGTGCCCGCGATGCTCGGGCTCCAGCCCTACCTGATCCGCGGGCTCAAGGCGAAGCTCGGGCTCCCGAAGGAGATCGGGGACCAGGTCGCGGACATCGCGCGGCGCGTGTACGCCCTGTTCCGGGCCGAGGACGCGGAGCTCGTGGAGATCAATCCGCTCGCGCTCCTGACGGACGGCCGGGTCGTCGCGGGGGACGCGAAGCTCGTCGTGGACGATAACGCGGAGTACCGCCATCCCGATTATGCGGCGATGGACCAGGACCGGACCCCCCTGGAGGAGGAAGCCCACGGCAAGGGGATCACGTTCATCCAGCTCGACGGGGACGTCGGGGTGATCGCGAACGGGGCCGGCCTCACGATGGCGACCCTCGACGTGCTCAACCTGAAGGGGGGCCGCGGCGGGACGTTCCTCGACCTCGGCGGCACGGACGATCCGAGGAAGGTCCAGGAGGCTTTCGAGATCCTGATCAAGGCCCGCCCGAGCGTCATCCTGCTCAACATCTTCGGGGGGATCACGAAGGCGGACACGGTCGCCCTCGGGGTCAAGCAGGCCCTCGAGGTCCTCCCGACGAAGGTACCCGTGGTCGCGCGGATCAAGGGCGTGAACGAGGACCGGGCCCGCGCGATCCTGAACGAGATCGGGATGCACGCGGCGGACACGATCGAGGAGGCCGCGGAGCTCGCGGTGCGCGTCGGTGCGGGAGGGACGTGACGTGGCCGTCCTCCTGACGAAGACGTCCCGCGTCCTGGTCCAGGGGATCACGGGACACCAGGGCCAGTTCCACACCCGGGCGATGCTCGACTTCGGGACGAAGGTCGTGGCCGGCGTCACGCCGGGGAAGGCGGGCGAGAAGGTCGAGGGCGTCCCTGTGCTCGATTCCGTCGAGGACGCGGTCCGGAGGAAGCGCGCGAACACCTCGATCGTCTTCGTGCCCGCGCCGTACGCGAAGGACGCCGCGGTCGAGGCGATCGAGGCGGGGATCCGCCTCCTCGTGATCATCACGGAACGCATCCCGTTCCATGACGCCCTCGACATCATACCGTACGCCCGCTCGAAAGGATGCGTCGTGATCGGCCCGAACTGTCCGGGCATCATCTCGCCGGGCCACGCGAAGGCGGGGATCATGCCGAACCACATCTTCCGCCCCGGGGACGTGGGCGTGATCTCGCGCAGCGGCACGCTCACGTACGAGATCGTCCACGCGATCACCCAGGCGGGCCTCGGGCAGACCACGTGCATCGGGATCGGCGGCGATCCGATCATCGGGACGGACATGGTCGAGGCGCTCGCCCTCTTCCAGAAGGACCGCGCGACGAAGCGCATCGTGGTCGTGGGAGAGATCGGCGGCACCGCCGAGGAGGAAGCCGCCGCCTTCATCGCGAAGCGCGTGCGGAAGCCCGTCGTCGCGTACGTCGCGGGGCGGACCGCGCCTCCCGGGAGGCGGATGGGCCATGCCGGCGCGATCATCCAGGCGGGCCGGGGCACCGCGGAGTCGAAGATGAAAGCGTTCGCGGACGCGGGCGTGCCCGTGGCCGATTTTCCGGTCGACGTGGCGAAGCTCCTCGCGGTCGCATGACCCGCTCGCGAATCGCGGCCTCGCGTGAAACGCGCATCGCGGAACGGCGTCGCGCGCACGCGCGCACACGCGCGATGACCACAACGCGACAGCGCGGTTTCCCCTTGTGCGACGCACCAACAAACGATTAAATAGAGCCCCCCGTGTGCGCAACAGCCTTGCGTCGACTCATCGTCACGGAGAAGTTCAACGCGGCCGTTCGGATCGCGACGATCCTGTCCGACGGCCAGTCGAAACGCACGACCGTCGGGGGCGCGCGGGTCTTCGAGTTCGCGAGCGGGGACGACCGCGTCCAGGTAATCGGGCTCCGAGGCCACATCATCAACCTCGACTATCCGGAGGCCCTGAACGACTGGGCCCGGGTCGACCTCAAAGAGCTCATCTGGGCAGAGCCGCAGAAGGTCGTCACGGAGCCGAAGATCGCGGACGCCCTCCGGGAGCTCGCGCGGGACGCGGACGAGGTCTTGATCGCGACGGACTTCGACCGCGAGGGCGAGCTGATCGGCGTCGAGGCCCTCGAGATCATCCGAACCGTCAAGCCCGCCGTGCGGGTGAAGCGCGCGCGGTTCTCGGCCCTCACGAAGTGGGACATCGAGCGGGCGTTCGCAGAGCTGACGGAGGTCGACTACCCGCTCGCGGCGTCCGCCGAGTCGCGCCAGGCCGTCGACCTGGCCTGGGGCGCCGTCCTCACGCGGTTCCTCTCCCTCGCGTCCAAGCAGGTCGGCCGGGACTTCCTCTCCGTGGGCCGGGTCCAGAGCCCGACCCTCGCCCTCATCGTGGACCGGGAGCGGGAGATCGAGGACTTCGTCCCGCAGGACTACTGGACCCTCCACGCGACCCTCCGCAAGGCGGTCGACGGGGCGCCCGTCGACTTCACCGCGGACCACGTCCACGGGCCGTACTGGGCGAAGAGCGAAGCCCAGACCGCCCAAGCCCACGCGGACGCCGCGTCCCACGGGACCGTCGCGGAGTACATCCAGAACGAGCGGGAGGAGCGCCCTCCGCCGCCCTTCAACACGACGATGTTCGTCACGGAGGCGAACCGGATCGGCTTCGGCGCCGCGCACGCGATGAACATCGCGGAGAGCCTGTACCAGTCCGGCTTCATCTCGTACCCGAGGACGGACAACACGGTGTATCCGTCCACGGTGAACCTGCGGACCGTCCTCGAGAAACTCGCGGATTCACCGTTCGGGCCGGAGGCCCGGGAGCTCGCGGCCCAGGAGCGGCTCATCCCGAGCCGCGGCCGCATCCAGGCCACGGACCATCCCCCGATCTACCCGGTCGCGGGGGCCCAGCGCGCCCAGATCAAGCGGGAGGACCACTGGCGCATCTACGAGCTCGTCGCGCGGCGGTTCCTCGCGACGGTGGCCCCGAACGCGATCGCCCTCACGTCGGAGGCGAAAATCGACGTGGGCGGGGAGACGTTCGCCGCGGAGGGTTACGTCGTGAAGGACCCGGGCTGGCGGAAGTACTACCCGTACTGGCAGGTCCGGGAGTCCGCACTGCCCGCCCTCTCCGTCGGAGAGACCCTCGAGAAGGTGGGCCCGATCGACCTGCGCGAGGAGACGACGAAGCCCCCGCCGAGGTACAGCGAGGGAGGCCTGATCCAGGAGATGGAGCGGCTCGGCCTGGGGACGAAATCGACGCGCCACGAGATCGTGAAGAAGCTGTACGACCGGAAGTTCGTCGATGGCAAGTACGTCCGGCCCACGGTCTCCGGCCGGGCCGTGATCCAGGCCCTCGAGGACCACGCGGCCCGGATCGCGCAGCCCGAGATGACGGCCCACCTCGAGCAGGACATGGAGGGGATCGCGACGGGCGTGCGGGCCCGCGAGGACGTCGTGCGGGAGTCCCAGTCCATGCTCAGCGAGGTCCTCGAGATCCTCGAGGCGAACCGGGCCGCGATCGGTCAGGAGATCGAGGCGGCCCTCCGGGAACAGAACTACATCGGGAAGTGCAACGCATGCGGGGAGGGCAACCTCATGGTGATCCGCTCCCGACGCGGCTCCCGGTTCCTCGGGTGCGACCGCTACCCCGCGTGCCGGAACACCCATCCGCTTCCCCAGACGGGCACGGTCCAGAGCGCCGCGGAGGCGTGCCCGGACTGCGGCTCCCCGATGATCGCCCACACGGATCGGGGTCGCACGATGACGTTCTGCGTCGCGTCGGACTGTCCGAGCGTCCGCGAGAAGAATTTCATCGGGAAATGCGACCGGTGCGGGGAGGGCGAGCTCTCGATCCGGCACAGCGCCCGCGGGAAGCGGTTCGTCGGGTGCTCGAGCTACCCGAAGTGCGACAACTCGTACCCCCTCCCGCAGCGCGGCCTCATCGTGCCGACGGACGACCGATGCCCCGCGTGCAACCATCCCGTGATCAAGGTGATCCAGCGCGGCCGTCCGCCATGGATCCTGTGCCTGAACATGGAATGCCCGCGGAAGGAGGCTCGGAAGAAGGCCCCCGCGAAAGCCGCGGCGACGAAGAAGCCACGTGCGCCGCGCAAGAAGAAGGCGAAGCCGCCGGCCCTCGAGGCGGACATCCCGGCCGGCTAGGGCGACGTCATGAACGCCCTGAACTCATCGAGGCTCCGCGGGCGGAACGTGTGGTTCGTCCGGATCTCGTGACCGATCGTCGACGTGGGCGTGGGGCCGTAGTGGTGGCCGGGGCAGACCACGAGCGCTTCGTCGAGCTTCCGGACCTTCTGGAACAGGGAGTCGTACATCGCCTCGACGCTCGAACCGGGCAGGTCCACGCGGCCGCAGTCGCCCACGAACAGGCAGTCCCCCGTGAACACGCGACCCGCGACGACGAAACACGAGGAGTCGGGCGAGTGCCCCGGCGTGTGTACGACTTTCACCTTGAGCTCGCCGACGGGCACGATCTGTCCGTCCTCGAGGACGAGGTCTTTCCGCACCCGGCTCAGGCGGTGGGCCGCGACCTTCGCCCCCGTCTCGTCCGCGAGGCGCTCGTTGTCGAAGACGTGGTCCGGGTGATGGTGCGTGTTGAAGATGACCTCGATCCGATAGACGTTCTCCGCCGCGACCTTCTGGAGGACCCGCGCGTCGAAGCTCGGGTCTACGACGGCCGCGATGTGCGTCGTCGGGTCGCCGATCACGTAGCCGAAGTTCGCCATCGTCCCGATGAGGCGCTGCTCGAAGAACATCCGGCCCGCGGGTAGGCCCGCCGGCTCATGAGCCTTTCGCGCTCATCGCGAGGGCGGCTGCTGGTAGTACTGGTAGTACCCCATGCGAGCGTAGTAGTCCTGCCACGCCTTGTTGTACTCGTCCCACGCCTTCTTCGTCTTCTCGTTCGACTTCATCCGGGACGTGATGACCAGGGAGGCGAGGAACGCGAGGCCGAGGATCACGAGCCCCGTCGTCGTGGTGAGGGTCGGTTCCCCGCTGAGCCAGCCCCGGGCGACGGCGATCCCGGTCAGGATCGAGCTCACGATCGCGAACGTGATGAAGCCCGCGATCCGCCGGGTGATCCAGCCCATGACGGGGGTGTGGGTGCGCGGGGGAGCTGATAAGGATTGCGAGACGAGAATCAGGCGCATCATTTGGCCTGCCGGACCCGGTCCGCCGAAGCGCCTCACGGCGCCTTTCGGACCCGTGGCAGGAAGGCGCCCGTCCTCCGTCGGTACTCCGCGTACTCGGCTCCGAACTGCCGGACGAGTTGCTCTTCCTCGCTTCCGTACCTCGCGTACCAGAGGATCCCGAGGACGGGCAGCATGAGATGTGAATGCGCGAGGAGGACGAGCCCGATCCCGATCAGCGTGAAACTCAGGTAGATCGGATGCCGGATGTAGCGGTACGGTCCCCGACGGAGCAGGGTGCGCTCCTCGGGCAGCTTGCTGTACACCTCTCGCGCGGTGAGGTATGCGGCCCCGGTGAAGACGGGCAGCGCGAGACACAGGGCCGCGAGCCCCGCGGCCTGGATGTACGACGTCCAGGGAGAGAAGAAGGACCACGCGGGTTCATACAGAAGGGTCCCGCCGAACAGGAGGCCGTCCAACCCGAGCCCGATCGGGAGGACCATCGGCATCCCGAACCCGACGTAGTCTCCCGCGGTCCAGTCCCTCTTGCCGGCCGCGCGATCCTCGAGCCGTGCCCGCCGTCGACCCGGGGTCTGGAACCGGCGCTCCCATCGGACCCAGGCGACGAGCGCGAGGGTCCACCCGGAGCCCGCGACGAGGAGGGAGGCGGCCGCGACGGAGATCGGGAGCACGGAAGTCCAGCGCCGTCGGGGAACGTCGAGTTGCTATGTAGCCTGTGGGCAGGGAGGGATCCTCTACCGGGTCCGCACGACCGTGTACCCTCGGGCCTGGAGTGCCCTCTCGACCGCGTCCCACGTGACCCGGGCCGGGTCCAACTCGACGTATCCCTTGTCGACCATGTAGTTGATGTTCACGTCGAGGACGCCCTCGATGCGCATCAGGCCGCGCCCCGCATCGAGCGCGCAGCTCGCGCACGGCAGGCCTCGGATCGCGAACACGACGCGCTCGGACGCCATCCCGGAGAGGCAACCGCCGGCGGGATTTGGGATTTCCCCTCGTTCGGTATCAGCTTCGAGAGCGTCCGGCGAGGGACCGGCAGGCATATGTGGGTCCTCGCCCGTCGCGGCGCGCGCCTCCGGGCTCGGAGGCGGAGGAGGAAGGATCATGAGACGATTCCGAACGGGAGCGATGGCCCTCGTCGTGGTCGCGATCGCGCTGGGCGGGCTCATGCCCGCGGCCCTCGCGAAGGACACGGGAGGCCCCGTGATCGTGGATGTGGACCGACACGCGACGCCGGACATGATTGCGGCCCTGCGCGCGGCGGGACTGAACGTGGGCGTCGCGTACCGGAACTTCGCGGCCGTCTCGGGCAACCTGCCCCAGGGACGCGCCGCGGAAGTCGGGGGCCTCGACTTCGTGAAGGGCATCCGGGCCGACACGATCCGGTCCCCGAGCGTTCTCTCCGGACGGGAGTCGGAGGGCGGCCCGACGGTCCCCCTCGACAGCACGTGGTACCTGGACATCATCGACCGCGACAAGACGTCGGCCCGGGGCGACGGCGTGTACGTGGCCGTGCTCGATGGCGGCCTCACCCCGACGTGGCGCTCCGTCCTGGACGCGGACCGGGTTCGGGTCGACCTGGGCCTGAGCTTCACGGGCGCGAACGGGAACACGGTCCCGTACCAGCTCGAGAACGACCGGAACGGGCACGGGGTCGCCGTCGCGGCGACGGTCATCGGCTACACGCTCCTCGACAAGTCGGAGACGGGCCAGTACTTCCCCGAGCCGGCCACGGGGACGGAGGGCGAGTACTGGGTGCCCGGCGTCGCGCCGAACGCGACGATCATCCCGATCAAGGTGTGCGACAACGGGGTGTATTGCTGGGACAGCTCGATCTACGCGGCCCTCGACTACGTCGTGGACCTGAAGCGGGGCGTCGCGGCGGACGGCGAGCTCGAGGGCGCGCCGATCGTCGTGAACCTGAGCCTCGGCGGCCCGAGCTCCTCCGTGGCGGAGGAGAACATCTTCAAGGCCGTCGTCGCGGCGGGCGTCCTCGTCGTCGCGAGCGCCGGGAACGACGGCCCCAACCGGATGGGCTGGCCCGGCGCGTATCCCGTCGTGATCAGCGTCGGCGTGGGCGGCTGGCGACAGCAGTTCTACGGCTCCGAGACGGGCCTGAACAACCAGTGGACGTTCGACGATGTGCCCGAGGACTCGATCGAGGCATGGTTCATGGTCTGGTGGTCCGCGTACGAGTTCCCCGACCGCGGCCAGGAGCTCGACGTCGTGGCGACGGGCCGGTTCATGCTCCTCCCGTACCTGAACGGGAAGGCGACCCCCGGCCCGGACCCGGCGCCCGCGGACGGGATTCCGAGCGTGTACAACTACATCAGCGGGACGAGCTTCTCGGCCCCCACCACGACGGGCGTCGTGGCCCTCATGCTGAGCGTGAACGGCGGCCTGTCCCAGGCCCAGGCGGAGGCGATCCTCCGGAGCACGGCCATGCCGATCCCGGCCGGCTCGTGGGACGCAGGCTTCCCGATCCCCCATGCGAACGCGTGGGATTCGAGCAAGTCCCTCGGCGGCGCGGGCCAGCAGACGGGGTGGGGCCTCGTCCAGGCGGACGGCGCGGTCGCGGCCGCGATGGACCTCTAGCCGACGTGAACGGCCCACCCCGAGGGTGGGCCTCTTCCCTCTTTCCTCGTCACTCGCGGGCGAACCGCTCGACGAACTCCCGGGTCGTCTCGTCGGCCTCGCGGAGCTTCTCGGGAGGGAGCCCCGGGACCCCGCACGTCAGGAACACGGTGGCCCGCGTGCCCACGCGGACCTTCGTCCGATCCGCGTCCCGGTACGGGTACACCGCGACGAGGCCCTCGTCGTCCTGGACGACGACCTCGTGGCCCTCGAGCCGGATCGGGGCCGCCATCCCGATCCCGAGGAACGTCTCGCCGGATCGGGCCAGGCGCATCCGGAGGGCGCCGAGGACCCGGGCCCCGTCGAACGCCGCGATCGCGACGCGGGTCTTCATGGAGGCGAGGTTGTAGGCGTCCACGAGGGTGTTGACCCGGGGCAGGTCTCTCCCCTGGAGGACCCGTCGCAGGAGGGCCTCCGAGGCGGGGCGGATCTTCGTCGGATCGATCCCGACCCGCCAGTAGAAGTCCCGGTACGCCCGGAGGGAGGGCTCGTCCTTGAGCGACTCGAGGCGCAGGTGCTCGCGGAGCTCCCGCACGAGGACTTCTGCGAAGGCGTCGAGCCGCACGTCCCGCTCCCGGACCTGGAGGCCGTCCAGCTCGATGGGATGCGCCTCGAGGCCCGGGAATCGCTCGGCCAGGGTCGGGTCCACGGATAGCCTCACGCCAGGGGCATCGCGGCTCCACGGATAGCGTTCACCGGCCGCGGTCCCGGGGTCCCCGGGCCCACTTCACGTAGATCAGCTCGGGGTCCCCTTCGTCGAGGTTCTCCACGACCCCGCTCCGGACGAAGCCGAGGGCCGCGCAGAAGCGCTGCATGGGCCGGTTCGAGCGGTTCGTGGACGTGAACAACTTGCGGCCCGGGATCCTGGATTCGACGTGTCGCACGAGGGCCCGCCCGACCCCCATCCGCCGATAGTCCCGGGCGACGATCAGGAGGGACAGGTACGCCTCCCCGAAGAACGACCGGTCCAGGATCGCGAAGCCCACGACGTCGTCCGGGGTGCGGGCCACGAAGCAGCTCCCCGCCTTGATCGCGCGCTTCAACAGGGCCCGCCTTCGCGCGGACCCGAGGGCGTCCGCGTCGATCTGCGTGATCGCGGCGAGGTCCCTCGACGACGCCATGTCCACGTGGACGTCCAGCAAGCCTGCGTCCCGGCGTGGCACGCGCCGCGTCACCCCGCGGTCGTGCCGCCGTCCACCGCGACGGCGGAGCCCGTCATGTAGGCCGCCTCGTCGCTCGCGAGGAAGACGATCAGGCGGGCGATCTCCTCCGGGGCCGCGGGCCGCCGCATCGGGATCGTCCGGGCGAGCGCGTCGAGGTACGCCTTCTCGCCCATCCCGGAGCGCTCGATCTCCTGCCGCATCATGGGCGTGTCCACCTCGCCCGGGCACACCGCGTTCACCCGGATCCCGTCCCCCGCGTAGTCGAGGGCCATCGCCTTCGTGAGGAGGACGAGGGCGCCTTTTGACGCGCAGTACGCCGCGTACCCAGGATACCCGACGAGCCCCGCGTCCGAGGACACGTTCACGATCGCGCCGCGCTTCCGGCGGCGCATCCCCGGGATCACGTACTTCGAGACGAGGAACGCGCCCTTCACGTTGATGTCGATGATCGCGTCGTAGTCCCGCTCGGAGGTCTCGTGGACCCTGCCGCCGCGGAAGATGCCCGCGTTGTTCACGAGGACGTCGATGGGCCCGAGGACCTTCCGGGTCGTGTCGGCGAGGCGCTTCGCGTCTGCAGCGCGGGACACGTCCGCCGGGATCGCGACGACGCGGCCGAGCCGCCCCAGGGAGGCCGCGGCCTTCCCGAGCGGGGCCCTGCGCCTCGCGCCGATCCCGACGCTCGCGCCCTCCTCGAGGAACGCGCGGGCCGTCGCGTACCCGATCCCCGTGGACCCGCCCGTGACGAGGACGACGCGCCCGTCGAAGCGACGCATCGCGCGGGTATCGCGCGGCCCGATAAAGCCTCCGCGGGGCGGCCGCCTGGCGGTCATGGCCCGCGGGGTCGCCCGCGATGGGTCAGCGGCGGCCCTTCCGGCCGGAGCGGCGACCTCTCTTCACCTTCTTCGCGGCGCGCTTCGCCTTGCGGGCGCGCGCGGCGGCAGGCCGCGCGGGCCGAGCCACGTCCTGGTACACGGCCTGCGTGACCCCCGCGGGGTCGCGGAAGATCGCGAACCAACCGACCTTCGGGATCTCCGACTTCGGGACGAGGATCGCTCCGCCCGCGAGCTCGATCTTCCGGATCGTCTCGTCGATCTCCGTGGACAGGATGTAGTTCATCACGGTGGGCCCCTCTCCCTCCATGGGAGACATGATGCCTCCGTTCGGCGGGCTCGGGGCCGTGAACGTCGTGTAGTTCATGGCCGGGACGGATTCGAACTTCCAGCCGAACACGCTCTCGTAGAATCGCTGCGTCTTCTCGGGTGCCGGCGAGTGGATCTCGACGTGCACGATGCTTCCAGGTTTCGATGGCATGGACTCCCTCCCCTCGGGGCCCGGCGCATGGACGTCCCCGCACTTAACCTGTTCGACGGGGGCCCGCGGATCCGCCGCGCACCCATCTACAGGGGATAGAACGCGGCCAGGACGAGGCCCGCGAGCAGCAGGATCCCGGTCACGAGGGTCGCGAGGATCATCCCCGCATTGGACGGGATGAGCGCGTGCGGGTCTCCGCCCGCCCTCCGGAGCCCCTGGATGGGCTTGAGGGCGAGGGGGAGGGCGAGGAGTCCCAGGAGGGCCCAGGGGGTCAGGCCCGCGAGGGCGACCCCCGCGACGAGGACCGCGTACGCCGCGAGGACGATCCCGCCGAACACGACCGTGGACCTCGCGACGCCGAGCCGCACGACGAGGGTGCGCTTCCCGACCGCGCTGTCCGCGGGGATGTCGGGCACCTCGTTAATCCAGAGGACCCCCGCGACGAGGAGGCCCAAGGTCAGGGACAGGACGACAGCGGGCGGGTCGAACGTGCCCGCCGCGACGAAGTACGTCCCGAGGACCGTGACGGGGCCGAAGGCGACCCCCACGGCGATCTCGCCGACTCCGTGGTACGCGAGGCGCAGGGGCGGCCCGACGTAGAAGTAGGCGAACGCGACGCCGAGGATCCCGAGGGCCAGGAGGGGGAGGCCCGCCCGCGACACGAGATAGAGGCCGATGAGGGACCCCGCGACGAGGAAGCCGAGGGCCACCGCGAGGTGCGTGCGCGGGTTCAGCACGCCGCGCAGCAGGACCCGTCCGCCCCCCGCGAACGGATTGAGGTGACGCACGTGGAGGTCGTTCCCGCTCCGGAAGTCCCACGCGTCGTTCGTCATGTTCGTCCCCAGGTGGACGCACGCGAGCCCGACGAGGGCGAGGGCCGCGAGACCCCCGTCGATCGAGTTGCCGGCCTGCCACGCGGCGAGGATCCCGACGAACCCGGGGATGAGGGACGCGAGGAGGAACGGCGCCCGGAGGGCCTGGACCCACAGACGGCCCACGGGCACGGCCCCGGGCGGGCCGAGGGGGTGCGTGGTCCCCATGAACCCGATCTGCTTGCCGGCCCGCATGACCGGCCGGACGGAGAGGACGGCCTGGAACGTGGACGCGTCCTTCCGCATCAGGGTGACCTCCTCCTCGAACTTGCCTGTCTCCGTGGCCTCGCGGAGCAAGCGCGGCACGAGGGTCGGCACGTTCCTCGGGACGTGGAACATGGCGACGGACATCTTCCCGATGACCTCGTCCTGGGACCAGCCGAACAGCTTCGCGGCGTCCGCCGCGTAGTCCTGGACGATCCCGTTCATGTCGCACGTGATGATGGACGTCTGCGCCTCGAACGTCTTCGCCACGGCCATCGGACGTCCCCGGACCTGCCGGTCAGTCGAGGGGGCGCGTGAACCCCATGAAGCCGACCTGCTTCCCGTCCCGGTGCACGGGCCGGACCGTCAGGACCGCGCGGAACGTGGATCCGTCCTTCCGCTGGAGCGTGACCTCCTCCTCGAACTTGCCCTTCTCCACCGCCGTCTTCAGGAGCCGCGGCACGAGGGTCGGCACGTTCTCCGGCAGGTGGAACGTCGCGACGCTCAGCTTCCCGATCACCTCGTCGGGGCTCCACCCGAACAGGTCCGCGGCATCCGCCGCGTACTGCTGCACGATCCCGCTCATGTCGCACGTGATGACGGACGCCTTCTCCACAACGGGAGCCTCCCGGAGAGACGAGGGAACAGACCTATATGGCCCTCCCGGTTTACCTGTCAACCATCTCATGAAGCGTCTCGAGCTGACCGTCCCGCTCGCCCTCCTCGATGACCTGGACATCCTGAGCGAACGGTTCTTCCGGCACAACGCGGGGGTCCAGGTCCTCCAGTCTTTCTCCGTGCGCCCGCAGGTCGCGGCCCTCATCGTCCGCGTGCGCCGGCACGGGCCGTTCAAGGATCCCGCGGAGGTCCGCCGGGAGGCGGCCGCGATCGGCCGCCGCTATCGCGTCGAGCGGTTCGAGATCCTGTCGACGGACGCGGGCCGCGGGGAGTACGTCGCGTGGATCGAATGGGGCCTCCCCGAGATCCTGCGGGGCCGCCTCGGCGAGGAGTGGGGCGGCGTCGTGCCCCTCGAGGTCGTCCAGACGGGCCCCCGCGAGGCGCGCGTCGTGCTCCTCGCCTCCGAGGAAGTCCTCCCGCGCCTCCGACGGTTCCTCGAGGAGGTCGGGGCGCCCTACCGGGTGCGCACGGTCCGGACCGCGGCCGCGGACGCCTGGCAGCCCCTCGCCTCGTTGACGGCCCGCCAGCGACATCTCCTCGAACTCGCGTTCCGCCTCGGGTACTACGGGTCCCCCGCGAAGGCGTCCCTCGCCCAGATCGCGTCCCTCGTCGGGATCTCGCGCGCGGCCGTGTCGAAACACCTCCGCGCCGCGGAGAGGAAGCTCCTGGCCGCGGCCCTGGCCCCCGAGTCGTGACGGGTGGGTCGGCTCCCCGGTCGACGGGGCCTCAGCGACCGCGCGTCCGGCCCCGGGCCTTCTTCCCGGCCTTCGCCGATTTCTTCGCGGACTTCTTCTTCGGCGCGGGCGGGCGCGGCGGCCGCATGGCCTGGTACAGGGCCATCGTGAGGCCCGTCGGGTCCTTGAAGAGGCTCCACCAGCCGAACCCGGGGATCTCCGACTTGGGCACGAGGACGGCCCCGCCGTTCGCCTCGATCGCCTTCGCGGTCTCGTTGATCTCGTCCGTGAGGAGGTAGTTCAGGATCATCGGGCCGCCCTCGCCGGGCTTCTGCAGGCCGCCACCAGGGCCCGTCGGGGCCTTGAACGTCGCGTAGTTCATCTGCGGGATGTCCTCGAACCTCCAGCCGAACACCCTCGAGTAGAACGCCTTCGTCCGATCGGGGTCGTTCGAGTGGAACTCCACATGCACGATCGCGCCGGGTTTGTCTGTCATTCGATGTCTCCCCCCAGGGGGAGGACACATGCCCCGCCCGGCTAATAAGGCGTTCCTTCCGGGGGTGCGCGAAAGTACCGCGGGGCGCGGCCCGGCGCGGGACGCGGGGGTAAATCCCTTTCGTTCACGGCCTCGCGACATCACGTTCATACGGCGTTCGAAGGGCGTCCAATCGCGCTTAAGTAGCGTCACGTCCCGCGGGGGGCGAGGAGGTGACACACAGCATGACATCGACCGCAACGCAGCCCGCCGCCGCGAAGATGGCGTCCGCCTGGCGCTCCCTCGAGCGGATGGAGCCGTACCAGGTGCCCATCATCCTCGGAGGGGCCCTCGCGGCCCTCGCCGGCGTCGTGACGTACGCCCTGACGATCGGACGGCGCGCGGGCGTCGTGGCCCCCGGGGCCGAGGCGATCTTCCTCGTCGTCCTCGGGGTCCTCGGCGTGATCGCGTACGCGATCACGAAGACGAACGTGCGGAACGGCGTGATCGTGGCCGGGGTCGCCGGGCTCGGGCTCGCCGTCCTCGGAGGCGGCGCGGGCCTGTGGACGGGCCTCGTCGTTCTCGCGGGGGCCGTCTGGGGGTTCGTCCGGAGCGCGTAGCGCCCCGGCGTCCTCCTTTTTCTGCCGGAGACGCAAGCCTCGAACCCGCGGAAGAGGCCATGAACCTCGAATACGTGCGGATCCTCGAGATGGGCGGATCCCGGAAGTTCCCGAGGATTCCCGATGCTCTGCGGATCGTCCTGATCCTGGGGTCGCAGGAGCGATCGAGAGGCCGCCGGGCCCCGGGACGTCGGGCCGTCACGCCCCGAGGGCGCCGACCCGGGCGGCCCATGCGCCGAGCCGCGGCATCTCCCTAGGGATCGGCTCCCCGATCGTGAGGAGAGGCGACAGGCTGCCGTACACGCCGAAATCCGCGAGGCTCGGCTTCCCGAGGATCCAGTCCCGGCCGTCGAGGGCCGCCTCGAGCCGCGCGAACTCCTTGACCATGTCCTGCCGGAACTCCTCCCGGCGCGCCTCGAGCACGTGCCAGGGGCCCCGGGCCCGGGTCTGCATCTCCTCGAAGACCCAGCGCTCCACCTCGTCGCGCAGGACGGGCGGGACCTTCGTGACCGCGTACCGCCACACCTTCTCCTCGAGGACCGCGTGGCTCCACTGCTCGAGCACGGTCGCGAGCCCCTTGTTCCCATACGGGAACAGGGTCGGCTCGGGGACGCGCGCCTCGAGGAAATCCGGGATGTCGGACCAGAACACGGGCTTCGCATCCCACACGAGGGTGGGCACGTAGTCCTGCCCGGTCGCTTTGATCAGATTCGTCTTGTCGTGGTACGGGACGTACACGCTCTCGAACGGGATGTCCTTGAACGCCAGGATCCGGTCCGCGGAGACGCACCAGTGGCTGATCGGCATCGAGTACAGGCGGACGTTGGGGGCCATGGCCCCGCGATGGGCTTGCAGGGTAAAGGGATTGTCGCCGGCGCGCGCCGGTCGCGAGGCGCGTCCTCCCGGCCCCTCCCACGACCGGCCGGACGGCCGACCGCCCTTGAACCTCGCGCGGCCCGAGCCGTCCACGCGGGCCCCGTCTCCTTTATGGGTCGCCGTGCGGCTTCCCGTCGACGGGAAGAGGGCGATGGTTGGGTCCGAGACGATGACGGAACCTGCCTTCGAACGTTGGATCCCGCTGGCCCGCCAGGTCGTGCGGAAGTCGCTGGGCCTGCGCTGGGACGACGTGTTCGAGATCTACACGTACGTCCCCACGATCCCTCTCGCCGAGGCCCTAGCCCTCGAGGCGAGGCGCGCCGGGAGCGACACGCACATCACCCTGATGACGGACGACCTCTGGTTCACATCCATGCGGGAGCTGTCCACGAGGTGGCTCCGGCTGGCCTCGCCCGTCGAGTACGCGATCCATCGGGCGATCACGGCGGACGTGTACCTCGGCGGACCTGCGGACGCGCGGCGCATGCGGGACATCCCGCCCGAGAAGTTCGATGCAAACGCGATGGGGAACCAGCGACAGGACGAGCCCTTGCGGAAGCGCAAGGTCCGGCACGTGGACCTCCCGATTGGCCGGGTGACGTGTGAGCGGGCGGAGGCGTACGGCCTCGACTATGATCGCTGGGACACGAGCTATCGGGCCGCCCTCGCGGTGGACCTCAAAGAGATCCAGCGGGCCGGAGCGAAGCTCGCTCGGTCCCTGACCGGGAGGAAGGCCGTGCACCTCACGTCCGATGCGGGCACGGACCTTCGGTTCGAGACGAAGCCCATTCGGCCCGCGGTGGACGACGGGATCATCGGCCCGGGCGATGTGCGACGCGGGTTCGTAGAGACGACGCTCCCCGCGGGGAGGATTGAGGCCGCGGTGCGTCCGGAGTCCGTCGAGGGCGAGGTCCAATCCACGGATCCCATGTTCTTTGCCGGGCGAACAATCTCGGGTATCTGGTTCCGAGTGAAGGCGGGGCGGATTGTCGAATGGTCCGCCCGGAAGCACGGGGACCTCTTGGACCGCGCCTTAGCGGCACCGAAGCGGCCGAAGGCCCGGCTCGGGTGGTTCACGGTCGGCCTGAATCCGGCCGCGGAAGCGTGTATGCTGGACAACAGCATCGTGAAGGGCGATGTCGGGCTCGGGCTCGGCCCGCACCCGCAGCTCGAACGCGGGATAGCGGACCCGAACGTCTTCTTTTACGCAACGATTGGGCCCGTGCGGATCGAAGTTGGGAGGTGAGGAATGGGCTCCACCTCCTGGCTTCCATCGCCTTGGGACAGAGTTCGCGGCACACCGCCCGAACCCCGTGGCCCGTGGCGAGTGGCTAGCAGTCCATGCGGCCGGAACTGAGGACCGCCCATCCGAGGTCGCAGGGCAAGAGTTATCTCTTGACAATCACATGTCTATGGGGGGGTTCGAACGGGGGCGGTGCTTCTCCTGTTTACCGCAATGCTCGTCCTGCCGTCCGCGCCGAGCGGCGCCGAAGGGGTCCCTGCCTCGTCCACGGTACTATTCTTCGAGGACTTCGAGTCGTACGTCGAGGGGTCGAGCCTTGCTGCGCAAGGCGGTTGGAACTACGGCGGACTTCGTCCGTGGGAGACGATGACTGTCGTCTCGCAAGGGTACCAGAGCGATCGAGGCGCGGCCGCGTTCGGTCAAGAAGGGGCGACGAACGACTTCAAGATGTATCGCATCTTCGTCGGCACTGACTTCGAGAGACTGACCGGACGAGTCAGATGGGATGGGCCGGTGAATGTACTTTCGGGATTCCTCTTTTCTCTCACCTACTGGGAGCACGCGGGTCCAACGTACATACAGATACGCGACGGGAATTTCGCCTTCGGCACTGCATCGAACGTGGTTGATAACGTGGTCGATTCAGGCCTTCCCGTCGTCTCGGGCTCCTGGTATGTGATGAGCATCGAGACCCTGCCCGGGTCCGTCGGCTTCAAGATCTTCGACGCGGAAGGCACGCAGCTCCTCGCCTCGGCGACCCTGCCCCAGCTCACAGCCTATCCGTACACGTACGTCCTCCTCTACCCGGTCGTCAATGGAGCCGCCTACACCGCCTCATACGACGACATCCGGGTCGAGGACGTGACGACGGTGACGGCCACCGTCGACATCGACCCCGACGTGCTGAACCTCAAGAGCCGGGGGAACGACGTGACCGTCTGCATCGAACTCCCCGAGGGCTTCGATGTCTCCCGAGTCGAGATCGGAACGGTAACGCTCGGAGGGATCGCCGCCCGGCCTTCTCCGACAGCAATCGGAGATCACGACGCGGACGGCATCCCGGATCTCATGCTGAAATTCGACCGAGGAGGCATCGGAGGCATCGTGACCGTCGGGGACGCGATCCTCGTCTTAGAGGGTGAGCTATCCGACGGGACACGCATTGAGGGCCAGGACACCATTCACGTAATTCAGCCCTCGGTCTAGGGCCGTGACCTACTCTTTCCGCGCTTCCTTCGCCTTCGGCCGCAGCTCTTTGCTCCCGCATCGGCGGCAGCGCGTGGCCCTCATCGCGTTCCGCGCGTAGCACTGCATGCAGATCATCTTGTGCAGGCGCCGGCGCTCGGCCTCCGGGAAGCGGGCCATATGGGAGGCGAGGCCGGGGTGGGATAAGAAGGCTTCGAGAGCACGCATCTCTTGCATCGCCCCGAGGTGTGAATTCATATAGATGAAATTCATTACAAAAGCAAGTGACACCGGTTGCTTCCCTTCGACGTCGACAGAGTGCACATCGACGTCGGCAAGCACTTTCGCAACACGTGGATGCGCAAGTGGGGTTGGGACCAGTACGATCTGCGAGAGGCGATACGGGAGGCCTACAAAGTCTCGCGGGTTCGAAAGGGTAAGTGGGAGGTCTTCGTTCGAAAGAAGGGGCACAAGAAGCTCGTCATAGCATATGAGGTGGAAACCGATGAGGTCTTTGTCATCACGGGCGCGGAAGGCTAAGGGGCGTTCCCGCTGCCCAGTTTGCGGGAAGGGCGAGCTCGTCCCCGTCGACGACATTGTGTCGGAAGTCGAAGGCTACACGTTCGTCGAGCGGGGGCGCCGATGCTCCGCCTGTGGGGAGGAGTTCATCCCGGAGGAAGAGAGCCAGAGGATGATCAAGGTCGCTCGGCGGCTGGGAGTATGGGGGGAAGCCCTGAAGCTTCGGAGGAAGCTTTCGAAGAGTGGCCGGGGGACGGTCCTCCGCATCCCATCGGATATCGAGCGCAGCCTCGGTCTTCGAGGCGACGAGGAAGTGTCAGTCTCGAAGGCGGGGAGGAAGATCATCGTCGAAATCCACTGACTCCCAGACCGCTGTCGGTAGGGTCGCGATGAAGTGAACCCCAAAGCTGCGCCTTCTCGCCGATTGCCAGATCTTGGTCGTGGCAACTCCAGGCTCGGAGCTGTCAGCCTGCCGACCGAAGCATGCGGATCATCTCGAGGAGCCGGCGACGCTCGTCCCCGGGGAAGCGGGCCATCGACGCCGCGCCGCCGGCCTGACGACCCACGCGCGTAGGGGCCGAGGCGATCCTGTCGCTCGTGGCCCTCGCCCCCAATCCTCGGCCGGGTCCGCGGGAATCCGGATCGGACTCTGGAATGGTCCGCCGATCCGCGCGAGGTGGGCCGTCAGGTCTAAGTGTCCGATGCGGATGCGGGGTCCGGGGGATCACGTGGCGAAGGCGAAGCGTTCCCGGGCGAAGCGAGCGACAACGACGAAAGGACGCGCGAAGGGGAAGAAGGTGCAGCCCGTACCGGAAGGATTCCACACGATCACGCCGTACCTTGCGATCCGCGGGGCCGCGGACGCGATCGAATGGTACAAACGTGCGTTCGGCGCGAAGGAGCTGGATCGGCAGTTCGGCCCCGGGGGCCTCGTCCTCAACGCGATGCTGAAGATCGGCGACTCCATGCTACTGCTGTCCGACATCTTCCCGGGCGCGCCCCACAAGTCGCCCCTCGAGTACGGCGGGTCCCCCGTGACCGTCCACCTCTTCGTGAAGGACGTGGACGCCGTGTGGGGCCGGGCCGTGGCCGCGGGGGCGCGCCCGACGATGCCCCTCGCGGACCAGTTCTGGGGGGACCGGTACGGCCAGCTCGTGGACCCGTTCGGGCATGAGTGGTCCCTCGCGACCCATAAAGAGGATCTCACGCGGAAGCAGCGCGAGGCCCGCGCGGCCGCATGGGCCGCGCAGTTCGGCCAGGGCGGCGGGCCGCCACCCTAGGCGCGATCCGCCCACGACGTCAAGGCCGATTCGATTCTCATTATCACGAGCAGAACTCTCCATGTAAACGTGGTCGTTATAGCGGACCTCGGACATTTCCTTCGGCGGGAGGAGGCGCAACGAGGCGAGCCTCGAGTAGTGCACGCACGAATGTCCCGCTCCCGGCGGGCCCACGCGAACCGCCGCAGACCTTCCTCAGGCTCCCGCGGAGTCGGCGCTGGCTCGCGAGGTTCCGCAAGCCGCGCGCCATCAAGATCTTCCACCCGTTGCCCGATGGACCCACCGTCGTGATCGCGTGCCGCAAGTGCGGCTTCGACTACACGATCACGACGATCGACTTCGGCCCCGAGCGGAAGGGCGCGTTCTGGATGTGCGCGTGCGGGAGCCGGTACTTCCCGCCGGGCGGGTCCGACTCGTTCAACCTCGTGCGGCCGTGATCGTCAGGCGCGCAGGACGCGCATCGCGATGGACCAGCTGCCCAGCTTCATGGCCATGCGGACCCACAGGGCCGTGTACGCCTCGAGCCACCGCGCGCCGTCGATCCCGCCGATGTCGATCGGGGCGCCCCAGCCGAACTCCTTCAGGAGTCCCGTGACGGCCTTCTTCGCGCCGTCGTCGTCACCCGCGATGACCATGTCGGGGAGGCCCTCCTTCATCTTCGGGTGGATCATCGTGTCCTGGTTCACGGTGTTGAAGCACTTCACGACCTTCGCCTTCGGGACCTTGCGCTGGATCCGTTCGCCCAGGGAGTCCGACGTCCCGACGAACAGGGCGGGCGGCATCCCCTTCGAGAAGTCGAGCGGGTTCGTCACGTCGATCACGACCTTTCCGTCGAAGTGCTTCGGCCCCGCGAGGTCGATCGCCCCTTCCGCGGCGGCCCCGAGGGTGCACAGGACGAGGAG
>DATETY010000022.1:0-2657 GCA_035283365.1 Thermoplasmata archaeon | reverse complement strand
TGAAGACGTCCGCGTACCGGTCGAGGACGTGGTCCAGGAAGTCCCCCCGCGCGGACGCCTTCCCCGCGAGCTTGGCGATCCGGCCATCGAGGGCGTCGAGGTACGCGTTCCCGAGGACGAGGACGACCGCGAGGGCGAGGAACTCGGTCCCGCCGAGGAAGAACGCGACGCCCGCGAGGCCCGCCGCGACGAAGGCGGCCCATGACACGGCGTCGGGGTCGACTCGGACGAGCCGGCGCGCGACGGGGAGGAGGAACCGCTCCGCGGCGTCCCGGCGCTCCTCTAGTACCACGAGAGGACCTCCTCGCTCCAGTCCACGGAACCCGGCTCCCGGCCCGTCGTCCGTCCCTGGAGGATCCCGAGGATCCCGTCCGCCGCCTCAGCCGGGGTGAGGTCCGTCGTGTCGAGCTCGAAGACGAAGGGGATGCCCTCCTCGACGGCCTCTTGGGTGATCACGTCGATCGCCTCCGCCTCCACGTTCTCTCGGACCTTCTCCCGCGCCCAGCCGCGGCCCTCGAGGCGGACCCGGAGGACGGACGGCCGGCACCGCAGGACCACCGCGAGGTTCACGGGCATCCGGTGGCTGTAGTGGGCGCGGAGGAAGGCGAGCTTCGCGGGCACCCGGAGGCGGGTCCGCAGGGCGTCCAGGTCGACCTCGTCGCTCCCGCGGGTCTCGTCCCGGCCCGCGATGCAGCCCTCCCGCCGGGCGACCTCGTCGAGGTCGACGACGGCGTACCCGCGGGCCGCGAGGGCCTCGCCCGCCGACGTCTTCCCCGTCCCCGGGGTCCCCGTGATCGCGACGAGCATCGGGCACGCCATCGGCCCCGGACGTAAATCACTTGTGCTGGAGCCGCCGGAGCCACGCCCGGAAGGGGGTCGAGCGGAGCCCGAGATGTTCCCGGGCCGCGAGGCCCGCGACCCCGAGGACGGCGTATGCAGGCAGGGCGACGAGGTAGATCGGCAGGCCGAGACGCAGGACGTAGAAGACGAGGTCGTCCGACGTGAGTTGCACGTAGCCCGTGAGGACGGGGGACACGGCGAGGAGGGAGACGACGACGAACGCGATGGGGAAGCTCAGGAAGGCGTGGAGGATCGCGAGCCGGAGGTCGTCGGCCACGAGTCCCGCGAGGAAGCCGGCCCCCGCGAGGACGGCGAGGAGCAGGGGCAGGGACGCCTCCCCGGCCGCGGGGAAGCCCACGTTGGGGAACACGGATTCGAAGACCGCGTAGCCGAGGCCCAGGCCCAGGAACCCGGAGATCGTCAGGATCCTCGGGAGCCGCCGCAGCCAATCGCGGACGTCAGGCGACAAGGTTGATCCCCTCCTCCCGCTCGATCCGCCCGATCGTCCTCAGGTACGGGGCCGCGGTCGGGGACGACGCCGGGGGGACCCCGTCGATCGCGAGCTGGACCCGGACCCAGTGGTTCCAGGCGGGCCGGTCGACACCCCCCGCGAATTCCGTGATGTTCCGGATCGGATCGAACCGCGCGGGGTTGTCGATGCCGTTCAGGTTGAACGTGAACGCGTAGGTCCCGTTGGACCCGGGTCCCACGGGGGGCCGGTCGACCTCGAAGGACTCCGCGAAGGCCCGGTAGAAGTATCGCGTGCCGTTCGGCCTCACGAGGCGGTCGTCCGCGACGCGCCGGGACTCGTTGAGCCCCACCGCCGCGGGGCCGTCCTCGATCCAGCCGCTGTAGCCGAGGACCCGGATCCGCAGGGTCCGCGGGCTCGGGTTGTCGATCCCGATCGAGGCCGTCACGACGACGGCGCCATTCGCGGTGAGATTCCCGTCCCCGTCGACCCCGACGAACGCCACGGCGAAGGCGGCGTCGACGGTCGTCGTCGCGTGGGCGGCCATGACGGACGCGTAGTTCCCCGCGGCCCCGATCGACAGGGCGAGCAACGCCCCCGTCGCGACGAACAGTGCGAGCCACGCGACCCCGTCCGAGCGCCTCGCGCCCGCGACCCCGCGCGCGGGGCTCATGATGCTCCCGGGGCGGTGAGGTCCAGGGAGGACGGCTCCGGCGGCGGGCTCCCGGTCGGCTCGACGAGGGTCCCGTCGAAGATGTCCTGGGCGAAGTGGCACTCGACGGCATGGCCGGGGGACACCTCGACGGAGGGAGGCTCCGCGGTCTCGCAGATCCCCTGGGCGAAGACGCACCGGGTCCGGAAGCGGCACCCGGTCGGGAGGTCGATGGGGCTCGGGAGTTCCCCCTTGATCGGCACGGCGGAGTACACGTGCCCGGGGTCTGGGACGGGGACGGCGGCGAGGAGGGCGCGGGTGTAGGGATGCGTGGGGTTGGAGATGATGTCCTCCGTGGTCCCCGTCTCCACGATCCGGCCGAGGTACATGACCGCGATCCGGTCGGACATGTACCGAGCCACGGCGATATCGTGGGTGATGAACACGTAAGGGTTCCGGTACTTCTGCCGGAGGTCGAGGAGGAGGTTCATCACCCCCGCCCGGATCGAGACGTCGAGCATGCTCACGGGCTCGTCCGCGATGATGATCTGGGGATTCAGGACGATCGCCCGGGCGATCGCGACCCGCTGGCGCTGCCCGCCGGACAGCTCGTGGGGGAACCGATCGAGGAAGTCCGTGCCCGGCTTCAGGCCCGCGTCCTCGAGGGCCCTCGCGACGAGGTCCGCCCTCTGCTCC
>DATETY010000021.1:0-2909 GCA_035283365.1 Thermoplasmata archaeon | reverse complement strand
GCGAAGGCCTCCGGCCTGGGCTACGCGGCGTACTACCGGCGCCTCGTCGCGCCGATTCCGATGAAGCGCGCCGCGAAGCCCGAGGAGATCGCGAGGGCGATCCTGTTCCTCGCGAGCGACGAGGTCCCGTTCATGACCGGGTCCGCGCTGTCTGTGGACGGCGGCGCGACGGCCCAGTGACGGCCGTCCGATCGACCCGGGGCGGTCATAAGGCGGTCGCCACGAGGGCGACGATCCCGCCGCCGAGGACGAGGAGGGCCTCGGTCCCCGAGCCCGTGATGAAGAGGAGGGCTCCGATCGCCGCCGTAAGGAAGCCCGCCGCCGTGAGGCGGATCCTCGGGAACAGGAGGGCTTTCCCGCCCCGGTGGATCCACCACGCCCCGAGGAGGGCGCCGAGGCCCAGGACGAGCGGGAACAGGCGGACGGCCGAGGCACCCGCGCCGGACGGGAAGGACGCGACGAGGACGAGGACCCCGCCGACGAACGCGAGGAGGGCGCCCAGGGTCCCGAGCGTCCGGCGGATGAACCGGCCGCGAAGGAAACCGCGTGCGAACATGATGGCGTGGGAGACGGCGGGCCTCATCTCCTTTGTGCTTTCCGGATGCCGCCGAACGGACCCCGATGTCCGTGGAACGGGGTCGGTGCGCATTCGGGTGGGCCGTTGCCCGCGTGACGACGCGGGAACCGTGGGGACGGATGCATCGGCACGGGGGATGGGCGGCCTGCCTTTCACGTTCGGCGTCGCGCGGTGCGCGAGCGGCGACGTGCGTTCGCCGCCATCCCCGGCAGCCGGCTCAGGTACGCCTTCGGGATGACGAGTTTGCACGTCCGGTACGGGTCGACGTCTTGGCTGATCCGGAGGTCGCAGACGAGGGACGCAAGCATGTACGCTTCCTCCCAGGCCATGCCGCGTCCCCGGGCGAGGAGGTCGACGCCGTCCGCGGTCGCGATCCTCGCGGCTTCGTCGAGGGTCTCCGCGCTCCCCAGGGCCATCCAGGATTCCCGCGTCTCCACGACGGGCCGCTTCATCGCGAGCCCGGGAAGGATGTCGGCTCGAAGCCGTACGGTCCCCAGGATCTCGACCCCGGTGACGCACACCTCGCCGTCCGCCATGATCGCGTGGATGTCGCCGAGGGCGAGCATCGCCCCCGGCTGGGAGACGGGGAGGTACACCGCGTTGCCCTTCGCGATCTCCTTCGTGTCCAGGTTCCCGCCATGGTCGTGGGGGTAGAAGGTCGACAGGTTCGGCCCCCCGGTCGCCACGCCGATCGTCCCGACGTGCGGGCGGATGGGGATCCGGACGTCCTTCGAGAAGACGGCCGTCCCGTTCCGGATCGGGACCATCCGGGTCCTCGCCTCGGTGACGCGGTCCCCGAGGACGCCGAGCTTGGGCTCGATGCCCACGTAGCCTTCCTTCTCCACGCGGATGTCGAGGATCCGGACCCGCAGCGTGTCCCCGGGCTGCGCCCCGCGCACCTCGATGGGGCCCGTTGCCCCGTTCACGTGGTCCAGGTCCACCTTGGAGAGGAGATCCGCCTCCGTGCGGATCTGCTCGCCACACGAGTCCTGGCAGACGACATCGATCGTCTCGCCCGCGTCCATCGCGGCGATGGGCGTGAGGTTCGGGCCGAAGGAGAAGATCTGGCCCTGTTTGTAGGACACGCGCCGCAACGTGCTGGCCCCGGTCCGCGGGACGGCGCTTCCGGTACATAACGCCGTGCCGCGAACGTTATCCCGCCGCGCCCCGATGCCGACGCGTGCGGTTGACCGTCGATCCCGCCCTGCGGGACGCGTTCCCGGGCCTGGACGCGCACCTCGTCGAGGCCCGCGGACTGCGGGTTGTCGAACGGAGCGAGGCCGTCGACGCGTTCGTTCCGATCCTGCTGCGCGAGTTCCGCGAGCACCTCGTGCTCGAGACGCTGAAGGACGAGCCGATCCTCCGAGCGTATCGAGACTTCTATTGGCGGGTCGGGATCGACCCGACGAAGATCCGGCCTGCCTCGGAGGCCCTCCTGCGGCGGGTCCTCCAGGGGAAGGAGCTCCCGCGGATCAACACCCTCGTGGACGCGTACAATCTGGCCTCGATGCAGACGCGCATCTCGATCGCCGCGTTCGACGCGGCGCACCTTCGTGGCGACCTGCGCATGCGGCTCGCGCGGGCGGGGGAGGCGTTCCTCGGGATCGGCATGGAGAATCCGGCCGTATTGAAGGGGGTCGAGGTCCTGTGCGAGGACGAGGACGGGCTCACCGCGATCTATCCCTACCGCGATGCCCACCGCACGCGGGTGACGACCGGGACCACCGATACCGTGTTCATGACCTGCGGTGTGCCGGGGATCCCCGCCGAGGACCTGATCACGGCCGCGGAGATCACGAGCGAGTTCGTCGAACGCTTCTGCCGCTAAAGTGAGAAAGGAAGGAAAGGGGCCCGCCGCAGCGGGCCCATGGGTCCTCAGTGCTTCGCCTTCAGGGACATCGCGGCCGCGACGGCCCCATCCGCCTGGACGAGGCCCCAGCCCGTCTGGTGCCCCGGACCGCCGAGGGACTTGCTCGCGTCCCAGCAGTTGTCGTGGGCGAACGGGAACGTGGCGAACCAGCAATCCGAGGGGATCGGCGCCGCGGAGGACCGCAGGATCTTCTCCGCCTGGGCCTGGGTCAGCCCCGGGTTCACGGAGAGCATGAGGGCCACCACGCCCGTCGTCGTCGGAGCGCTGAAGGACGTCCCGCTGATGAAGAAGTAGGGACTGGGCACGTTCGCGGGAGGCGCTGGGTCCGCGGGCGGGTACGCCTTCCCGTCCGGGATGTAGGGCAGGAGCATGAACCGGCCGGGCGCGACCACGTCGAGCTCCTGGCCGAGGTTCGTGTACTCGTAGCCGGACCACCACACCATGAACCACTCGTTGACCGCG
>DATETY010000020.1:0-48068 GCA_035283365.1 Thermoplasmata archaeon | reverse complement strand
TGCTCCCGACGGGGAGTAGACTCACGTGGGTTTACAACCCGGGGGGTCCTGTCGCCCAGGACTCAGGGGTAGTTTCGCCGCCCTCGCCGAGGGGATCAGGCGCCAAGAGTTCACCGGCAACTATATCACCAGGGGACGAATAACGTCCTCCAGTGATATGGAATCCACCGCCGTAATCTGGGAGACACTCGCGCGCAGTCGGAGGGAGATAGTTACCAGCGGAGAAGTAGCCGCCCTTGCACGTCGCCTGGGGCGACGACCCGACTATGCCCTTCGACACTTGCGTCGCACGGGATACCTCTTACCGCTCTTCAGAGGCTACTATTACGTTCGCGGGCCGGAGGAACTCCGTCTCGGTGACACCCGCCATAACCCCTTAGAGCTGTTTGCGATGGCAGCCGATCGAAAGGGCATAGGCACTTGGTACTACGGCCTCTATTCGGCGCTCCGGCTCAATGGAATGACGCACGAGGAACGCCGAGACGAGGCCGTTATCAGCGACTCATTCTACCGGATTCGCGGCGTGCCCATTGGAGGCAAAAGGTTCGTGGTCTACAAATGGCGACCAGAACTCGTGACGTTTGGTCTGGTCACAAAAGGCCCCTACCGGTACAGCGACCCCGAGAAGACAGTTCTCGATTTTGCCTACTGGGACCATTGGCGCGTATCGAAAGGTAGGTCAATGACGCGAGTCTGGGCGGAGCATGCCGCGAGCGTGGAGAAGAATAAGATGCGACGCTACCTGAGACACTATCCTCCGGCAGTGTCGCACTTGGTTGAGGCGGTCCGGTGAGGATTTTCATCCCCACGTTGGCTGCCCACTCGGGCGTTCGCGACCAGGATCTTCTAGAGAAAGACGTGCGCCTCCACCTGCTACTTCAAGCGCTTGCCGAGGACGAAACGGCGAATGGTGAATTAGTCTTCAAGGGCGGGACCTGCCTAATCAAGTGTTATCTCGACTACCCTCGCTTCAGCACGGATCTGGATTTCACTTGGCGCGGGGAGGGTGCGTGGCAGTCGTTGGGAACCAGAGCCTTGCGGCGCGCCTTACGACCGATTCAGCGAAATTTCCTAGGCCGCATCGAGAACCACGCTTCTGCGCAAGGTCTTCGGCTCAACGAAGATCGAGATGTTCAGTACGGGCAGAGCAACCGCATGATGACGATAATTCTCCACTAAGAGAGTGTCCTGCGTCTGCCAAGCGTAGTCAAGGTCCAGGTAAACTTCACTGAGCCTCTCCTTTACGAAACCACGGTGGTTGAAGCTCGAAGCCTTCTACACGGCAAGCTCCCACCTGCGATGAAACTGTTGGACTCTGATATCCCGGCCCGATACTCGAGGCCCATTGAGATCGACGCTTATGACCCTCTGGAGATCCTAGCGGAGAAAGGGCGCGCGGTCCTGACGGGGACCGCAGCCAAGACGCGCGACCTGTTGGATCTTTATCTGCTGGAGGCTCGATTAGGGCTCAAGCTGGAAGACCAAAGAGAGGCTATCATGAAAAAGACCTCGCTGTCCATCTCGACCGCCGACCGGTATCGTCATCACTTGGAGACCGCGGAAAACCGGTTCGGCCTCCTGCTCGAGGAAGACGTGAAACCCCTTCTTCTCAAACCGATTAACGATGCGCAGTTCGAGGCGTACCGCATTAGAGCAGTCGGATTCTTGGGGGCCCTCGCGCAAGAGCTTCGCCAGGTTTGAAACTCCTTGGAGCCGTCCTGTCGAAGGGTCAGACTGGTGCGGGCTCCGAGGGGCGGTGTGGGAGTAAACCCACGTGGGTATGCTCCCGACGGGATTTGAACCCGTGTCAGAAGCTCGAGAGGCTTCTATCCTTGGCCACTAGACTACGGGAGCGCGGGGTCGCGCTAAGGGTGGGACCGTCTTAAAGGTTGCGCGGTGTCCATCCTCGGCCCGCGGCGGGGCGAAGTTTTTTCCCTAGACGGGACCGTCGCGGTGGCGTGCCCTGGACGGCCGCGCTCGCGCAACTCGCCCCGACCTTGCTCAACAAGAAGGCGAACCTGAAGAAGATCTCGAAGGCCGTGGGCAAGGCGGAGGCGGACCTGTTCCTCGCGGGGGAGATGGTCCTCACGGGGTACATGGCGCGGGACGCGTTCGCCGGGCTCGCCGAGCCGATCGACGGGCCGTCCGTGAAGGCCACCGCCAAGCTCGCGCGGGAGCACGGCACGCACATCGTCTTCGGGATGCCCGAGCGGGAGGCGGGGACGAAGCGGCTCTACAACGCGTCCGTCATGGTCACCCCGGACGGCCGAGTGGCCGCGTACCGCAAGATCTACCCGGCGAACTTCGGCCCGTTCGAGGAAGGCCTGTACTTCGGACGGGGAAGCGAGCTCGTCCTCGTGGACTCGAAGCTCGGGAAGATCGGCCTGCTGATCTGCTACGACACGTTCTTCCCGGAACTGGCCAAGGCGTACGCGCTCGCGGGGGCCGACGTGCTCGCGATCATCAGCGCGTCCCCCGCGACGTCCAAACCGTTCTTCGACCGGATCCTGCCCGCGCGCGCAATCGAGAACGCCGTGTACGTCCTGTACGCGAACCTCGTGGGGACCGAGTTGAACGTCGTGTTCCTGGGTGGCACGCAGGCGATCGGGCCGCGGGGGGAGGACCTCGGACGGGCGAAGGACCTCGAAGAAGGGACCGTCACGGCCTCCGTGGACCCTCGGGACGTGAAGACGGCCCGGACGTTCCGGCCCACCCTGCGCGACACGCGCAAGGAATTCTGGGAAGGCGTCGCCCCGCCCCTCCCCGTGCGGGAAGTCTGACGCCGGGGTTGCCCCCATCAGGTTGATATCCCCGCGCGTGCCTCGATGCGTGAAGGAGGGATCGCATGAAGGTCCTCCTGGCCGCCGTCGCTCTGTCCGCGCTCCTCGCCGCATCGCTCCAGGGATCCGCCGCGTCGGAGCTCCCGGACCTCGTCGAGGTCCCCGTCCGATTCGACATGGCCTCCTTGGACGTCATCCCGTACGTCGCCTCCGTCCGGGCGTCCTGCGGGATCGTCGCATCCGGGGAAGACCTCGTCTTGCTCAACGACGCCGCCATTCGCACGACCGTCGAAGCCCGACCGGGTCCGTGCTCGATCGTCCTGAGCCTCGCGGGGACGGACATCGGGCTGCCCATCCTGAACACGACCCCCTTGGGGCGGAACGTGTTCTTCATCCCGGGGGTCGCGACCGTGAGTCTCGGTCTCGTCGACGTGAGCATCGACCTGCAGACGGCCTTGCGCGGCGCGATCCAGGTCGACCCCCTCGGGGCCGCGACGCTCGACCCATCGAACCTCGCGTGGCCTTCGTGGGGATCGGCCCGCGTCGTCGTGGATGCGGTGGACGGCGAGGGCAGCGTCCTCGAGGCGGGCCTTCGCACGTCGTTCGAGTACGCGATCTCGATGGGGCTGACCGTATACGCGCTCAGCCTTCCCATCTACCACGTGGACCTCGCGCAGCTCGGCGTGTTCCCCGGTTCGGATCGCCTGGCCACGTCCCTGCTCGTGGATCTGAGGCCACCCGCTCTGTCTATGCTCACTCCCGTCGACGTGACCTCGGACGGCGCGACGTTCCGGTGGAGCGGACCCATCCCTGCGGACGCGGACCGCCTCGAGGTGTGGCTCTCGGAGCCGGACCTCACCGTCTCGTACCCGATCGACGATCCCACGACGTCGCAGTTCCGAGCCCGCCTGCGTCCTGGGATCTCGTACGAGGCGTGGATCGTCGTGGTCGACCGCGCGGGCCAGTCCCGTCCGTCCAACGTCGTCGCGTTCGACACCCCGGCCGGACCCTCCGCGGGGGTCGAGCCGTCCGGGATCCCGAGCCTCCCGTGGGCCCTCCTCGCGGTCGGGGTCGTCGTGGCCGTCGTCGTGGCAGCGAGCCTCCGGACCCGGAAGGCGAACTGAGCCGTCACGGTCGGACATCGTACGCGGCGAGGAACGAGATCCGCCGGTTGAACGCATCGAGGCTTTCGGGCTTGTCCATGTCGAAGCCGCCCTCGATGAGCGGGCCGATCCGCCGGAGGAAGTCCCGCATCCCGGGATCCGCCTTCGCGAGATCCGCGAGGGTCGCCTTGGGTCCCGCGTCGGGGAACTCGAGCACGCGGATCATCGCCCCGTCCTTGAGGAACAGCGCGTTTCGCGTCGCACCGAGCCCTTGCGCGACGCGGCGGCCCGACTCCGGATCGCGGAGGAGCCGCTCGAACTCCAATTCCTTCCCCTTCTTCGCGCGGAACGTGAACGCGACGAGCATTGGATCCCGCGGGCCCATCGGGGACGGCCGGAAAAAGGTGTCGTGGGGCCCGCGCTAGTCCGCCGCAATCGGTCCACGCGAGCGAACCATGTACGCGTCGGAAACCTTTTATAATGCCCTCCCCTTCGACGCGCCCGCTCTTCTGGCGACAGGGAGCCCATGACTCGTGACGCCCGCGCGTCCCGCGGGCGGAAGGAGGTCTCCGGAATGGCCAAACCGATGTACGTTCGCTTCGAAGTGCCCAAGGATCTCGTCGACAAGACGTATCAGGCCATCGAGCTCGCGCGCGACAGCGGGAAGCTCCGGAAGGGGACGAACGAAGTCACGAAGGTCGTGGAGCGGGGGGACGCCCAGTTCGTGATCATGGCGGAGGACGTACAGCCCGAGGAGATCCTGGCCCACATGCCCCTCCTGTGCGAGGAGAAGGGCGTGCCGTACGCGTACGTCCCGAGCAAGCAGGAGCTCGGGGTCGCGGCGGGCCTGGGCAAGGCGACCGCGAGCATGGCGATCCTGGACGCGGGGAAGGCGAAGCCCCTCCTGGACGACATCGCCGCGAAGCTTCGGTCCCTCAAGAAGTGACGCCGAGGGAGGATCCATGGCGGACGAGGAGAGCATCCCTGCGGAGGTCGTCGAGGTCGTCGGCCGGACCGGCATGACGGGCGAGGCGACCCAGGTGAAGGTCCGCGTCCAAGAGGGCCGCGACAAGGGGCGGATCATCACGCGGAACGTGAAGGGCTCCGTCCAGGTCGGGGACGTCCTCATGCTCCGCGAGACGGCCCGCGAGGCCCGCAAGCTGTCCGTGCGGTGACCCGACATGCCCGTGAGACGGTCCTGTTCCTTCTGCGGGAACGACATCGAGCCCGGGACGGGCAAGATGTACATCCGGAAGGACGGGACGATCTACCTGTTCTGCTCCATGAAGTGCCAGCGGAACCTCCTGAACCTCGGGCGGATCCCGCGGTGGACCCCGTGGACCCAGGCGTACCGCCGCGCGACCGCGGTCGCGGGCGCCGAGGAGGCGGGGGCGGCTCCGCTCGTCGAGGAACTGCCCGCCGCGGCCGGGCCCGCCGTCCAGGTCGTCGTGGAGGCCCCGAAAGGTCGGGACATCCCATCCGACTTCGTGGACCTGATCGACAAGCGCCTCGGGCCCGACCTGAGTCGCGGGGACGTGGAGAAGCACTACACGGCCTACGTCGGGAGCGACGCGTTCCGCCACTCGATCATCGGCTGGGCCAAGAAGGCCCATCCGGGGAAGCCGATCACCCACATCGAGCGCGCCGAGTTCCTGGCGTACAAGGACTCGCCCGAAGGGCGTCGCGTCTTCAAGGCGTGGCTCGACGCCCAGTGGGCGACCGTGAAGGGGCGCAGGGCTAAGCCGGAGGAAGCCGAAGCGGCCCCCACGCCCGCACCGGCCCCCGCCAAGAAGAAGAAAAAGAAAGGAGCGTGATCCCCCTGGCGGACCGCACGTTCGTCCTCCTCAAGCCGGACGCGGTCCAGCGCGGTCTCGTCGGCAAGGTCGTGGCGCGCTTCGAGGCGCGCGGCCTCAAGCTCGTCGGGCTCAAGATGCTCCGCGTCTCGAGGTCTCTCGCGGAGACGTACTACGCAGAGCACAAGGGCAAGGCGTTCTTCGAGCCTCTCATGCAATACGTCGGCTCAGGGCCCGTCGTCGCGATGGTCCTGGAGGGAGACAACGCGGTCCCCGTGGTCCGGAAGATGATGGGCAAGACGAACTCCGCGGAGGCGGAACCCGGGACGATCCGCGGGGACTACGCCCTGACGATCGGGCGGAACGTGATCCACGGATCCGACTCACCGGAGACCGCGAAGAAGGAGATCGGCTTGTTCTTCCGTCGGGACGAACTCATCGAGTACGCGCGGGTCGACGAGACCTGGCTCCGCGATTAGTCCGTCCGCCGTGGGTCCGGCCTCTCGACGAGGCAACAACCTTCTAATAGCGACGCCCTCTTGAGCGCTCGGGATGAGCTCGATCCGCCAGCCCATCGTGTCCGTCCTCGGGCACGTGGACCACGGCAAGACGACGGTCCTCGATCGGATCCGGGGCACCGCGGTCGCCTCCCGCGAGGCGGGCGGAATCACGCAGCACATCGGGGCCACGGAGGTCCCCCTCCCCGCGATCCTGGAGGCGTGCAAGGACCTCGTGAAAGGCAAATCGTTCCAGGTCCCCGGGCTCCTGTTCATCGACACGCCGGGCCACGTCGCGTTCTCGACCCTCCGGGCGCGGGGCGGCGCCCTCGCGGACCTCGCGGTCCTCGTCGTGGACGTGAACGAGGGGCTCAAGCCCCAGACGATCGAGTCGATCCACATCCTGAAGCGGTACAAGACGCCGTTCCTCGTCGTCGCGAACAAGATCGACCTCGTGCCGGGCTGGCGGAAGCGCGGGGGCCGGCCGTTCGTCCTGTCGTACCCGGACCAGCCGGCGTCCGCGAGGGACGAGCTCGACCGGCGGCTGTACGACCTCGTGGGCCGGTTCTTCGAGCAGGGGTTCTCCGCGGACCGGTACGACCGGGTGTCCGACTTCACGTCCACGATCGCGGTCGTCCCCACGAGCGCGAAGTTCGGGGAGGGGATCGCGGACCTGCTGCTCATGCTCATCGGGCTGGCCCAGCGCTTCCTCGGGGACGAGCTCGTCACGGTGGAAGGGCCCGCGGAGGCCACGATCCTCGAGGTGAAGGAGGAGAAGGGGATGGGCCTCACGCTCGACGCGATCGTGTACAAGGGCACCCTGAAGAAGGGGGACCCGATCGCCTTCGGCACGGCCGGCACGCCGGGCCGGACGAAGGTGAAGGCCCTCCTGAAGCTGAAGCCGCTCGACGAGATTCGGGACCCCCAGGACCGGTTCGAATCCGTCGGGAGCGTGAGCGCCGCAACCGGCGTGAAGATCGCCGCGAGCGGGCTCGAGGGGGCCGTCGCGGGCGCGCCCCTCCGCGTGATCCGAGGGGACGCCGCGGCGGTCCTCGAGGCGATCGCGAAGGAGACCCAGGTCCAAGTGGAGACCCAGGACGAGGGGCTCCTCGTGAAGGGGGACGCGATCGGGTCCCTCGAAGGGCTCGCGTACGAGTGCAAGCAGGCGGACATCCCCATCCAGTTCGCGCGGATCGGGCCTCTTTCCCGGCGGGACGTCGTGGACGCCGCGACGATCCGGGATCCCCTGCACCGCGCGATCCTGGCGTTCAACGTCGGGATCCTCCCGGACGCGAAGGCGGAGCTCCTCGAGCACCCGGACGTGAAGGTCCTCGAGAGCGACGTGATCTACCGCCTGATCGAGGATTACGACGCATGGCGGGACGAGCGGAAGCGGGCCCTCGAGGAGGCGCGCCGCCGCCAGGTCGCGTACCCCGCGAAGCTCCTGTTCCTCCCGGACCACGTGTTCCGCGCGTCGAAGCCCGCGATCTTCGGCGTGCGCGTGCTCGCGGGCCGGATCCGGCCCGGCCTCGCCGTGATGCGGGACGACGGGAAGGGCCTGGGCCGAATCCGCTCGATCCGCAGCGGGGAGCAGACCCTTCCCGAGGCGACCCAGGGGAAGGAGGTCGCGATCGCCGTGGAGGGGATCACGGTGGGCCGTCAGGTCTCGGAGGGCGACGTCCTGTACGTGGACCTGCCCGAGGCGGACGCGCGGGCCCTCCGGGACAACCCGGGCCTCACCCACGACGAGCGGGAGGCCCTCGAGGCGATCGGAACGATCAGGCGCAAGGAGGACCCGTTCTGGGGGATGTGAGGGAGCTCCAGGCCGCCCTGCCTCGCACGCACCTGTGCAAGGACTGCGACAAGTGGTACGGCCAGGAGGACGACGAGTACGGGCCCTGCATGTACAAGCACCAGCGGAAGGAGAAGCGCTACGTGACCTACGGGTACCACGAGTGCGACGAGTCGGAGGAACTGGAACGGAGGGTGGTCGAGTGGCAGCGCACGTCCGACGGTTCGAGGAGCGGGACATCGACCGGGCCATCGCCCTGACGGACCTCGAGAGCTGGGGCTACACCCGCGCGGACTTCGTCCGGCTCCTCGGGCTCCACCCGGAGGGCTGCTTCGTCGCGGAGGACGGCGGGCACGTGGTCGGCCTCCTCTCGACGACCGCGTACGGGCGGCTCGCGTTCCTCGGTGCGGTGATCGTCCAGCCGGACCGCCGCGGCACGGGGATCGGGGACGGGATGATGCGCGCGGCCCTCGAGTACCTGGACGACCGCGGGATCGAGACGGTCCGCCTGAACGCGTACCTGAACGTGGTCCCGTTCTACGAGCGCCTCGGCTTCCGGCCCGAGTACGAGAACATCCGGTGGACGGGGCCTCCGATGGACTCCGTGCCGTACACATGCCGACCCATCGCCCGGGAGGACCTGCCTCGCATCGGCCAGTTCGACCGGATCTTCTTCGGCGGAGACCGCGAGGACCTCCTGCGCTGGCTCGCGAAGGAGTTCCCGCGGACGTTCCTCGTCGCGGAGCGTCAGGGCGCCGTGGCCGGCTACCTGGTCGGGAACACGTCGAGCTCCGCGTGCGAAATCGGGCCCTGGATCGTGAACCCGAACCGCGAGGGCGCGGGTCCGGACCTGTTCCATGGCCTCGTGCGGACCGCGAACGCGCGGAGCGTGGCGTTCACCTCGCCGGCCCCGAATCGCCGGGCCCACGGGCTCGCGCGGCGCCTCGGCTTCAAGGAGGTCTTCCGGACCCTCCGGATGGTCCGGGGCAAGGACGCGCACCACGGCCGGCCCGAGGGCGTGTGGGCCCTCGCGGGCCTGGAGAAAGGCTGAAGTCCCGCGGCCCATTGCGGGCCCACGTGAACGAGCGGCGGATCCTGGCCCTCCTCGGGCTCCTGCTGGGCCTCGTCGCGGCGGTCCTCCTCCTCGTCGGGGTCGTGACCCTCCGCGGGAACCAGGAGCTCACGCTCGAGTTCCTCCTGGGCCGCGCGGTGCAGCTCGCCCTCGCTCTCGCGATCCTGTTCGGCTCCCTCCTCATGTACCGCGGGAAACAGAGCTCTGGAGGCCTCGTGAACCTGATCCTCGGGGTCGTCGTGATCGTCCTCGGGTACGGCACGACGGAAGGCGTCCTCGCGGTCCTGAGCGGGATCCTCGGCCTCATCGCGGCCCAAACGTTGAAATAGCGTGCGGATCCGTTCGATATCCGAGGCACAAGGCTCACATACCCGGGCCCGGCGTGGGCGCGTCCGATGCTCACGGAGAAGCGCATCCTGGCGCTCGTGGCCCTCGTGGTGGGGCTCGCCGCGGGGATCCTCGTCCTCGCCGCGGTCGCGGACCGTCGGACCGTCGACCTGTTCGGCCTGGCCGCCGGGGTCGGGATCCTGTACGGGAGCTACCTGATCTACCGCGGGAAGACGAGCCTCCTGTTCGGATGGGGCAAGACGCGACTCGGGGCGTTCATCAACCTCGGGATCGGGCTCGTCACCCTCCTCGTCCCGGGGGGCGTCGGAGGCACGCCGGCCATCCTCGCCCTCGTGAGCGGGGTCTTGGGCCTCCTCGCCGCGTAGCCGACCCGGGGGCTCAGACCCGCGGCCCGATGAACTGCCACACGATGAGGGCGAGGATGAACAGCGCGAAGAGGTAGCTCACGCGCTTCACGATCCGGTCCCGGGCCTCGGCCCCGATGCCCCGCCGAAGGCGGCTCACGAACTCCTCGAGGGCATCCTTGAAGATGAACCCCCCGTCCAGCGGGACCGCGGGGAGCGCGTTCGTCGCCCCGAGCATCACGTTGAGCCAGAACAGCCAGTACAGGGAGTTCGCGAGGAGGTAGAAGAGAGGCTCCGGGACGGCGGCCCACGCGCCGCGGACCTCGTAGAACGGCTCCTGGATGGGGGCCCGACCGCTGAACGGGAGGGAGATGTACACGAGGACCGCGTTCGGGATCCCGCCGAACCGGTCCGGGTTCCCGAGGGGATAGAAGAAGTCCGTCCGCACGTCGAAGCCGTAGATCCCGAGGAGCGGGTCCCCCGTGTTCGGGTCCTGGCCCAGGGTGACCGAGTAGTTCGCGAACGTCCCCGTCGCGGGGTCGTACGTCGTCACGTTGACCGTCTGATTCACCCGGACGAGGGCGCGCGCCGCGGTGAAGTTCTCGGCGGACGCGATCTCCGTGTCGTTGAACGACGTGATGATCGTGAAGGGGCGAAGGCCCGCGACGGCCGCGGGCGAGTCGGGCGCGGAGAGGGCCGCGATCCCGATCCCGGCGTGGGCCGGGACGATGGACGAGGCCATGAGAGACGAGAACAGGACCGCGAAGAGGACCGCGAGGACCATGTTCGTCGCGGGGCCGACCGCGTACAGGCGGGCGCGCTCCCGCCGCGGGAGGGCCTTCATCTCGTCCTCGTCGGGCTCCACGAACGCGCCGATGGGCACGAGGAAGAAGATGACCCCGAGGGACCGGATCCGGACGTTCGAGACCCGGGACAGGATCCCGTGGGCGAACTCGTGGAGGACGATCGCGATCGTGAGCCCGAAGATCCCGTACCAGAGCGGGATGAGCGGGTTGATCCCGGGGAGACCCAGGAGGAGCTGGGGGGACGGGGCGTTCTGCCGGACCGCGGGCGACTGGACGATCGTGGCCTCCCACACGAGGAGGAGGGTCGTCGCGAGCATCGTGAGCGCGACGATCACGAGGGACGCGTCCCCGAAGAAAGACCAGAGACGCTTCCGGCGCGCGATCCGGTCGATCAGGTCCCGGCCCTTCCCCGTCTTCCACATGAGGAACGGGCCCGCGGCATGGAGGTGTCGCGGCTCGAGGAGGCCCCGCCGGTTCAGGAGGTACACCCCGGCGGACCACGCGACGAGGAGGGAGATGGCCACGCCGAGCCAGAAGAGCTCAGACATCCGCGGCTCGGAACGAATCCGCGGGCCTATTTAAACCATGCCCGGCCCTTATCGAGCCGGCATCTGTCGGTTCCACATGTCGTCCGGGATCTCGTTGTAGATCGCGAACGCGTCGGTCCGGCTCCGGCTCCCCGTGCCCTTCGCGAGGGACTTGATCCGGTCCATGCGGAGGACCCAGTAGTGGATCCGCCACAGCTTCCCCTTCCGGATGTGGATCTCCTCCTGGCGGGTCGAGAGGAGGCCTTCCTCCTCGAGCATGTAGAACACGTCCCGGTCCGAGACGTCCAGGTTGTTGTCGATGACCTCCTGCTGGAATCCGAAGAACGAGAGGACGTAGTCCGCGAGGGTCTTCAGGTCGTCCTCGGGCATCCCCCGACGGCCTACCGTCGCCCGCAACGCGGCGACCACTTCAGACATCGTCACGACGGGCATTCGAAACGTGTCCTCGACCCCGACGACCACTTAAAACACGTTGGTTCCCATTCCTGTCCTCAATAATTAAAACGAATTTGGGTGACGACGATGGCCGCGAAACGGGATCGGGGCGTCGGGATGGCGTACGTGACCGCGCCGGATCGAGCGACCGCGCGACGGATCGCGCGTTCGGTCCTTGAGAGGAAGCTCGCCGCGTGCGCGAACTTGCTCCCGGCAGAGTCCTTGTACTGGTGGAAGGGATCGATCGAGCGTGCGGACGAGGTCGTCCTCGTCTTCAAGACGCGACGGAGCCTGCTCAAGCGGCTCATTGCGGCCGTGCGCGAGATCCACCCGCACGAAGTCCCTTGCGCCGTCGGGTATGCGGCCGCGAGCGCATCGCCCTCATACGCGTCATGGATCGAGGACTCGACGACCCATCACGCGTAGACCGCAATGGCGGCGTACCCGACGACATCGCGCATCGGGGACACGTCCCCCGACGTGGCGTACTTGAGGAGTTCGGGACGACCCTCGTGGACCGCGGTCATCATCGCGATCACGGGGCCGTACCCGCACATCGAGATGTCGTTCGTGCGGACCGTGTCCCAGAAACCTCGGACGTCCAGGGCGAGGATCCGGTCGTACGCGAGCTTGTCGATCCGGTACGCGTCGTCCTTCGGGATGTAGTGGGAGAAATCGGTCGACGCGATCACGACCGCATCGCGGCCCCTGATCGCATCCCGGACGGCCTCCCCCACGGGGACCGCCTGGTCGTAGTCCTGGGTCCCGATGCAGACCGGGACGAACGGGGCCCGGCTCCCCAGGTGGACGAGGAACGGGAGCTGGACCTCGATGCTGTGCTCGAAGCGGTGCGCGACGAGGTCCTCCGTCGCGGGGCGCTTGGCCGCGATCGCCTTCGCGAGGTCCCGCTCGCAGCGCACTGGGCCGATCGGGGTCTCCCAGTCGACCGTGCCCACGGCGACGCCTGCGCCCAGTCCCGTGTGGTTCGGTCCGAGGATCACGAACGTCTCGGGCAGGCCGTCCTCCGCGAGGGCCTTGTACGCGTGGGCCGCGACGGGCCCGGAGTACATGAGCCCCGCATGGGGCACGACCAAGCCGCGCAGCTTCCTCGGACCTTCCCGGACCTTCGGGACCGCGCCCGGGCCGAGACGATGCGTGTAGCACCCCTCGATCTGGCGGAGGAGCGCGTCCCGGTCGTCCTCGTAGAACTGCCCGGCGACCGCAGGGACCCGCATCCGAGAGGCTCCCTCAGAGGGACGCCTCGTAATCATCTATCGTGGACGTAAAGGCATCGTCCGACGCGAGGGAGCCGCGCGCCTTCAGGACCTCCCGCGTGAGGAGCCAGTAGATCGTCGCGAGGGCGCGGCGGCCCTTGTTGTTCGTCGGGATCACGAGGTCCACGAAGCGCGTCTCGTTGTTCGCGTCGCACAGGCCCACGACGGGCACGTGGACGTTCAGGGCCTCCCGGAGGGCCTGCTGGTCCGCGGCCGGATCCGTCACGACGAGGACCTCCGGCTCGATGTACTCGTCGAGGTTCGGGTTCGTGAGGGTCCCGGGGACGAAGCGGCCCGCGAGGACCGCCGCGCCAATCGCCTTCGCGAACAGGCGCGCGGGCTTCTGCCCGTACTGGCGTGCGGCGACGATCAGGATGGCCTCGGGCTTGAATCGGGCGAGGAACTTCGCGCCTTCCCGGATCCGGGTGTCCGTCTTCTTGATGTCGAGGACATACAGCCCGTCGATCCGGACCTTGTAGATGAAGCGCCTCATGTCGGCGCTCTTCTGCTGGGTCCCGATGTGGACCCCGGACGTCAGGTAGACGTCCTCGGGGACGAGCAAGCCCTCGACGCCGGTCCGCTCCTCTTCTTGCATCAGCCGCCTCCTTGGAGTTCTTCCTCGATCCGGATGAGTTCGTTCAGCTTCGCGATCCGCTCGCCGCCCACGGCCCCCGTCTTGATCCCGAGGCTCCCGAAGGCCACCGCGAGATGGGCGATCGTGTCGTCCGTCGTCTCGCCGCTCCGGTGGGAGACGACCGTCGCGTACCCCGCCTGGTGGGCGAGGTCCACCGCGGCGCGCGTCTCGGAGAGGGTGCCAATCTGGTTCGGCTTAATAAGGATGCCGTTCGCGGCGCGCATCTCGATCCCGCGGCGCAGCCGCGTCACGTTCGTCGCGAACAGATCGTCCCCGATCACCTTGCAACGCGAGCCCACGAGTTCCGTGAGCCGAGCGAAGCCCTCGAAGTCCTCCTGATCGAGCGGGTCCTCCAGGCTGTACACGCCGTGCGTCTCGACGAGGCGGGCGAGGAATTCAATCTGCTCGTCCGGCGTGAGGGCTCGTTCGCGGTAGCGGTACGTGCCTCCGTGGTAGAACTCGGAGGCCGCGAGATCGAGGGCCGGGCGCACGGGGAAACGGACCTCCGCCTCGACCGCGCGACACGTGTCCGCGAGGAGGGCCAGCGCGTCCTCGTCCGCGAGCCGGGCGACCCACGCCCCCTCGTCGCCTCGGCCGAGGGGCCCGTCCGGGAACCGGTCCGACAACGCGGCCTTCAGGAGGTGATGGACGCGCGCGTTCGCGCGGACATTCGCCGCGACGCTCGCCCCCTGGGAGACCACGAGGAACTCCTGGATCGTCGTCCCCCCGACCGCGTGGCGACCCCCGCCGATCACGTTGCCGAACGGGAACGGCATCCCGCGCGGTCCGCCCAGAGATCGGTACAGGGGCATGCCCCGAGAGGCCGCCGCGGCCTTCGCGGCGGCGAGGGAGACCGCGATCGCCACGTTCCCGCCGATCCGAGCGAAGTTCGGGGTGCCATCGAGGTCACGCAGGAGCGCGTCCAACCCCGCCTGGTCCGCGGCGTCCCGACCCGTGAGACGCGGTTCGATCTCGCGGCGGAAGATTCGGATCGCCTCGTCGGCCCCTCCGTTCGGGAACGCCTGGGCCTCGTGGGTGCTCGTGCTCGCCCCGCTCGGGGCCGCGACCCGACCGCGGGCGGACCCCGCGAACAGGTCGACCTCCACGGTGGGGTTGCCGCGGCTGTCCAGGATCGATCGGATGTGGACCCGCTCAATCGCGGCCATCCCGGAGCCTCTGGACGCGGATCGGGAGGACCGCCGCAGCGAGCTCGCGGTTCGCGAGCTCGAGGGGATCGATCGCCCGTGACGGATCGCCTTCGAGGACCGGGGCGCCGAGGGAGATCTGGAGGGCGCGGGCGCCGAGGACGCGAGCTCTCTCAAAACGCGTGTACAACATGAAGGGGCCCCGGGGACGGCCGCTCATCGGGCGGTCCCCTATAAAGGTTTACGCCCCGGGGCATTCGTTCCGATCGCGGGCCTACATCCCGGCCGGCTTCGCGCCGCCGATCCCGAAGCTGCCCCGCACGACGACGAGGTAGATCAGGATGAGGAGCGCGATCGCAACTCCGACGAAGTCCATGCTCACGCCGCTGATCACGAGGTTGATCACGCTCACGATGACGGCGAGCCACCAGGCCCAGCCCTTGAGACGCCACAGGCCGATGCCCGCGATGACCCACAGCAAGCCGAACAAGGCGAGCAATCCGCCGATCACGGCGACGAGCCCGCCGAAGATCCCGGCTCCGCCCGCGCCGGCCACCGCGCCGACGCCCAGGAGGACGAGGCCTCCGAAGAGCATGAAGATCCCGCCGAGGATGACGAGGATCGCCAAGATGGTCACACCGATCGGCCGCTGCTTGGGCGCCATGGGAGGCGGCGCGTACATTCCCGGCGCGGGTCCAGGCGGCGGCATCATTCCACTAGGAGGAGTTCCCATGAGGTTGACCTCATGGCGGCATCAAGATGAGCTTATATAAGGCTTGCCGATAAAAACGGCCCAGGGAGGCGCCCCCCGAATCCGGACGGCAATGACCTAAAATTCACGGACCAATATATTTATCCGGGGGAAACCCGATGCGCGCTCCCGGTGAAAACCGCCATGGTGAAGGGTTACTGCGTGAAGTGCCGACAGTCGCGGGAGATCAAGGACGCGAAGGCGGTCAAGCTGAAGAACGGAAAGCCCGCGATGAAGGGGAAGTGTCCCGTCTGCGGGACCACGATGATGCGCATCGGCGCCGCGAAGTGAAAGAGCGTCCGACCGCTCGGCCGAACTCTCCTTCGGCAGGTTATTAATACCTATTCCGGGCTAGCGAAGCCGCGGTGAGCGAGTGAAGGTCCCCGACATCAAGGTGACGCCACCCGGTCCGAAGGCCCGCGCGATCGTCGAGCGCGACGGGGCGAGCATCGCCACGACGACGAAGACGTCGCCCGTCGTGGCGCGGCGCGCGAGCGGGTCCATCGTCGAGGACGTGGACGGGAACCTCCTCATCGACTTCGCTTCCGGGATCAGCGTGCTGAACGTGGGACACGCGCATCCGAAGGTCGTCGAAGCGATCCGCAAGCAGGCGGGCGAGTTCACGCACTTCGCGGGGACCGACTTCTACTACGAGATCCAGGTGAAGCTCGCGGAGAAACTCGCGAAAATCACGCCGGGCAAACACGCGAAGAAGGTCTTCTTCACGAACTCGGGGACCGAGTCGAACGAAGCCGCGATCAAGGTCGCGAAGGCGCACACGAAGAAGCAGATGTTCATCGCGTTCCTAAAGTCGTTCCACGGAAGGACCCAGGGGGCCCTCTCGTTGACCGCGAGCAAGGCGAAGCACCGGGAGGGGTTCTTCCCCACGATGCCCGGGGTCGTGCACGTGCCCTACGCATACTGTTACCGCTGCCCGTACAAGCTCACGTACCCGTCGTGCGACCTATACTGCGCGGACATCATTGAGGACGCATACATGAGCACGATTGCGCCGCCGTCCGACGTCGCGGGGATCGTCCTCGAGCCCGTCCAGGGGGAAGGGGGATACGTCGTCCCGCCCCCCGGGTGGCTCGACCGGATCGCGAAGATCGCGAAGGCCAACCACATCCTCTTGATCGACGACGAGGTCCAGACGGGCTTCGGCCGGACGGGGAAGATGTGGGGGATCGAGCATTCGAAGGGCGCCGTGCCGGATATCCTCACGATGGCGAAGTCGATGGGCGGAGGCATGCCGATTGGCGCCGCGGTGTTTCGCGAGGAGATGGATTTCACGTCCTCGGGGAGGCATTCGAACACGTACGGCGGGAATCCCGTTGCCTGCGCCGCGTCCCTCGCGACGATCGACGCAATCGAGTCGGAAGGGCTCGTGTCCCGGTCCGCGAAGGTGGGCGATCGCCTGGCCAGACGGCTCGATGAGTTAAAGGAAGAGTATGATTTCATCGGGGACCGCCGAGGCCTTGGCCTCATGCAGGCGACCGAGTTCGTGAAGCCAGGCACGGGTCGTCCCCCGAAACCGGATGGGAGGATCCGGGACGCCATCACGGCGGATGCGTACAAGCATGGTCTGATCCTCCTGCCGTGCGGCGAGTCGACCCTGCGGTACATCCCCGCGCTCAACATCCCGCTCGAAGTCCTCGAGGCGGGGCTTGATGTCCTCGCCGATTCGTTCCGGCGCGCGGCGAAGTGACGCACACTGGACGTCCGTTCGTCGGTTGCCCGTCCTGATCGGCCTGGTTCCGTCCGCTCATTCTTAAGTAGTGATATGCGATTGACCCCGCCATGGCAGAAGGAGGAGCTGCGCCTCCCGCCGAGTCGATGCGGGGAGCGAGGGGTGGTGTGTCGGCCGTCGTGACCATTGTCGTTGCGGTCGTGACGTTCCTCGGTGGACTCGGTGTCGGCGCTTTCGTCCTCGCCCCGCAGCCGGCTGCGGCCGCGCCGCCGTGCGCAACGCCGGGAGCTGCCGGGGTCAACGAGACGACCCTCCTGCTAGGGACGAATACGCCGTTTCCGCCGTTCGAATCGCGCACCGCGACGGGCGGACTCCAAGGTTTCGACATCGACCTAATCCAGGAAATGGTCAGACGGGCGAACTATGCATGCGAGTGGGTCGACTTCCGCGACTTCACGGCGCTGCTCGCAGCGGTGTCCGCCGGCGGGGTGAACATCGCCGTGGGCGCGATCACGATGAACGGCGAGACGGGGGCCAACCGGAACATGACGCTCGACTTCACGAATCCGTACTTTGAGGCCGACCAGGGAATCCTCAAGAAGACGAGCGACGCCCGGAACTTCTGCGCCGCGACCGACTGCACGGCCGCTGAGCTCGACCAGACCTCGTACCGCGTCGGGGTGCAGCAGATTACGACGAGCGAGTTCTACATCGATGATAATCTGCCGAACGTGACGAAGGTTGCACTCCCATCGGTGTCGGACGTCCTCCTCGCACTCGATGCGGGGAACGTGGACTTCGTCGTGATCGACAAGCCCGCAGCTGATGGAATCGCAGCAGCGAACCCGTCTCGGTACACGGTGGAAGGCACCATCCAGACGGACGAGCTGTACGGATTCGCGGTCGCCGATGGGGATCCCTTGGGACTAATCTCGAAACTCAACCTGGCGCTTGCTGGGATCCGGTCCGACGGGACGTACGATCGGTTCATCGACCAGTGGTTCGGGTAGGTGTAGGCAAGACGAGGCATGTCGGGGCCGGGACGTCCGCGGCCCCGGCCCTTTCGGTTCCCGTGTGAGATCCGAACGCATGGAAGTCGCCGCAGCGACTGGATCTGGACGCTCGTGGCGGACTTCTGCGGCGGCGTCGCAGCTCGTCTGGGCCGCGGAGACCGTGGTCGGGACGATCCTGTTCATCCTTTTGCTCCAATTTCTCTTCGGCTTCTCGATCGTCGATGCCTCCTTGTGGGAGATCTACTGGCCCGCGTTCGCGATGGGGGTCTGGGGAACACTGGGCTACTCCGCCGCAATCGTCCCTCTCAGCGTCGTCCTCGGGTTCACGATTGGCATCGCCCGGATCTCGAGAGCCCGGGTCGTCGCCGCGCCCTTCGCGGTGTTCATCGACTTCTTCCGCGGCACACCGCCACTCGTAATCGTCATTTTCGCTTTTCTCATCGGTCCAAGCCTACTCCCTGCGCGGTTCCAGGGTCGGACGCTGGGCCTAGCGGTCGCGGTGCTCGCGCTTGCGTTCCACTCCGCCTCGTACCAAGCCGAAGTTTTCCGCGCCGGGTTTCAGTCCGTCCCGCGCGGCCAGCTGGAGGCAGCCCAGGCCCTAGGCATGGGTCCCTGGCAATCGATGGCTCATGTCGTGTTGCCTCAGGCGCTCCGCCTGAGTTTGCCACCGCTTGGGAATGAGCTCGCGGTCGTCATCAAGGACACGTCCCTCCTCGCGATCATCGGAGCCATCGACCTGTTCGGCGTGAGCCAGGATGTCCAGCAGAACCTCCTCTTCACGCCCGGCTACGATCCGCGGTGGTTCTTGATCATGTGGACCGCGGTCGCACTGGTGTATTTTGTCCTCACGACAGGCATGACCCAGTTCCTGCTGTTCCTGGAGCGACGCTACCACGTCCGAGGCATCGAGGCGATGTCCCTGTGATCAGGCTCGAGCGGATCCACAAGCACTTCGGGAGCCTGCACGTGCTGCAAGGCGTCAGCCTCGAGGTCGCGAAAGGGGAAGCTCTCGTCATTATCGGGCCGAGTGGTTCTGGGAAGAGCACGCTCCTCCGTTGCGTGAACCTCCTCGTCGCGCCCGACCAGGGCCGCGTCTTCATCGATGGAGTCCACGTGAACCATCCGTCCGTTACCCCGGAGTGGGTGCGTCAGCAGGTCGGCATGGTGTTCCAGAGTTTCAACCTCTTCACGCACTTGACCGCAATCGAGAACGTGATGCTGGGACCCGTCCGAGTGAAGGGATGGGATGCCGATCGGGCGCGCTCGAAAGCCAAACAGCTGCTCGCCCGGGTTGGCCTCGCCGCCAAAGCCGACGCGTACCCGGCTCAGCTCTCCGGCGGACAACAGCAGCGCGTCGCAATCGCGCGCGCCCTCGCGATGGACCCCAAGGCGATGCTCTTCGACGAGCCAACCTCGGCACTCGACCCGGAATACATCCGAGAGGTCCTCGACGTGATGACATCCCTCGCCCGAGAGGGGATGACGATGCTCGTCGTGACGCACGAGATGGGCTTTGCGAGCAGCGTCGCCAGCCGACTCGTCTTCATAGACGCCGGCGTGATCATCGAGGAAGGTCGTCCCGAAGAAGTGTTCCAGCATCCGAAACAGGAACGGACTCGTGCGTTCGTGAGCAAGATCCTCCGGTGACCCATGATCAGACGATTCGTGGCTCGCCACAGTAGGCTGTTCCACGTGACAGACCGGATTGCGGCGGTCGTGTTCACGATTTCCGCCACCGCCCTCGCGGTCTATCTCGTCGTTGGACGCTGGGGCGTCGACGAAACGTATCTGGCCACCCGATGGCCGCTATATCTCGAGGCTGCTCAAGTGAGCCTCTACTACACGTCGTTCGCGTTCGCGGTCGGATTGGTCATCGGCTTGTTCTTCGGGTGGACCCGGGCCATCACGACACAGCCTCTCCGGAAGATCCTCCGAGACGCCCGCAGGGCGCATGGACCGCGGTTCCCGGTCGGCCCGTTCATCGCCTATGGTACGAAATATTATCTCCGTCGCGTTGGAGATGGGTTCGTCGCGACGATCCGAGGGACACCTCTCTTTGTCCAGATCATGTTCGCGGCGGCGGTCCTGCGAATTCGCTTCCCACAGATCGATCCGCTGCTCATCGGAGTCATCGCGGGCCTCGTCGCCTTGACCCTGAACACGGCCGGGTACCAGAGCGAAATATTTCGAGCGGGCTTCCAGACCGTCCATTCCGGGCAAGTCGAGGCTGCTCGTGCGATCGGCCTCTCGCGGTCCGGGGCGATGAGATACGTCGTGCTACCTCAAGCCCTGCGCCTCGTCATCCCCCCGTTGACGAACGAGTACATCGGCCTACTGAAGGTGAGCTCGCTCCTCCTCGTCGTTGGGATCCTCGAGCTCACGGGATTCGGGCGCCGCGAAGCGTTCATCTCGGCCGCGGTGTTCGAGTCGTTTGCCCTCGTGACAGGCATCTACCTCCTCCTCACGGTCCCCATCTCGAAGGTCGTCTCGTGGATCGAGCGAAAGTACAGGGTCCCCGGACTCGGAATTCAGGCAGAAGCGACGATCCGGGCATAGGGCACGAGTCACTCGGACGGCTGGCGCTCGAGCCCTTCTCCGAAGTTTCAAATAGATTCCCTTCCTTCGACGCGACGATGGCCGTCCGCTCCTTCGACTTCTCGACTGTTGACGCACGCCGTTTCACGAAGGTCGCCGAACGCTACCAGAATCTTCGGGTGGACCACAACAGCACAGTCACCCTGATCACCGAATCGGGCGACCGCCAGGCGAGCGTGAACTTCCGGTTCACCGCGAACTACCGCGCGGCGGAAGCCGTCGTCGGCCTGATTCAGATCGAAGGCACCCTCGTGTGGGAAGGGGACGCGAAGGCGCTGGTCCGCGAGTGGTCGGGCAGCGGCCAGATGGCCCCGGAGGCCGCGAACGAGATTCACACGGTGATCATGAGCAACTGCATCCCCGAAGCCGTGATCCTCGCCCGGGATCTCCGCCTCCCTCCGCCCATCCCGATCCCCCAGGTGAACGTCCAGGCGGCCCCGAAGCCGTCCAAGCAGCGTGGCCCCGAAGTGATGTGAGCCGGCTCACTTGATGTGGTCGAGCGAGAACGACCCGATGCTCACGCCGGACTTCGTGTACGTGTAGCGGATCCAGCCCCTCGATTGGACGTCGCAGATCCCTTTCACGCTCAGGAACGACTTGAGCTGCTCGACCTTGAACTCGAGGCTGCCGTCCATGAGGGACCCGAGCATCTGGATCTCCTGCTCCTCGTGCATCCCCTTCTCGATCACGTAGTAGGCGACGGCCTTGTCGCGCTTCCGGCGGCCGATGAACGGCTGGAGGAACTTGAACGTCGTCGTCGGGTCGAGGTACGCGATCAGCGTGGACACGCTCCGGAACGCGAGCCGGTACCCGCTGTGCTTCTTCCGGAGCTCCGTCGCGATCGCGTCGACCGCCTTGAGGATCGCCTGGTGGTCCGTCGGCTCCGCGATGTACGTCGTGTTCGTGTCGCTCGCGTCCGCGCCCATCGACTTCGAGTATGCGTCCACATACCGGACGAGCCCGAGTTTCTCGTATTCCTCGTACCCGGGCAGGACGAACGCCATCTCCTCCCGGACGTCGCCGGGCCCCTTGTCCGTGAGGACCCAGATGATCGGGAGGCCCTTCTTCAGGCTCTCCGCGATGAACAGGTCCACGATGACCTCCTTCCCCACGTACGCGGGGCCGTACACGGACACGTTCGAGCCGAACGGGATCCCGCCGAACATGAGGTCGTCGAGCCGCGGGATGCCCGTCTTCACCTTCTCCTGCTTGAACTCGACCTGCCGGTCCTGCTCCCGAGTCTCGATGTCTTCCTCGATGAGCCCCTGCTCCCGCCGCCGGAGCTCCTCCATCTTCTGGGAGAGGTACTTCTCTTTCGTCCGGACCTCTTCCTCCTTCTGGGAGATCTCCGCCTTGAGCTCCTCGAGCCGGCGCTTCAGGTCGACCTCGTCCGTCGAGCCGCCGAGGGCCTTCGCCTCCTCGACCTTCCGCCGCTCGGCCGCGATGAGCTTCTCGCGGTACAGGAGGTCCTCCTCGCGCCGCAGGAGCTCCTCTTCCTTGTACGCGAGGGGTTCCTTGATCTTCTTCATCTCGTCGTCCTTGAGGGACAGCTCCTCCTGGAGCCGCTGGATCTCCTGCTCCCGCAGGAGGATCGACTTCTCCTTCGCGAGGAGGTCCTTCTCCTTCTTCGTGAGGGCGTCCTGGATCTGAGCCCTCGGCTTGCCCTCGAGGGCCTTCGACTCCGCGCGGAGCTGGTCCTCGATCTTGTACTTGTTCACCTCCTCTTCGAGGTGGACGATCCGCTTTTTCAGGTCCTCCTCCTTCTGGAGGTAGTCCTGCTCCTTGGCCCGGAGTTCCTCCTCGAGACGTCGTCGGAGCTCCTCGCCCGCGATCCCTGCGGCCCCGAGGTCCGACTGGGCCGTGACGGCCTCCTTGGCCTGGACCGCGGCCTCGCGCTCCGCGATCTCGAGTTCCCGCTTCTTGAGGGCCCGCTCGTCCGGCTTGAGCTTCGCGAGTCCCGCGTCGATCTGCTTCCGCAGCTGCTCGTTGAACGTGCGGATCTGAGCGAGCTCGATCTCGAGCTGCCGGCGCGCGGCGGATTCCAGGTCGGCCCTCTTCCGGAGGTCCGCGGACGGGCCCGCCTTGAGCTGCTGGGCCTTCACGTACTTGATCACGGCGATGGAGCCTTTCTTGATGTGCTCGATCTCCTGCTCGAGCTCCTTCCGCCGGGCGATCTCGGTCTGGAGTTGCTTCGAGAGGGACGCGATCTGTTCGATCGACTTCACGGGGTCGAACTTCCCGGTCCGGAAGCTGGACAGCTCCCGGGACAGGGATGCGCGCATCGACTCGAGCTCGGCCTTGAGCCCGTCCGCCTCGAACGCCTTCGCGCGGAGCTCGCGGATCTTGTCATCCGACAGCCGCTCCGCGGGGGTCCGCGGGGGCCCCTTCGTGGACGCCGGGCTCCCGGGCGTCGCCCCGAGCCACTCGCCGAACGCGTCCTCCTCGCCGGACAGCCACTTTCGGAGCGCCTCCGCGTTCGCATCGATCGGGCCCGACCCGGGGGGAGCGCCCATCCACTCGGACAGGCCCGTGGAACCGGACTCGCCCTTGAGCCACGTGGAGAGGTCCTTGTCCGCCGCGGCCGGAGGCGCGGGTGGCCTCGTCACGGGGGCCGCGTCCTGTTTCGTCCCGCACACGACGCACTCCCCGGAGCGGTTCACCTCGCCCCCGCAGACCCGGCAGGGGGTCGCCACGGCGGCGTCCGGGCTGGACTTCACGGGCATGCGAGACGTGCTCCGACGGGCATCGCGGACACGGACGAGACGGAGCGTCCGGCCAACGCCGACTTACGAAACGTTGGGTATTTAATCGTTGCAACGTGAGTATCAGGCGAGTTCCTCGAATCCCTCCGGACGGACGGGACGCGCGCGAAGGACGGAACGTATTTATACGCTGCACAGAATCGGAAGAGTCGAATAAAAAGGGCTGGGCGGGGCGTCGTACGGGGCAGGCGATGGAGAAGCGGATTCACCTTCGGATCGACCCGAACGACGAGACGATCACCCTCAAAGACATCATGGTCCGGATCCAGGAGATCCAGAGGCAAAACCCGGACCTGGACGTGTTCTTCGACGGGGACGAGTACGCGGTCTGCTCGCGGCCGAAGAAGATGGAGTGACGACCCGAGGCTTTTTGCGCGAGGGGCGCATTCCGCGGGCGATTCCCATGGCGCACAAGGCCCCCGCGGCCCACCGCGCGAAGCCCACGAAGGAAGACCTCACGAAGGTCCCGATCGAGCACGTGGACCTCGAACGGGTCACGTCCGTCGCGGACCTCGTGGACGCGTACAAGCACATCTCGTTCCAGGCGCGCACGCTCGGGATGTGCGCGTCCGTCCTCGAGAGCATGATGACGGACCCCGCGTGCACCGTGTTCTTCGGGGCGGCCGGGGCCCTCACGCCGGGCGGCTTGCGCAAGGTGATGCGGGACCTCGTCGAGTTCGGCCTCGTGGACGTCGTCGTGACGACGGGCGCGATCGCGTACCACGACTTCTACGAGGCCCACGGCCACCGGCATTACGCGACGACCCCGGACGCGGACGACATCGTCCTGCGGGAGCACTTCCTCGACCGGATCTACGACACCCTCGCGGACGAGTCGATCTTCCGCGACATCGACGAGGAGATCGCGGTCCTCGCGGGCCGGCTCGACCCGCGGCCGTACAGCTCGCGGGAGATCCTGTGGGAGATGGGGAAGATCGCCGCGAAGGACCCGAACTCCCTCGTGGGCACGTGCTACCGGAAAGGGGTCCCGTACTTCGTGCCGGCCCTGAACGACTCCTCGATCGGGATCGCCCTCGCGAAGCACCATCACGACCGCGTGAAGGCCGGGAAGACGCCCATCGCGGTGGACTCGATCAAGGACAACTACGAGATCGCGCAAGTCAAGATCAAGTCCCCCCGGACCGGCGTGTTCTACGTCGGGGGAGGCACGCCGAAGAACTACATCTCCCAGGTCGAGGTGATCCAGGAGGTCCTCGGCTTCGAGGAGAACCCGCACATGTACGCGGCCCAGATCACGACGGACGTGCCCCAGTGGGGCGGCCTGAGCGGCTGCACGTTCGAGGAGAGCCAGTCGTGGGGGAAGTTCCACAAGGACGCGAAGATGGCCCAGAGCCTCGTGGAGGCCACGATCGGCCTGCCCCTCCTCGTCGGGTATCTCCTGCAGAAGGGCGTTCCGAAGAGACGGACACAACGGAGGTTCCGATGGGAGGGAGAGACCTTAGCGGCCCTCACGTGAGGGTCACGCGGTCGACCCCCGGAGCCGGTCCTCATACCGGTAGAGGATCTCCTCCTGCTCGGGTTCAATGACCCCCCGAACGGGGCCGTAGGCCGCGAGGGCTCTCTCCCGCACCTCGCGGATCGCGGCTTCCGCGGACATCCCCTTCGCGATCAGGTACGCCGCGAGCATCGTCCCCGTCCGGCCGCGGCCCGCGTAGCAGTGCACGAGGACCTTCTTGCCCTCCGCGACCTTCGCCTCCACGAAGCCGACGAACTCGTCGATCTGGTCGAACGTGGGCGCCGTGAAGTCCTCCACGCAGATCTTCCGATGCTCGAACCCGGCGTCCTGGATCTCGAACGTGTTCAGGCGGGAGCACTCGAGGCTCACGACGACGGAGAAGCCCATCTTCCGGAGCCGGGGGATGTCCCACTCCATGTACGCGGGCCCGGGCGTCCCCGCGATCCGACCTCCGTCGATCGTGTAGTGCGGCGCCGGCATCCGGGGCGCGAACGCCGCGGGGGTAGTTCAAAATAGCGCGCGGGTCTATGGACCGGCCACCATGGCCCGGGGGCGGATGACGATCGGCCTGTACAACTCGTACGACCCCGTGAAGTTCCACGAGGCCCATCGGCGGGCGCTGGCCCGCGCGGGGCCCGTCGCCCTCGCGTTCGACGCGAACCTCGCGACCTTCGGCTTCCCGTACGGGAAGGATCTCCGCACGCCCATCGAGATCGTCGCGTGGGTCGCGGGCACGACCTCCATCGGGGAGGGCGGCAAGTACCTCCGGGACCTCGCGGCCGCGGGGAGATTCCAGGCGTTCGAGTTCCCGCGGGCCGGCTTCCCCCCGCAGCTCGGGGACCCCGTCGTCACGACGAACCGCCCGGATCCGAAGAAGGCCGTCCGCGCGAAGTACCTCGCGGGCTTGCTCACCCGCGGGACGTCCCTCCTCCTCGTGTTCGGCCTCGGGCCCCGAGGCCTCGACGATCGGGACGTGTACCCCCTCGGCACGTACCACTTCGACCTGACGGGCCGCGGGCTATCCCTCGAGACCGCGACGGCCCTCGGCGCCGCCCCCGCGATGATCGCGGCCCATCTCGAGAGGTGAGCCGCCTCGAGCCCACACGAGTTCTTAAATACGGCCGACCCCTCGGACCGCGTCGGCATGACACGCGAGGCGGGAGGTCCCTGCGACGACATCCATCTCACCGCGGACGCGAGCCTTCCGACCCGGTACGGCCCGTTCCGGATCCACGCGTTCCAATGTCCCTTCACGGGCGATGAGCACGTGGCCCTCGTGAAAGGGCGCGTCGCGGGACGGGCGGACGTCCTCGTGCGCCTCCACTCCGAGTGCATGACGGGGGACGTGTTCGGCTCGGAGCGGTGCGACTGTGGGGAGCAGCTCGACGCGGCCCTCAAGCGGCTCGGCCGGGCGACGCGCGGCATCCTGCTCTATCTGGCCCAGGAGGGCCGCGGGATCGGCATCGCGAACAAGGTCGCCGCGTACCACCTCCAGGACCATGGCCTCGACACGGTCGAGGCCAACCGCTTCCTCGGGTTCCCCGCGGACCTCCGGACGTACCAGTGCGCGGCCTGCATGCTCGGCGTCCTCGGCGTCCGCTCGATCCACCTCATGACGAACAACCCGGCGAAGATCGCGGAGCTCGAAGGCCACGGGGTGCGGATCACGAAGCGGATTCCTCTCCAGATGCGAGCTCGCCCGACGAACGTGCGGTACCTCGAGACGAAGCGGGCGAAGCTCAACCACCTGCTCTCGCCGACTCGGGTCAAGAGGCCTCGAGCACGGCGATGAGCCGGTCCGCGCCGATCGTCTCCCCCTCCCGCACGTGGACCTCGCGCACGACGCCGTCCGCGGGCGCCGGGATCTCGTTCTGCATCTTCATCGCCTCGAGAACCGCGATCGGGTCCCCGCGGCGCACCCGGCCTCCCGCGACGACCGCGAGCCGGACGATCCGACCCGGCATGGGCGGCCGGATCTCGAACACGCCCGTCGGGCCGGAGCCGGGCGCGGCCTGCGTCCCGCGATCCGCGAGGACGTCCCGCACCAGGACGTCGACCCGTTGCCCGTCGACCCGAACCTCGAGGCCGCGCACCTCGATCCGATGTCGACGCGCGCCGATCCGCACGGCGACCCCTTGGGCCCCCTTGCCGACGGCCGCCACGTACGATGCCCCATCGACCTCCACGACGGCCCCGCCCCGTCGGGGTCGGACCACGACGTCGTGAGCCTCACCGTCGACGACGAGGCGGAACCGCACGGGCACCTCCTGCGAGCTGTTCCCGCCTCCCGGCGACGGCCCACGGACCGGGCCGTCCGGGCACGAACGGATGGGCGCCCGCGAGCGTCTCGAGGGCCTGGCCCTCCGCGAGCGCCGCCGCGATGGCGGCGACGCGGACCTCGGCGGGGCCGCGGGACCGGAGCCGGTCCGCGAGCCGCAGGTCGGACACCATCGTGGTCCACAACGTCCCCTTCGCGAACCGAGGGTCTCGGAGCAACGACACGTGGAACGGGATCGTCGTCTTCACGCCCCGGATCACGAAGCCGTCCAGCGCGAGCCGCATGCGCCGCACCGAATCGAGGCGGTTCCGGCCGTGGACGACGAGCTTCGCCACGAGCGGGTCGTACATCGGAGGGACGACGGAACCGGCCGCGACGCCGCTATCCACGCGGACGCCAGGCCCGGACGGCTCCCGATACGCGACGACGCGTCCCGGCGACGGAAGGAAGTTCCGGAGAGGGTCCTCCGCGTTGATCCGGCATTCGAGCGCATGGCCCGTTCGCCGGACCTCGGCCTGAGACACCTCCGGCTCCTCCCCCGAGGCGATGAGGATCTGCTGCCGGACGAGATCGATCCCCGTCACGGCCTCCGTGATCGGGTGCTCGACTTGCAGCCGCGCGTTCACCTCGTTGAACGTGAACCGACCGTCCTTGTAGAGGAACTCGACCGTGCCGGCCCCCCGGTAGCCGAGGGCCTCGAGGCCGTTCGCTGCGGTCCTTCCGATCGCGGCTCGCTGTCGCGGCCCCAGGGCCGGCGACGGGGTCTCCTCGACGAGCTTCTGGTGCCTGCGCTGGACGCTACACTCGCGCTCCCCGAGATGGACCGCCTTCCCGCGCGGCCCGACGAGGACCTGGACCTCGACATGGCGTGCCCGCTCCACGTACGCCTCCAGGAAGACGTCCGGATTCCCGAAGTTCGTGCGGGCTACGGAGCGCGCGGCCTCGAAGCCCGCCTCGATCCCGGAGGGCCCGTCCACGCGGGACATCCCGATGCCCCCGCCCCCCGCGGTTGCCTTGAACAGGACCGGGTAGCCGAGGCGCCCCGCGACCTCCCGGGCCTCGTCTGGGTCCCGCAGGACGCGATTCTCCCCGGCGGTCACGGGCACGCCGGCCCGGGCCATCGCCGTCCGCGACGCGATCTTGTCCCCCGCGAGGCGCATCGCCCTGGGCGGCGGCCCCACGAACAGGAGGCCGGCTTCCTCGCATCGGGTCGCGAACCGGGCGTCCTCCGCGAGGAATCCGTACCCTGGATGGACGGCGTCCGCGGCGCCCCGCCGGGCCGCGTCGAGGATCCGGTCCACGTGGAGGTAGCTCTCCGCGGGGTCCGCGGGACCCAGCTCGAACGCCTCGTCCATGGACGCGAGGTGGAGGGACCCCCGGTCCGCCTCGGAGAACACGCCGATCGAGCGGATCCCCATGGCCCGCGCGGTGCGCGCGATGCGGATCGCGATCTCGCCGCGGTTCGCGATGAGGAGTCGGCGGATCATGGCGTCGGGCCTACAGGGGGAGGTTTCCGTGCTTCTTCGCGGGCCGCACCTCGCGCTTCGTCCGAAGGACGTCGAACGCCCGGACCACGCGCGGACGCGTCTCCGGCGGCTCGATCACGTCGTCCAGGTAGCCCATCCTCGCGGCGATGTACGGGTTCGCGAACGTCTCGCGGTACTCGCGGACGAGGTCCGCCTCGCGCTTCTTCGGGTCCTTCGCGGCGTCGATCTCCTTCCGGAAGATGATCTGGACGGCCCCCTCGGGCCCCATGACCGCGATCTCCGCGCCCGGCCATGCGAAGTTGAAGTCCCCCCGGATGTGCTTCGAGCACATCACGTCGTACGCGCCGCCGTACGCCTTGCGCGTGATCACGGTGACCTTCGGGACGGTCGCTTCGCTGAACGCGTACAGGAGCTTCGCGCCGTTCCGGATGATCCCCCCGTGCTCCTGCGAGGTCCCCGGGAGGAAACCGGGCACGTCGACGAACGTGAGGAGGGGGATGTTGAAGCAATCGCAGAAACGCACGAACCGCGCGGCCTTCGTGGAGGAGTTGATGTCGAGGGTCCCCGCGAGGACCCGGGGCTGGTTCGCGACGACCCCGAGAGGATGGCCCGCAAGCCGCGCGAACCCGACGACGATGTTCTGGGCCCAGTGCTCGTGGACCTCGAGCCACGACCCGCGGTCCACGACGCGGCCGATCACGTCCCGCATGTCGTACGGCCGGTCGGGTTCCCGAGGGACGATCGCGCCGAGCTCGGCGTCCTGGCGATCCGCGGGATCCTCGACGGGAAGGGCGGGCGGATCCTCGAGGTTGTTCGAGGGCATGTACGCCAGGAGGCGCCGCGTGAGCCGGAGGGTCGCCCGTTCGTCGTCGACGGCGAAGTGCGCGACGCCCGACTTCTCCGCGTGCGCCATCGCACCCCCGAGCGCCTCGAAGCTGACGTCCTCCCCCGTGACGGCCTTGATCACCTCGGGCCCCGTGATGAACATGTACGAGGTCCCCTTCGCCATGAGGACGAAGTCCGTCATCGCGGGGCTGTACACGGCGCCGCCCGCACAGGGTCCCAGGACCACGCTGATTTGGGGCACGACCCCGGAGGCGAGGACGTTCCGGAAGAAGATCTCCGCGTAGCCGCCCAAGCTGATCACTCCCTCCTGGATCCGGGCCCCGCCGCTGTCGTTCAGCCCGATCACGGGGGCGCCCACCTTCATGGCCGCGTCCATCACCTTCACGATCTTGTTCGCGTGCATCTCCCCGAGGCTCCCGCCGAACACGGTGAAGTCCTGGGAGAACACGAACACGGTCCGGCCGTCGACGGTCCCGTGGCCCGTCACGACGCCGTCGCCCGGGATGCGCTTCGCGTCCATCCCGAAGTCCGTCGTGCGGTGCTCCACGAGGGCGTCCGTCTCCACGAACGATCCGGGGTCCAGGAGGATCTCGAGCCTCTCCCGAGCGGTCATCTTCCCCTTCGCGTGCTGCGCCTTCACGCGGTCCTTCCCGCCGGCCTCCTTCGCCTGGGCCTTCCGGCGGCGGAGCTCCGCGACCCGCTCGTCCACGGCCATGGCCGCGTCGAACGCGGGTCCCCGGTATGAATCCTTCGGGGACGGGCCTCAGGAGACGTGGTCCACGCTGCCGTCCGCGATCGTGTGCTTCGTGCCCGCATCGTCGAGGACGATGAGGTGACCCTCCGGCGTGATGTCGAATCCCCGGCCCACGACCTTTCCCTTCGGAGTCGTCACGGCCACGCGCTTCCCGACCGTCGTGCACTGCCCGCGGTAGTCCCGCATGAGGATCTCGACGGGCGTGTTCACGTACCTCGACGCATGCTGGTCCGCCTGATCGAGGAAGTAGTCGAGGAACTCCTCGTTCGAGACGAACAGGGGGACCTCGCGACGGAGGCTCGTCGCGGTCTCCCGGACGTCGGGCGGAAGCTGGTCGAGGTCCACGTTCGTGTTCACGCCGATCCCTACGATCACGTGGAACACGTCCCGGCGGTACACGCCCTCCGCGAGGATCCCCGCGATCTTCCGATTCCGGTACAGCGCGTCGTTGGGCCACTTGAGGCCCGCGAGCACGCCGAAGTGCCGGAGGGCCTTCACGAGGGGGATCCCCATGAGCAGCTGGAGGACCTGCGCGTGCGGGCCCTTCGGGCGCAGGATCATGGAGACGTACAGGCCCCCCTTCGGGGACGCCCAGGCTCGGCCGTGGCGGCCGCGGCCCGCGGCCTGCCGGTCCGCCCAGATCACGAGGCCGTCCTCGAGGTCGGACTCGAGGAGCTCCTTCGCGGTGTCCTGGGTCGACTCCACGGCGTCGTAGTGCGACACGGTCCGACCCACGAACCTCCGGTGGGAGGCGTGGAACTCGCCGAGCTTCAACGCGCGGCCCACGCCCCCGCGCGTATTTCAACGTTCTCGGGAGGTCGGGGGCTGGACGAGTTCGACGAGCACGCCGTGCACGGATTTCGGGTGGACGAACGCGACGAGCCGGCCCCGGGCCCCGCGTCGGGGCTCGCGGTCCACGAGGCGGAACCCCGCGATCTCCGCGGAGGCGATCGCCTCCCGCACGTCGTCGACCTGGAAGGCGACGTGATGCAGGCCTTCCCCTCGCCGCTCGAGGAACGTCGCGATCGCGCTGTCCGCCCGGGTCGACTCGAGGAGTTCGAGCCGCACGTCTCCCGCGGGGAGGAACGCGGCCCGGACGCCCTCCGCGGGGAGGTCCTCGATGGACTCGGGTCCGAGGCCCAGCAGCTGGTACCGGGCGATCCCCTCGTCGAGCCGCCGCACGGCGATGCCCACGTGGTCGAGCGGGCCCATCACGCGGCCTCCCTCGGCCGGTACTCGCCGAACACCTCGCGGAGCGCGTCGCTCACCTCGCCCAGGGTCGCGCGAGCCTTCACGGCCGCGAGGATCGGAGGGACGAGGTTTTCGTCCGAGGAAGCCGCGGCGATCACGCGACGAACGGCGGCCCGCGCCTTCGCGGCATCACGTTCCCTGCGGAACGCCCGGAGCCGCGCGACCTGCCGCGCCTCGACCCCTGCGTCGACGCGCGAGGGGCGCGGAGGCGCGCCTCCCTCCGCGTACGCGTTCACGCCGACGACGGTCCGCGCCCCTCGCTCGAGCTCGAGGTGGTACCGATACGCGGACTCCGCGATCTGCCGCTGGATCCAGCCCGTCTCGATCGCCTGGAGCATCCCGCCCTTCCGGTCGATCGCCTCCAGGAGGGACCACGCGTCCGCTTCGACCCGGTCCGTGAGGGCCTCGAGATGGTACGAGCCTCCGGCCGGGTCGACCGTGTTCGCGACGCCGCTCTCGTGCGCGAGCACCTGCTGCGTGCGGACCGCGAGTCGGACGGCTTGCTCGGTCGGTAGGGACAGGGCTTCGTCCATGCTGTTCGTGTGGAGGGACTGCGCGCCTCCGAGGACCGCCGCGAGGGCTTGAATCGCGACGCGCACCGCGTTGTTTTCCGGCTGCTGCGCGGTCAGCGCGACCCCCGCCGTCTGCGCGTGGAAGCGGAGCCGCAGGGAGTCCGGATGCGTCGCGTGGAACCGTTCCCGCATGATCCGGGCCCACATCCGGCGCGCGGCCCGGAACTTCGCGATCTCCTCGAACAGGTCGATGTGCGCGTTGAAGAAGAACGCGATCTGGGGCGCGATCCGGTCCACATCGAGCCCGCGCGCCGCGGCCGCTTCCAGGTAGGCGATCCCGTCCCCGAGGGTGAACGCGAGCTCCTGGACGGCCGTCGCGCCCGCCTCCCGAATGTGGTACCCGCTCACGCTGACCGCGTTCCACTTCGGGACCTGCTTCGCACAGAACTCCACGATGTCGAGCGCCAGGCGCATGGATGGAGCGGGGGGGTAGATGTACGTGGATCGCGCGATGTACTCCTTTAGGATGTCGTTCTGGACAGTCCCGCGGAGGCCGGCCCGCGGGACGCCGGTCCGCTCCGCGACCCCGATGTACAGGGCGAGGAGGATCGCGGCCGTCGCGTTGATCGTCATCGACGTGCTCGCGCGGCCCAGGGGGATCCCGTCGAACAGACGGGCCATGTCCTCGATCGTGCTGATGGCGACGCCGACCTTCCCGACCTCGCCCTTCGCGAGGGGGGAGCCGCCATCGTAGCCCATCTGGGTCGGGAGGTCGAACGCGACGCTGAGCCCGTCGTTCCCCTGCCCGAGCAGATACCGGAACCTCCGGTTCGTCTCCTCCGCGGTGCCGAACCCCGCGTACTGCCGCATCGTCCAGACGCGACCCCGATACATCGTCGCGTGGATCCCGCGCACGAACGGCGGTTCCGCCGGGAACCCGATCCGGTCCAGGTGCCTGCGCACGTCATCGGGAGAGGGGGTCGCGACGAGGTCCAGGGGGAGGCCGCTCAGGGTCCGCGCGTCCGCGGTCGGCTCCGCGGGTCGGGAGGGCCGAGACGCGCCCGTCCCCTTGCGGCGCGCTTTCCGAGCCGCCACGATTCGGGGACAAGGTCCGGGGTTGTAAAAAGGCTTGGCACGTTGCGCGCGCCCGCTGGCGCGCCCCCGATACGTTTATTCCGTGGCCTCGGGATGCCGCGCCGATGCAACCGCCGATGTACGGCGCGGCTCCCGTCCCGTACCTGCCCGCGGTCCTCGTGAACCCGGAGACCGTCCAAGGAATCCGGACGTACAAGATCTCCCTCGTCCTGGACATCATCTTCGGCGCGTTCGCCCTCGCGATCGCCCTCCCAAGCATCCTCATCGCGACCGTGGACCTCGCGACGGCCCTCGTGGTCGGCGCGACCCTCGGAGCGGCCACGTGCGGCCTCATCCTCGTCTTCGTGATCAATTTCATGGTGAGCCTGTCATCCGTCCTGAAGATGCACCACGGCCGGAACGAGTACGGCATGGAGCACGCTCGCTTCGCCGGATATGGGGTGATCTTCAAGTGGCTCGGGACCACGATGTCCGTCACGGCGGCCGTCCTCGTCGTGTACCTGCTCGTCCTCGGGAGTTCGTCGTTCTTCCTCACGGGGCAGGTCCCGCCGACCGTGTACGTCCCGATCCTCATCACCGGCTTCTGGACCGCGGGGGTGAGCTTCAAGGGCCAGATGTATCGGTACTTCGTGCGGGCCCTGCAGGCCCCGGAGATGCGTCGGAGAACCGATATCGCGAGCTTCCTCATCCCGATCCTCGGAGTGGCCGGTATCGGGATTGTCGGCTGGCTCACGATTCGGGTCGTCGAGGTTCTCTCGGGTCCGTTCGTCGTGGATCCCCTCGAGGCATCCCGGCTCTTCCAGATGATCGTCGGGGCCGTGTTCCTCCCGCCGGGGCTCGCCGTGATCGGATACGTGGTCCTCCTCCTAGTCTACGGGAAGACCTCGGACCGTCTCATGGACGGCCTGAACGGGCTCCATGCCTCGATCGCCCCGCCCCCCGGATGGCCCGGCCAGGCGCCGCCCCCGTGGGTCCCGCGGGGGCCCCCTCCGACCGCGCCGGCCGCGGCATGGTCCACGGCGCCGTCCTCGGTGGCGGGCCCCGGGGACGCGGTCCCGCCCGCCGCGGCATCCGAGCCGGCGTCCCCGGGATTCTGCCCGGGCTGCGGGAAGCCGCTCGGCCCCGGAGCCGCCTTCTGCATGTACTGCGGCACGCGGATCCCGAAGGTCGCGTAGGTCTCGCATCGCATCCGGAGGGCGCGACGCATCGCGTCACACGACGGCCGCCTTCCGGAGGCGTTCGATCCGGTCCCGGGAATAGCCGATCGACCCGAGGACCTCCTCCGTGTGCTCGCCGAGGAGCGGCGGGGGCCGGTGCGAAGGTGCGTCCCCCGAGTACCGGACGGGTGGCCCGAACTGGCGCACGGTCCCCGCCTTCGGATGGGACAGCGAGAGGACGTTGCCCCGCGCCCTCACGTGCTCGTCCCGTTCGATTTCGCCGAGCCGGTAGACCGGCCCCGCCGGGACCCCGTGGCCCCGCAGGGCGCGAAGGGCGTCCGCGGTGCTCAGCCCCGCGAACGTCTCCTCGAGGATCGGTTCGAGCACGCCGCGGTTCTCCACGCGCCGCGGGTTCGTCGCGAACCGAAGGTCCGACGCGAGCCCGGGTCGGCCGATCGCTTCGCACAGCCGGCGAAACATGTCGTCGTTCCCGACCGCCACGTTCACGAATCCGTCCGACGTGGCGAAAGACGCATACGGGACGATCTGCGGATGCTTCGATCCGAGCCGTCCCGGCTCGAAGCCCGTCGCGAAGTACAGCCCGGCCATGTACGTGAGCCAGGCGAGCTGCGAGTCGAGGAGGGACACGTCCAGGTGGGCACCCTGGCCCGTCCGCAGCCGAGAGACCAAGGCGGCCGTGATCGCGGAGGCGGCGAACATCCCGCCCGCGATGTCCGCGACGGCGACCCCGATCCGGAGGGGCGGCCGTCCGGGTTCGCCCGTGATCGCCTGGAGACCGCCCATCCCCTGCAGGATGAGGTCGTACGCGGGCACGTCCCGGTACGGGCCGTCCTGCCCGAAACCCGAGATGGAGCAGTACACGATGCCCGCATTCACGGCCCGCACGGCCTCGTATCCGATCCCGAGCCGATCCGCGGTCCCCGGGGAGAAGTTCTCGAGGAAGACGTCCGCCGTGCGGGCCAGGTCGAGGACGATGTCTCGACCGGCCTCCGCCTTCAGGTCCACGGTCACGCTCTTCTTGTTCCGGTTCACGCTCAGGAAGTACGCGCTCTCCCCTCCCACGAACGGCGGGCCCCACTCCCGGGTGTCGTCGCCGCGGCCCGGCCGCTCGATCTTGATCACCTCCGCGCCGAGGTCCCCGAGCATCATCGAGCCGTACGGTCCGGTCATCACGCGCGACACGTCGACCACGCGGATCCCGCTGAGGAGTCCTGCCATGCGCCTTCCCCGTGGGCCGGAATGCGCGCGGGAGCTTAGGGACGCGCCTCGGTCGGCCTACGGCCCCGTCTCGTCCAGGATGTCCGGGAGCCGCTCGAACCGGTCGCTCGTCGCATCGGGTCCCGCCGCGCGGATCGTCTCCGGATCCCCGTAGCCGTACGAGACCGCGACGGTCCGCATCCCCCGGCCTTCCCGGCGAGCACGTCCACGGGGCTGTCTCCGACCACGACGCACGCGGTCGGATCCGCGCCCAGGCGCCGCGCGGCCAGGAGGGGCAGATCCGGATCGGGCTTGGGCCGGGCGACCTGGTCCCCGCCCACGATCCAGGTGAAGTGGGTCGCGAGCCGAGCGAACTCCAGCATGCGACGGGCCTCCTTCGCGCGGCGCGTGGAGATCGTCCCGATCCGAGCCGCCGTGAGACGGGGGAGCGTCTTCCGCACGCCCGGATACACGACGACGGCGGACTCCATGCGGGCCATGAACCGATCGTAGTATCGATCCGTGAACGCGTCCGCCTCGGGGCCCGTGACCCCTCGGAGGACCTCGAGCTGGGCCTGAACCGGCCGGCCGAAGAGGGGGCGCAGCTCGTCGATCGAGAAGGGGCGCAACCCGCGGTCCGGGATCGCCTCGTTCACCGCGGCGACGATCGCGGGGGCCGTGTCGGGGAGCGTCCCGTCGATGTCGAAGAGGACCGCGGAGGCCGCGGGACCCACCCGGTCAATACGAGTCCCACGACAGGCCGAGCGGCTCCAGGGCGACCCCGCGTCCCCGCTCCACGTGCCCGACGATCCGAGCGTCGAGCTGGGGCCTCAGGGCCCGGAGGACTTGTTTCGATACGGCCTCGGGGCACACGACGGCGAATCCCATCCCCATGTTGAACGTCTGGTACATCTCCCGGTCCTCGACGCCGCCGATCCGCTGGAGCTCGCGGAACACGGCGGGGGACGCGAGCGGGTCCGTGATGACGAAACGCACGCGGCCGTTCAGCCGGACCAGGTTCCGGAGCCCGCCGCCCGTGATATGGGCCATCCCGTGGACGCGGCCCCGCCGCAGGGCGCGGAGGATCGGGCGGACGTAGATCGCGGTCGGCTCGAGGAGGGTCGGCCCCCAGGCCTTGTCGCTCCCGCCAACCGGGTCGAACACGGTGAGGTCCGCGTCGCGTAGGATCCGCCGGGCCAGGGTGAGCCCGTTCGAGTGGATCCCCGAGCTCGGCAGCCCGACGATCACCTCGCCGGGGCGAATCGCGCGGCCGTCGATGACCCGGCTCTTCGAGACGACGCCGAAGCACGTGCCCACGAGGTCGAACCCGCGGACGACTTCCGGGAGGACCGCGATCTCGCCCCCGACGATCGAGACGCCCGCGAGCTGCGCGCCGCGGTTCAGCCCGACGCCGATCTGTCGCGCGACCTCGCGGTCGTAGGCCTCCAGGGCGACGTAGTCGACGAACGCGATGGGCTCCGCGCCGATGCACACCATGTCGTTCACGTTCATCGCGACGCAGTCGATCCCGACCGTGTCCCACGTGCGCATCTCATTCGCGACGAGGACCTTCGAGCCCACGCCATCCGTGCACAGGCCCAGCGCCTTCGTCCCGAGGTCCACGAGGCCCGTGAAGTGTCCGATCTTCGTGAGGGGCCGGCCCACTCCCCGGCGTCGGTACGTGAGGGCGGACACGAGGGCCGCGATGTGGGCCGCCTTCTCGTCCTGATCGACGCCCGCCTCCGCATACGTCCGGACCATGGACCCCTCGGCAGAGGAAACCCGGACGCTATTTAGAACGTTCGTGCGCCGACCGCCGAATCCTTATCCCGTGGGTGGCCATCGGAGCCGACGTGCCGAGAGACTGGGTCAAGGGCCGGCGTCGGGATCCCGCGTACCGACTCGCGAAGCGCCGGGGGTACCGGAGCCGCGCGGCGATCAAGCTCGCTCAGATCGACGATCGGCACGGCCTGTTCCGCGAAGGGGACGTCGTGGTGGACCTCGGGGCGGCTCCCGGGGGTTGGGCCCAGGTCGCGCGGGAGCGGGTGGGGCCCCGGGGCCGCGTGGTCGCCGTGGACGCGGTCCCGATGGGGCCCATGGAGGGAGTCGAGCGGGTCCGCGGGGACTTCTCGGACCCGTCCGTCCAGGCGACCTTGTTCGAGCTCCTCCGGAGGCCCGCGGACGTCGTGATGAGCGACATGGCCCCGCACCTGAGCGGCGCGCGCCCGTACGACGGGGCGCGGACCCTCGACCTCGCGGAGGCCGCCCTCTCCTTCGCCGTCCGGGCCCTTCGGCCGGGCGGGACCTTCCTCGCGAAGGTCTTCGACGGGGAGGGGGTGCGCGGCTTCCGGACGAAGGTCCGGGCCCGCTTCCGCGACGTGAGGATCGTGAAGCCGGCCGCGTCGGCCCCGAAGAGCTCCGAGATCTACGTGCTGGCCGTGGACCGGGACTGATTCCCGCCGCGCGTCATGCGCCGAGGGCCCGCGCCCGCTCGAGGCACTTCTGGGCCTCGTCCCGCTCCCCGAGCCGGGCCAGCACTTCGCCGCGGTTCAGCCAGGCGGCCACGTAGCGGGGCTGGAGCTTCACGGCCCGGTCGTGGCACGCGCGCGCCTCCTCGAACCGGTTCATCCGGGCGAGGGCCGCGCCCTTGTTGTTCCACGCGATCGCGTACCGGGGGCGGATCCCGATCGCCTTCTCGTACGACTCGAGGGCCTTCGGGTAGTCCTCCAGGCGGAAGTACAGGTCCCCCATGTTGCACCAGGCAATCTCGTTCTCTGAATCGAGCCGGACGGCCATCTCCTGGGATCGGCGCGCCTCGTCGAGGCGCCCGACCCGCTTCATCGCGACCCCCCGCGACGTCCACGCGTTGGACGGCCTGTGGCCCATCCGGATCGCCCGGTCGAAGTACGCGACGGCCTCCTGGTACCGGCCTTCCTTCACGAGGCGGTCCCCATGGGCGATGAGGCTCGTGGACAGGCGGAACAGGAGGAACCCCGCGCCCATCCCTCCGATCGCGACGGACAGGAACACGGCGAGGGGCATCGGGTCCGCACCGATCGAGGACCAGGAGTACAGCCTCAAGCCGACGAACAGGGCCACGAGGGCCGCCGCGGTCCCGAACACGACGAGGTCGATGAGCCGCCCCGTGAGGAGGAGTCTTCCCCGGGAGCTCGGTTCCGTGGGGACGGCGCCAACGGGGATGTCCTTGCCGCGGGCCTTGCGGCGCGGAGGGGCCGGGGGCGGAGCGGGCGCAGCCTGGGGGGGCGCCGCGGCGGGGGCCGGCTCGGAGGGTTCCAGGACGACGTCCTCGAATTCGGACCCGCAGTGGTCGCACCGCTTCGCCTCCGCGCGGACCTCCGTGCCGCACAGGGGACATTCGAACGTGAGGCCCGTCGGCTGGCCCGAGGAGGCCTCCTCGACGAGCAGGGAGTCGAGCAGCTCGTCCACGATCTCCGCATCGATGTCGAGGGACATGTCCGAGGAGATTGAGCCCTCTGCGTAGCCTTCCGGCCCCGTGTCGAGCAGGTCCTCGAGGAGACTCTCCATGCCCTCGATCGTATGGACGCGGGTCAGGGAGACCCCGCACGAGGTGCACGCATCCGCGCTCGCGACGTTCACGGTGCCGCAGACGCGGCACGCGACCTTCGGCTCGGTAGGCAACGGAGGGACCGGTCGTTTCGAGGCGGCCCGGCCGCGATAAACGTTGCGCCCTGCGTCCCGGAAATGAAACCACTCGGGTCCGGGCACGCTTCGGGCGAAGGCCAAATCACGGAGGCGCGCCCCGCGGACTGCTCGTCCGCAACGGGGACGCGCGTTCCGTTAACCGGTCCGCAACGAGGAAGGAGCAAAACTGCGTAATGTTTATATACGGCAGACCGCCATGAATCGTCGCTTCCGGAACCATACCGGAACGTCTCGACCTGTCGGGGAGGCAGGGTGGCTGGCTCCCGGAACGTGGGCCCTACCCCCTTTTCATGATCTCCCTCACACCATAGATTGCCCACACCGAGAGCCCGGCGGGGTGTTGCGGTCCTCCTCCCGATGCCCCGCAGGGCTCCCCTTTTCTTTGGCCTCCGACGCGGTCAGTCCCAGAATCGCTTCGTCCGCGCGTACTGGACCTCCGCCGCGAGGACGTCCCGCAGGAAGTCCTCTTCTCCCTCGTGGAACCCGCGGAGGATCCTCGCGGCCGTGTCCTCCCCGATCCCGCGGCCCATGAGGGCCAGCACGGCCTTGCGGCCGTGGGCCATCACGAGGCTCGCGTTCGTGAACAGGCGCTTCCCAAGCATGCGGCTCTCCTTGTCGGGCGCCTCGAGGTCGAGCTTCGCGATCCGGTCCTTCTCGTACGGCGCGACGACGGCCACCATGAGCCCCCCACACAAGGCGCACCGGACCTTCGCGGGGACCTCCCGGACGGTTTCGCGCCACGACGCCTTGCACGAGAGGCAGAGGAACGTGGCCGTCTCCTTCTCGAGGCGCGCCTTCACGGCCATGAGGGTCGCGTGATCGGCCCGCGACGGGACCACGAGGAACCGGCCCGCGTCCAGGCCCCGCCGCCCGATCGGGGTGAGGCGCGTCACGACGATCTCGATCTCCCCGGCCCGGATCCGGCGGAGGACCTCCGCGGTCCGCGAGACGTCCATCCGCTCCCAGAACACCTTGTCGAGGACCTCCTCGAGGAGCGGCGTGTTCTCGAAGGCCTTGAGCAACCGCGGGATCGAGACGGCCTGCCAGTCCACGTCCCGCCGGAGGGCCCCGAACTTCTTCGCCACGTGGACGAAGGCCCAGCGGAGGACGGCCGCGTTCTTCAGGACGAGCCGGAGGAGCGGGCCCAGGGCGTCCGGGTCCTCGGGGCGGAGGATCTCCTCGATCCGCTTCGGGTCTACGCTCCGCGGGACCTCGAGGGCGATCCGGTACGGGTCCGTCTGGACCCCGACGCTCTGCCCGAAGCGCGCGCTCACGAGGCTCGAGATGAGCTGTCCGAGAGTCTCGTTCACCTTGGACCCGAAGCACGCGTTCACGACGATGAGGTCCCGGGACGCCTCGATCGTGATCCGCGTGTCCGTCGCGACGGGCGAGTCGCCCGCGGAGCCGAGGTACTCGAGGATCCGGTCGGCCCCGTGGCCGTTCAACGGATATGCGGCGAGATCCCGCTCCCTCCGGATCCGCCCGACCTCCTGGGCCACCTCGAAGGGCACGGGGATGTCCTCCCCGACCCACGACGGCACGTCCCCGATCTCCCGGACCGGCTCCACGAGGAGGTGGTCCTCCTTGATGTCCGCGACGCGCCATGCGGTCCCGCGCATGATGAAGCTCTCCCCGAGCTTCGCGTTCTCCGCGACGAACCACTCGTCCAGCGTGCCGATCGAACGCCGAGAGCTCAGGTCGATGACCCGGTACGTGCGGACGTCCGGGATCATCGAGATGTTCTCGTAGAAGTACGGGAGGGAGTGACCGCTCCGGCCGATCCGGCCCTCGCGGTGCCACAGGACCTTCAGGCCGTCGAGCTGCGAGAGGACCCCGTCGAACTCCGCGCGGGGCAGGTCCCGGAACGGCCAGGTGCGCCGGACCGCGTCGTACGCGCGGTCCGCGGGGAGGAACCGCTCCGCGACGGCCATCGCGACGAGCTGGTTCGCGAGGACGGACCGGTTCCCCTGCCGCACCTCGACCCGCTCGATCTCCTCCGCGAGGGCCCGGCGCGCGATCACGGCGGCCTCCGCGGCCTCGTCCTCGTCCGTCGTGAGGATGAGCCCGTCCGAGACGTCCCCGACCCCGTGGCCCGAGCGTCCGATCCGCTGCACGAGGCGCGCGACCTCCCTCGGGGAGTTGTACTGGAGGACGAAGTCCGCGCTCCCCACGTCGATCCCGAGCTCGAGGGACGACGTGCAGATGAGGGCCCGGAGGAGGCCCGACTTGAAGTCGTCCTCCATCTGGACCCGGACCTCCTTGGACAGGCTCCCGTGGTGGACCCCGATCGTCGGGTCCTGATACCAGGCCGCCAGGCGCGAGGACAAGAACTCCGCCGTGTCCCGCGTGTTCACGAAGAACAGGGTCGACTCGTGCTCCTGGATCAGGCCATGGCAGCGGCGCATCGCGGTACCCTGGATGGGCTGGACTCGGAGCCGGTCCGCGATCTCCGCGTCGCCCGTCTCCGGCACGGGCATCTCGACCCGGATCCGGACCCCTTTGGGGACCGCGGCCCGGATCACCTCGACGTCCCGTCCGACGCCCACGAGGAAACGCCCGACCTCCTCCGGATCCCCGACCGTCGCGCTCAGGCCGATCCGCTGGACGTCCCGGCCCACGAGGTCCCGGAGCCGCTCGAGGCCCACCGCGAGCTGGGCCCCGCGCTCGTCCGGCGCGAGCTCGTGGATCTCGTCCACGACGACCCACCGCACGGCGCGGAGCTGGTCCCGGACGTTCCGGCCCGTGAACAGGATCTGGAACGTCTCCGGGGTCGTGATGAGGATGTCCGGGGGCTCCCGCATGATGCGGGCCCGCTCCTTCGGCGACGTGTCCCCGTGCCGCACGGCGACCCCGACGCCGAGGCGCTCCGCGAAGAACGTCATCCGGCGGAGCATGTCCCGGTTCAACGCGCGCAGCGGGGTCACGTAAAGGCAGCTCACGGCCTTCGGCTTGTCGCGCAGGATCGCGTGGAGGATCGGCAGGAGGGCCGCCTCCGTCTTCCCGATCCCGGTCGGGGCCACGAGCAGGACGTTCGCGCCCGCGAGGATCCGCGGGATGGCCCGGCGCTGGGGCTCCGTGAACGACTCGATCCCGAGGGCCTGCACGGCCTCCAGGACGCGGGCATCGAGCCCGAGGGCCTCCATGACGGGACGGAAGGGGCCGCGGGCCAAAAAGGTGCCCCTTGAGAAAAATTATCAAGGTGGATAACCGCGGCGGTGGGGTCTTATCGCGTCCGACCGACCCGAACCCCAGAGGCCATCGGTGTGAGCCGTCGCCTGCCAGCCTCCCTCCTACTTGGGGTCCTCCTCCTCGGGACGGGCGTGTCCCTCCTCGTCGGACCTGCGAGCGGGTTCGGGGAGCGGACGTACGAGTCGAACCCCGTGATCAGCACGTCGAACCTCGACGTGTTCTCGGGCCAGAGCGTCGCGCAGTCGTTCGTCGCGACGCACACCTACGGGCTCCTCCGCGTGACCCTCCGGCTCCAGAACACGGGCTCCACGTCGGACCTGCTGAACGTCTCGATCCGCCCGGACGACGGGGCCCGGCCTTCGGCCACGGTCCTCGCATCGACCGAGATCGCCTCGGGATCCGCGATCGCCCTCGTGAACGTGGCCTTCGCGGGGGAACCCGTCCTCGCGCAGGGTGCGCGCTACTGGATCGTCGCGAGACATGGCCAGCCCCTCACGGACTCGTACCGATGGTACCGCAGCGCGGACAATCAGGACTCGTATCCGGACGGCTGGGCCATGACCATGACGGTCGGCTTCGGCTGGAGCAACACGACGTTCGTCACGGACATGTACTTCTCCACGTGGGGACGCGAGCTCGACGCGAACGTGACCGTCGGGATCGCAGCGTCGCGCCGAGACGCGATGCCCGGGGACGAGATCCCGTTCACCGTGTACTACAACAACACGGGCACGCTCACGGCTCAACGGGTCTGGGTGAATCACAGTCTGCCCGCGGGCCTGACGTACGTGTCGGACACGGCCTCGGGATCGTCGAGCCCGTTCCCGGCGTTCACGTTCGACGGCGTCCCGAACGGGGTCCACGGGTTCACGGTCACATTCCGGGTCGAGGTCGGCGTGGAGCCCGGCTCCGTCCTCGTCCAGGGGGTCGTCCTGGCGTACGCGAACGCGACGGGAGCCCCCCGGACCGGATCGGAGGCCGAGGCCTCCGTCACGGTCGGGATCGCGGCGAAGCAGCTGTACCTGGTCCCGGACGCCCCGGCGCCCCACGGCCTGTCCACCTCGAGGCCGACGGGAGGGCTCGCCGAGCAGGTCGTGCTCCCCCTCGACCGGGGGGACCCGCCCATCGAATTCGACCTGAGTCCGCCTCTGGCGCGGGCCTTTCGGGCCGTGGACCTGGACGCGGTCCTGTTCCTCGATTCGGAGCAGAACCGCCCCGAGGACCTCAACGTCGCGGTCACCTTGGCCGACTGGAACGGCGTGTCGCTCGTGGTCGTGACCTCGAAAGTCGCCCGAATCACGACGAACAACTTCGACGATTTCCAACCCTTCCTGATCCCGTTCGCGGCGTTCGACCACACGTTCGCGGCGGGCCACCAGATCCGCGTGCGCGTCTCGAACCTCGGGAACAGCACGGGCAACGCGGACCTGGCGTTCAACTCCACGTTCGCGGATTCGCATGTCGAACTCGCCACTCCGACGTACGTCCGCGTGGATGCGCTCCAGCTCCGGGACCTGTCCGGACCCGCGACGACATGGACGGCCATGGACGGCCTCGCGATCCGGACGAACGTCTCGGACCCGTTCGGCAGCGCGGACATCCTGGCCTCCAGGGTCCGGATCACGGCGCCCTCGGGAGGCGTCGTCGTGGACGACGTGCCGATGGCCCTCCTGTCGACGGACGCCTCGTCGCCCAGCGTCTGGAGGCTGTACGAATACGTCATGGGGCCCGCCCTGGAGGACGGCACGTACCGCATCGAGGTGACCGGGGTCGAGATCAACGGGGTCGTCGACGTCGCGGCCGCGGCGGCCGAGGTGAGCTCACCCGACGTGCGCGTCACGAAGGTCGCGACCGCGGCGAATGTCCGGAGCGGGGACCGGTTCTTCTATGAGATCTGGGTGAACGACACGGGACTTGCGCCGACGGGGACCGTGTGGGTGAACGACACGCTGCCCTCCGAGGTGCTCCTCCTCGCGGACTCGGACCCCGCGAACCGGACGGGCCCATCGAACTGGACGTGGGCCGCGCTAGACGTAGGGAGCCGCCTCCTCTCGCTCGAGGTGGAGGTCCGCTCGGGGATCCCGCAGGTACCGTTCTTCGGGAACCAGGTCCGCGTTGAGTTCGTGGACGCGAAGGGACACCCCTGGCCCGCCGTGGACGTCGCCGTGGACGTCGTGCTGAACGGCCCCGTGATCGCCCTCGCGAAGTCCGCGGACCGAGGGATCGTCCACGCGGGGGAGCTCGTCACGTTCACGGTCTCCATCGCGAACGCAGGAGAGGTCGCGCCTGTCCTCTGGCTCAACGACACGCTCCCCTCGGGTCTCGGATACGTGTCGAACACGGCCGGGGCGCTCGGCGGGACCGTGTCGTTCGCGGGGGGCGTGATCCAGATCCGATTCACGAACCTGACAGGGGGCACCGCGTGGTCGTTCGAGCTCGTCGCTCTGGCCGCGGCGGGGCTCTCCCCGGGGACGAACCTGACGAACGCGGCGAGCCTCGCGTACACGAACGCGAACGGGGCCCTCATGCCGACCCGGACCGCGAGTGCGTCCGTCACGGCCGTCTCGCCCCGGATCGGAGGGACCGTGCTGACCGTGGAGCCGGCGCAGGCGCTCGCGGGCGACCCCGTCGCGGTGACCGTCGACTTCGCGAACACGGGGAACGAGCCGACCCGGTCCTTGTGGCTGAACCTCTCCTTGGACGCGAGTCTCACGTTCCTCAACGCGAGCCGGCCCGCGAGCGTGTCGGGGGGCGTCGCGCGGTTCGTGTTCACGGCCGCGGCCGTCGGGACCCACCGGACGTTCCTGAACGCCTCGATCGGCGCGGGGGCGCTCGACGGCCAGGCCCTGACCGTCGGTGGGACGATCGAGTACGAGGACGCGAACGGGAACGCCCTCCCGAGGCTCGCGCTCACGCCGGACGCGGTCGTCGTCGTGGGGCCTCGGCTCCTCCTGGGGGCGACGCCGGGGACCGTGACCGTGGAAGCGGGCGAGACCCTCTTCGTCACGGTGACTCACACTAACGCGGGGAGCGGGACGGCAGGCGACGTCTGGCTCAACCTCTCGCTCCCCGCCAGCTTTGTTTACGTGGGCGACACGGCGGACGGCCAGCGTACCGTGTCGAGCGGGGCCGTCCGGTGGCAGTGGCAGGACCGGCCCCCGGGGGTGGCGATGTTTACCTTGGAGCTCCGCGCGAGGCCGACCGCCGTGGACGGCGCGGAGGCGGGCCTCCTCCTCTCCGGGGACTACACGGACGAGAACGGGAACCTTCGGACCGCGACCCCGGCCGCCGTGGCCGTGACGTTCGCCGCACCCGTCATCGACCTGCAGCTAGTCGTGAGTCCGGCGGAAGCGCTCCCCGGGACGATCGTCCGGTACGAGTTGCGAATGGAGAACACCGGGTCCTCGACCGCAAGGACCGTCTGGCTCCTCGATGCCGTGGACGGGCGGTTCGAAGTCGTCCAATACGCTTCCTCGGCGCGCGCGGAGGGCACGAGCGTCCTGAACTGGACCTACGCGGACGTCGAGCCGGGCCAGGTAGAGATCGTGACGCTCGACCTGAGGGTCCGAGAGAACGTCACTTCGCGAACGCCCGTCTCGAACGTGTTCGAGGCGTACTTCACGAACGGCGCGGGGACCGTCATCGGGTACGTCCGATCGGACCCGCAACCGATCCTCGTCGTGTCGGACACGATGACCCTGCTGTATGTGACCCTGGGAGGGCTCGCCTTGGCCGGGGTCCCGCTCGCCATCGCAATCCGGCGGCGGGGCGTGAACATCGAGGAGGTGTTCCTCGTGTACCGGGATGGGGTCCTCATGTACCACCTGTCCCGGACCCTCGTCGAGGAGAAGGACGAGGACGTCCTGAGCGGGATGCTCACGGCCGTCCAGGAGTTCGTGCGGGACGCGTTCCGGTACGGGGAGCACCGGGAGCTGCACCAGCTCGACTTCGGGGACTACCGGATCCTCATCGAGCGCGGGAAGCTCGTGTACCTCGCGGTCGTCTACGCAGGGCGCGAGTCCGCGAGCACGCGGAGGCGGGTGCGCTCCGTGCTAGACCGGATCGAACTCACGTACGGGGACGTGCTCGAGCGGTGGGACGGCGACATGGAGCGGGTGACGGGCGCGCGGGACGTCATCCGGGACCACCTGCTTCGGCCGAACGGCCGCCGGTCGAAGGCCATGAAGCGCGCGTGAAGCGACCCCGCGGATCCCCGTCGCGGAAACGGACTAATACGGATCGCCCGTTCCGAACCCCGGCGACCCCGTTGTCGAGGACGAACCGCGATCTGCGCGACCTCCGGCGGCTCATTCCGGCGGAACGGTCCCTCCGGATCTTCGATGCGGAGACCCAGGACACCTCGTACGGAATCCTCGAGATCGATGGGAGGCCGCACATCTTCGACACGCACCGCAAGGACGGCGTACACGTCGCCACGATCGAGGTGCTCACGGAGGCCGCGCGGGCCGTCCGGCTTCCTCCCGGGGCCCTGGCCCGGTTCATGGAACGCTGCGAGCGGGAAGGGCTCCTGCCCATCCCGTACTCCTCGTGCTTCTTCAAGGGGAACCTCCACGTGTACGTGTTCGACGGGACCATCGTCGGCCTGGACCTCGCCGCGGTGGGCGGCACGATCCGCGACGCCGAGCGCAAGCTAGCGACGAAGGCCCGGGGCGTGTGGGCCCATTTGCCGAGGCGAATCCGGGACGCCCAGCGGGATCTCCTCGCGGGCCGCCGGAAGCCGCGGCACGAGGCGGACCTCGACGTGCTCGTCCGCCGGACGGTGAACGGGACCACTTGAAGGGGCCCAGCCAGGCGCGCGCGAGATGATTGGGGACCCGCGGGAGCCCGCGGATCACCTACTCCAAGAATAGGTACGCGACCACGACGGGACCCCGGGACCATTTCGGCTCCCGCCTGCGGCCAGGTCCCTGAACGTGGACGCCGTCGTCCGGATTCGAACCGGAGACCACCTGATTAACAGTCAGGAGCTCTACCAGACTGAGCTACGACGGCCCGTGCGGCCATAAAATCGGGTGACTCAAATAGTTTGTTGAGTGCGCACGCGCGACGCTACCCGATGGACTTCCGCAGGTTCTGCACGGTCGCGGACATCCCGTCGAGGACCCCTTTCAGGTAATCCAGGAACTCCTCGAGCCGGTCCGTCGTGACGGCCCCTTCGGGGGACGGTTTGATGAGGCCTTCCTGCTCGAGGATCCTCAGGGAATACCGCACCTTGTGCTGCGGGTACTTCATCAGCTCGGAGAGGCGGATGATCCCGATGGGCTGGTTCTCCATGATCGCCTGGAGCATCGCCACGTGGCGCTCCAGGAGCTTGACCTCCGCCTCGATCTTGCTCGTCAGCGCGCTCCGTCGGGACAACCCCAATCCCCCCGCATACACGGTGTGGCATGGCCCAGCATGTCAAGGGTCGTCTTAAAAGGTTCGACGCGAGCTCGACGCGTAGTAGGCCATCTCGCGGTCGCACGCCTCGCCCCACCCGCGGTCCCCGACCGCGATGATCCCGACCGAGATATCTCGCGGGAACAGGGCGACGCCACGGTCGACCGCCTTCTGGACGGGGGACCCGCCCGCGAGCAGGTCGTACACGAACTTCGCGAGGACCCGCTTCAGGATCTCCTCCCCGATGCCGGTCGTCGCGACGGCCCCGTGCGGGCCCGCGTACAGGCCGGCTCCGAGGATCGGCGTGTCCCCGACCCGGCCCGGGAGCATGAACGCGG
>DATETY010000019.1:0-13442 GCA_035283365.1 Thermoplasmata archaeon | reverse complement strand
ACGTTGTACACGCTCGAGGAGGCGTACGGGTGCGTCCCCGGGTTCGGCCCCGTGACCCGCGTGCCGTCCCCGAAGTCCCAGGACCACTCCACGATCGGCGCGTCGCCCCGGTTCGAGGCATCCGCCACGGACAGGACGAGGTCGTTCGCGGTCCAGTCGAACGTGGAGGTGGGCCCGCGCGGGTCCGCGGGGACCTGGGCACGCAGGAAGTCGCCCGGGTTCTGGGCGAGGCCCAGGGCCTGGGAGAACGTGAACAGGAGGACCCCGATCCCCAGGGCGAGGACGCCGACGCCCATGAGGAGCTCGATCAGGTCCCGCTTCATCCGAACCGGGTCGCGACCCGGGACCCGGCAGATAAGAATCGGCCCGAGATTATCACGAGTGAGACCGTGGGGCGTGGCGCTAGCCGCGGAACGTGGGCCGGCGGCTCACGAGGGCTGCGAGGGGCAGGGGCCGGAACGGCCGATCCGCGAGGTGGCGCGCGATCTCCGCCTGCAGCTCCTCGGTCGACATGTCCCTCTGCTCCTTCGTCGACCGGACTCGGACGGCGAGGCGTCCCGAGGCGGCCTCCTTCTTCCCGATCACCGCGATGTACGGCACCCACTCCTTCTCCGCGCGGCGGATCTTCTTGCCGAGCGTGTCCCCCGTGTCGTCCACGTCCACGCGGACGCCGGGGAACCGCCCGAGGAGCGCCTTCGCCGCGTCCAGCTGGTCCTCGCTCACGGGCAGCACGCGAAGCTGGGTCGGGCTGAGCCACACGGGCAGCATGGGCGGCCGGCCCGCGGCGATGTCCGCGGCCGCCTTCTCGAGGAGGGCGTACATCACGCGTTCGATCGCGCCGGTCGGGGACAGGTGGAGGATGAACGGGTGGCGCGCCTGGCCCGTCTCGTCCGCGTACGTGATCCCGAATCGCTTCGCGTTCTCCGTGTCGATCTGGTCCGTCGTGAGGGCGGCCGCTTTGTCGTTCAGGTCCACGAAGTTCCACTCGTACTTCATCGCGAAATAGAAGAACTGCTCGGACCAGGTCTCCAGGAGGACGGGCTTCCCCCATCGCCGGGAGAACGCCTCGACGAACGGCCTGTGCTCCCGGTAGAACGCCTCGGTGACCCGGAAGCCGACCTCGAAGTCGTCCGGCATCCGGAAGCCGATGTCCGCGAGGAGCGTCCACGCGAGCTCGAACCGGACCATCAGGTGGGCCTTCGCCTGCTCGACGTCCGCGCACAGGGCGTGGCAATCGGGCATCGTGAACGCCCGCAGCCGGCGCAACCCGGCGACCTCCCCGCGCTGCTCCGCGCGGAACGAATACCGCGTGAGTTCGTACAGGGATAGGGGGAGCTGCTTGTACGAGATGACCATGTCCTTCGCGATGAGGAACTGTCCGAAGCAGGCGCTGAACCGGAGGAACGCCTTCTTGTTCGGCGTCTGGACCACGTACTGTCGCGCGGGGAAGCGGTTCAGGTACGACTTGAGGGCCGGGTGCTCGAAGTCGTACATGACGGGGCACTCGACCTCCATGGCCCCGTACGCCGCGACCCGCTGGCCGACGAACTCCTCGAGGAGGGCCTTGATGAGCCGGCCCTTCGCGTAGTATCGCAGGTTCCCGGGGTCGGACCCGGGCTCGTAGTCGACCAGCTCGAGCTCCCGCATCAACCGGACGTGGGGCGGCTCCTCCTTCGCCTCGCGGGACTTCGCCATCTCGTACGAGGCGAACTTGCGGAACGCGTCGTGGCCCGTGAAGTCGAACCCCGCGACCTTCCCGCCCTGGAGGGAGAGCGGATGGAGCGTCCCGTCCGGGGCCAGGACGGCCCACGCGGACCGGAGCTTCGCCTCGGCCCGGACCGCGTCGGACACGTCCTCGCTCCCCGGGGCGGACGCGTCCGCGAGGATCTCCCGGGACAGCTCGCTGAGCGGGTGCCCCTTCACCGCGATCTGGAACGACTTGTAGTAGCCGAAGGGCGACGCGTGCACCTCGAGGCCCCGCCCCGCGAGAGTTGTCTCGAGGGCCGCCAGGATGGCCTGCGCGGGGTCCGGCGCCGCGAGGGAGGAACTCAGGTGCGCGTACGGGTACAGCACGACGCGCTTCGTCCGGAGCTGGCCCGCGACGTCCTCGATGTCCTTCGCCGCGGCGGCCGCCGAGCCCGCGGGGTTCGCCTCGTCCCGCTTCTCTGCGCTGATGAAGCACACGAGGGCGTCCTCGATCCGCGCGGCGCGTTTCCCCGGCGGCAGGTCCGCGATCGACTTGAGGGCCTTCTCCTTCACCTCGTACTCGAGGAAATCCGAGTGGAGGAACAGGATCCGCATGACGGGCCCGCGTACCCGCTCGGGGGTATAAAGCCGCTCTCCATCCCGCGCATCTGAAATAGGCGGCGGCGGATGGGGCCGCGCGATGCCCGCCCCGCTCGCGTGGAAACACCTCACGGGGGAGATCGCCCTCACGCGGACGATGGTCATGGGCGTCCTGAACGTGACCCCGGATTCGTTCTCGGACGGCGGACGGTTTGCCGACCCGGACGTGGCGGTGCTGCGCGGGCTCGAGATGGCCGAGGAGGAGGCGGACCTCGTCGACGTGGGCGGGGAGTCGACCCGGCCCGGGTCGGAACCTGTGTCCCCCGCGGAGGAGTGGAAGCGCGTCGGGCCCGTGATCGAGACCCTGGGGGCGAAGCTCGACGTCCCGATCTCCGTGGACACGAGGCAGCCCGAGGTCGCGCGGAAGGCCCTGCGCGCGGGCGCCTCCATCGTGAACGACGTGACGGGCCTCCGCGACCCCGCGATGGTCGACGTCGTGAGGCGCTCCGGTGCGGGGGTCATCCTCATGCACATGCGCGGGGACCCGAGGACGATGCAGTCCAACCCCACGTACGCGGACGTCGTGCGGGAGGTCCGGGTGTACCTCGAGGACCGGGTCCGGAAGGCGGTCGCCGGGCGCATCCCACGGGAGGCGATCGCTCTGGATCCCGGCATCGGCTTCGGCAAGACGGCGGCTCACAACGTGGAGCTGCTCCGCCACCTGGACCGGATCGTGGACCTGGGCCAGCCCGTCGTCGTGGGCGTGTCGCGGAAGTCGTTCCTCGGGACCCTCGGCGGGGGCGAGCCGGGGGAGCGGACGGCCGCGAGCCTCGCGGCCGCCTTCTTCGCGGCGGGCCGGGGCGCCCACGTGATCCGGGCCCATGACGTCCTCGAGACGGTCCGCGCGATGCGCGTCTTCGACGGCCTCCAGAGGCCGCGTTGAGAAAACTTTATTCCGGCGAATGGGTTGGCATCCCAATGGTCACCCGGAAGGCGATCGCGTCGATCCTCGAGGACTACGAGGACATCACGATCGCGACGGTGTGTTCCCATTCCTCGCTGCAGATTTTCCACGGCGCGCGGCTCGAGGGCTTCCGGACCGTCGGGATCGCGGTCGGCAAGCAGCCGAGGTTCTACGACGCGTTCCCCCTCGCGAAGCCCGACGACTTCCTGCTCGTCGACTCGTACGAGGAGATCCTGGACCGGGCGGACGACCTCGTCGCGCGGCAGATCGTCGCAGTCCCTCACGGGTCGTTCGTCGAGTACATGGGCGCCTCGAACTTCGAGAAGCTCGCCGTCCCGACGTTCGGGAACCGGGCCGTCCTGAAGTGGGAGTCGGACCGCGAGCGGCAGCGGGAGTGGCTCACGTCCGCGGGGATCGACATGCCGAAGAAGATCGACGGCCCCGGGGACATCGACCGACCCGTCTTCGTCAAGTATTACGGCGCGAAGGGCGGCCGCGGCTCGTTCATCGCGAAGAACGCGGAGGACTTCAAGGAGGCGATCCGCCCCGGGATGAAGTACACGATCCAAGAGTACATCGTCGGGACCCGGTACTACATCCACTTCTTCTACTCGCCCCTCGGGGACAAGGGGTATCGCCTCTCGTCGGGGACCCTCGAGATGCTCGGGATCGACCGGCGGGACGAGGCGAACATCGACGAGATGTACAAGCTCGGGGCCCAGGAGGCCCTGCGGAAGATCGGCCTCTACCCGACGTTCGTCGTGACGGGGAACATGCCGATCGTCCTGCGCGAGTCCCTCCTGCCCCAGGCGTTCGACATGGGGGAGCGGGCCGTGGAGACGTCCCGGGATCTGTTCGGCGGGATGATCGGGCCGTTCTGCCTCGAGACGATCGTGACGGACGAGCTCAAGTTCAAGGTGTTCGAGATCTCCACGCGGATCGTCGCGGGGACGAACCTGTTCATCACCGGATCGCCGTACTCGGACCTGATCGAGCCCGGCCTGTCGACGGGCCGGCGGATCGCCCGGGAGATCCGCCTCGCGTGGAAGATGCGCCGCCTCGCGGACATCTTGACGTAGGGTCCGGCAGGCCGGCCTGCGGGCCCACGGAATCAAGGCGGAAAAGGGGGAGGAAACGCTTTTATGCGGCCATCCGGGTTGGACCGCGGCCATGACGAGCCATGAGCTCGTGACGGCGGCGGTCATCCTCCTCTTGGTCGGCCTCGGCGTCGCGACGTTCCTCGAACTCAAGTTCATGCGGAAGAACCTGAAGGCCCGGCGGATCCGCGCGGCGAAGCGCACGGACGACCTGCCGGACGAGGCGCACAACGCGCTCCTCACGATGAGGGCGATCGCCTCCGCGCTCGAGCGGGGCGGGGTCCGGAGCGACGAGGTCGAGGGGATGCTCCACGAGGCTCAGATCGCGCACAACCGGCGCAACTACCGGGTCGTGATGGAGCTCACGTCGAAGGCGAAGGAGAAACTCACGGCGCTCAAGGCCCGGCACTCGGCGGACGGAGACCTCGCGAAGGTCGCGACGATCCCCGCGGGGGGCGAGGAGCCGACGACGAAGGAACGCCTCCAGAAGGACTTCCCGCCGAACCTGACCCAGGCCAAGTTCACGCTCGAGCTCGCGGAGTCGACCATCGCGCAGGGCCGAGAGACGGGCCGGGACGTCGCGCAGGCCGAGGCGATCCTCGTCCACGCCCGGACCCAGTTCGATGGGAAAGACTACACGGCGGCCCTCGTGTCCGCGCGCCAGGCCCATCGCAGCGCGCTCGGCGAGACAATCGCGTGGTCCACCGCGGCGATCCCGCCTGCGTCGGCGGCCGCCTCCGGTCCGGCCCCCATCGCGGTACAGGCCGGGGCGTGCGCCTCGTGCGGGACCCCGCTCGCCGCGGACGACCTCTTCTGCCGGAAGTGCGGAGCCCGGGCCGGCCCGCGGCCGTGCCAGAACTGCGGGGCGACGATCGCTTCGGACGACACGTTCTGTCGGAAGTGCGGGACGAAAGTCACGCGATGATCTCTTCCGCGCGGCCGACTCGTGCATCGATCGCGAGCCCTCGCCGGAGCGCCTCTCGCATGAAGGGCCGTGGGGGCACGCCGAGCTCCACGGGATGGGCCCCAGTCGGCATCGAGCCGGATGCAATCATCTCCGCGACGATCGCCGCGTGCCATCCCGTGAGTCGCTCCATCGCCGTGAACTGCGTGGCCTCGTCGAAGCGGTCCACGATCGTGACGACGACCTCGGCGGGAGCCCCGCCCCGCTGCCCAAGGACCCGAGCCTGGATGGCGCACACGTCACGGACGTGTCCCGCACCGGCTTGGGGCCCGAACAGCGCGTGGAACACGTGCCGGGGCGCGATGGCCCGGCCGTCCACTTCGATGGGCGTGACGTCGAACAGCCCGAGTTCCTTGAACGCGACCATCTTGGCCCAGTGACCCGGATGCCGGAGAGTCTTGTTCTCGAGCGACGTGAGCGTCCCGAGGAAGGACCACGGGGCCGTCGACAAGCCGCCGGATGTGACCATCGCCTCGAGCCGGCCGATCCCCGGAAAGTCGACCACCTCCCGTTCCGTCAGGGCGGGGACCTCGACGAGTTTTCCTTTCCGGATGAACGTCGCCGAGCCGGTGTACTCGTTCGTCAGGCCCTCCACGTTGAACGTGAGGGCGTACGACCAGGGCGGACGCGGATCTTGGGGCAACCCGCCATCGAGGAGGAACACGTGCTCCGGCTTATCTAGCAACTCCATCCCGTACGCCGCCATTGTGAGGTTCAGCCCGGGTCCCATCCCGCAGTCCGGGACGATCGTGATCCCGGCGTCCCGGGCCTCCGGGGCGAGTCGGAGTTGGTCGCGCACGATCTCCGTGTTCCCGCCGAGGTCCACCATCGACGCGCCGGACCGTATCGCGACGCGAGCCAGGTCCCGGTTGAACCGGTACGGAACCGCGCTGACGAAGACGTCGACGTCCTCGAGGATCCGCTGCATGGTCGGGTCGTCCCGGACGTCCGCGACGACCCCATGCACCGCCTCGAGTCCCACGAGCGAGTTCACCCGGATCACAGCCTCCCTCACCCGCCGATCGTCCGCGTCCACCATCGCGACGCGGTCCGCTTCGCCGAAGCGCGCGATGTCGTACGCCGCCGCGGTCCCTTGGCGGCCCGCTCCGAGGACGGCATACGAGTGGCCCATGCGAATCTCGCTCCCTTGAGCGAATGCCGCCCCGGTTCCCAAGTAGGTTACGACATGAGGGTATGTTCTCGTCCTTTCGGCCCTCTGCGGTCCACGCGACCCGCGTCGCTCATAAACCTTAATACGACACCCCCCTTTCTGCGGCCGATGGCTCAGGGCGCCGACATGGAACAGGCCTTGACGGCCCTCTATGGCGAGGACCAGGTCGCCGCCGTGATCACCCTGAAGGTCGACACGAAGGAGGCGGACCGGATCGCGACCCAGATCGCGAAGTTCGACGTGATCCAGGACGTCTTCCTCGTGACGGGGGACACGGACATCGTCGCGAAGGCCCGGTTCAAGAACTACAAGGGGCTCAAGGAGTTCGTCCTGTCCAGCCTCGCCCCGATCCCCGGAATCAAGGACACCAAAACCCTTATGGTCGTGACGACGTACAAGGAGAGCGGCGCAGCGAAGGTCCCAAGTTGACGTCGATGGTCTCGGCAAGGAGACGGTCCCATGGAGACGGAAGGAAAGCTCAAACAAATCATGGACGTCCTGGACCAGATCTCCGAGGACACCTCCGTGCCGCGGAACATCCGCCGGGGCGCGTCTGACGCGAAAGCCCGCCTCACGAAGAAGGACGAGGCCCTCGACCTGCGTGTCACGAGCGCGATCATGATCATGGACGATCTCGCGAACGACCCGAACATCCCCCTCCACGGCCGCACCCTCATCTGGAACATCATCTCACAGCTCGAGACCGTCAGGTAGCGGGTCCACGTCGAGGGGAGTGCGCCGGGCGGGAGTTGAACCCGCGTTGGAAGCTTGGGAAGCTTCAGTCCTGCCGTTAGACTACCGGCGCGGTGCAGGGCCGAACCCTGTGATGGGTCATGAAGGTTGTCGCCCGCGAGGTCATCCCCGCGTCTCGGAGTCCGGCGACGATGTGCCCTTCGCGGTTCCGCTCCGCCGGATCGTCGGCGCATGGAGGACGGGGCTCGCCATCCGAGCGACCGCGCGGACCGAGCTCGCGAGGCCGACCCCGAGGAGTCCGCTGATTACTCCCGCGATGAACACGGTGAACGAGAACAACGCGACGAACAGAGGCTCGACGGGCAGTCCCCGCGTCCAGATGTAAACTCCATAGAACCCGATGGCCCAGAGCCCACCCGCGAGGGCGGCCCGGACGGTCGGCCAGGCGTCCGCCCGCGGGATCGCGTACAGCGCATCCACGATCGGGGCGACCACGAGGACCGGCGGGGGCGCCGCGAAATCGAGGGAGACCATCGGCCATCGGATGATCGTGTAGAAGATCGCGGCGAGGGTCGCGAGGCCCGGGCGCCGCGTCGCCACGACGGCCATCACGAGGACGACCGGCGTCACGACGGCCACCGCGGACGGATACACGGCAGCGTCCCGGAACACGTCCCCCTGGAACACCTCCGCGAAGTCCGCGAGCCCGAGGAGCACGTGGAGCGCGAACAGAAGCTGGCCGAAGCTCCAGCCTTGCACGACGAGGGCCAAGCCCCGCGACCAGGTGCGCGTCTCCCGCGCGACGGCGACCGCGAGGACGAACCCGAACGCTGCGAGGATCCCGCCCCCGATCGCCATCGCATGGGGAGGCGACCAGAACGTCTCCGTGACCTCCCCCCTCGAGACGAGGAGGTGCCACGCCTCGTCCCAGGGGAACGCGACCGTCTGGAACAGGGCGCCGATCCCGATGAGGAAGAACTCGATTGGGACCGCGAGCCCGAGCACGTGGAGCCTCGGGCCCATGGGGCCCTGGCCGGCGACCCCGCGCAGGCACCCCGCGATGCCTCCGAGGGCGACGAGGCCGAAGCCCGTGTACAGGAGGAGATGGGGAGCCGAGAAGAACGTCTCCCGCCCGATCACCACGTGGGTCCACACATCCCAGTAGAGGGCCGCGGCCTGCAGGATCAGGCCCAAGGAGATCGTCGCGAGGAGGGGCCCGTACGGGACGCCCGCGAACCGACGGGCGGACGTCGACAGGGTCAACCGGCCGCCCACGCGGCCCGGAAGGAAGGTCTCGGTACTTCAAGGCCGCGCGGCGTGACGGGTCACGCGGCGCCCGCGGCCGCCCCGATCCGGCGGATCGACATGAGGAGCTCCGCCTCCTTCCGGAGGCGCGCGTCCGCGTCGGGCGCTTCGAGGAGCTCCTGCTTGAGCGGCTCCGCGCCCGGGAGGGCCGCCGCGACCCGGTACGACAGGCCCACGGGATCGAGCTCCTTCCAGCTGTCGTCCACGACGGCCTGGCCCGCGAGCTCCATGGCCTCCGCGACCCCTTCGAACAACGCACCGACGGCCTGCGCGAGGTCCGCCGCCTCCCGCCCCGCGGGTTCGTCGAGGAACCGGACCTCCGCGACGAGCAGATTGCGGCTCCGGTCCAGCTCCGTCATCTCGAACCGGCGGCGACCCTCCGCGACGATGTCGTACCGGCCGTCCGGATGCCGGCGCGACGCGATGATCGCGGCCTCCGTGCCGACGGGCCGCGGGCTCGCGGGGCCGGCTTCCTCCCCTTCCTCGATGAGCGCGATCCCGAACGTCTCGTCGTGGGCGAGGCAGCGACCCACCATCTCGCGGTACCGCGGCTCGAAGATGTGGAGGGCCAGGGTCGCCCCGGGGAACAGGACCGCGTGGAGGGGGAAGATCGGGAGCCGCACGGACCGCGGAATCCCGCGGGCGACCATAAGCCTACTCCCGGGTCGGCCGGATGTCGAGTTTCACGCCCCAGGCCGTGCGGCATCCGGGACAATGGACGGTCCGGACCATCGAGTCGCCCTCGCTCGCCAGTTTGAACGTGAAGAACAGGGGGTTGTTGCACTTCGGGCAGTTGAAGTTGAGCCCGCCGACCGTCATGGGGACGCCTGCGAACGCCCGGGTCGGCTTAAGGTTGCTGGCGGCCCCCGTGGTCAAGTGCGCCGAACAAGAGGCTTAACCCCTGCGGCCGGGTTCCCACGAGTCATGCGAACCCCATCCGAGGTCCTGCGCGAGGAACACGAGGTCATGGGCGACCTCCTCCGGGTCCTCAAGGGCATGACGCGCACGATGGACCGCGGGGAGCGGGTGCCTCGGATGGACCTCGAAGTCGCCCTCGACCTGATCGAGAACTTCGCGGAGAAGTGCCACCACACGAAGGAGGACAAGGTCGTCTTCCCCGTCCTCGTCACGACGTCCCCCACCCAGGGGGCGTTCCTCGCGATGCGCCTCGACGAGGGCCGCCGGGCCGGCCGCCGCCTCGTGGGCGCGCTGCCCGCCCTCGTGGACGGCGTCGTCGCGGGCGAGCCTTCCGTCCGGTCCCAGTTCACGCGGCTCCTCGGGTCCTACGTCACGATCCTCGAGGACCAGCTCCGCCAGGAAGACGGCGAGCTCCTCCCCATGATGGACGAGGTCCTCCCGTCCCGGATCACGGAGGCGGTCAGCGCGGAGTTCAGCCGGATCGAGCGGGACCTGAGCTGCGCGGCCGGCCACGCGCGGTACGAGACCGCGATCCACGACCTCGCGGACAAGTACTCGCACCCCTCCCTGTTCGCCTGAGCGCGTCCCGGGTCCAGGAAACGTCTAAGCCCTCGAGCGGCCCTCCGGGCCCTGGGGGAGTATGGAGCGCATCGAGGCGGACGTCCTCATCCCGGGCGCGGGGGACCCGATCCGGAACGGCTGCGTCGTCCTGGACGGACGGACCATCGCGTACGCGGGCCCGATCGAGGGCGCCCCGCGGCCCGAGCCGGGCGCACGGTCCGTGCAGGTCCCCGCGGTCATGCCGGGCATGTGGGAGACCCACGGCCATTTCATGGGCCTCCGGGTCGCCAACGTGGAGGACATCGTCCGCACGCCCGTCGCCGTGATGGCGGGGCGCGCGGTGAAGGACATCGAGAAGGCCCTCCTCGCGGGCTTCACGAGCGTCCGCGAAGTCGGCGGCCTGGGCGTGCGGCTCGCGGCCGTCGTGGACGAGGGCACGGTCACCGGGCCCCACATCTACGGGGCCGGCGCGGGGCTCAGCCAGACGGGCGGCCACGGGGATCTCCATGCGTTCCCGCTCGAGGTCGTCCACGTCCTGGGGGCCGCGGTCGGGTACCTTCGCCTGTGCGACGGCGTCCCGGAATGTCTCAAGGCGGTCCGCGAGCAGCTCCGTGCGGGCGCGAAGGTGATCAAGGTCCTCGCGTCGGGCGGCGTGATGAGCGAGCTCGACCATCCGGCCCACGCGCAGTTCTCCCACGACGAGCTTCGCGCGATCGTCGAGGACGCGGCCCGGGCCGACCGGGTCGTGGCGGCCCATTGCCACGGGAAGGCGGGGATCCTCGCGGCCCTCCAGGCCGGCTGCCGGACGATCGAGCATGGCACGTACCTCGACGAGGAGGCCGCGGACCTCATGCTCGAGCGGCACGCGATCCTCGTCCCCACGCGGTTCATCCTCGAGCAGCTCGTCGCGTACGCGACGGAGGCGTCCGTCCCCGAGTACGCGCTCCGGAAGGCGAAGGTCGTCGCGGAGGACCATGGGAAGGCCCTCCGGCTCGCCGTGAGGAAGGGCGTGCGGATCGCCGTGGGCACGGACATCTTCATGTCCGGAGACGCCACGCCGATCCGGTGGGGGATGAACGGCCGCGAGCTCGGGCATCTCGTGGAGGCGGGCATGAAGCCTCTCCAGGCGATCGAGGCCGCCACGGCGAACGGCCCCGCGACCCTCGGCCCCCTCGCGCCGAGATCCGGCGTCCTGAAGGCGGGCTTCGACGCGGACGTGATCGGGGTCGCGAGGGACCCGCTCGCGGACATCCGCGTCCTCGCGGATCCCGCGAACGTGACCCACGTCTGGAAGTCCGGGCGACTCGTGAAATCGCCTCCCTGACGGGGACGGGCGGCACCTTTATCCCAGCCCTTCGCCTGCCCGACCCGCCCATGCGGATCGAGCGACTCACGGTGCCCCCGCTGGACAACAACGTGTACCTCGTCGTCGACGAGACGACCAAGGAGGCCCTCGTCGTGGACGTGGGCCTTGGCGCGCAAGCCCTGCTCGCGAAGGCGAGCGAACTCGGCGCGTCGATCAAGTTCATCCTGAACACGCACGGCCATCCGGACCACACGGCGGAGGACGAGGCCCTCCGCGCCGCGACGGGGGCGAAGCTCGCGATCTTCGAGGTCGACGCGCACCGCCTCGAGAGGAACGCCCGCGAGCCGAAGTGGTACCTGCCCGTCCCGCCGCCGCCCTCGAAGCCCGACCTGCTCCTCAAGGAGGGCTCCGAGATCAAGATCGGGAAGACGACCCTCACGACGATCCACACGCCGGGGCACACGGAGGGGAGCGCGTGCTTCTACAGCCCCGCGGACCGCGTCCTGTTCTCCGGCGACACGCTCTTCGCGGGGTCGTGCGGCCGGACGGACGTCGCGGGCGGGAGCCCCGCCCGGATGATCATGAGCCTCAAGCGCCTCCAGGAGATCCCGCCCGAGACCCGCGTCCTCCCGGGCCATGGCCCCGAGACGACGATCGCCCGGGAGACGTGGATCCTGGACCTCTCGTATCCGGTCGTGTGACTACCGCCACCCGCGGCCGCCGTTCGCCGCACCCGCGCGTCGGGCGGGAAGCCCCTTCACGAATCGCACCGCGGCGGGCCGGCGCCCCATCCCGAGTCCGAGCCGACGGTACACGATCTTCATGCTGAACACGATCACGAGGAAGTATCCGTACAGGAGGGCCAGGGTCACGGGCCACCAGTACTGCCACACGATCGCGACGAACGCGACGGTCAGGAGCCCGCCCACGACGACGCGCAGGACGAACCCCTCGATCGTGGACTTGGTGAACGGGCCGCCGTCCGTCCCGTAGTTCGTGTGGCGCACGGGGTCGCGGAACGCGTGCCGGGCCGCGGCCCACACACCGTACACGACGACGGGCAAGAACAGGGACAGGAGCACGTGGGCCCACCCGGACGTGACGAGGAGGTCGATGATCCACGCCGCATACACGATGAGGGCCGCCTGGAACATCCGTTTCCGCTTGTACAGCGGGAGGAAGTTCGGCATCACGAGGGTCTTGAGGGTCCGCTTCACGAGGTCCGCCCCGAACACGATGGAGCGCGGGAGCCGCTTCGCGAAGAAGCCCGCGATCCCCTCGGACCGGGACATGAGGAACGGGGCGAGGCTGCTCATCACGATGCACAGGATCCCCGCGAACGGGGTGAGGTACGTCCCCGCGTAGTCGTTCGCGAGCGCGTCGTTGCTCCGGATCGCCCGGCTCCCCACGCTCGCGTACAGGATCGCCTCCTCGTTCCGGGCCACGAGGCTCGTCCCGATGGCCGTCGAGGCGCGCGCGCCGAACCCGATGAAGTACGCGAGGATCGCGGTCAGGAACAGGTCGTTCAGGAGGATGAGAGGTACCGCGAGGATCAGGATGGGCAGGATGAACGGCAGGGCCGCGGGGTCGATGAGCATCCCGAAGCTCAGGAAGAAGATCGCGACGAAGGCGTCCCGGAGGGACTCCATCTTCACCTTCATCCGCCCGGCGAGCCGCGTGTCCGCGAACACCATCCCCATGAAGAACGCGCCGATGATCGCGGGAATCCGGAACGCCTCCGCGAGGGCCGCCGCGAGGAACACGATCCCGAGGGCGAACAGGACGAACAGCTCCTCGCTCCGGATCCGCTCGAAGAGGCGCGCCGTGCTCGGCACCACGACGGCCGCGAGGACCGCGAAGAAGCCGATGAAGATCCCGACGCCGAGGAACAGTTCCTGGACGCTCGCGGGGCGCGCGTCCGAGGACACGACCATCCCGTTCACGAGGGTCAGCAGGAACATCGCGAGGAACGACTCGAGGACGACCATCCCGAGGAGGAACTCCGTCTCCGCGTTCCCGAGCCGCTTCAGGTCGATGAGGGACTTCGCCGCGATCGCGGACGAGGACATCGAGATGACCCCCGCCATGAAGATCGTGTCGATGAGGGGCCATCCGAGCCACGCGCCGATCACGAACCCCGCGAACATGTTCACGCTCAGGTTCGTGACCGCCAGGAT
>DATETY010000018.1:0-26832 GCA_035283365.1 Thermoplasmata archaeon | reverse complement strand
CGAGTGGGGCGGGAACAAGGTCCTCGCCGCCGTGTACGGCCCGAGGGAGGCCCACCCGAGGCATCTCCAGGACCCCGCGAGGGCCCTCGTGCAGTGCCGCTACAACATGGCCCCCTTCTCCGTCTCCGACCGGAAGCGGCCGGGCCCCGATCGGCGCTCCGTCGAGATCTCGAAGGTCATCTCGGAGGCGTTCTCCTCCGTCATCTTCAAGGAGCAGTTCCCGCGGACCTCCGTGGACATCTTCATCGAGGTCCTCCAGGCGGACGCGGGCACGCGGTGCGCGGGCCTCACGGCGGCCGCCGTCGCCATCGCCGACGCTGGCGTGCCGATGAAGGACCTCGTGACCTCGTGCGCGTCCGGGAAGATCGGAGGGGTCGTGTGCCTCGACCTGAACAAGGACGAGGACAACTTCGGGGAGGCGGACTGCCCGATGGCGATCGTCCCGCGCACGGGCGAGATCGTCCTCCTCCAGATGGACGGCCACCTCACGTACGACGAGTTCCAGAAGGCGATGGGCCTCTCGATCGGCGCGACGCAGCGCCTGTACGAGATGCAGCGGGACGCCCTACGCCGGCGGTATTCCGTGACTCTGGACGAGATCCTCCGCGAGTCGCCGCCGGAGCCTCCCATGGCCACCTCGGAGACGAGCGCGGAGTTGGACGCGGACTTCGACGCGGACCTGGGCCGGGAGGGTTCCCGATGAGCGAGCAGCTCGTCTCGGACCTCATGCGGGCCTACGTGTACCGCCTCGCGAAGACGGGCCAGCGGGCGGACGGCCGCAAGCTCACGGAGCCGCGGAAGCTCAGTGTGGAGACGGGGTTCGTGAAGACCGCGGAAGGGTCGTGCCGGCTGCGCCTCGGGAAGACCCAGGTGCTCGTCGGGATCAAGATGTCCGTCGGGCAGCCGTACCCGGACACCCCGAACACGGGCGTCCTGAGCACGACCGTCGAGCTGATCCCCATGGCCAGCCCGACGTTCGAGGCGGGCCCGCCCCGGCCCGACTCGATCGAGCTCGCGCGGGTCGTGGACCGCGGGATCCGCGAGTCGAAGATGGTGAACGTGGAGAAGCTGTGCATCACGCCGAAGGAGAAGGTGTGGATCATGTTCATCGACATCCACGTCCTCGACTTCGACGGGAACCTGTTCGACGCGGCGTCATACGGCGCGGCCGCGGCCCTCGCGACGACGATCGTCCCCGCGAAGGCCCAGGGGCTCGGCGAGAACTTCCCCCTCCCCGTGGAGCACTGGCCCGTCAGCGTGACGACGGCCAAGGTGAAGGACCTCCTCCTCGTGGATCCGAGCCTCGACGAGGAGCGGATGGCGGACGCGCGGCTCACCGTGACGACGGACGAGAACGGCGACATCCGGGCCATGCAAAAAGGCTTAAGTGGAACCTTCTCTTACGACGAAGTCAAGCGGGTCATCGAGACCAGCCAGCAGGTTGGCAAGACGATCCGCCCCTTGCTGAGACCCTCGTGAGGTGGCTCATGGCCCGTCGAACCCGGAAGGTCGGACCGGTCGGCCGGTTCGGGCCTCGCTACGGCGTGCGGATCCGACGGCGCGTCCAGGAGGTCGAGGAAGGCCTCCGTCAGCGGTACACGTGCCCGAACTGTCAGCACGTGGCCGTGAAGCGCCGCAGCTCGGGCGTGTGGGCGTGCCGCCACTGCGGGGCCGTGTTCGCGGGTGGCGCGTACCGGCCCGTCGTCACGACGAGCTTCAAGAGGGAGGTCCCCGCGGCCGCGGAGCCCGAAGCGCCCGGACCCGAGGGGGCCTGACATGTACAAGTGCGGGATCTGCTACGAGCCGATCCGGACCAACATCAACACGGTCGGGATCCAGTGCGAGCGGTGCGGCTCCAAGATCTTCTACAAGGAACGCCCGAACGTGAAGAAGGTCGTGAAGTCGCGATGACCGCGCGTCGCGCGACGATCACCTTGGACGGCGCGGAGGCGGACATCGTGCGTCGGGCCCTGGCCCCCGAGGCGGGCCGGGACGTCCCCAAGGCGCGCGTCGTGGTGTCCGGCTCGAAGGGGCGTGCGACGATCGCGATCCACGCGGAGGACACGAGCGCGCTCCGCGCGGCGGTGAACTCGTATCTGCGCTGGGCCGACGTGGCGGCCCGCGTGGTCCGCGAGGTGGGCCGATGAAGGAGCTTTCCCCGCAGCTCCAGACCCAGATCGGGCAGTACCAGCAGCTCCAGCAGCAGCTCCAGGTCCTCGCGTCCCAGCGCCTCCAGCTCGAGGCGAAGCTCCGCGAGGTCGAAGGAACCCTCGAGGAACTCGGTAAGATCGGCGCCGACACCCCGATCTACAAGAGCATCGGGATGCTCCTCGTCCGGCAGGACGACCGGGAGGCCCTCAAGAAGGAGCTGGCCGAACACCAGGAGACCCTCACGATCCGCGTGAAGTCCCTCCAGAAGCAGGAGAAGTCCCTCACGGAAAAGTACGAGGAGCTGGGCGAGAAGATCCAGCGGGCCCTCGGCGGCGGAGCCGCGGCGCCTCAGGGCGGATGACCGCTCCCTCCGGGGAAGGGACCGCGCAAACCCTTATATCGAGTCGGACCTTGGCGAGCCCCGTGCCCGACGAGCCCGAGTCCGACGAGGCCCCCGAGCCGGAGGACGACGAGGCCCCCGAGCCGGAGGAGGACGAAGCGCCCGAGGCCCCGACCCGACGCGCGCCGCCGGCCCCGAGCCTCTCGCGATTCGTCATGGTGTTCCTGTTCCTCCTCGGGTTCTGGGCGATCATCGACCGGAGCCTCGCGCTCTTCTTCGGGAACGCCGCGAACCTGGTCCTCTGGCCCGCGATCGGCTTCAACGGGCAGCTCCCCGTGCTCACGATCCTCCTGGCGGGCATCCTCACGACGACGATCTCGTCCATCCTGCGGGACTACCTGACGGACTGGGTCAAGATGGCCCGGACCCAGAAGATCCTCCGGGCCCTCCAGCGGGAGCGGATCGACGCGATGCGGAAGGGCAACCAGGGGAAGATCAAGGCCCTCACGCAATACCAAGCGTCCATCAACAAGGACCTCATGGAGGTCCAGTTCGCTCCGATGAAGTCGATGGCCATCACGATGTTCATGTTCATCGTCTTGTTCACCTGGCTCAGCGTCCTCGTGTACGACGTCCTCGTCGTGCGGGGCAACCAGTGGATCGCGGTGCCCTGGTCCTCGAACGCGGACCTCCTCGCCGCGTACGTGTTCCCGTCGTGGATCCTCCTGTACTCCCTCTTGGCGATCCCCTTCGGCCAGATCGTCGCGCGCGTCCTCAAGTACATCCGCTTCCGGAGACGGCTCGAGGAGATGGGCGTCCCGCTCGAGGCGGGCGCGGGCGACGCCGCCTGAGAGGCCTCCGGATGATCGTCGCGATCGGCGGGACCCCCGGGAGCGGCAAGACGACGGTCGCGGAGCGGTTCGCGAAGGCGCGCGGGTACGCCCTCGTGTCCGCGGGCACGATGTTCCGCGAGATGGCCGCCGCACGGGGGATGGATTTGGACGCCCTGGGCCAGGAGGCCGAGCGGGACCACGCGATCGACCGGGAGCTGGACCGCCGGGTCCTCGAGGAGATCCTCCGGCAGGACGCGTTCGGGAACGACGTGATCGTGGACGGCCGGCTCCAGGGGATCCTCCTCACGCAGAGGGGCGTGCCCTGCCTCAAGGTCTGGATCGACGCGCCCCTCGAGGTCCGCGCGATCCGGGTCGCGGGGCGGGAGGGGACGACCGCCAAGGAGGCCATGGAGTCGATCGTCCGCCGCGAACGGTCCGAACGGGTCCGCTACAAGGCGATCTACGGGATCGACCTCGGGGACACGCGGCCGTACGACCTCGTGATCGACTCGCGGGACCAGGCGCCCGAGGCGATCGTCGCGATGATCGGATCCCGGGTGGGGGGATGAGCGACCTCGTCGTCCTCCACGAGACCCGCGAATCGAAGTACGGGATGAGGCCCGAGGATCGGCCCCTCGCGGACCGCATCCGCCTGGGGGCCGTCATCGTGGACAAGCCCCAGGGCCCCACGTCCCACCAGGTGAGCGCCTGGGTACGGGACATGTTCGCCGTGCCGCGGGCGGGCCACTCGGGGACCCTCGACCCCCGCGTGACGGGCGTCCTCCCCGTGGCCCTCGCGGACGCGACCCGCGGGATCGACGCGGTCCTCGAAGGGGACAAGGAGTACGTCGGCGCGATGCAGCTCCATCAGGACGTCGACGAGCGCCGGGTGCGGGCGATGGTCGCCCGGTTCGTCGGGGAGATCTACCAGACTCCCCCCGTCCGGTCCGCCGTGAAGAGGGAGCAGCGCACCCGCCACGTGTACGAGTTCGAACCCCTCGAGGTCTCCGGCCGGACCGTACTGTTCCGAGTGCGGTGCGAGTCGGGCACGTACATCCGGACGCTGTGCGTCGACGTCGGGGACGCGCTCGGCGTGGGCGCGAACCTCGTGGACCTGCGACGCACCCGGGCCGCGACGTTCGCGGAGGCGGACGCCCATCCCCTCCACGCGTTCCGGGACGCCCTCGCGTACTGGAAGGAGGACGGCGACGAGGCGCCGCTCCGATCCCTCCTCCTGCCCTTCGAGCGGCTCCTCGCGCACCTGCCGCGGATCGTGATCAAGGACACCGCGGTGGACGCCCTCTGCCACGGCGCGAACCTCGCGGTGCCGGGGGTCGCCCGTCTCTCGCCGCACATCCGCCGCGGGCAGCGGGTCGGCGTGTTCACCGCGAAGGACGAAGCCGTCGCCCTGGCCGACGCGTCCATGACCACGGACCAGATCGTCATCGCGAAGTCCGGCGTCGCGGCGGACACGGCCCGCGTCCTCATGGAGCCGGGCACGTACCCGAAGCTGTGGAAGTGACCCGCGGGTCGCCCGCGTCCGGTCCGGGACCGCGCACCGGGACGTATCGCTATTTTACAGCTACGGCCCTCGGATGCGCGGACGCACAGCCCGACGCCCTCACGGAGGATGGGCGTGCGTGCCGACCGCGCCGCGTGGCCCATCGAACAATCTTTATTACGCCGGAGCCGATGGCGCGGCCGCTGGGTGCCGAGGTCGCCTAGTCCGGTAGGGCGCCAGCCTGGAGGGCTGGTCGCGCCAGCCCAGGGAGCTGGTGGCCGCAAGGCCCCGGGAGTTCAAATCTCCCCCTCGGCGTCAGTCCTCTTCGGCCGCGGGGCGCGCGAGGCGTTTCTTGAGTTCCTCGAGGGGTTTCACGGGGAGCGGATCCACCCCGCGCAGCACGGCGAGGTACAGGCTCGCATAGTCGCCGAGGGACACGATGGCGAGCATCCGCGCGAGGAGCTCCTCGTGCTCGTCGGACACCTCCTCGACGGCCGTCGAGCGGCCCATCATCTCGACGGTCGCGTCGAGGCGGGCGCGCATCGCGGGGGACTCGCCCGGGTCCCGGATCACGACGGGCGCGAAGCGCTTCGCGGTCGGATCCGAGCACCACCCGACGAGCTCGTTGTGGTCCGCCTCCGGGAACGAGGACGAGAAGGCGAGGACCTTCGCGTTCTCGTTCAGCTGGGTCTGCCACCGGGTCGCGACGGCCTCGAACGGGCCCGTGCCGTACACGACGGGCACACGGCCCTTGAGGCGCGACGCGAGCCCCTTCGCGCGGTTCGTCCGGATGGCGACCTCCGGGGCCCATCTCCCCCGGGCGGACTGGAGGTGCGCGATGGCCCGCTCGAGCTCGCCCTTCAGGTTCCCGTAGACCCAGTCCTCCCCGATCGCGGCGAGGATCCCGAACAGGTGGCCGAACGCGCCCCGTGGGGGAAGCCCCGCGGGGACCTCCACGACGGGCGCGCGGGCCTCCCGCGCGAGCTGACCGAGGGCGCCTCCCGACGTGACCGCGATGAGCCGGCAGCCGATCCGGCGGCCTTCCCCGGCGGCGGCCAGGGTCTCCTCCGTGTCTCCCGAGTAGCTCACCGCGACGAGGACGTCCCCCGGCTTCGCGGTGGGCGGGAGGCGATACCCGCGCACGACCCGCACGGGGACCTTCGTCCGCGCCTCGACCCACGCGGCGAACAGGTCCGAGGCGATCGCGGATCCGCCCATCCCCGCGAGGAAGATCCGGGACGCCCCGTCGAGGCCCGCGGGCGTCCCGAGGCCGCGGCGGAGCCCGTCCGCGAGGTGCTCCGGGAGGGCCGCGATGAGGTCGCGCATCCGGCCGCGGTCCACCTTCGCGATCGACGCGGGCTCGAGCACGGACTGAGCGAAAGGGGGGCTCGGCCATAAGCCCTGCGAGCCGACCATCCCCTAACCATGAAACGGGTATCTACAAAAAACTTGAAATAAACGGGCTCCCTCGTGAGGCCGAATGGACCCCGTCGACGCTGCCGTGAAGGCCCTGCGCGGGGGCACGTTCGTCCTGCTGTACGACGCGGACGGCCGCGAGGAGGAGACGGACCTCGTCGTCGCGAGCGAGTTCATCACGCCGGACGCGCTCCGCACGATGCGCAAGGACGCCGGCGGGCTCATCTGCGTGACGGTCCGCGAGGACGTGCGTTCCCGCCTGGGCCTGCCGTTCATGGTCGAGGTCCTCCGTCAAGCGGGCGCCGCGTACCCCGTCCTCGAGGGCGTCGCGCGGGAGGACATGCGGTACGATCGGCACAGCGCGTTCTCGATTTCGGTGAACCACCGGGACACGTTCACGGGGGTCACGGACCGGGACCGGGCCCTCACGATCGGCCGGTTCGCGGCCCTCGCCCGGGAGGCCGTGCGGCGCGAGAACGGCTGGGCCGGGAAGGCGTTCGCGGAGGAATTCCGCGCGCCCGGCCACGTGCCGATCCTGAACGCGGCGGATCGGCTCCTGGAGTCGCGGCGCGGGCACACGGAGCTCGCGACCGCCCTCGTCACGATGTCGGGTCTCGTCCCGAGCGCCACCCTCTGCGAGATGATGGCGGACGATGGACGCGCCCTGTCGAAGGAAGATGCAAAGGCATATGCGCGCGCGCAGGCTCTCGTCTTCCTCGAGGGGCAAGACATCGTCCGGGCGTGGCGCGCATGGTCCGTGTAATGGCGACGGGGGTCTTCGATCTCCTTCATCCCGGTCATGTGTACTTCCTCCGGGAGGCCCGCAAGCTCGGGGACGAGCTCGTCGTGGTCGTCGCACGGGACAGCACGGCGCGGAAGGTCAAGCACGACCCGATCACCCCGGAGGCCTCGCGGGTCGCGATGGTCGCGGCCCTCAAGCCCGTGGACCGGGCCGTCCTGGGCCACGAGGGCGACATCTACGAGATCCTCGACGAGCTCCGGCCCGACATCATCGTACTCGGGTACGACCAGGCGCACCGGGAGGACCGGATCCTCGAGGAGTGCCGGAAGCGCGGGCTCGCGACCAAGGTCGTGCGGCTCCCGCGGTCCGAGGGCGACCTGGATGGCACGCGGAGAATCGTGAGGCGGGTGGGGGAATGGCTCGAAGCACAGCGTCGCGTCCGCGGGGCGGACGGCGGAAAGGCCCCGCGTCGCCGCGGTCCCAGGCGGCGCGTGCGCGCGCGTCGGCCGCGCCGGGCGCCCTGAAGCGCATCGGGATCGTGGACACGAGCTTCGCGCGGTTCGACATGGCGTCCGCGGCGATCGACGAGCTGCGGAAGCGGGGCGGCGGGTTCGCGGTGGAGCGGTACACGGTCCCCGGCATCAAGGACCTCGCCGCGGGCGCGAGGATCCTGTTCGACCGGGATTGCGATCTCGTCCTGGCGCTCGGGATGGTGGGGCGTCAGCCCGTGGACAAGGACTGCGCCTTCGCCGCGGACGTCGGGCTCCAGTTCGTCCAGGCCCATGTCGGGAGGCATGTCCTCGGGGTGATGGTCCACGAGGACGAGGCGGAGGACGAGTCGCGCCTCGCGTGGCTGTTCGACCGCCGCACCCGGGAGCACGCGGCGAACGCGTACGATCTCCTCTTCCGGCCCGAGGCGATTCGGGCCCGCGCGGGCACGGGACAGCGCGAGGGGTTCGCCGACGCGGGCCCGATCCGGGTGAGGCCGTGAGGATCGCGGTCGTTGCCTCCGAGTTCAACGCGGAGGTCGTCGACGCGATGCTCGAACGCGCCCTCGACCGCGCGCGGAAGAAAGAGGTCCACGTGGCGGCCGTGGTCCGCGTCCCCGGGGTGTACGAGATCCCCCTCGCGGTCCAGCGTCTCCTCGCGCGCGACGACGTGGATGGCGCGGTCTCGGTCGGCGCGGTGATCAAGGGCGAGACCCTCCACGACGAGGCGATCATGGCGGCCGTCTGCCCGGCCCTCCTCGAGATCTCGTTGCGCGCGGGGAAACCCGTCGGGCTCGGCATCACGGGACCCGGGATCACGGACGAGCAGGCGCTCGCCCGGCTCGACCGGGGGGCGCGGGCCGTGGACGCGGTCGTCGCGATGCACGCCGTGCTTAAGGGATTGTGACCATTCTCCGGTCGAAGATTCGGGAGGAAAAGGTTTAATCCAACCCCCCCGCAATAGGGGCGGAACCCCGGGGACCCGACGTTCCTAGGAGCGCGAGCATGGCGGACATCTCCGCGATCGAAGCGATCCTGGCCGAGATCGAGAAGTCGGAAGGCGTGGAAGACGCCGTCCTCGTCTCCCGGAGCGGGATGCACATCGCGGGCGAGGTGCCGGCGGGCGCGCACTCCGAGACGTTCGTCGCGATGTTCGCGATCCTCCTGGGCGCGGCCGAGACCGCGACCTCGGAGCTCAAAGAACGCCTGGACAGCGTCGTGATCAACCTCGAAGGCAGTCGGGTCCTCATCCTGAACGACGGTCCGAAGGCCCTGTTCGTACTGCGCACGACGAAGGACGTGGACCCCCGGCGCGTGCGGCAGAGCCTCGAGAAGTACGCGAAGCGGATCGAGGACTTCCTGTAGCTCAGATCCGACGCATCCCGCGCAGGATCCACTCGCCCACGGCCTTCGTCACATACCGGGCCGTCCCGGCCGCTCCGCGGTCCCGACCCTCCGAGCCGGTGCGGCCCTGGCCGAGCCTCTGGAGCACGTCCCCGAGGCCCACGGCTCCCCCGTCGATCACGGTGATCGCGCGGCCCAGTTCGCCGAGGGAGTGGCTGTCGCTCCCGCCCGTCTCCCCCACGCGGTTCGCATGGGCCAGGTCTCGCGCGCGGTCGTTCCCGCGCCGCAACGTGCGCGCGTTCCGCGTCTCGTACGCCGCGAACCCCGCTCCGGCGGTCGCCTCGGGCCCAAGGCCCGACCAGAAGCGGTATGGGTGGGCCGCCACGGGGACTCCTCCGAGGGCCACGACCCGCTCGACGGTCTCTCGGGCCGACAGGTCCCGCGGGACGATCTCTCGGATCCCGTACGCGAGGACGTGGCCCTCCGACGTCGAGATCTCCATCGCGGGGATCACCAGGAACCCGTCCCTCGCCGCGTCCAGCGCCTCCGCAATGCCCCCGACCGCGTTGTGGTCCGTGATCGCCAGGCCGTCGAGGCCGGCCCGCGTGGCCGCCCCGACGAGCTCCCGCGGGGGAACCCGCGCATCGGGCGAGTAGCGGGTGTGGTTGTGAAGATCCAGCCGCATCGAGGGCGTCGCACAAAGGTCCATCCGGATAAAGACTTCGGGCGCTCTGGAACGCCCACGGAGCCCTTTTGGGTCCATGCGCCCCATCGGATCCGATGGCCGTGGAGGCGACGATCGGGATCGTGTCTCACCGGCTCCGGGTGGACGACCGGGACGTGCCCGTGAGGCGCGCGGGCCGCGGATGGTACGCGATCCCCGGGATCGGGCCGGGTGGGTCCTCGCGGATCCGATACTCCCCGTTCTCGGACCGGATCCGGATCGAGGCCGCCGGGCCCGCGCTCGAGATCCGTTTCCACCTGCGGAGGACGACGTTCGTCTGGCAGGGTCGGGCGTACCGGATCCGCTCGATGGCCTGGGGTCGGGTCGTCGTCGAGCGGGAGGGGCGCGCGGTGGTCCGGGGCACGATCACCTGGAGCGGCGTGCGCCTCGACCGGGTCGTTCCGGAGATCGCCCCGATCGTCCGGGAGCTCGCCCTCGGTCTCGCGTTCCGGGCCGCGTGGCTCATGTCCGCCGCGGTCGCCGCCGGGGCCCACTGAGTCAGTGGACCCACGTGCCCGCGGGCATCCCGCCGTCCACTCGAAGGGGCGAGGTCCCCGCGCGCAACGGGACCCGTAGGGCCCGATCCTTCCCGAGGAAAACGACGCCCCCGTCGTCCCCGACCTCGAGCCGATACGTCTGGAACGCGGAGAACGAGAGGATCGGCGCGCCCCGCGTCCCGAGGACCTGGGTCCCGACCCGGGCGGCCTCCGGGGGCACGACGAGCGCGACGCGAGACGCGTCTTCCGCCGCGAGGAGCATCCCGTTGCTCGGGATCCCGCGGAGTTTCGCGGGTTGCAGGTTCGCGAGAACCGCGATCTTCCGTCCCCGCAGGTCCTCGGGCCGGTAGTGCTCCCGGATCCCAGCGACGATCTGCCGGCGCTCGTCCCCGAGGTCCACCTCGAGGACGTACAGCTTGTCCGCGTTCGGATGGTCCTTCACCTCGAGGATCTGAGCGACCCGCACGTCGAGCGGGTCGACAGGCGCCGCACCCGCGGGCGCGAGGTCGATCTTCGCGAACAGGGGCTTGCCGACCCGGAGCGCCTGCCCCGACGGGATGTCCTCGAGGACCTCGTTCCAGGCCAGCCGGTGCACGTCGGAATCATAGCCGAGGGCCCGCCACAGGCGCGCGGAGCTCGCGGGGAGCATCGGGGCCATGAGGATCGCGAGGGACCGCGCCACCCTCAGGGCGACGTGGAGGGCCGTCCCGCATGCGACCTGGTCTTTCTTCACGAGGTCCCAGGGTGCCTTCGCGTCGAAGTACTGGTTCGCGAGGCGGGCCAGGTGGATCGCCTCCCGGACCCCGTCCTTCAGGTGGACGTAGTCCAGGAGGCGGCCCACCTTGGTCCACTGCTCCTCGATCGCGCGGACCATCGCCTTGTCTTTCGCGTCGAGCCGGCCCGCCGGAGGCACCGCGTGGTCGAAGTTCTTGTCCGCGAACGTGATCGCGCGGTGCACGAAGTTCCCGTAGATGGCGAGGAGCTCGCTGTTATTGCGCCTCGCGAAGTCGTCCCAGTCGAAATCGGAGTCCTTCGTCTCGGGCATCGCCGCGAGCCCGTAGTACCGGAGCTGGTCTGGATCGAACCGATCGAGGAGGTCCGGGAGCCACACGCCTTCGCCTCGCCCGGCGCTCATCTTCTCACCGGAGATGTTCAGGAACTGGCTCGCGGGGACGTCGTACGGGAGGACGAGCGTCTCATCGTACCCCATCAGGATCGCGGGCCAGATGATCGAGTGGAAGACGATGTTGTCCTTGCCGATGAAGTAGTAGTGTCGCGCCGCGGGGTCGACCCAGAAGTCCCTCCAGCCCTCCGGCTTGCCCGCACGGCGGAACCACTCCCGAGTCGCCGTGAGGTAGCCCATCACGGCCTCGAACCATACGTAGATCCGCTTCGTCTCGTACCCGGGGAGCGGCACCTCGATGCCCCAATCCAGGTCCCGCGTGATCGGGCGGTCCTTGAGGCCCTCGTGGAGCCAGGCCCGGGTGAACGTGAGGACGTGATGGCGCCAGTGTTCCTTGCCGCGGGACATCCACTCCTTGAGGCGCCCCTCGAACGCGCTGAGCCGGAAGAACAGGTGGTCCGTCTCCTTCGGGATCGGGGTCGTCCCGTGGATCCGGCATCGCGGGTCCTTCAGGTCGAACGGATCCCACAGGTGGCCGCAGCTCTCGCACTGGTCCCCCCGCGCGCGGGCGAACCCGCAGTTCGGGCAGGTCCCCTCGACGTACCGGTCCGGCAGGAACCGGTTGTCCGTCGTGCAGAACGGAGACGTCATCGTGGCCGGGTACACGTGACCCTTCCGGTGGAGCGCGAGGAGGATCTCCTGGGCCCAGGCCTTGTGGTTCGGCGCTGCCGTGCTCCAGTACAGATCGTACTTCACACCGAGGGCCTGGATGTTCTCCTCGTGGAGCTTGTGGAACCGCTCCGCGACGACGCCCGCGGGGAGGCCTTCCTCGTCCGCGCGGACCATCGCGGGCGTGCCGTGCATGTCCGTCCCGCCGACCATGAGGACCTCGTCACCCTTCATCCGGTGGTACCTCGAGACGACGTCCGCCGGGATGAACGTGGACACCGCATGACCCAGATGCCTCGGGCCCGCGGCGTACGGCCAAGCGACGCAGACGAGGATCTTCGCCATGTCGGAGCCGAGACAGGCGAGGGCGTCATTTAAACCATTCGCGGGACCCTGCGAACGGGGGCAACATGGAGGGCGACCCGCTGCTCCGCCGCGTGAGAATCACACGCGACAATTCTTGAGCGACGGGTTATTCTGGACGAATCCCATCGCACGCCGCGCGTCCCTTCGAGGCCGTCGATGGTCGAGCTCCGTCCCACCGTCTCGTTCGTCCGAGAGCTTCAACACGCCCGGCGTCCCGAGCCCGGGGTCCTGTGCTGGAACTGCCGCCGGCTCACGCCGTACGAGGAGGACCGCTGTCAGTCCTGCGGGGCCGCATTTGGAGGGAGCACGGGGGGCGCGTACGCGACGGCCCGCGGCGCCCAGACCTCCGGATCGCGGGAGTCGTCCGGCTCACCGCCCAAGATGAGGAGCCTCACGGACCTCATCCGCGACCTGGGGCGCGTCCACGATGTGTCCCAGCGGACCGCGGGGACCCGGGCCGTGGAGGAACGGCCGCCCACCCTGTTCCAGTGCCCGTCCTGCGGTCGGTTCGTCGGGGAACACGCGACGAGCTGCGCGTGCGGCGTGCGGTTCTCGGAGACCTCGGGCACCTTCGCGTGTCCGGAATGCGATGCTCTCGTCCCCGTGCTCGACGATGCGTGCCCCGTGTGCGGAGTCCACTTCGACGAGGACGCGCCCCACATGAGCTACGCATGTCCGAGGTGCGGTACGCCCGTGTCCGCGGACGCACTCCGCTGCACGTGCGGCGTATGGTTCGAGGACTAGCCCCGACGCCGGACCGCGATAACAATTCTCGTTTTCGAGAACCGTCCGAGAAGGGCTTTATCTCACCTGGCTCGTCGATATTCCAGAAGCGATGAAGGCGAAGGGCGTCCGGCGGGCCGGCAAGAAGACGTACTACCTCGTCCTGTGGTGGATGTCCCAGACTCCGTACGCGGCCGTGTTCGAGAACCAGGTCGCCGCGGAAGCCGCCGCGAGCGTCCGGAACGCGCTCCTCGTCACGATCACGGGAGCGGACGTCCGCGTGGACCAGGTCGCGGACTGGTACCGGCGCGACGACGAGGGCAAGCCGATGCCCGCGGAATGGCGGGACCTCGTCGGCCAGGTCCATGTCCCGTGGCTCGCGAAGCCCAAAGTCGCACTCTGACATCGCCGCGCGGGCCGGCGTGTTCTCACTCGAGATAGCCGGGAGGAAACGACTATACGCGCGGAGGGCCACCCGGGCCTGCCTCCATGGCCACGGAACCCGACGCGATCGCGGAGTGCCCGAGCTGCAGCGCGGTCGTCCCCCTCGACGCGTCGGAGTGTCCCCAGTGCGGCGAGCTGTTCGCCGAGGAGGCGATCGAGGTCCAGGCCGACGAGGAATCCGCGAATTCCGGCACGTCCCGGGGGCTCCGGGAGAAGCTCCTCTTCTACGTCGGGATCCTGCTCATCGTTCTGGGCGGTCCGGGCATCGCGCTGTTCTCGTGGATCCACGACGCGTTCCGGATCGCGATCGGCGAGTACACCGCGTTCGAGGCGTTCGGGCCCGTGAACCGCCTCGTGTCGGCGGTCGGCCTGATCGTCCTCATCGTCGGGATCGTGTTCCTGATCCTCTCCCTCCGACTCACCCGACCCCCCGATCCGGAGTACGACGTGGGCGCGCCGCGCGGCTCCTGAGGCGCGGCGGTCCAGTACCATTATATACGCACATTCGGATGCGAAACGCGTCGGCGGCCGAGCGTCGCCGGTTGGAGCAGGGGATGTCGTATTCGGGGTCTGGCCCGCGGCCTTCCAACGCACCCGTCGAGGAAGGGAAGGTCTACGATGCCAAGATCGAGGACATGGGGCGCGAGGGCGATGGCCTCGCCCGGATCCAGAACTTCGTCGTCTTCGTGCCGGGCACGAAGGTCGGCGACCAGGTGCGGGTCCGGATCACGCGCGTCCACCGCAGAATGGCATTCGGGGAAGTCGTCCGAGAGTGACGCGTGTCCGGACGGCCTGGAGCGAGCGCCTCCTCGGCGCCCACGCCCCGCGTGCCCGTCGGCGGGCCCTCCCGGGTTTCGAGGAGCGTAGAATAACCTCTTTATACGGTCCTCCGAATCGATTCGCGAGGGGACTCTCTCTGTTCCGCGGTCGCCCACGGGGCCGATTCGGGCGCTGGTTCTTCGCGTTCACGGCCGCGTCGGCTCTCGTCCTCGCCTCCGGCCATGGCGCGGCCTCGGACGACGATCTGGACGGGATCGACGACGCGCTCGAGCTCGCGACGGCCCGGATCGTCGAGGTCCGCAACACGCCGGCCGCGTCCCCGACGTACCTCCGGGTGAGCAGCAACTCGGTCGGGTCCCCCACGAACGACTGGTTCCAGCTCGATTACGAGGAGGGCCGGTTCGACGTGGAGTACGTCCGGGGCTCCGAGGGGTCCCTCGCGCGGAGCTCGTTCCGGCTCGGACTCAAGGCCGTCGTCGAGTGGCGGGACACGAACGGGAACGGCTCCATCGAGCGTTCGGAGATCCTCGAGACGGCGGCCCTCGGTCCCGACGCGTTCGGTGCCATCCCGATCGAACATACGTGGGCGGAGAACGCAGACGGCGGGGCCGTCCACACGATCGGGATCTCGAGCAATCTGAACGAGCTCTCGATGGTCCTCACGGTTGCGCAGCGCTTCTACCGGATCTCGCCGGAGCGGATCCTCACCCCCATGGAGATCAAGATCGACATGTCGGTGAACTGGACCCTGCGGAACCTCGGGGCGCGCGTCGGAATTGAGCTGTGGCTCGAAACGGACTACGCGCCCGAGTACGAGGAGGAGAGCTGGGCGGACCGCAACAACTTCAGCACGGACGAGAGCGCGGTGAACATCACATCGGGGAGCGGAGCCGACCGGGCCGCGGTGTTCTTCTCGTGGTCCAAGACGGCGACCGTGGGCGGCCGCTCGGGCTCCGTATCCATCGCGGGCCTGGACGTCGCGTTCGAGTCCGACGCGTACGACCTGATCCTCGCGTACCCACAGGGGGAGAGTCCCACGGCCGCGGAGGTCCAGCACGGCGCGGGTTTCGGGGTCGTGAGCGCGGCCTACGGGAGCGTCCTGGATCCGCCCCCGCCGCCCCTGAGCGCGGATGCGCTCCTCTTTGCGACATCCGTCGCGGGCGTCGCGGCCCTCGTCGCTGCGACGATGGTGGCGGCGAAGCGACGCCGAGCGGATTGAGGCGAAACCTTATCGTCCGCCCTCGATACGGGGCCGGTGATCCGGATTGGCGCTGGCCGTCGAGAACGTGATCGTAGCGGCCGTCATGGTCCTCGCGTTCACGCTCACCGTGATCGCGCTCCTCGCGTGGCGCCGGACCCGGGACGCGCATGTCGTCTTCCTGAGCGTCGCGTTCGCCGTCTTCTTCGTGAAGGGCCTCGTGCTGACCTCCGCGATCTTCCTGACCCAAGTCGAGCTCCCCACGCTCATCCTCGTCTGGGGGGCGTTTGACCTCGTGATCCTCGCGCTGTTCTACGGGTTCACCCTCCGGCGCTGAAGGACGCGGGGTCCCCATGGACGAGGATGTCCTCGCCGTGGAGGCGAGGCGCAGGCTGTACGAATTCGTCCGGAACAATCCCGGGTTCCACCTGAGGGAGATCGCCCGCGCCCTCGATCTCTCGATCACGCTCGCGGACTACCACCTGCGGTTCCTCGAGAAGCACGAGCTCGTGTCCGCCTCGATGGACGGGGAGTACAAGCGGTATTACCCGCGGTCCGTCCCGGGCGCGGCGGACGAACGCCCCGCCCTCACGGACGCGCAGAAGGTGATCCTAGCGTTCCTCCGACAGCCCGTGCCCTTGCGCGTCCTCGCGTTCCTCATGGAGCGGGAGTCCGCCTCTCACAAGGAGATGCTCGAGCGGGTCCCCGTCTCCCCGTCGACCCTGTCCCATCACCTGAAGAAGATGCAGATGGCCGGGGTCCTCGCCCGCCTGGGAGTCCCGGACCGAGGGTACCAAGTCGCGGAACCGAAAGCGGTCGCCCTCCTCATGACGACATACGAGCTCGCGACCGCGGACCAAGTGGACACGTTCCTCCGGGTCTGGGGCGAGTTCCGCGTCTGATCCGATGCAGTGCCGTTGGAAAGGGAGGACGGGAGGTCCCGTCCCCATGCGCGTTGTGCCTACGGCGAACCCGTCTCGGGCGGCACGACCCACGTGGGCGTGCCATACGGCGCGCTCTCGTTGAGCCATGACGGCGTCCCGTAGGGCGCCTCATCGCCGAGCCAGACGGGCGGTCCCGGAGGCACGCCGCTCGTCTCGTTCGACGGGTGACCCGTCACATCGGCTCCCGCGAACGGGCGGAGGACCGAACCGGGGAACGCCCCGGCTGCGGCCGTCCCCATCACGAGGCCGGAGACCGCGATCACTCCGACGATCCATGCGTACTTGACCACTCCTTGGAACCCCCTGTGCCCCCCGGTTCGCTTGGGAGCCTAAATGGGTTATTGGACGGCGGTCGAAACGGGCGGTCCCTCAGTCGTCGTCCTTCGCGGGTCGGCCGGAGGCGACCTCGGCCCACATGGGCTTTCCCCCGTCCCGGATCACGATCGGGTCGCCTCCGTTCACGGATATCGTGTACGCCTCGATCACGTTCCCGTCGTGGACGACCCCCTCGACCGCGAGCGTGTCGTTCAGCTCGATCGCCGGAAGTCCGACGGCGGCCCACCACCACGGCGGCCCGAGTTCGACGACGTACGTGGTCCCCTCCGAGTCGTTCACGCGGATGGCGTACTCGACGGCGACCTCCCAGTGGGGATTCCACTCGACCTGGACGACGATCCCCTCGATGGCGTTCGTTTCCTCCTCCGCGTTCATCCCGTGGACGAAGGCCCCGACCCCCGCGGCGGAGACGAACGCGAGGGCGAGCAAGACTGTGACCGTGCTGGGCATGCGACCTCCTCTTGGAATGACGAGCGCAGGCCGAGGATTAAGACTTGTCGAACAGTCGCAGAATTGAGAGCGTCTCACAGGATGCTCGCGAGGTCCGTCGCGACGCTCTCGAGGAAGGTCCGGTCCGTCTCCGTGAACGCGTCGACCCGGTCCGAGTCAATGTCGATCTCCGCGAGGGCCGTCCCGTCCCGGAGGATCGGTACGACAATCTCCGAACGCGTGTTCAGGAAGCATTGGAGGTACCGCGGGTCCGCGTTCACGTCGGGGACGACGATCGTCGTCCTCTCGGCGACCGCCGCACCGCATATGCCGGATCCGATGGGGATCCGGGTGTGCTGGGTCGCGCTCGGGCCGGACCAGGACTGAAGCACGAGGTCCCCGCCCTCGATGCGGTACACCCCGACCCACGTGTAGTGCGGGATCTTCCGGAGTTCGCGGCACACGAAATCCGTGATCGCCTTCTTCTGGCTCCCCGAGCGAATGATCTTCTCGAGGCGCACGGCCAGCTCGTCGTAGCTCACGCGCCCCTTCTCGGCGGCCATGACCTCTCCGAACTTCCCGACGCCCTTCATGCGCTACGCCTCGTAGCAGCGAAATCGACATAAGGTTTGCGGGAGCGTGTTCCATCGGGCACGGCCCACGGGGGTCCGCCCGCGGCCCGCCGCTCCGGACGCGGCTCGAACCGCCGGACCGAAAATTGATATATCACGGAACCTTTCGATTTCTCACAAGCATCCCTCCACAACGAGGCCGTTCCTCGGACTTCAATCCGCCGAACGGCCTTGCCCTTTTTCGTCATCCGATCCCTTGTTCCGAAGGCGTCCACTCCGGGCCGCAGGATCTCGGGCCGATTTATATTCACCCTGGTTGATACAAAGACCGGCCACCGGGTTCACGCCATCCGCGGAAGGTCGATCCCCCGCGTGTCGATCCGCACCCGACGTCCGTCCACCTGGAGGCGGCCCTCTGCGAACAGGCGGACCGCCAGGGGCAGGAGCGCGTGCTCCTGCTCGAGGACCCGGGCCTCGAGGGTCTCCTCCGTGTCGTCCTCCCGCACGGGCAACGCCTTCTGGAGGATGATCGGGCCCCCGTCCACGGAGGCGTCGACGAAGTGGACCGTGCATCCGGTCACCTTCGCGCCGCTCGCGAGGACGTCGCGGTGCGCGTGAGCTCCCGGGAACGCGGGCAGGAGGGACGGGTGGATGTTCATGATCCGGCTCGGGAACTGCCGCACGAAGAACGGGGTCACGAGGCGCATGAATCCCGCGAAGACGACGAGGTCCACGCGGTTCTCACGCAGGACCCGCACGAGCTCCCGCTCGAACGCCTCGCGATCCGCCCCGAAGCCCCGATGGTCCACCACGGCCGTGGGGACGCCCGCCTTCTTCGCCCGGTCCAGCACGGGCGCGCCCGGGACGTTCGACGCGAGGATCGGGAGTTCGACATCGAGGTCGCCCCGGTCTCGCGCGTCCACGAGGCTCTGGAAGCCCGTCCCGCGGCCCGAGGCGAGCACCCCGACCCGGATCCGAGGCATCGTCCCCCTCAGTGCCGGAACAGGCGCAGGCCCGTGAAGGCCATCGCGATCCCGTGTTCCTCGCACGCCTCGATGACCTCCGCGTCCCGGATTGATCCCCCGGGCTGCGCGATCGCCGCGATCCCGCCGCGGGCGGCCTCGTCGATCCCGTCTCGGAACGGGAAGAACGCGTCGCTGCACAGGACGGACGACTTCGCACGCTCGCCCGCCTTGATGCACGCGAGCATCACGCTGTCCACGCGGGTCATCTGGCCGGCACCGATCCCAACCGTCGTGCGGTCCTTCGCGAGCACGACGCCGTTCGATTTCACGAACTTGGACACGCGCATCGCGAAGAGGACGTCCCGGATCTGGGCCTCCGTCAGGGCTCGTCTCGTCACGACCCGAAGGAGGTCCCGCGTGATCGGCGGATACCCGGCCGTCTGCACGAGCATCCCGCCCGACACCTTCGTCATCTCGAGCTCCTCGCTGGGTCGGAGGGCCCCGCGGGTCCGCGCGAGGCGGATGTTCTTCCGGGTGCGCAGGATCTCGAGGGCATCCTCCTCGAACCCCGGCGCCAGGAGGGCCTCGATGAAGTGCCCTTTCATCGCGCGGGCCGTCGCGAGGTCGACGGCCCGGTTCAGTCCGACGACGCACCCGTAGGCGGCCTTCTCGTCGGCCGCATGAGCCGCCGCGTACGCCTCCGCGAGGCTCGCCCGGACCGCGACCCCGGACGGGTTCGTGTGTTTGATCACGACCGCGGCGGGCTCGTCGAACTCGGCCGCGAGGCGCAACGCCGCCTCCAGGTCCACCAGGTTGTTGAAGCTGAGTCCCTTCCCGTGGAGCACGTCGAGGCGGGCCACGCTCACGGGGGGCGCGGCGGAATCCCGGTAGAACGCGGCTTTCTGGTGCGGGTTCTCGCCATACCGGAGGTCGGCCGCCTTCGCGTACGCGAGCCGGAGCGCAGGCGGGAGGGCGTCCCCGCGCCGACGGGTCAGGTACGCATAGATCGCCGCGTCGTATCCCGACGTGTACTCGAACGCCTCGAGCGCGAGGTCGTCCCGGAGGCGGGGGGGAACGGTCCCGAGTTCCTTGAGGGCCGCGAGGACGTCCGCATACCGGCCCGGCCGCACGACGACCGTGACGCGCGCCGCGTTCTTGGCGGCCGCGCGGATCAGCGCGACCCCCCCGATGTCGATGTTCTCGACGGCCTGGTCGTGGGCGACCCCGGGCTCCGCGACGACGTCTTCGAACGGGTAGAGGTTCGCTGCGACGAGGTCCACGGCGGCCGCGCCGAGGGCCGAGAGATCGGGTTCGTCCCCGCGGGGCGCGAGGATCCCGGCGAAAATTTTCGGATGGAGGGTCTTCACGCGGCCTCCGAGGCCCTCCCGGAGGCCCGTGTACTCGGAGATCGTCGTGACGGGCAGGCCGGCCTCCCGGAGGAGCTTCGCGCTTCCTTCCGTCGCGAGCAGGTCGAACCCGTGCGCGCGCAGGCCCCGCGCAAAGTCCACGAGACCCTCCTTGTCCGACACGCTCAGGAGGGCGCGGCGGGCCGGGACCATCGTGGTTACCAAGGAGGAATGGGGACGACCCAATTAAACCTGCGGCGTCGGGCTTAAGTCACAACGGGCCCACGGGGACGGGAGGCCGGGGGAGGAGTCCGGCCTGCTTCACGATCGTCGGGACGATCTCGTCCCACCCGACCGCCATCACGTGGATCCCGCGGACCCCTTCGACCTTCCGGAGCGCCTTGACCGTCCGGAGGGCGATGCTCAGCCCCTCCGCCTTCGGGTCGGGCGCCTTCTCCATGCGCGCCAGGATGTCCGGGGGGATCACGATCCCCGGGACCTTCTCCGCGAGGAAGTGGGCCATCTTCGGGGACTTGAGCGGGATGACGCCCGCGAGGATGTGGACCCGTTCGTGGAGCCACTCCTTCCGCACGAGGCGCATCCACTCCTCGAACGAGTCCATGTCGAAGATCGCCTGCGTCTGGACGAAGTCGGCGCCCGCCTCGACCTTCCCCCGGAGGTTCGCGAACGCCTGCTCCAGGGATCCGCCGAGGGGATTCGCGGCGGCCCCGATCAGCAGCTTCGGGGGCGCCTCGACCGAATCCCCGCCGCGGAGGGTCCCTGCGTCCCGCAAGTTCCGGAACATCGCGATCATCTCCTCCGTCTTGAGGTCGTAGACGCCCTTCGCGTCCTTCTCGTTCCCGACCTTCGGGTCGTCCCCCCACAGGCAGAGGACGGCCCGCACCCCGAGCGCGGAGGCTCCGAGGAGGTCCGCCTGGAGCGCGATCCGGTTCCGATCCCGGAGGGTGAGCTGCATGATCGGCTCGAGCCCTTCCCCCAGGGCCAGGACGGACGCCGCGAGGGACGACATGCGGACCAGGGCCCGCTGCCCGTCCGTCACGTTGCACGCGTCCACGTTCCCCCGGAACATCCCCGCGATCTTGCGGATCCCCTCCGGATCCGAGGACGCGGGCGGCGCGATCTCCGTCGTGACGGCGAACTGGCCGCTCTCGAGGACCCACTCGAGCCGGCTCCCGACGCGGATCCGGCGCGCGGACGCATGGAGCGGCATCGGGGCGGGACCACGCGGAAAATATTTACCCTTTTCCGGATGGGACGGACCGCGGCGTCCATGCCGCGACGTGGCTCACCAGCCGAAGTGCTCGCACAGCTCAAGGGCGCGGAGCATCCGATAGAACTCGCGCGCGTGGGCCGCGAGGCGCGGCCTGCGCAGGAGGGCCGACACGACGAGTCGAAGGTCCACGGCCCGCCATTCGAGGCCGTCGAGCTCCTCTCCGACCGCGTTCAGCAGCCCGTCTCCCCAGGAGCGCACGCGCTCGATCATCCAGAACAGCAATGGGTCCAGGAACGGGGACGCCCGGAGGGCCCGGTCGTACCCAACGAGGGCCGATGGGTCGTCCCGGTCGAGGGCCGTCGCAGCGAACCCGCCCGCGATCCGCCCGCTGAAGAGCCCGGGGTGGATCCCGGCCCCGTTCATCGGGTTCGTGATCCCGCAGGCGTCCCCCGCGATCGCGAGGCCCGGGATCGCGAACGCGCTCAGGTCGAAGCGGTACGGGATCGTGCCCGCGATGGCCTGCACGCGTCGCGCGGGGTCGATCCCGCGCTCCCTGCAGAAGGCGAGGGTCGCCGCGTGCGCGTCGATGTGGCCACCCGCACCCACGTTGACCGCGTCCCCCTTCGGGAAGACCCAGGCGTACCCGCCGTCGTACCGCTGCCCCACGTAGAGGAGGAACCGGTCCGGGTCGGCGAGCGTCACATCGGTCCGGCGGAAGCGGTACTCGTACGCGCGGATGACCTCCTGCCGTCGCACGAGCCCGAGGGCCTTCGCGATCCGGCTCGCGGGTCCGTCCGCGGCGATCACGACCCGCGCGTCGAAGACGTCCCCGTTCGCGTGGACCCGCCAGCCCGCGTCCCCGCGCGAGATCCCCGTGACCCGGGTCGCCGTGCGGACCTCCGCGCCCGCGTCCACGGCGCCGTCTACGATCCAGCGATCGAAGGCGGGCCGGTCGATCGCATAGCCTGGCTGTTTCGTGATGAAGAAGGACGTCCCGTTGGGCATGACGGCCCGCGCGCCCGAGACGCCCTGCGCGACCCACTCGTCCCGCGGCCGGATCCCGTTCGACTCGAGCCCGAAGCGGCTCACCCCCTCCGCGCACTGGACGGGTTCGCCCAGGATCTTCTTCTTGTCGAGGACGAGAGTCCGGAAGCCCGCCCCGGCGAGGCCTCGCGCGGCCATGCCTCCCGCGGGCCCCGCGCCCACGACGATCGCGTCGTGCATGCCGCCCGGGTCATCGCGGGCCGCGCTACAAGTGCCTTCCGCCTTCACGCGGGCACGCGGTCGGACACCTCGCGCCCGTGGGCCGTCACGCGGTACACGTAAGGCGGCACGCCCCGTCGGATCGCGGGTCCGCGCTGCTTCGCGGCGAGTCCGACGGCCGTCAGGACGCGGAGGCCGTTGATCGCCGTGTACTCCGAGACGCCGAGTTCCTCCGAGACCTCCGTGGCCGTCGCGTCCGGGTGGTCCGCGACGAACCGGAGGACCGCGAGCTTGTCCTTCCCCAGGGCCTCGGAGGTCGGCCGCCTCTCGGGCCGGGGCTCCAGTTGGAGGCGCTCGTACACCCGCTTCCCCTGCTCGCTCGGCGACACGGTCACGTCGAGGAGAGCGGACTTCTCGATCTCCAGGAGGTGCTTCGCGACCGCGGACGGCGCGATCCCCATCCGCTCCGCGAGCTCCGCGATGCGCGAGTCCCGGTTCCGGTACACCTTATTCTCGACGACGATCGAGAGGACCTCGCGCTGACGTTCCGTGAGGGCGCGAGCCCAGTCGCTCGAGTGCATCCGAAGGCGACATTCGGCGTCCCGGCTTAAGTGTTTTCGTCCATGAGAACGACCTTCGTACGAACCCGTGCATCCAGGCCGCTTGGGGCCCGCCGAACGCATGGATGGCCGAGGCTGTCGGACGCGCTCGTCCCGCGTGCGAGGGCCGCCTCCCGCCCGTCCGAGCGTCCTCGGGGCGACGTCGGAAACCTTTATCGCCGTCGGCCCTTACGCGGAGCCGCGCGTCCATGGTCGCCGACCTGATCGACGGGAAGCGGATCGCGGACGAGGTCCGAGGGGAGCTCCGTCCGCGGCTCGAGCGCCTTGCGGCCGCGGGCGTGACGCCCGGCCTCGCGGCCATCCTCGTGGGGGACAACCCCGCGTCGCGCCTCTACGTCCGGATGAAGAGCAAAGCGTGCGAGGAGGTGGGGATGGCGCACTGGACCCTCGAGCTGCCCGCCGACGCGTCGGAATCGCGCCTCCTCGGGGAGGTCCGACGGCTCAACGCGGACCCGAAGGTCCACGGGATCCTCGTCCAGCAGCCGTTGCCCGAGCCGATCCGGACGGGGGTCGCGGTCGCCGCGGTGGACCCGATGAAGGACGTGGACTGCTTCCACCCGGAGAACGTCGGACTCGTGCTCATCGGGACGACCCGGTTCGCTCCCGCCACCCCGGCGGGGGTCGTGGAGCTCCTCGTGCGGAGCGGGCACGATCCGGGGGGAAAAGACGTCGTGATCGTGGGGCGGAGCAACATCGTCGGGAAACCGCTCGCAGCCCTCCTCATGCAGAAGGCGAGCGGCGCAAACGCGACCGTCACGGTGGCCCACAGCGGCACGCGGGACCTCGCGGCCCACATGCGCCGGGCGGACATCCTGATCGCGGCGATGGGCTCGCCGAGGTTCGTCAAGGCGGACATGGTTCGCGAGGGCGCCGTCGTGATCGACGTGGGAATCAACCGGGTGGCCGACGGGACCGCGCGAGGAGGCTACCGGACCGTGGGCGACGTGGACTTCGAGACCGTGCGCGCGAAGGCGAAGGCGATGTCCCCGGTCCCCGGAGGCGTCGGGCCCATGACGATCGCGATGCTCCTGGCGAACACGGTGCACGCCGCCGAGATGGCCGCGCCCGAGTAGCCGGGTCCCCGCGCGTCCGGGCACGTCGATCCGAGTCGCGCGCGGCGGGCCGGACGCGAAACCCTTTAGCGAGCCCGTTCCATCCGGCGCGCGTGAAGGTCCTCGTCGTGGGCGGAGGAGGCCGCGAGCACGCGATCGTGGACGCCCTGCGCCGCGGCGGCGCGGACGTCCTCGCGGCGATGTCGAACCAGAATCCCGGGATCCGGCGCGCCGCGGTCGACGTCCTCCTCGGGGACGTGACCGAGGTGGACCGCGTCGCCACGTGGGCGAAGGAGCGCGCCGCGGACCTCGCCGTCATCGGCCCGGAGGCGCCGCTCGAACGAGGGATCACGGACGCCCTCGAGGGGAGAGGGATCCCGACCGTGGGCCCGTCCCGATCCGCCGCGCAGCTCGAGACGAACAAGGAGTTCACGCGCCGGCTCATGCGGGACTTCGACATCCCCGGGCTCCCCGCGTTCTGGGCGTTCGACGCGCTCGGCCCGTTCGAGGAGTGGGTGAACGACGCGGACATCGAGTTCGTGATCAAGCCGCTCGGGCTCACGGGCGGGAAGGGCGTCCGGGTGTGGGGAGACCACATCAAGACGAAGGGGGAGGCCCTCGCGTACGGGCGGGAGATCCTCGAGCGGCGGATCGGCGGGGCGGCCCGCTTCCTCGTGGAGGAGAAGCTCGTCGGGGAGGAGTTCTCCCTCCAGGCTCTGTGCGACGGGAAGCGCCTCGTGTTCTGCCCGCTCGCGCAGGACCACAAGCGCGCGTACGAGGGGGACAGGGGCCCGAACACGGGGGGGATGGGTTCGTACAGCGATGCGGACCACCGTCTCCCGTTCGTGACGGCCTCGGACTGGGAGCAGGCCGCGGGGACGATGCGCCGGACCGTGGAGGCGATGGCCTCGAACGGCACGCCGTTCAAGGGGATCCTGTACGGTGGCTTCATGAACACGGCGGACGGGCCGAAGCTCCTCGAATACAACGTGCGGTTCGCGGATCCGGAGTCCATGAACGTGCTGCCCATCCTCGAGGACCCGCTCCCCGAGCTGTGCGCGCGGCTCGTGGAGGGCCGCCTTCCGGAGGGAGCCCGGTTCGCGCGGAAGGCCACCGTGTGCAAGTACATCGTGCCGATGGGGTACGGCTCCCGTCCGAAGCCCGGCGAGCTCCTCAAGGTCGACGAGGAGAGCGTCCGGAGGATCGGGGCCAGGCTGTACTACGCGGCCGTGGACGAGAAGGGCGGGCACCTCTACACGACGACGTCCCGCTCCCTCGCGGTCGTGGGGATCGCGGACGACCTCGGTTCGGCCGAGGCGGTCTCTGAGGAGGCCCTCGCGTTCGTCTCGGGGAGCTTCTACGCGCGGCGGGACATCGGCAAGCCCGACCTCGTCGCCCGGAAGGCGGAACGGATGCGCGAGCTTCGCCGGGCCCCCCGGCCCGCGGGATGGGACGGCTCGCCGGATCGCCCATCCCGACCGTCGTGAGTCGACGTGAGGGGTGCCGTGGACATCCGTGGATCCGTCGCGATTGTCACGGGGGCGTCCCGCGGGATTGGAGAGGCGGCGGCCATCGCCCTCGGCCGGAACGGCGCCAAGGTCGTCGTGAACTCCAGGGGAAGCCCCAAGGCCGCCCAGGACGTGGCCGAGCGGATCCGCAAGGCGGGCTCCGAAGCCATCGTCGCGATGGGGGACGTCGCGGACTACGAGGCGTGCGGGCGAATCGTCCGGGCCGCGACGGACGCGTTCGGTGCCGTCGACGTCCTCGTGAACAACGCGGGCGTGTTCTCGTTCCGGCGGCTCCTGGAGATGGCCCCTCGGGACTGGGAGGCGATGTTCGAAGTCCACGTGTTCGGGGCCTTCAACATGATCCGCCATGCGCTCCCCCACATGGTACGCCGGAAGCGCGGGGTCATCGTGAACGTGACCTCGTTCGTCGCGGTACGCCCGCCCGGCCCGGGACGCGCCCACTACGCGGCGGCCAAGGCGGCCCTCATGGGGCTCACGAAGGCCCTGGCGCTCGAGATGGCCCCATCGGGGGTCCGCGTCGTCGGGCTAGCCCCGGGGCTCACGCGGACCGAGATGGTCGTCCGGGGGCTCTCGGACCTCGACGCACGGGTCAAGACGGTCCCCCTCGGGCGCATGGCCGAGCCGGAGGAGATCGCCCACGCGGTCGTCTTCCTCGTCGAGAACGACTTCGCGACGGGCGACACGCTGTACGTGGCCGGCGGCGAGTGACGCCCCGAGGTGTAAACCCTCAAATAACGGGACCGTCCATCCGCGCGGCGTGAAGAACCTCGATGAAGTGATCGGGGAGATCGAGGCGCGCCTCGACGAGAAGGACGAGGTGCGCGAACTCGCGATCAAGTCGTCGCGCACGATCGCCCGCCTGTCGGGGAGCGCGATCCAGGGCATGCACCGCGGCGAGGACGTGGGGGCGACCCTCCGCGAGACGCGCGAGGAGGTCATGAAGTTGCGGAGCCTCCTCGAAGGCCACCCGGATCTGTACCACGCGGGCTTCGTCGAGAATGCGATGCAGGAGGCGTGCGAGTCGTTCCTCGTTCATGCGATCCTCGAGGCGGACCTCCTCCCGTCGCCGAAGGAGCTCGACGTGACGGACACGTCGTTCCTGCTCGGCCTGGGCGACACGGTGGGAGAGCTCCGCCGGTTCGCACTCGAGAACCTCCGCCGCGGCGACACGCGGGTCGCGTGGTCGTATCTCGAGAAGATGGAGCGCATCCTGGACGCGCTCATGCGGTTCGATTATCCGACGTCCCTCGTCGCGCTGAAGCG
>DATETY010000017.1:0-9833 GCA_035283365.1 Thermoplasmata archaeon | reverse complement strand
ATCGCGCTCGTCCATCAGCCGCGTTTCTCGGCGGGCAACAATTAAATAGGGACCCCTGTTACGCCTCAATCGGCCGCCAGGGCCGCGCCTCGTGGATTTCGGGTTTCCATGGAAGAGTCCCTCGCGACGATCGAGTTCATCAAGAGCTCGAACAGCTTCATCGCCCGCATCCAGAGCGAGCTCGGAGGGATGCGGGAGTACCGCAGCTCGTCGTTCGAGGAGGTCCTCGAGCAGGTCGTGATCGACCTCCAAGAGGAGTTCGAGTCGTACTGAGTCAGACGCCGGTCCAGGCGGGCGGCCGTTTCTCGAGGAACGCCCTCATCCCCTCGGCCTTGTCGTCCGTCGCCCCGACGAGCCCGAACGCGGCCGTCTCGAAGCTCAGCCCCGCGGACAGGGGCATCTCCTGGGCGGCCCGCAGGCACGCCTTCGCGAGGGCGATCGCGGCGGGCCCCTTCGCGATGATCTTCCCCGCGATCCCCTTCGCCTCCTCGAGGAGGCGATCGTGGGGCACGACCCGGTTCACGAGCCCGATCCGCTCGGCCGTCCCGGCGTCGATCCGGTCCCCCGTGAACACGAGCTCCGCGGCCCGCCCGGGCCCGACGAGCCGCGGGAGGCGCTGGCTCCCGCCGAACCCCGGGATGATGCCCAGGTTCACCTCGGGCTGTCCGAGCACCGCGCGGTCCGACGCGATCCGGATGTCGCACGCCATCGCGAGCTCGCAGCCGCCCCCCAGCGCGAATCCATTGAGGGCCGCGATGACCGGCTTCGGGCAGGCGGCGAGGACGTCCCCGAGGCGGCGGCCCGCCTCGGAGAAGCGCTGCATCTCGACCCCGCTCAGGGAGGCCATCTCTTTGATGTCCGCTCCCGCGACGAACGCCTTGTCCCCCGCGCCGGTCAGGATGATCGCCCCCACGTCCGCGGCCATGGACAGATGCTCGAACGTCATCGTGAGCTCCTTGAGGACGGCCCCGTTCAGCGCGTTGAGGGCCTCCGGGCGGTCGATCGTCACGATCGCGAGGCGGTCCGACATCTCGACCTTCACGGCGCTCGGCATGGACACCCCGGCCGCGCAACGCGGCGCAGGCCGATGAAGGTTCGGTAGGTCCGGGGGCGGGCCGTACTCGGACATGCTTCCGGGGTCCGTCGCAGAGCCGTGGTCACCGCGGTCCTCGCCACGTGGCTCGCCCGGGCCTCGTTCCTCCTCCTCGTCGGGAGCTCGATCCTCCTCCTGGGCGCGATCGGGTTCGAGCGGACCGGGGGGTTCGGATGGGTCATCCTGCTCCCCGCAGCCTGGATGGGCGCCCTCGCGCATGGGCTCGCGTGGTGGGTCCTGCATCGCGTCGCGGACGCGGACCCGAGCCGCCGCGTGCTCGACGCGGTCGGGGGCTCCGCGGGGGGTCTCGTCCTGGGCGCGATCGCGATGGCCGTCGCGACCCCCGCGGGCTGGACCTTCCTGTTCTTCGCATTCCCGTATGCCCCGTGGCTGTTCGGTCCCGCCGTGCTCCTGCACGCGCGCCTGTTCCACGCGGCCTCCGGGGACCTGCGCGGGGGATCCCACGCGCATCTCATCCGGGCCGGGAGCCTCGCGCTGGCCGCCGTGGCCCTCCTCGGGATCGCGGGGCAGGGGTTCTTCCTCGGGATGGACCCGGCGCTCCTCTCGGCGATCGCCCAGGACCGGATCGCCTTCCGGCTCATCCTGTGGTCCTTCTTCCCGTATCCCGCAGGCCTCACGGCGGTCGGGTACGCCCTCGCCTGGTGGGGGTGGAGCGGGATCGCGGCCGACCTGCGCCGGGAGGACCCCTCACGCGACGGCCCTCAGGGAGCTCCGTAGTCGTACACCCCGCGACCCGTCTTCCGGCCCAGGCGGCCCGCGCGGACGTACTTCCGCAGGAGGGGTGAGGGCCGGAACTTCGGGTCGCCCGTCTCGCGGTGGAGGACCTCCATCACGTCCAGGCCGATGTCGAGCCCCGTGTAGTCCGCGAGCTCGAACGGCCCCATGGGCATGTTCGTCCCGAGCTTCATCGCCTTGTCGATGTCCTCGGGGCTCGCGACCCCTTCCTGGAGGAGGTTGAACGCCTCGTTCATCAACGGCACGAGGAGGCGGTTCACGACGAACCCGGGCGACTCCCGCACCTCGACGGGTTCCTTCCCGAGCCTCGCGCTCAGCTCCTTGACCAACGCGACGGTCGCATCGCTCGTCTCGCTTCCGCGGATCACCTCGACGAGCTTCATCACGGGGGCCGGGTTGAAGAAGTGCATCCCCACGACCTGGCCCGGGCGCTTCGTCGCGTTCGCCATCTCCGTGATGCTCAGGGACGACGTGTTCGACGCGAACACGACGTCGGGCGGGCAGAGGCGGTCCAGCTCCGCGTAGATCTCCTTCTTGATCTCCATCTTCTCGAAGGCGGCCTCGATGACGACCTGGGCGCCCGCGACCGCGTCGCGCAGGTCCGTCGTCCCGTGGATCTTCGCGAGGATCCCGTCGACCTCCGCCTTCGTCATCTTTCCCTTCTCGACCCGTTTCAGCAGGGGGTCTCGGATGCGGCGGAAGCCGCCCTCCACGAAGCGCGCCTCGATGTCGCGCATCGCGACGTCGAATCCCGCCGCGCCGCACGTCTGGGCGATCCCCGCCCCCATCGTCCCCGCGCCGATCACCGCGATCTTCTTCACGTCGGACACGCGCATGGGCACCACGTCCTCGGGTCCTCGTATCGTCACGAAGGCCTAAAGAGTGCGTTTGACAACCGTTCCGTCAAGTATAATATCAGGAGACCTGCATCCGCGCGACCGAAGGCAACCCGGATGCGTGCTCCTCCCAGGTCCCTCGTGGTCGGGTTCGCGCTCCTCCTCGCGCTGGGCGTCGTCCTCGCCGGAGCGCCCCGGGCCGCCGCGGCCCAGAACGGGCCCTCGTGGACGGCGGGGGACTTCTGGGCGTACACGGATGGCGGCGGGAGCTCGATCCGGGTCGAGGTCGTGGCGCGCGAGAACGTTGCGACGCTGCTGGGCAACGTGTACGAGTCGTTCCACGTTCGAGAGTCGACCACGTCCGGGTCGGTCACGATCACGACGGACGCCTGGGTTCGGGCCGCGGACCTGGGCCTCGTGAAGACGTCCTTCACCGCCTTCGGGATCACCACGAACACGACGTGGGACCCGCCGCAGTCGGAAGCGAGCTTCCCGCTCTCCGTCGGGAAGACATGGACCGTCCAGCTCAACCTATCCATCAAGATCGGGAACGGCAACCCGTTCACGGTCGCGACGACCTATTCGGCAGAGGTCGAAAGCGAAATCGACGTGAGCGTGCCCGCGGGGACGTACCGATCGGCGACCGTCAACGAGACGACCGCCGGGGCGTATACGAAGTTCTACTACTCGGATCAGGTCGGCTACTGGACGAAGCGGGAAGAGTACAACAGCAACGACCAGAAGACCGAGGAGCGGGTCCTCGTCGAGTATCGGTACCAGAGCGGGACCCTCACGCTGATCCTCCTCATCGTGGGCGGCCTCGTGGCCGCCGCCGTCGTGATCGGCGCGATCGTGACCGTGCGCCGGCGTCGTGCGATGCGCCCGCCCGGCGCGCACCCGCCCCCTCCCATGGAGCCGCCCCAGGCTCCGCCGTAGGCTGTCCGAGAGGACGAGCGCAGGCGTTACATAGGTCCGCGGGCCGTGCCCCACCGTGGCGAGCCGACCGGTCGCGGCCGTGGCCCTCGCGGTCGTCTCCGTCTCCTTCTCGTCGATCTTCATCGTCTGGTCCGCGTCGGACGCCCTCACGATCGCCGTGTACCGGCTCGCGATGGCCACCGCGATCCTCGCGCCGTTCGCGCTCGCGCGACGCGATGCGGCCCTCTGGCGGATCTCGAGGCGGGACGCCCTCCTCATGCTCCTCGTGGGAGCCGTCCTCGCGGCCCACTTCGGCCTTTGGGTCACGTCCCTCAAGGTCCAGGGAGTCACGGTCGCGAGCTCGACGATCCTCGTCACATCCCATCCCCTCCTCGTGGGCGTGCTGTCCCACTTCGTGCTCAGGGAGCGGATCTCCTCGCGGGCGGCCCTCGGGATCGTCCTCGGGTTCTCGGGGGTCGTCGCGATCGCCCTCGCGGACCTCGGGGTGAGCGGGGAGACGCTCCTCGGGGACGTGTTCGCGTTCCTGGGCGGGGTCGGGGCGGGCTTCTACTTCCTCCTCGGCCGTCGGATCCGGCAGCGCGTCGCGCTGGTCGACTACGCCTTCGTCGTGTACGGCAGCGCGACGGCCTTCCTGTTCGTCGCGGCGGCAATCGCGGGGGACCTCGCGCCCCGCGGGGACCTCCCGCGGGAGCTCCTCCTGTTCCTCGGGATGGCCTTCATCCCGCAGATCGGCGGGCACACCCTGTACAACTGGTCCCTCCGCTGGGTGCCGGCCCCCGTCGTGAGCCTCAGCCTCGTCGGGGAGCCGATCGGCTCGAGCCTCCTCGCGTGGGTCCTCCTGTCCCAGGTGCCGAGCCCGGCCGTGGGACTGGGGGGCGCCCTGGCCCTCGCGGGGATCTACCTCGCGGCGAGCGCGGAGGGCGGCGGGGTTCGGACCGTCGAGGCGACCCGGGACATCGAGTGAGCCCGTCCGGGCCGCGCGAGGTTCGTACCTCTAAGTGTAGGTACGCGAGGCTGTGTCGACGAGCCGCTCGATCCTCGCCCGCTTCCGGGCGAACTCCGCGGCGGCCCGGTCGTGGTACGCGGCCATGCGCCGGAGGAGGTCGGCCCGGGCCTTCGACGAGTCGACCCGGCCGATGTACTCCTCCTTCCGCGCGGACCTCCCGGCGACCCGCTCGTAGTGCCAGAAGTACCAATACCGCCGCCCGTCGAAGTCTCGGACCCGCGCGCCGCATCCCACTTCCATCTTCGTACCTGTAAGTATAGGTACGTCGCGGCAGGCCAAGACGATTCGGGTGGGGGGTGCGCGAAAGTACTCAGGCGGCGGACGCTTCCCAGGCTTGTACCACAATCCGTATCGTCCCGTGGTCCGATGGGGTGGACGAGGAGGATCGGAACATGCGCGTCGGATTCATCATCGCTGGGCTTGTCATGGCCATGTCTGTCCTCGCGGCGCCCTCCGCGTTGACGCAGGCGAACGACATCGTCGTGGAGTTCTCTCGGACGATCGAAGCGGGCAGCTACACGGTCAACATCACGGGGAGCGCGACAATCAGCCCGGTCGAACGGACCGCCTCGGGCACGATTCACATCCTCGTCACGGATGACTTGGGGGAGACGGTCGCGGAGGTCGATGTCCTGTTCGAGGCCCCGTCCGGCGGGGCGGAGTCCGTCCCGGTGCCGGCCGCCGGGCTTGTCATCCACTTCGCATTCGATGCGCAGCACGGCGTCGTCGCGATCACGATCGAATCGATCGGGGCCGGCCGGGGCCGGGCCGGTGCGTGATCTACCGGAGATAGTACCGGGACCGCCCGGCCTCGCGGCGAGCCTCCACGATCCGGAGGCCGCACAGGTGCCGGAGGTTGTAGCTCACGGAGCTGCGGCTCATCCCCACGGCCGCCATCACATCGCGCTGGGACGCGCCCGGGCTCCCTCGTAGGAACTCCACGATCCGCTGCTGCCTCTCGGACACGAGGAAATCCCCCGGGCTCGCCTGTCGGCCCGTCGGGAGGAGGACCCTTCGGGCGCGGACCCGGAACGAGCGGACGTAGCCGGCCCGCTCCAGGTGAGTCAAGTGGAAAGAGAGGGTGCCGTTCGAGACGCCCACGAGGCGGAGGAGCTCCCGGTAGTGGACCCCCGCGCGGGACCGGACCGTGTCGTAGATGAGACGACGAACGGGATGTTCGAGGAGCCGGTCCGGCCGGAGGCGGGAAACGAGTGGGAGGGTCGCCAGGGAGTCCCGCCAGCGTACCCAGTCGAAGGGCCTCAGGCCCTCCGAGAGAAACGCCGCGACCGCGACCGTGGTCCCCGCCTGGAGGGCGGCCCCCAAGACCTCCGCCGTCCCTACGAACGGGGCCGGCTCCACAGGGTCCGGGTCTCCGGGGACGACGATCGTCACAGGGATACCGTCCAGGATGCCTCCGTCTCCGGACCCTGACTCCCCGCCGGTCGATCGCTCGGAACGGTCGGCGTCCGCGTACGCGGCCGCGTCCGAGAGGGCGGACGACGCGTTCGACCGGGGCTCGACCGGAATCGGATCCGGGATGGAAATCGGGATCTCGGGGACACCTTGGACCGGCACGGGTAGAGCCCCTGCGGCGCCCGAGGCGATCGCCGGGACCAGCACGCCCGTAAGGATAAGGAGCCCGACGACGACCCGTTTCCCGTGGGAGACGCCCACACTCCGAGGACCCGTTCCTCGGGGCTAAAGGGTTGTGGTACGCAATTAGGATGACCGTGTGAAATCACGGGTCCGCGGGACCACGGCCTTTCCTCTCGAACTGCTTCGCGTACAGCTCCTTGAGCCGCGCGTACGTGTCGACGTCCCCCGGGCCCTTGTCGTCCCGGATCCGCACGATCCGCGCGAACCGGAGGGCGAAGCCGCTCGGGTAGTGTGGGCTCCTTTGGATCTCGTTGTACGCGACCTCCACGACGACCTCGGGCCGCACGTGGAACCCCCATCGCTCCTCGGACGTCGCGAGAGACCGCATCCGGTCCGTCATCGCGGCGAACTCCGCGTCCGTGAGGCCCTTGAACGTCTTCCCGATCATCTGGAACCGCTCGGTCGGCGCATCGCGCACCGCGAGCCAGTAGTTCGAGAGCCAGCCCTCCCGCCGGCCCGAGCCCCATTCGGCCGCGACGATCGCGAGGTCGAGGTGGTCCGCGGGCTTGAGCTTGAACCACTTCTTGCCGCGCTTCCCGACGGAGTACGTCGAGTCGAGGGCCTTCGCCATGAGCCCCTCGTGGCCCGCCTCGAGCGCCTCTCGGAGGAACGCGTCGATCTCGGCCACCGTCGTGACGACCTTCCGCGGCGTGAGGACGTCGCGCGGGACGAGCCGCTCGAGGGCCGCCCACCGCTCCGCGTACGGCGAGTCGACCAGGGTCGCGCCGTCGAGGGCGAGGAGGTCGAACAGGTATAACCGGAGCGGGATGTCGCGTTGGGCCTCCTCGATGTCGTGGACCCGGCCGAAGCGCCGCATGAGGTCCTGGAACGGGAGGGGGCGGCCCGCGTGGTCCGTCGCGACGACCTCCCCCTCGAGGAGGCATCGCGAGGCGGTCAGGGTCCGCGCGAACGCGAGGATCTCGGGCAAGCTCTCCGTCACGTCGCTGAGGCGGCGGCTGAACACCTTCACGCGGTCGCCGTCACGATGGATCTGGATCCGGGCGCCGTCCAACTTGAACTCGACTGCGGTCCTCCCGCCGTGCTCCTTCAGCACCTGCCCGGGGCCCTCCCCCATCTCCGCGAGCATCGGCTTCACGGGGGAAAGGAGCCTGAGGCCCTGGGCCGCGAGCCCCGCGGCGCCCTCGAACAGGGCGCGCTCCGCGACGGTCCCGAGGTCCCCGAGGAACATCTGCGCGGTCCGCACGACGTCCGCGGCGATTCCGGACGCGTCCGCGATCGCCTCGAGCATGACGCCCTCGTTCACGCCGATCCGCATCTCCCCGAAGACCGTACGCAGGAGGACGTCCCGCTCCACCGGGGACGCGCGGCCCAGGAGGGACTCCAGGATGCGGCGCCTCGTGCGGACCGAGTCGGGCCCTTTCGCCGCGGCGATCTGCCCGAACGCGCGCGACGTCTCGAGGATCGTGAGGGCCTCACCTCCGAGGCTCGTCTGCCGGGCCCCCGCAAGGGCCTTCCTCAGGGTGGCCCACCCCACGTTGAGGACCCGGCCGTCCGCCTCCGCGAAGATCCGGCCCACGACGAGGTGGACCGCGGGCGCGACCTCGTCCCTACGGAGGGACCGCAGGAACGCCGCGAGGAGGGCCCGTTTCTCGAGCCGCTTCGACGTGGACTCGAGGCGACCCGTGAGCTCGGCGATCCGCGCGTAGGGCGTGTCCGCAGGCGGCGTCGGGGTCACGGCGATTCGGGACCATCCGGGGCGCCGGGTTTCAACGTTTCGCCTCCGGCCCCGGGGGTCAAGACCCGGCGCTCGCCGAGGACGTAGAGGGCGAGGAGGCCCCCGATCATGAGGGCGCCCCCGACGATCTCCCACGTCCCGAGGCCGTCCGCCGGGAACACGTACAGGGCGATCAGGACGCCCCACAGGGACGACGTCGAGAGGACGGCCCCCGTCCGCATCGCGCCGATTGTCCGGAACGCGTAGAAGAAGAGGACCGCGAACACGCCGATCCCCCCGAAGGCGAGGAACAGGAGGTATGGCCACGCGCCGAGGGGGACCTCGAGGGACGCGCCGGACGCGGCCGCGACGGGCAGGACGAGGATCGAGCCCGCGACGAGCTGGACCCCAAGGAGCGGCAGGATCCGGATCCGCCGGAGGAGGACCGTGCTCCCGACGTTGTTGAGGGCCCAGCAGCACGCGGCCGCCAGGAGGAGTCCGTTCCCGACGAGGTGCCGGAGGAACTCGACGTCCCCGAACCGGAGGTCCGTCGTCACGAGGAACGCGCCGATCCCGATCACGGCGAGGGCCGGATACCCGCGGGCCGCGATCCGCTCCCGGAGGAGCGCGTACGCGAGGATCATCGTGAAGAACGACTCCGTGTTCGACAGGAGGGCCGCGTTCGCGGCCGTCGTGCCCGCGAGGCCGTAGAAGTACACGACGGGGCCGAGGACGGCGCCCGCGAGGGTCGTCCCCGCGACGAGCTTCGCGTCGAGCCTCGTGAGCCGGAGTCCCCGGACCCACGGGAGGAAGACGAGGCCCGGGAGGAGCTGGGAGTAGAAGATGATCGTGAGCGGGTGGAGCGTCTCGAGCGCGATCGTGCCCGCGCTCGCCCATGCACCGAAGAAGACGGCGGCCGTGAGGATCGCCACGTAGCCCTGGAGGGTCGTGCGGGAGCTCACGCGGACCGCGCCCACAACGGGATTCCGGATAAAGAGATGCCGAAGCCGCACGGAGTGCGGAAGGCTTAAACGCGCCCCGGTCGATGGATTCGCGCCGCCTCCGTTGGGGGGTTCCCATAGCCGTGGCCGATGCGCTCCGCGTGATCCGCGACGATGGGTCGACGGACCCGGGTCTCGACCCCAAGCTGTCGAGAGACGAGGCCGTCCGGATGTACCGCGGGATGATGCTCGAGCGGATCCTCGACACCCGGATGCTCGCCCTCCAGAGGCAGGGACGGATCGGCTTCTACGGCCCGTCCGTCGGCCAGGAGGCCGCGATCGTCGGGGCCGCCCTCGCGATGGGACCCGACGACTGGATCGTCCCCCAGTACCGGGAGCCGGGCGCGGCCCTCGTCCGCGGGATGCCCCTCCGGTCCCTCGTCGCGCAGCTCATCGGGAACGCGGAGGATTCCGTGAAGGGCCGACAGATGCCCTGCCACTACGTGTACCGGAAGGGGAACTACCTCTCGATCTCCTCGCCCGTCGGCACGCAGATCCCCCATGCGGTCGGCGTCGCATGGGCGATGAAGATCCGCCGCGAGCCCGCCGCGGTCCTCGTGTACTTCGGGGACGGGGCGACGAGCACGTCGGACTTCCACGTCGCGATGAACTTCGCGGGCGTGTACCGCGTCCCGTGCGTGTTCCTGTGCAACAACAACCAGTGGGCGATCTCCCTCCCCGTCTCGAGGCAGACCGCCTCGAAGACCCTCTCGCAGAAGGCCGACGCGTACGGGTTCGACGGCGTGCGCGTGGACGGGATGGACGCCCTCGCCGTGTACGGCGCGACGCGCGACGCGGTCGAGCGCGCCCGGTCCGGCGGGGGGCCCACCCTCCTGGAGGCCGTCACGTACCGGCTCGGGCCCCACAGCTCGAG
>DATETY010000016.1:0-42114 GCA_035283365.1 Thermoplasmata archaeon | reverse complement strand
CGACGGGCTTCCCGCTCAGGACTTTTATACGGCCGATTCGTTCGGGGACCGGATGGCGGCGGGCGACGTCACGGTGATCTACCAGGAACTCACGATCCTGCTCGCCCTCGCGACCCTCAGTCACTTCACGTTCAAGCGGTTCCGCCAGCCCACGATCCTTGGGGAGATCGCGATCGGGGTCCTGCTGGGACCGAGCATCCTGGGAGCCCTCGGCTGGTACGCGTTCGACGCGACCCTCGTCGCGACGTTCGCGACCTTGGGTTCCATCTTCCTCCTGTTCCTGATCGGGCTCGAGAGCGACTTCCGCTCGATCTACACGAGGAAGAACTTCACCGTGGCCCTCGGAGGAATCCTGCTGCCCCTCGTCGGCGGGTTCCTCGTCGCATTCTACATGGTCCCCGATGTCGCGATCGGGGCGAGCGGCGCGCGCTTCACGATGGCGATGTTCGTCGGGGCGGCCCTCGTCGCGACGAGCACCGCGATCGCCGCCGCGATCCTCCTCGAGCTGGGCCGGATGCGGGGAGACGTCGCCACGACGATCATGGGGGCCGCCATCGTGGACGACATCCTCGGCCTCCTCGTCCTCTCGATCGTCGTCGGGATGAGCAAGGGGGCCGTCGACCCACTCACGATCGGAATCCTCATGGCGACGGCGGCCGCGTTCCTCGTGACCGCCATCCTCGTCGGGGCCTACTTCTTCAGCCGGATCGTCGTGAGGATCCAGGTCGCAGGCATGAAGCTCGGCCTCAAGCACGGCGGCTTCATCATCGCGATCGCAATCACGTTCCTGTACGCGTTCGTCGCGGAGGCGATCGGCCTATCCGCGATCGTGGGGGCCTTCGTGGCGGGGTCCATGTTCGCCGCGACGCCGCTCCGGGACGACTTCACGCAAGGGACGGGCTACCTGGGAGCGATCTTCACGCCCATCTTCTTCATCTCCCTCGGACTTCAGGTGGACGTCCTAGGCCTCCATCCGGACCTCCTCCTGTTCGCTGCCGTCCTCACGGTGGTCGCGATCGTCACGAAGGTCGTGGGGTGCGCGATTCCCGCTCGTCTCGTGAAGATGTCCAGACGACGGGCCGTGGCGGTGGGCTGGGGCATGACCCCGCGCGGGGAGGTGGGGCTCATCGTCGCCCTCGCGGCCCTGAACGCCCAGGTGATCAAGAGCAGCCTGTTCAGCATCATCGTCCTCGTGATGATCATCGTGAGCATCCTGCCCGCGCCGTTCTTCCGTCGGGCGCTCGTGGCGGTCGCCCGGGAGGCGATGGAGGCAGGCGGGGATGAGGCGTCGAAGCCCGGCGTGGCGCCGGAGTCCACGGATCCCCGCTAGCTGCGGGCGACGACCCTCCCCTCCACGACGTCGATGGGCAGGAGGGTCTTGATCGTGAGACCGAGGTCCGCCTCCATGCGTGCCTTCTCCCTCGTCTTCTCGAACACGACGAGCGCGTCCACGACCTCCGCGCCCATGGACCGGAGGGCCTTCACGATCGCGGCGAGCGTCCCGCCCGTCGAGATCACGTCGTCCACGAAGACGACACGGTCCCCGCGACGCACGTTGTTGATGTACATGTCCGTCTTCGAGTAGCCCGTGGACTGGCGGAGGGACACCTCGCCCGGGAGTCCGTACCGGCGCTTCCGGATGAACACGTACGGCTTGCGGACGCGGAGGGAGAGTCCCGCGGCGAGCGGGAAGCCCATCGATTCGGCCGTCACGATCTTGTCGCAGCGGCTCCAATCCCCGAGCCGCGCGAGCTCCCCGAGGACCTCGTCGAGGACGGCCGGGTCCCCGAGCGGGATTCCGTCCGTGATCGGGTGGACGAAGTAGTCGTAGTCGCCGAACCGGACGACGGGGCACCCTGCGAGGCTCGCTCGGAGGCGCGGGAGGTGCGCCACGCGGATCAGCTCCGCGCGACGACGTCCCGTGCGACGGAGGTCGCCTTCTCGATGATCTCCGCCTCTCCCTTCACGCGCCGTCCTTTCATGAGGACCTGCCCGTCGCAAACGACCGTGTCCACGATGTTCCCGTGCGCGGCGTAGACGAGGTTGCTCCGGTCGTCGTGCCGCGGGGCCAGGTCGGGCCGCTTGAGGTCCACGAGGATGAAGTCCGCGAGGCGCCCGGGTTCGAGGACTCCCGCGTCGATCCCCAAGGCGCGCGCCCCGCCGAGGGACGCCAGTTCGAGGGCTTCCGGGGCGGTCATCACGGTCGGGTCGCGATGCGCGAACTTCTGCAGGAGGGCCGCGAACTTCATGGATTCGAACATGTCGAGGTTGTTGTTGCTCGCGGGACCGTCCGTCCCGAGCCCCATCACGACGCCGGCCTCGCGGAGCGCCGCGTAGGGCATCGCCTGCCCCGTCGCGAGCTTCATGTTCGAGACGGGACAGTGGCACACCTTGACGCCGACCTTGCCGAGGACCTCGATCTCGGACGGGTCGAGCCAGCAGCAGTGGGCCGCGACGACGTCCTTCATGAGGAACCCGATCGAGTCGAGGTACTGGACGGGCCGCAAGGTCGTGCGCGCGACGCAGTCGTCCACCTCCTCCTTCGTCTCGCTCAGGTGCGTGTGGACGAGGTATCCCTTGCTGTCCGCGAGGTCCTTGATCGCGACGAGGGTCTCCTTGGACACCGTGTAGATCGCATGGGGGCCCAGGGTCGGTACGATCCGGTCCGACTTCAACGAAGCGATCCGGCGGTTCACGTCCTGGGCGCGCTTGAGCTGTTCCTCCCCCGCGCTCGGGTCGTTCATGTCGATGATCCCCTCGGCGAGGAAGGCGCGAAGCCCCATCTCCTTGACCGCCTTGCCGACCTGGTCCATGTGGAAGTACATGTCGTTGAACGTCGTCGTGCCGGACTTGATCATCTCGAGGCAAGCGAGACGCGCGCCCCAGTAGACGTCCTCGGGTTTCAGTTGCGCCTCCCGAGGCCAGATCTTCGTCTCCAGCCACGCCCGCAGGCTGAGGTCGTCCCCGAAGCCCCGGAACAGGGTCATCGCGGCATGGGTGTGGAGGTTCACGAAACCCGGGAGGGCCATCTTCCCCTTCCCCTCGATGACCGTGTCCGCCTCCCGCTTCGCGCCGATCTCCGCGATCCGGTTCCCCTCCACCAGGAGGTCCGTCGTCTCTCCGTCGAGGAGAACGTCCTTCACGAGGACGCTCACGCGAGCGCCCCCAGGGCGCGCCCCAGGACCTCGACGAGCGCGGCCGCGTTCTTCGCCTGGTTCTTCCGGATCGCCTCGAACGAGAGGGGCGTCGCCGCGACGCCGTTCGCGTAATTGTCGACGGAGCACAGGCTTGCGTACGGGAGGCCGAGCTCCGCGGCGAGGGTCGCCTCGGAGGCCATCGTCATCCCGACGACGTCCCCGAGGGTCGCGAAGTGCGCGATCTCCGCGCGGGTCTCGAGGCGGGGCCCCGTCGTCTGGACGTACACCCCGCGGGAGCGGACCGGGACGCGGGCCGCCTTCGCGCCGTTCGCGAGGGCCTCGCGGAGATCGTCGTCGAGCCGCGGGGTCGCGTGCACGACGTCCGCGTCGTGGAACGTGGGGATGCTCCAGAAGGAGAGGAAGTCGTGGGGCACGACGACCGTCCCGGGGCGGATCGTCTTCTTGAGCGACCCCGTGGAGGAGGTCCCGATCACGTGGGTCGCGCCGAGCTCCTTGAGGGCCCACAGGTTGGCCCGGTGGTTGAGCCGGTGGGGCGGGATCTTGTGCTCGCGCCCGTGCCGCGCGAGGAACACGACCGGCAGGCCCCCGACCTGGCCCACGACGGGCGGTTCGCTCGGCGCCCCATGCGGCGTGACGAGGAACCGCGCCTGCGCCTCCTCGAGGAGGGCGAGCTCCCGCAGGCCGGAGCCGCCCAGGATCCCCACGGTCCGATCCGGCACGCCGCGGCCAAGCTGCTCTCCTTCAATAAAGGTTCCGCCCTCCCGGTTCGACGGGTGCGCGGACGGCCTTCGAAACCGCTCGGGCCGATACCTTTTCCTGTCATGCGGCCGTTCGGAGGCCATGGTCGGGGACGGACCGTTCCTGTGGATCAACGAGACAGGCCCGCCCTCGGGTTTCCGGCGGCCGCCGCCCGGCGGGATGTGCCTGAGCGCGTTCCTGTTCGTCCGCCGGGGAGTCGAGATCCTCCTCGGGAAGTACGGCGACGACCCGCGGTGGGAGGCCCTCGCGGGCCTCGACGACGCATGGCGGTCCATGCACGCGGGCGGCTGGACGATCCCCGCCCGGCAGATGAAGTTCGGCGAGGACCCGCGGGACGCCGCCCAGAGCATCGCGACGGACATGCTTCGCCTCTCGTCTCACGCGATCCGCGGGCCGCGCGTCGAGGTCGACCTGTACGAGTCGAGGCGGTCGCGGGGGAACCAGCACTACGACATGTGGTTCCTCTTCGAGACGGACGTCCCGGCGGGCGCCCTCGTGGAGCGGCCTCCGTGGTACGCCGCCCTGGGGTGGCACGACCCGCGGGCCCTCCCGGCGTCCGCGTTCGCGCGCGGCCACCAGGACATCGTCGCGCGTTGGCTCGCCCCGCCCCGCGACGGCGATCCGGGGACCGGATGACGGCCCGCGCGGAGCCGTTCCCCTCCATTGAGTTTCAGGCCCGATACCCGCGGGCTAACGTATAAGACGGGACCTCCGGATGGAGCGGTGGTTCCATGCGGCTTCCATGGCCGCTCCTCCTTGCGGCCGGGGAGGACGACCTTCTCAAGTCCCTCCTGTTTGGGAAGAGACGAGACCTCGAGGAGGGCCGGGCGTACCTGCTCAAGGAGCGGAAGCCGGATCGCGCGTTGGCGCACTTCCGTCGCATCATGGAGCGCGGCTTCCGGCCCATGTATGTGACCCGCCAGCACCCGAACCACATCGAACGGACGCACGGCGGCAAGGAGATCCGCGTCGTGTGGCTGTCCACGACCCTGGGCAAGGACTACGTGGACCCTCACAACCTGAACAGCCTCACGAACCTCGTCGCGAACTTCGTGGGCGACGGCGGGCACGCGGTCATCCTGCTCGACGGGATCGAGTACCTCATGATGAACAACGACTTCGCGCGGATCCTCCACTTCATCGAATACCTGAGCGAGCAGATCGCGATCCGCCGGGCGATCCTCCTCCTCAGCCTCGACGACCGCGCGTTCGAGCCGAAGGAGCTCGCCCTCCTGGAGCGGAACATGGTCGTCGTGGAGTGAGCCGCGGCACGCATCGGCTTTATACCGGGCCTCGGCATCGGTCCGCCTCCCATGCTCGAGGTCCTCGACCGGGGCGGCCTCGGCCGGACGGGCGTCTGGACCCGAGGTGACCTCGCGATCCGCACCCCGTCCGTCCTCTCGGTCCACCGGGCCGCCCGCGTCGCCCCGGTGTACGCGGAGGCGTTGATCGTCGAAGAGCGGCATGCGGATGGCCGGTTCCAGGTCCGGGTCGGCGGGAGCCCGTTCGCTCCCCGAGGGCCCTCGGGACCCGACGACCTGCCGCCCACGAAGGGTCTGCCCGCGTCCGTCGCGGACCTCGAGAACCCGGCGCCGGTCGTCGCAGACGGCTTGGGCCTCGTCACGTCGGAACGGGACCTCGAGGCGTGCCGGTCCGTGGAGGCCGTGTTCATCGCGAACGGGATCGAGTTCCTCCGGAACCCTCGGGACTTCGTCTCGAGCCTCGCGCGCGCACGCGAGGTCCTCGGTCCATCGAAGGTCGTCGCCGTCCCGGGGATCGCGGCCCCGTCGAACCTCGCGGTCCTCGTGTACGCGGGGGTCGACCTGGTCGACTCGAGCCGGATGGTCCTCGAGAGCGCACGGGGGTCGTTCCACAGTTCGGATGGCGTGGCCCCCGCGGACGAGGTCGACCGCGCGGCGTGCGCGTGCCCCGCGTGCGTCGCGGGAGAGGACCTCCTCGCCCACAACGAGAGGGCCCTGTACCGCGAGCTCCTCGTCGTGCGGAACCACATCGCGCACGGGCGGCTGCGGGAGCTCGTGGAGCGGCGCCTCGCGAACGATCCGTGGAACATGGCCGTCCTGCGACACCTGGACCTGCGACACGCGGACCTCCTCGAGTCGTACGCCCCCGTGGCGGGTGGGGAGCTGCTCGCGTACTCCCATGAGTCCCTCACGCGGCCCGAGATCATGCGGTTCCGCGCGCGGGTCCGCACCCGGTACCGCCGTCCCCCATCGGCCCGCATCCTGCTCCTGCTCCCGTGCTCGGCCCGGAAGCCCTACTCCGCGTCTCGGAGCCACCGCCGCTTCCGGGACTCGATCCTCGCGTCCGCGAACCCGTCCGTCGTCCACGAGGTCATCGTGACGTCGCCCCTGGGCCTGATCCCGCGCGAACTCGAACGGTTCTACCCCGCGCGGGCGTACGACATCCCCGTCACGGGGGACTGGAACCGAGACGAGGCGGCCCTCGTCGTCGAGGACCTCCGCGCGTACGTGGAGGCGAACCCGTACGACGGGGTCGTGGCCCACCTGGGTGCGGAGGGACCCATCGTCCGGGAGGCCCTGCCCGAGGCGCGTGTCACATCGGACGGGAGGCCGACCTCGGAGGCGTCCCTGGCCGCCCTCACCCGGGCCTTGACGGACCTCACGCCCGCGTTCGACCGGGTGCCGGGAGGCCGTCGCTTTGCCGAGGAAATTGGGAACATTGCTCGCTTCCAGTTCGGCGACGTGGGCATGCGCCTCGTGGAGGGTGCGACGTTCCGGGGCCGGTTCCCGGACGTCCGAGCGATCCGGGACGGGGTGCAGCTCGCGGCCCACACGGCGCGAGGGATGCTCTCCCTCACGCTGGACGGCGGTCGGATCCTATCTCAGGCCGACGCGTACTGCGTGGAGATCGAGGACTTCGTCCCGACGGGGAACGTGTTCGCGGTCGGGGTCACGGACGCCTCCCCGGAGATCCGGATCGGGGACGAGGTCGTCGTGAGGCACGCACGGGACGTGCGCGCCGTCGGGGTCGCGCGGATGAACGCCCGGGAGATGGTCGACCTGCGGCGGGGACAGGCCGTCCACACGCGGCACGAGGTCCCCCCGAAGGCTTAATCACACGGCGGGACTACCGCGGGAGAAAGATGGCCATCCTCCCGGACCTGTCCACCGCGGCGATCCTGGCCCTCGTCGTGTTCCTCGGGGCCCTCGGGCTCCTCGTCGTCTTCGTCGAGTCGATCCGGACCGAGCGGATGGCGGTCGGCGTCGTCGCGCTCGTCGCGATCGCGGCCGGACTCACGTCCGTCGGGGAGCTGGGGGCGGCCCTCGCGTTCCTCGGCCTGTCCGGTGCGCTCGTCGCGAACCACGCGTTCGAGTGGCTCACGACGCGCTGAGCCGTCCGGATCCCCAGGCGCGTGTTTTTGGGTTCCGTCGGCCTGTGGGCCCCAGGGGCCATGGGACGTGCATCCGATCTCGCGACGACTGCTCGCCATCGTGCTGATCGTCCTCCTCCTCGCCCTCGGGATCGCCGCGGCCGTCGCGATCGGGAGCGGCCGGCCCGACTCGTTCGGTCCGTGGGCGTCCGTCGCGCTCTTCGCGGCGTTCCTCGCGTTCCTTCTGCTCAGCTACTTCTTGGAGGACAAACGCGCGGATCGCGCCGAGAAGCCACCTGCCTACCTCGTCGGGCCTCGGCGTAGCCGGCGACCCGTCGACGGGACCGACGTGGCGTCGGATCTCCGAAGCCCGAGGCCCCGTTCGACCGGACGCCCGGAGGTTCGCGAGCCGGATGCGCCGACCCTCCTGATTGGATGCGCGTTCGGCGCGCTCGGCTTGGGCGCTCTCGTCGCGTTCACGGGGTTCGGGATCTGGGTCGCCGTTGGCGTGACCGCGGCCATGGCGCTCGTCCTCGCCTTGGACGCCTGGGCGACCCGTCGATCGGCTCCCGGACCCGACGCGGGCCCCTGACCGGATGGCGTGGGAATACATTCACCCCACCAGCCGAATACTTTCACCCACCCCTCCCGCGTCCCGTGTTTTATACCCGCGAGGCTTTCGGAATTCCGTGGAAAGCGCGGTGAACGCGGACGCGGTGTACGACATGATGACCGGAGACCACTACAGCTGGCAGGATGTGTACGCGTCGTACGGATGTTCCCTTGAGCTCGAGGCGTCCGACGACGACGGTTGACGCTCGTCCATCCATCCCATGCAGATCGGCGGAGGGGGTCGCCTCAGACGACTCCGCCGGTCGCCTTTCTTTTTCGATTCACGCGGTGGCCGGGGTGGCCTCACGAACCGTCCAGGTGTGGCCGCACGCGCGGCAGGTCCACCCGGCCGGCCCGTCCCCGACCCGGCTCCCGCCGAGGATGATGGCGTCGTTGTACACGGCCGCCTGGACGGCCTCGACCATGTCCGGCGCTGCGAGTTCGTCTGCGATCGGGTAGACGCGCGTCGAGCCACATCGGGGACACCCGGCGCGGGGCTTCGACATCGAATCCCGAATGGGCGTTCCGGAGATATCCTTCTGCGCCCCGGATTCTCACGCATGACACTACAACGGGGCAGAGTGCACGGGGCGGGAGTCGAACCCGCACCGTAGGCTTGGAAGGCCAACGTCCTACCGCTAGACTACCCGTGCGCGGTCCGGCCCACTGCGGAGCGCGGATAAGAGTCCACCGGCGCGGACCGCGGCGACCTCGGCCCGGCCTGCGGTCCGCGGTCGGCTCGGCTAGGCTCTCGCCTTCGATCGGGTGCCCGTCGCGGCCGCGTATCGCTCGAGATCGTCGAGCGCCTTGAGGAGCTCCCCGACGTCCTCGCCCGCGTTCTCCAGGTCCTCCGCGATCTCGCGGACGTCCTGGATCGTGTGGGTCGCGAACCATTCCTTCGTCTCCTTGCGCAGCGCCGGGCCCACCGGTCCTTTCGTCCCCATGTGCGTCCCATCCCGTCCGACGTTTGTCGGATTCGTATCTGCATCGCCATATTTAGTCCCTCCGCCTCGTCGCGTTGGGTTCCACGGAGACATCGAGGTCGACGAGGGGCCGCCGACACGTTTAAGGAGGATGGAGGCCATGTCGGCCGACTGTCTGACGCTCGCGCACCCCGCGCGGGCGGTCACGGGATGGGATGTCAGGCATGGTCCTCTTCGAGTCCTCGAAGAAGGAAGAGCGGCTCCTCTCCAAGGTCGATCGCCTCGTCCAGGAGGGCGCGGACCGAATGCGGTCCGGCTCCTCGCGGCGCGCGAGCGGCCTGTACGACCGGGCCCTCAAGCTCCTCGAGGCGAACGCGAGCCGCGCATCGCGCGCGTCCGAGGCTTGGTCCGACGCGTACGCGCGGGTGGGTGGGGCCCTCCTAGCGGTCCAGCAGGTCGAGGGCGCCCAGGTCGCGGTGGCCCGGGCCCTCCGCCTGAACGCGTCGAACGCGCAGGCCCTCGGGGCCCAGGGGGACGTCCTCGCCGCGAAAGGCCAGCCCGCCGAGGGCCTCCCGTACTACGACGCCGCCCTGCGGATCGACCCGCGGGCGAAGGACCTCTGGGAGCGCAAGGGGGACGCGCATGCGGCGTTGGGTCAGCGTCCGGAGGCCATGCGGTCCTACGTGCAGGCCGTGAACCTCGACCCGAACGACACGGACGGGTTCGATCGGATTCTCGCGCTCGCCCCCCAGGACGTGGACATGTGGGTCCGGAAGGCGGACGCGCATCGCCGTCGCGGGGAGATCCCGGACGCGCACGACGCGTACACGCGCGCCCTCCAGCTCGCCTCGGACCGGAAGGACGCCCTCGAGGGGAAGGCCCGGGCGTACCTGGTCGCCCGGGACCACGAGAGGGCGCTCCGTTGCCTCGAGCGCGCGATCCAGGTCGACGGGGCGGATCCGGACGCGTGGAAGCTTCGGGGGGACGTGCTCGCATCCGCGGGGCGTCGCGAGGAAGCCCTCCAATCGTACGACGAGGCCCTCCGGATCCGGGACGGGGACCCAGAAGCGTGGACGTCTCGCGGGGACCTCCTCCGGCTCGCAGGCCGGGCCGTGGACGCGGTCGGCTCGTACGACCGCGCGATCGCCCTGACCCCGAAGGTCCCGGGGCCCCACGAGGGCCGGCTCGAGGCCCTCCGGACCCTGGGTCGGTGGGAGGACGTCGTCCGGGAGGCGGGCCGGATCCTCGCCCTGGACCCGCGCCATGCGGTCGCCCTCTACGCGCGGTCCCAGGCGTTCCTCGAGCTCCGACGTCCCGAGGAGGCCCTCGTCGCCCTCGACGAGTTCCTCGCCGTGGAACCCCGTTCGTACGACGGGCTCGAGGCGAAGCGACGGCTCCTCCTCGCGACGGACCGGTGGGCCGAACTCATCGTCACGTGCGATCGGATCCTCGCGGTCCAAACCCGCCATCCGCGCGCCCTCAAAGACAAGGGACGGGCCCTCCTCGCCGTGGGCCGCCCCGCGGACGCGTACGCCGCCTTCGACGAGGCGCGGGTCGTGGACCCGGAGGACCTGGAAGCGATGCGGGGCCAGCGGGACGCGCTGCGAGCCTCGAAGGACCCTCGGGTCCTCCTGAGGGCGTGCGAGGCGATCCTGGAACGGGACGGGCAGGACGCCCCGACGTGGCTCGCGAAGGCGGATGCGTTGGCGGCCCTGGAGGACCGCGAGGCCGCCCTGGCGGCCGTGGGCGCGTGCCTCGCCGTGGACCCGCGGAGCGCGCCCGCGTGGTCCCGGAAGGCGGAGCTCCTCGTCGCCCTGGAGCGTCCCGAGGAGGCCGTCCGCGCATACGACGCGGCGATCGAGGCGGACCCCGCGTCCGCGGTCCTGTGGCTGGGCCGGGGTCGGGCCCAATACCGGCTCAAGGCGTTCCCCGACGCCGTCGAATCGCTCGAGCGCGCGACCCGCTACACCCCGGACGACCGGGCCGCGTGGCACCTCCTGGGCCTGTCCCTCGAGGGCGCGATGCGGTACGAGCAGGCCGTCACCGCGTTCGATCGGGTCCTCGCGCTCGATCCGAAGGAGGCGAAAGCTTGGTACGGAAAGGGAACGGCCCTCCAGTGGCTCCGGCGGTATGAGGAGGCCGGGGCCGCGTTCGGCCAGGCGGCCGCCCTCGCCCCCGGGTTCGTCCATGCGTCCCTCCGGCAGGCCGCGTGCCTCCTCGAGCTGCGCCGGTTCGGGGACGCGCTCCCTGCGTTCGAGTCGGTCCTCCGGGCCGAGCCTCGGAACCGCGACGCGGTCCTCGGGCTCGCGCTGACCTACGAGGGTCTCGGGAAGATCCCGGAGGCCCTCGAGGCGACGGACCGGCTCACGTCGATCGAGCCGCGGGATCCGGAGACCTGGGCCCGACGGGCCCGGCTCGCGCGCCTCGCAGGCGAGACGAAGCTCGCGGTCGGGGCCCTCAACCGCGCGATCGGGCTGGCCCCGGAACGGGCCGACCTCCTCCGCGCCAAGCGCGAGGTCCTCCTCGCGGAGGGCTCGGACAAGGCCGTCGTGGACGTGTGCGACGCGCTCCTCGACCTCGATCCGCGGGACGCGGACGCGTTCCGGGAGAAGGCGTCGGCCCTCGAGCGCCTCGGCAAGACGGATGCCGCCCTTCAGGTCCTCGACTCCGCGAGCCGCATGGACCCGATGGACCGCCGCACGTGGAACGCGCGGGGAGTCCTCCTGGCCCGGCTCCGCCGGAGGGACGAGGCCCTCGCGGCGTACGACCACGCGCTCTCCCTGAGCCCCGGCGACCGGACCGCGATCGCCGGGAAGGGGCGCCTCCTGTTCGACCTGGGCCGCGTCCCCGAGGCCCGACGGATCTTCGAGGACGGCCTCCTGCTCGAGGCGGGCCATCTCGAGTTCCTGAACGGGAAGGGGATGTGCCTCGCCGCGGAGGGCCACTACGACGACGCCCTCTCGGCGATCGGCTCGATCCTCACGAAAGACCCGAACAACTACGACGCGCACCGCACGAAGGGCGTGTGCCTCCTCAAGACGGACCGGGCCGCGGAGGCCCTCGAGTGCTTCGACTTCGCGATGAAGGCCCACCCGGACGACGCGCGGCTTCTCGCATGGCGGGGCGACGCGTTCGTCGCCCTCGCGAAGCCCGCGGAGGCCCTCGCCGCGTTCGGGGCGGCCGTCGCGGCGGATCCCGAGGCCGGGGACGCGTGGCGGGGGAAAGGCCTCGTCCACATCCAGCTCGAGCAATTCGCGGAGGCCGCGGTCGCGCTGTCCCATGCGACGGCCGCTCGGCCGAGCGACAAGGCCCTCTGGTACATGCGGGGGTTCGCGGAAGAGCGCGCGGGCGCGTACGGGAACGCGGTCGAGGCGTACGACCAGGCGATCCGGCTCGATGCGCGCGACAAGGCGTACTGGAACAGCAAGGGGGTCGTCCTCATGCACATGAAGCGGCACGAGGAGGCCCTGCGCTGCTTCGAAGCGGCCCTCGCCCTCGACCCCGCGTACGAGGTCGCCCAGCAGGGACGGGGCCTCGCGGAGAAAGGCCTCCGGACGGCCCAGGTCGAGTCGTTCGCGGAGGCCGTCGTCCGCTTCGAGCGGCAGATGGAACGGCCCGCGACCCGGGAGGAGATCTTCAAGTACTGCTCCGTCCCGCTCGAGTTCCTCGACGAGGTCATCGCGTACGTGAACGAGCCCGCACCCCTCGCGCCGGACCGGCTCACGCCGGACGCGCTCCGGACGTACGAGGCGGTCGGCGCGACGGTCCTCCAGCGGGCCCCGGACCTGGACGACCTGCGCCTCGCGGACGTCGCGAGGGCCCTCCCCAACGTGGATCTCGAGGAGGCGCGCGCCGTGTGGGGCTACCTGGACTGGGTCCGCGAGGCCCACCTCGAGCCGGCCGTGGACTGGGGGAACGACGACCTGATCCGCCAGGCGATGGACCTGCCCAAGGAGGAATGGAACCTCGTCGCACTGGCCCGCGAGTTGCGGCTGGGCCCGTACGAGGCGAAGAAGCTCGAGACGTCCCTGAAGCTGTTCGAGGGGGGCGGCTACCGGATCACGACCTCGCCGACTCACGACGCGGGCCGAAAGGCGAAGTCCAGGAAGGCGAAGGGCGAGCACGTCCGGGCGAAGCCCGAGACGGCGGACGAGCCCTCGGAGGACGACGCAGAGGCCGGCGCCGCGCCGGAGTCCGGGGAGGCCGAGCCGAGGCCGCCGAAGCCCGCGAAAGCCCCCGAGGAGAAGACGTGCGGGGTCCACCGCGCGCCCGCCGTGCAGCGGCACGTGTGCGGGGCCTCTCTCTGCAAGGCGTGCGTCGAGGCGGGAGGCGCCTGCGCGGACTGCGGCCAGCCCATCGCGGGCCCGGCCCACGAGACGGCCCGGAAGCGGGAGAAGGACGACGCCGCGCGGGACTTCACGCGGCTCTGAGCGGGAACCTTCATTCGCCTCGGGGCGTATCCGCGCGCGGCACGATGGTCGCATCCCCGCGGCGGCCCCTGGACTGGATCACGGCGTGGGAGGCCGCGCTCCCCGTGTACGGAGCCGCGGCGATCCTCCACGCGGCGTTGCCCCCGTTCGCCCTCCCGCTCTGGATCATCTATTACCTGTACGGCCGCAAGGTCTTGGACGGTGCGCGGGCCGCCGAGGACCCGTGGAGGGGCCGGGGGAGCCCGAGGCCGTACCTCGGCGCGGGGGCCATCGCCCTCGCGGTGCAGCTCGGGGGCGTCCTCGCGTTCGCGGCGGGAGGGCCCGCGAGCTCGGCCGTCACGGGCACGATCGCGGGAGTCGGGGCCCTCACGCTCCCAGCCCTGTTCCTCGCGAGAAGCGCACCGCCCGGGGTGCGGGACCGCCGGGGATGGCTCCGATCGGGGGTCCTCCTTGTCTTCGTCGCGTCCCTCGCGGCGCCGGGCGTCCTGCTCGGCGGCCTGCCGATCGAAGGGCCGGGCGCAACCCTCGTGTACCTCGGGCAGATCGGCCTGGCGGCGGCCTCGTCCGGTGCCTTCTTCGGGGCGAAGCGTCTCGGCGCCTCGACGCCGGCCGCTCTGGCCCGGAAGGTCCCTCGCGGCTAAGGGTTCGCCGCGACCGTCGATTCGACGAACGCGTGGGTCGACGCGAGGTCCGCGCGGTAGTTGATGTTCGTCGCGACGCATCTCGCGTCCCCCCACGACACGGTCGCGACGACATACTCCGCGCCTCCGTCCCCGTGGAACGTGGGTCCGCCGGAATCCCCGAAGCAGGTGCCCCCGCTCCCCGTGTGGATGTTCTGGGACATGTAGAGCCACGCATCGTGGAGGGAGAGGAACCCGGACGTGGAGGCTTTCCGCCATCCGTCCACGAAGGCGTGCTGGTTGCTCCCGTACCCGACGTTCACGAAGCGGGCGGATCGCAGGCCGCCGGTCGCGGCGAGCTCGTCCAGGTATCCTACGGGCGCGAGGGTCGCGAGGCCCCGGCCGTCCGCCGGCTCCTCGAGGATCACCGCGCCGACGTCATGGGGATCCGACGTGGGTCCCCACCGGTAGTCGGGATGTTTGAGCCACGAGACCACGTTCCGGCGTTCCGCGCCCGGGTCCCAGATCCTCAGGGCGAAGCTGATCCACACCCGGTCGACCGGGATCTCGTACACATCGAGGCCGTCCGTGCAGTGTCCCGCGGTCAGGAACACGCGCGGGGACACGAGGCTCCCCGAGCACCATTCGATGACGCCGAGGTTGAACCGCCCCTGGAAGTCCACGATGATCGCGCCGACGAATGGATGGGTCGTGTCGATCGTGCCGTACGTGATCGCGCCCGCGGAGGTCGCGATGGACGTGAGGGCGAAGGCCGCCGCGACTCCAGCCAGTCTAACGCCAAGGCCCCGGTGTGCGGTCGCGTGCAACGCGATCTCCTCCAGGACGAGAACGCCGGAGGTCCGCATAAACCCCCCGTTGCGCGATCACGCGAACGTCCATGCGTCCCGCTCCCTTAGGAGGGTCCTCAAGAGGGACACGGCCCGGCCCCGATCCATCGCGAAGACGAACGCGCCGAGGTGCTTGCAGAACAGGCGGGCTTTCGCGCGGTTCGACCGCCAGTCCACGCAGTCGTGTTCGATCCGGCGGTCCGTTGAATCGATCCGGACCGCGTAGGTCTTCACGCTCCCCGCGAAGAGGGTCATCGTCGCCTTGTCGACGGACACGAGCCCCCGCCCGATCCCCTGCGCGGACGCGAGCCGGTTCCGTCCGAGGAGGACGAGCAGGAGGTCGTCGAGGCCCATCGCATCGATGTCCTTGTTCATCGGCACGTCCGCTTGGATGATCCCCGCTTCTTCCTCGATCTCGCCCCCGCGGATCTTGACCGCCACGCCGAACCGCACGAGGGCCTCGTTGATCGCCCGATCGATGTACGCCTGCTCCCCCGGAGTGTACTTGGCGCGGTTTCCCGGTTTGTTGAAGTATCGCCTCGCGGCCCGCGAGTGGAACGGCGTGTGGACGGGGTACTTCCAGTTCGCGGGGTCCGCGTACTTCGCCGGGTCCTTCGGGTAGCCCTCGGGCGGCCCAGGTCGCCCGTCCCGCTTCCGACCCGGCTTCACGGCGCGGGCCATCGGGGCCGGATGGTCCGCCCGCGCGATAAAGGGTTCGAGGGAGGGACCACTTTCGCGGGGGACCTCGACGCGGAGATGCGCGCGTTCGTGTGGCGCGCGGAACGCAGGTACGGCGAGCTCCTCGAGAGGTGGGACGGCGACGTCGAAGAGGTGTCCGGGGTTCGCGCGATGACCGCGCGGCTCTTCCTCTGACCGCGACGCGAACCGGATCCGCAACGCCTTTGACCCGGAGACGGATGCGCCCGCATCGGCGACCGCCTCCGCATCGTCGCGCTCGGGGACTCCACGACCGCCGGGACGCCCGGCTATCGCTCGCCGCTCGAGGCTCCGCCCTCCGGCCGCGGGAACCCCGAGAGCCAGTACGCATTCTGGATCATGAAGGTCCATCCCGAATGGGAGGTCCTGAACCGGGGGGTCAACGGGGAACGGTCCGACGAGATCCGCGCGCGGTTCGCGCGGGACGTCCTCGAGGCCCGTCCAGGCTACGCGATCGTCTTGGCCGGCGTGAACGACGTGTACCAGGGCCGCCTCCCGCGCGACGTCCGCCGACATCTCGCGCCGATGTACGCGGAGGCCATCGACGCGGGCGTCGTCCCGCTCGCCGCGACGATCCTTCCGTTCGACACGGCGACGGACCGGAACACGCTCGCGATCCGCGAGGTGAATCGGTGGATCCAGACGACGGCCGCGACGCTGGGCATCCCGTCCTGTGACACGGCGGCTGCCGTCGCGAACCCTCGCGACCCGACGAAACTCCGCTCCTCTCCGGATGGCCTCCACCCCGACGTGGACGGGTATCGACGCATGGGGGAGGCCCTCGCGGCGACCCTCGAAGCGGACATGCGCCGGAGAGGCCGAGCGTGACTCCGACGGCTGAGAACCGCGGGGATACGGATAAGCCTCCGGGGAACCCGCTCGGGGCCGTGGCCTCAGCGCCCTGGGCGCGCCATGCGATCGGCATCGCGGTGGCGACGGGGCTCGCCCTCGGGTTCCTCTCCCTGACCTCCCGGCGGATCGGGCGCGACGTGTCCCTCGTGTACCTGATCATCGCGGTCGTGCCTCTGGCCCTGTGGGCCGTCCCCTCGTTCCTGCGCGCGCTCGCCGCGACGAGCCTCCGCGCGCACCGCGCGATCGTCCGCCATGCGGGGTTCTACGTTCGCCTGCCTCGCGCGCGGCGCATCACGTTCGGGCAGACCGTCCTCATGGCCCTCGGACCCGCCGCGATCGATCTCCTGATCCTCGCGCAGGTCTTGTACATCCAGGACTCGTGGGACGTCCAATTCCTGCGGTTCGGCGTGTTGTCCTTCATCCTCCTCCTCGTCCTCGCGGGGCTCGTCACGGCCCTGCCACCCGGCGCGTGGCTCCTGGACGTCCTCGAGATTCGTCACGTGGACCCCGCGCGGGGCGAGGCGTACCGCGCCGCGGACCTGTACGAACGGGCCCTCGGCCCGATCGGCGCGATCGCAACCCTCGGGACGTTCATGACCCTCATGGCGGCCGTCGGGCTCCCGTACGACGCGGCCCTGTTCCTCCTGGCGGCCTGGATGGCGCGCCTCCTGCCCCCCGTGCTCGCGGTCACGGCCGTGTATCGCTTCGTCCTCGAGCCTCGGATCCTGCCGCGCCTCGAGGCGTGGTGTAAGGCGGAAGGCATCCCCGTGGAACCCTCCCTGCCGGCCGTCCTCGAGCGGATCCGGCCTCCGAGGCCCGTGCGGGCTGCCCGGGATGAGCCGATCGAAGAAGTCCTTCGCCGCTGACGGGCGCGGCGACGTCCGGCCGTGTCCGTGGCCCGTCCGGCGTCGGCCCGCACGATCGGCCCGATTCCTTAATAGGACCCGGTCGCCGTGCGCCGCGGCGATGTCCTTCGGGCCGCCCGGGTCCCCGCCTCCCCGCTCCCGGGACCGGTTCATCCGCCGGATGGTCCTCCTGAACCTAGTCGCCCTCGCGGCCGCGTACATGAGCGGGCACTGGGACGCCGCGATGCACGCGCGCGGCGCCGTCGAGGAGTTCTGGTACCCGCCCCACTACGGGATCTACTTCGGCCTGGGGACGGCCGCGGGCGTCTCCGTCGCGGGGCTCGCGATCCTGCTCCGGTCCCCCGGGCCGTCGTCGGGCCGGCTCCGCGGGAATGCGGCGCTCGTCCTCATCGTCGTCGCGAACACGATCGGGTTCACGGGCGCGCCATTCGACGCATGGTGGCACGCGACGTTCGGGATCGACCTGTCCGTGTGGAGCCCGCCCCACCTGCATCTCCTCGTCGGGATGGTGCTCGCGGCCATCGCGGCGTCCGTCTACTTCCTCGACACGGGTCCGGTCGCTTCGGCCCTCCGAGCGCTGCGTTCCCTGGACCCTCGAGCCTGGATGGCGGTCGTCGCGATCGTGGTCGGCCTGCTCCTCGCGGCGTTCCTGTTCTTCGAATACGAGGCAGGCCTCCCTAACGCAGAGCTCCTCGCGCGCCCCTCGTGGACGTATCCCGTCAGCTACACCGGGTTCGCGGGCTTCGCGATCGCCCTCTCCGCTGGGATCCTACGGATCCGCGGCGCGGCGACCGTCGTGGCCGCCGTGTACGTCCTCGCGCGGCTCGGGGTCCTCGGGGTGGACCGCGGACTCCTCGGGTTCGACGGGGCCGTGCCGTACCCGCTCTTGGTTCCCGCGATCGCGTTCGACCTGTATGCGGCCTACGCATGGGAAGGGGGAGGCATCCGGTTCCCGTCCGCCTACTCGGCCGGAGGGGGCGCCCTCGCTTCCATCGCGGTCGTCCTCACGGCCCCCCCGTTCTGGTCCGCCGTCGGCATCTTCCCGACGATCCTCGTGGAGCCCTGGTCGTCCGCGTGGCCCTTCGCGGTCCTCGCGGGCACCGCAGGGTCCGTCGCGGGGTGGTGGTCCGGGACCGCCCTGCGGCGGTTGCGGCCCCCGTCCGCGGACATGCCGATGGCCGTCGTGGCCGCGGAGCCGGCCTGAGTCGTTCGGGCCGCGTCACGGGCCCTGGAGCACGTCCCGCGCGATGACCATGCGCTGGATCTCGCTCGTGCCCTCGCCGATCTCGGTGAGCTTCGCGTCCCGGAGCATCCGGCCGACCGGATAGTCGTTGATGTAGCCGTACCCTCCGTGGATCTGGACCGCCTTGTTCGTGACGAACGAGGACGTCTCGCTCGCGTACAGCTTCGCCATGGACGCCTCTCGCGTGAACGGGAGGCCTGCGTCTCTCCGCCACGCCGCGCGGTGGACGAGGATGCGGGACGCGTCGATCCGCATGCCCATGTCCGCGAGCATGAACTGGATCGCCTGGTGGTCCGCGATCGGCCGGCCGAATTGAACCCGGTCCCTCGCGTAGCGGAGGGCTTCCTCGAAGGCCCCCTGGGAGAGCCCGACGGCCATCGCTCCGATCCCGATCCGACCTCCGTCGAGGATCCGCAGGGCGTTCACGAAGCCCTCCTCCGGCCTCCCGAGGAGGGCGTCTCGCGACACCTCGCAGTCCGTGAGGAGGACCTGGCTCGTCACGCTCCCGCGCACCCCGAGCTTGTCCTCGACGCGTCCGATCGCAAGACCCGGGTTCCCCCGTTCCACGAGGAACGCGCTGATCCCGCGAGCCCCTTTCGTCCGGTCCGTGACGGCCATGATCACGTATGTGCCCGCGACGGGCGCGTTCGTGCACAGGTTCTTCGTCCCGTTCAGGTCCCACCCCGCGGAGGTCCGCTTCGCAGTCGTCTCCATGGCCGCGGCGTCGGAGCCGCTTTTCGGTTCCGTGAGGGCCCAGGCTCCGAGCTTCCGCCCGCTCGCGAGGTCCGGCACGTACCGCCGCTTCTGCTCCTCGGTCCCCGCGAGCCAGATGTTCCCCGTGCACAGGGAGTTGTGCGCGGCTACGATCAGGGCGTGGGATCCGCAGACGCGGGCGATCTCCTCGATCGCGGTCGCGAGGGATACGCTGTCGAGGCCTGCGCCTTCGTATTCGGGCGGGATCACGATGCCGAGCAAGCCGAGCCCTGCGGCCTTCGCGATCGTGTCCCGCGGGAACTCCCCCGTCTCGTCCACATGGGCCGCCACGGGCCGGATCTCTCGCTCCGCAAACTCACGGACCGTCTTCCGGAGGAGCTCTTGTTCCGGCGTGAGATCGAAATCCATCGGCGCGCTCGCCCGACGAATCCTCCTCCGTCCTCTTACCCTTTCGCATCGAGGACCGGGCCGGGTCGTCCCTCGAGCCCAATTCTCATTCGCGCGTAGTCGTGGCGCGGCCATTAAGTAGTCGTCCCGGGAGTCCGCACATTGAGGGTGAGCCGATGGACCCCGCGGTCCGGGCCGCGTCCCTGGAGCACATCGTCCGGTACCTCCTCTCCGTCCGACCCATCGAGGGCGCGATGGTCCTCAACTCGGCGGGGGACGTCCTCGCGGGGAGCATGCCGGACGGCTCGGATCCTCAGGCGATCGCCCGGGACTGCCGGGCCTTGCTCGACGCGGGCGCGGAGGCCGCCGCGTCCTCGGACGACCTGGTCCGGGTCGACATCCGGGGAACGAAGGGGAGCACGGTCGTCGTACGGATCGGGGACGACATGATCCTCGCCGTCCGCACCGCGACCCGCACGCCCGAGAGCGTGAGCCTCGAGATCTCGCGGGCCGCCGCGGAGCTCGAACGACTCGCGTAGGTCATGCGCGGCGACGCCGATCGCCGAGGGCTTTGAGATCGTCCGCAGCGGCGCGGAGGACCCCGAGCATTGCGTCGTGTTCCTGCGTGATGTATTCGATGATCTCCTTCACGCGTCCCTGGCGGAACAGGGTCGGGACCTTCCCGCCGCTGTCCTTGCGCGCGAAGGCCCCGAGGCTCGATCCCGTGAACTGGCCCGCGTTCATCAGGACGAGGACGGGCTGCAGGTCCAGGAGCGGCTTGGTGAACCAGAAGTACTTCAGCTTCGCGGCGTCCCAGTCGAGGAGCTTCCACTTCGTCGCGCGCTCGATCAGGAACGTGAGGTCGAACCGGAGCCGGTTCCCGACGGGCACGAAGTCCCACGTGGGTTCGAGGACCCCCTTGTTCAGGATCATCTGGATGATCTGCTTCTCTCCCCACTCCCACTCCACCATGATCTGGAACGAGCCGACGGGCACGAGATCGTCGCTCAGCTGGCGGTATTGGATCGACACGATCCGGTCCTGCTGGGGGTCCTCCCCCTCCGTCTCGATGTCCAGGTAGAACAGGGTCAGCGGCGGAACCTCGCGGGAAGGAAGCCCGCCGCTGATTTAAGTCATTGCCGCTCGCGGATCTCATCCCACTCCGCGAACGGGTCGAGGGCTGAACGTCGTAGTGCTGATCCCTGAGCAGCGTAGGCTTGCCCTCATCGACGATCGGCGAGGCGAACACGACGTTCGGCCCTCTCTCCGTGGGGAGCTCCTGGTATCGAAGCCGTTCTATGCGGGTAGCTGACGGATGAGGGCGACCGTCTCCGGCTGCGCCTTCCCGTGCGCCGTAATCGTCTTTGACCTGCAACCTTCCTTCGAGGTCCCAAGGGCCCTCTACGGGTCGGTCTCGATTCGCGCGAGGACGTAGCTCAGCGCCACGCGAACACCGCGACTGGGAACGCCGGATTCCTATGAGCACCCGCGCGACCTGCGGCCCAGCTCGAGGGACGGACGCATCGGCCTTGCCCGCGCAAGGAGGCTTTATGTCCGCAGGAGGGCTTGGAAGACCAACGAACGCGTCCTCCAGAGGCTCGGTCGGCCTGCGAATCCCCCAGGGGTCCCGACGAATCTGGATCCTCTTCGGAATCGCCGTCGTGGTCTCCGCCCTCGTTGGCCTCGCATGGGCGGCTTCGCTGCGACTCTCCCAGGCCCCTCCCCGGCGGGGTGGCATCGAGGACCTCTCGTTCACCTTGCACACGGACAAGATCGAGTACGCGCCGAGCGAGACCGTGCGGATCGTCACGAACCTCACGAACATCGGCGATGTGACGGTGACGATCATACAGAGTGACTCGTGCGGCGCCAACGTCGGCTTTTGGGACGCGAACGGGACGATCGTGTATTACACCGGCTTCGAGCAGGCCTGCCTGCAGGTCCTCGTCGAGACCCCCCTCGCGCCCGGACAAAGCGTGGTGAGTTCGTTCGAGTGGGGACAAGGCGACTTCGAGGGAGACCAGGTTCCATCGGGTCGGGCCTACCGAGCCCGAGGCAGCCCAGGTGGGGTGCTCGTCGACGCAGACGACATCGATGGCCCCGTGTGGGCCGAGGCGTGGTTCTTCATCCTGCCGGGGGCGTAGCCGGCCCGGTGTTCTTCCTCGATGCCACGCGGTCCCTGCTCATTGCGCGGATGCGATCGACAACGGCCGCGACTGCGCGTCACGGAGAGATCGGTACATCGTGGATCGTGCGACAGCCTTTTGAGGCCCCGAGGGATTGCCCGCGCGGGCCGCGCCCCGGAGAGAGAAACACGTGCGCGTCGGGATCATCGGCGTCGGGATGACCGCGTTCCGTCCGACGACGCCCGAGTCGAGCTGGAAGGAACTCATGTTCGAGGCCGCGTCCCGCGCGTACGCGGACGCGGGGGTCGACCCGCGCGAGGACGTCGGCTCGTTCATCACCTGCGCGGAAGACTACTACGAAGGATTCGGGATCTTCGATGAGTTCGTGCCCGATCAGCTCGGGGCCGTCCTCCGCCCGACGTGCACGGTCAGCGGGGACGGCCTCCAGGGCCTCGCGACCGCGTTCATGCAGATCCAGACGGGCCTCCTCGATGTCGCGGTCGTGGAGGCCCACAGCAAGGCCTCCGATGTGGTGACGCTCGAGGGGGTCCTCGAGCACGGCCTCGACCCCGTGTGGACCAAGCCGCTCGGGCCCCACGCGTTCGTCGTCGCGGGCCTCGAGGCGGATGCATACGTCCGCGCCGCGAAGGTCCCGAGGAAAGCCCTCGACGCGGTGATCGAGAAGAACCGGGGGAACGCCATCCTGAACCCGATCGCCGCGTATGGCGCGCGCCTCGACGCGGGCCACCTGAAGGCCGCCACGCCCCGGTTCGAGCCCCTTCGCTCCCTCGACGTGAGCGCGCCCGCCGACGGGTGCGTCGTCCTCGTCGTCGCGTCGGCGACCGCGGCGCGCCGGCTCAAGGCGAGGCCCGTCTGGGTGCGCGGGATCGGGTGGGCGAGCGATTCTCCGACCCTGGAGACGCGGGACTGGGTCGGCGCCACGTACGCGCGGCTCGCGGCGGACCGCGCGTATCGAATGGCCCGCATCCGGCGCCCGGGGCAGGAGGTCGACCTCGCGGAGGTCGACGACCGGTTCTCGTACAAGGAGCTCCAGCACCTCGAGGCGATTCGCCTCGCGAAGCCCGGCGAGGCGGGCCCGCACGTCGCGCGAGGTGACTTCGCCCTGGACGGACGCCTCCCCGTAAACGCCTCGGGCGGGTCCCTCGGATGCGGGAACGTGTTCGAGGCCACCGGGCTGCACCGGGCCGCGGAGGTGGCCGTCCAGCTCCGGGGCGAGGCGGGCCGTCGTCAGGTCGACGGCGCGAAGATTGGCGTCGCCCAGTCGTGGCGGTTCGTTCCGACCGCGACGGGGGCCGTCGCGGTCCTGGGGGTCGGGGCGTGAGGAAGGTGGGCGTCGTCGGCGCGGGGATGACCCTGTTCCGCCGGCGGCTCCAGGAGACCCCGAAGGAGCTGTGCTACGAGGCCGCGAAGATGGCCTTGGACCAGGCGGGGCTCACCCTCGCGGACGTGGACATGGTCGTGAGCGGGTCCGCGCCCGATGCGTTCGAGGGGATCCACATGAAGGGCGAGTACTTCCTCGACGGGTGCGGCGGATACCGCAAGCCGTACACCCGGGTCTTCACGGGGGGCGGCACGGGCGTGTTCAGCACGATCGCGGGCTGGTGGCATGTGGCGTCCGGCCTCGCGGACGTCGTGCTCGTCGTGAACGAGGAGAAGATGTCGTCCTGTCAGCCGCACCCGCAGAGCGTCTTCGCGCACATCTGGGACCCAATCCTGGACCGGCCGCTCCAACCGAACCTCGTCTGGATCTTCGCGATGGAGATGAACCGGTACATGACGGTCTACGGCATCCGGAAGGAGGACATCGCGCGGGTCGCGGTGAAGAACAAACGGAACGCGGTCGGCCATCCGTGCGCGCAGCTCCCGGACCCCCACATCACGATCGAGGACGTCCTGAACAGCGAGGTGATGGCGTGGCCGGTCCAGCGGCTCGACATCAGCCCGCCGAGCGACGGGGCCGCGGCCGTCGTGATCGCGTCGGAGGACGCGATCCGGAAGCGGAAGATCCGGGACCGCGCGTGGATCTCCGGCGTGGGTTGGAGCATCGACTCCACGATGTGGACGGACCGGGACCTCGTGTTCCCGGAGTACGTCGCGCGCGCGGCGAAGATGGCGTACAAGGTCGCGAAGATCTCGGATCCGCGGCGGGAGATCGATTTCGCGGAGCCGTACGACCCCTTCGACTACAAGGAGCTCCACCACCTCGAGGGCCTCCTCCTCGCGGACAAGGGACAGGCGCCGGTCCTCACGCGGGAAGGGGTCACGGAGCGGGACGGGGACCTGCCCGTGTGCCCTTCGGGCGGCCTCATGGGGGTCGGGAACCCGATCGCGGCGACCCTCGGGATCAAGGTCGGCGAACTGTTCTGGCAGCTCACCGGGCAGGCGGGGGAGCGGCAGATCCCGCACGACGTGCGGACGGGGGTCGCGCAGGCGTGGGGGGACCTCATGCAGTACGGGTGCGTCGTGGTGATGCGCGCATGACGGAGCGCGTGGAGCGATGGCCGGGCGTCGAGCTGAGCGCCTCGGACCTGGTTGAGGGCAAGGTCACCTCGACCCGATTCCGGCCGAACGCGAAGTACGCGTGGTCCGCGGGGGAGGCGATGAGCCGCTTCCTCGCGGAGCTCCAGGAGGGCCGGCTCGTCGCGCGCACGTGCGACGGCTGCGAACGGATCCTGTTCCCTCCGCGGATGTTCTGCGAGCTTTGCTTCCGGCCCACGGACGCCTGGACGTACGTCCGGGACACGGGGACGATCGAGACGTTCTCCATCTCGTACCTGGACAAGGACGCCCGGCGCATCGCGGAGCCCATCCTCGTCGGGGTCGTGAGCCTGGACGGCGCGTCCCCGAGGATGGGGCTCATGCATTACTTCGGTGGCATGACGAAAGACGAAATCCGGATCGGGATGCGCGTGAAGGCCGTCTGGCGGCCTCCCGAGGAGCGCCGCGGGAGCGTCCTCGACATCTCGTACTTCCGTCCCCTTCGGGAGGCCGAACGATGACCTTTCTCGATCGGACGACGGACGCGCGCCGATTCCGGCACTGGGAGGGGCACATGGAAGCGGACTACATTTACACGAGCGGGCTCGCGGGGGAGCGGTTCTTCGTCGCCCTCCGCGACGAGGGACGGCTCCTCGCGGCCCGCTGCGCCTCCTGCGACCTCGCGTACCTTCCCCCGCGGCTGTTCTGCGAGCGGTGCTTCGCGGAGCTCACGGAGTACGTCCCCGTCCCGCCTACCGGGAAGGTCGCCGCCGCGACGGTCGCCCACGTGGACCGTGCGGGCCGGCCGCTCGCGGCCCCCGAGGTCTGGGCGTTCGTCACATTCCCCGGGATCCACGGCGGCCTCGTGCACCGCCTCCTCGTCGACCCGGGCCGGGCCCGACCCGGGACGCCCGTCCGCCCGAGGGTCCGCCCCCGGGCCGCGCGGACGGGGACGATCGCGGACCTCGAGGGCTTTGAGCCTGTCGCCTAGATGTTGTGTGTCAGCGCGTGAGAATGTCGACCAAGCTTTCTTAAAGGCTACCCACTATCGACCCGGAGAATACGCGGGAGATCACCTTGCAGGCCCAGACCGAGGCGAAGACCTACAAGCTGAAGATATGCCTCGTCGGCGAGGAGGGAGTCGGGAAGACGTCCCTCATCCACCGGTTCGTCTCGGGCGCGTTCGACGAATCGTACATCCGGACCCTCGGGGCCGTCGTCTCGAAGAAGACGGTCTCACTCGGCACGTCCCACGGCCGCCCCGTCCACGTGGACATGATGATCCTGGACATCATGGGCAAGCGGACGTTCCTCCAGCTGTTCAAGGACGCGTACTTCAACGGCGCGAAAGGCATCCTCGCGATCTTCGACACGACGCGGAAGGCGTCCGTACGGGACCTCGCCGCGTGGATCGACGGAGTGCGGGACAGCGTGGGACCCATCCCCGTGTACGCCCTCGGGAACAAGGTGGACCTGAAGGAGCGCCGCGAGACGAACGACGAGGACGTCCGCGCGTCCCTCGGATCGTACGAGTGCCCCGTCATGTACACGTCCGCGAAGACGGGCGAGAACGTCGAGCATGCGTTCCAGGGGCTCGCGAAGACGATCGTCGAGTCGAGCCAGAGCTGAGCGGCGCAACGGTCTTATAGGGACCGTCCCTTCGAACTGTGCGGGACTCCATGGCCGAGGCCGAAGACCTGAAGGAGCTCGAGCGGCGGCATCGGCGGTGGGAGTCCACAGCCCTTCGCGAGTCCCTCGACGCGGTCCCTGAGCGACGCGAGGAATTCGTCACGACGTCGAGCCGCCCCGTGGCCCGGCTCTACACGCCACTCGACCTCGCCCGGACGCCGGACGCGGAGAGACTCGGGAATCCCGGGGAGTTCCCCTTCACCCGCGGCATCCATCCCACGATGTACCGTGGCCGATTGTGGACGATGCGGATGTTCGCCGGGTACGGGAGCGCGGAGGACACGAGCCGGCGGTTCAAGTACCTCATCGAGCACGGCGAGACGGGCCTCAGCGTCGCGTTCGACATGCCGACCCTCTACGGGTACGACACGGACGAGTCCGAGGCGAAGGGGGAGTTCGGCACGTGCGGGGTCGCGGTCTCGTCCCTCGAGGACATGAAGGCCCTCTTCGCTGGGATCGACGTCGGGTCGATCAGTACGTCCATGACGATCAACGGCCCCGCCGCCGCGGTGTGGGCCATGTACCTCGCGATGGCCGAGGCGAAGGGCGTTCCCTGGACGAAGCTTCGCGGGACGATCCAGAACGACATCCTGAAGGAGTACCAGGCCCAGAAGGAGTGGCTGTTCCCTCCCGAGCCGTCCATGCGGCTCGTCGTGGACACGTTCGAGTTCGGCTCGAAGCACGTCCCCCAGTGGAACACGATCTCGATTAGCGGGTACCACATCCGAGAGGCTGGGGCCACCGCGGGGCAAGAGCTCGCGTTCACCCTGGCGAACGGTCTGGAGTACGTGCGGTGGGGCGTCGATCGCGGGATGCGCGTCGACGAGTTCGCCTCGCGGCTCTCCTTCTTCTTCAATGCGCACAACGACCTGTTCGAGGAGATCGCGAAGTACCGCGCCGCGCGCCGGATCTGGGCAAGGGAGATGCGCGACACGTTCGGAGCGAAGAACCCGCGGTCCTGGCTCCTGCGGTTCCACGCGCAGACCGCGGGGGTGAGCCTGACGGCCCAGCAGCCCGAGGTGAACATCGTCCGGACGACGATCCAGGCTCTCGCGGCTGTCCTCGGTGGGACTCAGTCGCTCCACACGAACGCGTACGACGAGGCGTACCAGGTCCCGAACGAGAAGGCCGCGCGGATTGCGCTCCGGACCCAGCAGATCCTCGCGCACGAGAGCGGCGTCGCGAACACGGTCGACCCCCTCGGCGGCTCGTACTACCTGGAGTGGCTCACAGACCGCCTCGAGGAGGAGTCGTACGCGTACTTCGACCGCATCCAGGAGCTCGGGGGCGTCATCCCCGCGATCCGGAAGGGGTTCTTCCAGCAGGAGATCGCGAACTCCGCGTACCGGTACCAGCGGGAGGTCGAGGACCGGGAGCGGATCATCGTCGGGGTGAACGACTTCGTCGTGGACGAGGAGCCTGAGGTGGAGCCGCTCCGGGTCACGGAGGCCTCGTTGCGCGCGCAGGTCGAGCGCCTCCGCCGCATCCGGAAGGACCGCGACAGGCGGAAGTGGGAGCGCGCCCTGGACCGGTTGAGGAACGCCTGCGAGGGGGACGAGAACACGATGCCTCACATCCTCGACGCGGTGCGCGCGAGCGCGACCCTCGGCGAGATCAGTGGCGTGATGCGCGAGGTGTTCGGCGCGTGGGAGGAGCCCCTCCTGTATTGAGGCCTTGCGCATGGCGAAGAAGATCCGCGTCCTGATCGCGAAACCAGGGCTCGACGGGCACGACCGCGGGGCCAAGGTGATCGCCCGAGCCCTGCGCGACGCGGGGATGGAGGTCATCTACACGGGCCTGCGGCAGACGCCCGAAGACATCGTGGAGGCCGCGATCCAGGAGGACGTGGACGCGATCGGCCTGTCGTGCCTCAGCGGCGCGCACATGACCCTGTTCCCGGAGGTCGTGAAGCTCCTCAAGCGGCGCAAGTCGGGGGACATCGTCGTCGCAGGCGGGGGAATCATCCCGGAGGACGACGTCCCGAAGCTCAAGAAGGCCGGGATCAAGGAGGTCTTCGGCCCGGGGACCCCGCTCGCCCACATCGTCGACTTCTTTCGCAAGGCCGCGAAGGGCGGGTGACGCGTGGCGCGCCCGGTCCGCCGGCTCCGGAGGCCACGGGAGTCCCTCCGGGAGTACGTGGACGACCTCCGGCACGGGGACAAGCGGGCCGCCGCGAAGCTCATCTCCCTCATCGAGGACGACGAGCCCGAGGCCGCGGAGGCCGTCGGGTTGATCCACCCCCATACGGGTCGGGCCCACGTGGTCGGGTTCACGGGTCCGCCCGGGGTGGGCAAGAGCTCCCTGATCAACCGCCTCGTGAGGGCGTTCCGCACGCGCGGGAAACGGGTCGGCGTCGTCGCCGTGGACCCGACGTCGCCATTCACGGGCGGGGCCGTCCTCGGGGACCGGATCCGCATGGCGGAGACGGGCACGGACCCGGGCGTGTTCATCCGATCCATGGCGACCCGCGGCCACGCGGGGGGCCTCGCGCTGGCCACGTTCGACGCGGTGCGCGTCCTGGACGCGATGGGCCTGGACATCATCTTCGTCGAGACGGTCGGGGCGGGCCAGAGCGAGGTCGAGATCGCGACCCGAGCCCACACGACCGTCGTGGTCGAGATGCCCATGACGGGTGACGTGGTCCAGACGATGAAGGCGGGGATCCTGGAGATCGGGGACGTATACGTCGTGAACAAGGTCGACCTGGGGAACGCGGACACCCTCGTCGCGAACCTCAAGTTCCAGGTCCTGGCCAGGGACGGGTGGACGCCACCCGTCGTGCGGACATCCGCCCTCGAGGAACGGGGGATCGCAGACCTCGTCTCGGTGCTCGAGAAGCACCGCTCGCATCTCAAATCGACCGGACAGTTGCGACGCAAGGAGGAGGCGCGGGCCCGCCAGGAGATCCTCGAGAATGCCCGGCGGCTCCTCGCCGACCGGGTCCGGAGCCTGAGCCCTCTTGGGAAGAGCTTCGAGGCCCTCGCGGCGGAGGTCGCGGCCCGCAGGCTCGATCCTCACACCGCGGCCTCCCGCCTCCTGAAGCATGCGGGCCGGTCCGCGATTCGCGGGGCGGTCCGTCGGCGTCCGCGTCGGGCGCGCGGCGCCCGTGCGTCGTGACCCGGCCCGTTCAGGCCCTCGACATCCGCTCCGCGAAGTGATGGAGGTAGTTCACCGCGGCCTTCTCGAAGACCCGGACGCCCTCCACGAGGAGGTACTCATTGGGTGCGTGGATGTTCCCGCCGTGGCCGGGTCCGCCGTAGAACTCCGGGATTTGGAGGGGCGGGTTGTTCGTGAACAGGTAGCTCGGACTCGTCCCGGGGTCCGTGGGGACGAACACGGGCTCCATCCCGAGATCGCGGCAGGCCTGCGCCGCGGCCTGGACGGCGGGACCGTCCCGGGAGGAGCGAGAAGGCGGCGTGACGTCGACCGCGCGGATCTCGAGGTCCGAGAATCCCCGCCGGTCGAGGTGGCGCCGGATCGCGTCGAGGACTTTCCGGCCGTCTTGCCACGCGACGAGGCGGATGTCGATCTTCGCGACGGCCTCGCCAGGCGTGATCGTCTTGCACCCGTCCCCCTGCCAACCGGAGGTGAGGCCCTGCACGTTGATCGGGCTCGGCGCGAAGAAGAGCTCCTCGAGGGCCGCTTCGGGGGGACGGTCCCCTTCCATGCGGAGCCGTTTCAAGCCGGCGACTTCCCGCGGCCACTCGAGATAGGAGGCGAGCTGGGGGAGATGCGCGCGCTCCTCAGCGGTCGGAGGCACGACGTCGTCGTAGTAGCCGTCCACCACGACTCGATCCGACGCGTCCCGGATGCTCGCAAGGGCCCATATGAGGCGCCATGCCGGATTCTCGACGATCGCCGCGAGCATGGAATGCACGTCCGTGGGTCCCCGGGCGACGAGCTCGAAGAACAGACAGCCCTTGAATCCGAGTTCGAGCGGCGGGGGCGCCGTCGGAGTGGGCTGGTACGCGAAGAACCCGTCCATCGCGTCGCACTGCACGAACTCTTCCTTGTGGCCGTTCACGTATTCCGTGACCGCATAGCTCCCGATCTCCTCTTCGCCCTCGATGATGAATTCAAGGTTCACGGGGAGCTGCCCCTCCACCTCCAAGATCGCTCGAAGGGCATTGAAGTACGCCCGGAGAGGACCCTTGTTGTTCGACGCGCCTCGCGCGATGATCCGATCTCCCTTGATCGCGGCATCCCACGGCGGACTGACCCATTTGTCCAACGGCTCCGCGGGCTGCACATCGTACATGTCGAACCGGAGCAGAGTCGCGTCCGTCGCGCCCCGGATTCCGCCGCGGACGACCGGATGGGTCTTCGTGTTCACGACCCTCGCCCAGCCGCCGATGTCCTTGATCATCTCCGCCGTGAGCGCGGCGCACTCCCGGATGCCCTCGCCCGTGATCGCGACGGACGGCTGACGAAGGTACTCCTGGATGCGTCGAAGGTCTTCCTCGAACGTCTGATCGATCCGGTCGTGGACTTTCCGGATCGTCTCCGTGGTCACGGGGTCAGGGAAGGCCCGCACGGAGAAAAGGATTCCCGCGAGGGAACCGCGGGGATGTGCGGGGGCTCCAACGTGCGGCGTCCCCGATCCCTTCCCCGGATCGGGCCACGATCAGGAACGGTTGAAACGGAGCCCGTCCCATCGAACGAGCACTCCGTTTCCGTCCTGGCCTGCGACGTTTCCCCGTGGCACCCTTCCCGACAAGGGTTTCCGCTCCGGGATGAGCCGGAAGCTGTCGGGTTCCATTCCAATCCTTTACTACCGAGCTTTCCCCATACTCGGTGGCGCAAGAGATATCCCGATTTGGAGGGATAGAGGTTTCGGATGAACCCGAGGATGAAGGTCGCCCTTGGTGCCGCAACGGGAATGGCTGGAGCGACTGCACTCTTTCTCGTGTTCGTATTTCTGATTTTCCCGGGCGGCCCTTGGGTTTGGCTCTTTGTCTGGGTAGTTTTCCTGCCGATTGACCTCTTCATCCTCGTTCTGCTTTACCGTGATTCGAAGACTCAAAGTGCCAAAATCAGGTGACTCCGGCACGGCTAGGCGGGCTTCGATTCTCTCCCGTGCTCCTCGCCATTTCCCTCGCGGGCCTTTTGGTACAGCCTCCGGACGCTCGTCCGTGGCAGGGAATACCTCTGGGCCATCTCTCCCCAGGAAGCGCCCGCCGCGCGCTCCTACGCGATCTGCGTCGGGGAGACAGGATGTGCGGCCTCCGGCCTGCCGACGTGCCTCCCCTGGGCCTTCGCCCGTGCGAAGCCCGCCTTGATGCGCTCGCTCATGCGGACCGTCTCGACGTTCGCGATCGGTCGCGAGGATTCCCGCGACCATATCCCGGACGGGGCCGAGGGACGTGAGGTACGGCTCCCGAAAGCTCACGAAATCGACGCCCGAGGACCCGAGTCGATGGAGGATGTCGATGGCGTCCTTGACCTCGGCCTGCGACAGCCGGTCTAAGGCCCAAAAGATCGCCACGTCGAACCGTCGTTGATTCACGTCCAGCAGCAAGCCCTCGAGCTGGGCTTGCGATCCTTCCCGCGCACGTCCTCATCGACGTACTCCCGGACGATCTCCCATTTCCGGCGCGCGCAGTAGGCCCGAAGCTCCGCGATCTGATTGAGGGACTCCTGGCGGTCCGTCGAGACGCGCACGTAGATGGCGGCTTTCATGAAGTTCGTGCTCTCATGTCGGGGACGCGAGCCTCAAGCTCGGGCAGCACCGCCTACGGAAGCTGGAGTCGCAGCAAGAAATCCTTCGCGACCCACGAATCCGGCATGTTCGGGTCCCATCGGGCGATCTGTCTTACGCGTGCTTCGATGCATCGAGAACCGGGTTCCCGAGTGAAACGGACGCGCCGGGATTTGAACCCGGGACAACCGACTTAGGAGGTCGGTGCCCTATCCATGCTAGGCCACGCGTCCGCATCGGTCCGTAGCGGTCCGGCTCGATTAAAGATTGCGAGCGCGTCCGTTGCGCGCCGAAGAATCAGAGTTCCTCGGGGGTCTTGTCCTTCCGAGTAGGCTCCGGCTTAGGGATCGCCTTCGCTTTCGGTTGCCTCGCCTTGCGCGGCGCCCGTTTCGGCTTCTCCTCCGTAGGGGTCGGCTCCGCGCGGGCCGCGACTTCCTTCGCGGGCTCCGGCTTCACCTCTGCCTTCTTCTCGTACTCCTCGAGGAACTGGATCGATCGGAGCTCCGTAAGTTCGCGCAGGTCCGCGACGACTCGGAACTTGGACACGAACCACTTCTCGTCCGTCTTGCAGATGTCCGGGAGGCGGATCTGCGCGCGGTCTCTCGCGATGTCGAGCTTGAACTGCTCCGCGAGGCCGTAGTCCATGTCGAGGATCGCCCGGATGCGTTCCTCCGTCGTGGTCGCCTTCCGGACGACCTTGAACGTGTACTTGAGCGTCTTCCCCGCGAGCGGGTTGTTGAAGTCCACCCGGACGCGGCCCGCCGCGAGCGCGGTGACCGTGCCGCGTCGGCCGCCGATCGAGACCTCCATCCCGAGCTCCGGGTTGATCTCCTGCCGGAGGAACTCCCGCTCCGTCTTCAGCTCGACGAGCCGCGGGTCCCTCGTGCCCGCGCCCTTCTCCGGGAGGATCGTGATGGCCTTCTCCTCGCCGACCGTCACGCCGACGAGGGCTTCGTCGAGGCCCGCGAAGAGGCGCCCTGTGCCCACGACGACCGGGATCTCCTGATAGACCTTCTTCTCCTCGAACTTGTCCTCCTTCTTCGCGAGCTCCTCATGGGTCGTGTCGAAGAGGATCGTCGTCCCGTTCGGGTTGACCGTCCAGCCGTCGTACTCAAGCCAGACGATGTCGCCCTTCGCAATCGTGTCCGAGGTCACGCGTTCACCGCAGGGGTCGGTGCGAAGAGCTGCTCTCGCTTAAAGGTTGCGGGCGATGGGTCTTGACGCGCCTGTGTGGGCGGCGAGGGCGTCTCACTTCACCATGCCGATCGCAACGGAGATCCGCTTGTATCGGTTTCGGATCGTGACCTCCGTCACGCCGGCGACCTCGGCGACTTCCTTCTGTGTGCAGGGTCGGTTGCACAAGATCGCGGAGATGTAGATCGTCGCGGCCGCGACCCCGCTCGGGGCGACACCGGAGGCGAGCTCGTCCTTCTCGACCTTGTCCAGGATCTCCTTCGCCTTCCGCTGGACCTCCATATCCAGGTTCAGGCGGTTGCAGAACCGCGCGATGTAGTCCCGCGGGCTCTGCGGCAGGAGCTTCAGGGTCAGCTCGCGCACGAGGGTCCGGTACGTCCGTCCGATCGACTTCCGGTCCACGTTCGACTTCGAGGCAATCTCGTCGAGGGTCCTCGGGACGCCGCACTGCCTGCACGCCGCGTACAGGGTCGCCGCGACGACCTCGTCGATGGACCGGCCGCGCACGAGGTTCTTCATAGACGCCTTCCGGTAGAGGACCGCGGCGCTCTCCCTCACGTGCCGGGGCAGCCCCATCTTCGAGGCCATCGAGTTGATCTCCGTGAGGCCCTGGGCGAGGGAGCGCTCCCCGCTCTTCGAGGTGCGGATCCGATGCTGCCACTTCCTGAGTCGGTAGATCTGAGCGCGCGACTTGTGGGGGATCTGCCGGCCGTACGCGTCCTTGTTCCGCCACCCGATCGACGTGGAGAGTCCCTTGTCGTGGGCCATGATCGTGCTCGGGGGGCCCGCCCGCTCGCGGGACTCCCGTTGCTCCGAGTCGAACGCACGCCACTCCGGGCCCTCGTCGATGATCATGTCGTCGAGGACGAGCCCGCAATCGTTGCACACGATCTCCGCGCGCTCGTAGTCGCGGACGAGATGCTCTCCCTTGCATTCAGGGCACGTGGTAACGATTTCAATCTCTCTCACTGTATCAGGTCCTCCCCCAACGAGAAACCCGGATGCGAATGCTAGGATTTAGGATATATTTAGCCTTTCCTCAACGGCCCCCTCCGCGATGACAAAATCGTGTGTACGTTTTCGAACGGACCGCGCGGCCGCGGCCCAGCTGCGTAGGAGGATCAGGTGGGCGGCCGTAGCTCGAGGAACTCGCCGTTCCGGAGCATGCGCCATCGTCCCGGGAGGACTCCGAGGACCTCCGAGCAGACGATGCGCATGTCCGGTGTCTCCGTGAGGTGCAACGTGTAGTACGGCACGCACGTGCGCGCGTCCCGGTGCGCCACGACGCGGTCCCCGTCGAGCATGAGGAACGTGTACGACTCGACCTTGCGACCCCATTCCCGGTCGAGGCCTTCCTTCGCGGTCGCGATGGCCTGCTTGAACTCCGGGACGGGCCGAGGCTCCGCGCCCAGGGCGGTCAAGAACCGGTCCATGATCTCCTGGGAATCGATCCGGCCCCCGCGCAGGCCGTACCCGTCGATGTCCCCGTTGTGCTCGAAGAACACGACGCGGCCGTCCAGCTCGCGCCGGAACGGGTGCGCGAACTGTTCCTGGATCGAGTCGCGGACGGACGCGCGGCGCAGGTGGGCCAGGAGGAGAAGCGGCGGGCTGCACTCGCGGGCGAGGCGCCGGACCGCGTCCTCGTACTTCGGGTCCGCGCTCGCCTTCGTCGCGCCCCGTGCGTAGAACTCCCCCGCCTGGCCGACGCACGCGATCCCCCAGCCGTCCGGATGCCCCGGCTTCGGGTTCGGCTGCGGGCACCCGAAGTCACGGAACGACTTGCCCGTGTCCGCGAGCTCACGGAACGCGAGGAGCAGGTCCGGCGGGATCGACGTGCGGCTCACGACGGCGAGCATCCGGCACATGTCAGCCCAACTTGTAGCCGATCTTCCGCAGGAACGCGATCCGTTCCGTCCGGTCCTCGTCCGATTCGATGCCCTTGGCCCGTTCGCCGTCCACGACCCCGAGGACGCCGCGGCCGCGCGGCGTCGACGCGACGATCACGTCGACGGGATTCGAGGTGGCCGCGAAGATCGCGACGATCTCCGGGACGTCCCGGAGGGCCCTCAGGACGTTGATCGGGTACGCGCCCCGCAGGAACGCGACGAAGAAGTGCCCCGCGCCGACCGCGAGCGCGTTCCTCGCGGCGAGTTCCTTGAGGGACGGGTCCGTCCCCTCCGCGCGGACCAGGCACGGGCCGGACGCCTCGCAGAACGCGACCCCGAACGCGAGGCCGGGTACGGAACCCGCGAGGGCCTCGTACATGTCCTCCGCGGTCTTGACGAAATGGGTCTGGCCTAGGATCACGTTGAGCCCGTCCGGGTTCTCGATCGGCACGAGTTCCGTCGGGACGGTCATCGTCAATGCATCGGGCCCTGGCGATAAAAGTGTTGTGCGGCCGCGTTCAGGCGTACGCTACATGCACGGGCAAGGGTGACGACCCCGCCCGGGGGTGCGCGTCCCCATGGTACGGATCAAGGGCTTGTGGGGCGTCCTCGCGGAGGTGGACGACGTCGGGATGCGGGAGGACCTCGCGCTCGTCGCGGTCGCCATCCAGGTCCAGTTCGCCGGACGCGTCGTGAGGGAGCGGAGCGTCGTGGAGTTCATGGCGGCCCGGTTCGGGTGGTCCGCGGCGCGGACCCGCCGGCGGCTCGACGCGCTCGTCGATGTGGGCGTCCTGCGGTGCGGTCGGGACCTCTCGGACCGATGGACGAAGGTCTTCGAGATCGTGGACCGCCCGCTCGTCCCGGCCGAGGCGGCCGTCGAGATGGGCGCGTGAGGCGCGCTAGCCGGGCCGCGTCGTGGCCTTGCGGACCCGCTCGATGAACTCGGAGGCTCGCATGGGCCGGTACGTGAGCATGAAGAAATCGGACGCCACGAGGGGGAACAGCTCGGGAGGCACGCTCCGCAGGGACCGGTGCCGGATCGCGGGCACCTCCTCCTCCGGGTCGAACGCGAACGAGAGGTCCTCCCTCGCCGCCGCCCGGACGAGCCGGCGCACGGGACTCCCCGCCCGCCGGACGAGAGCTTCGTGGAGCGCAGAGCCGCCGGGCCGGACGAACGCGTACGCGACGACCTCGGGTGGCTCCGCGTGGATCGGGAGACCACCGTCCCGCAAGAGGAACCCGAACGCGAAGCCCGCCTCCGCGCGCCGGCGCACCCGGGAGAACCGATAGCCGATGAACGACGCGGTGTGGACCTTGCGCCGGCGGAACGCCTCCATGGGCCACTGGAGGGGCCGTCGGATCCGCCGGAACGTCTCCTCGATCTCGCGCGTCGGGTCCGGCACGCCCCGCGCATCGTCCCGGGGACGATAAGGCCACCGGGTCCGGCGGCCTTATGGGGCGCCGCGCGGTCGGGTCCGCCGATGCGCACGCCATGGGCCATCGGGTCCGTCGCGGCGGGGGCGGTCCTCGTCGGGTACGCGATTGCCGCGGTCCTCCTGGACATCGGAGGTTCGGAGGCGTCGGAGACGCTCGGCGCGATGGCCCTCCTCCTCGGGATCTTCTTCCTCGCGGAGGGCGCCCTGAGCCTCCGCCGGACGGCCCGGCTCGGGCCTGCGAAGCCCCGGGACAAGTCCTAAATAGCGTGGCCCGCTACGGCGCCCCACATCCCGTTCGGGGGGTTCTCGTGCGCGACGTCTTCGACTCCTGCCGAGGCCATGGCACGGGGACGTGGGACCGGGCCTTCGCCTCGCCGGACGCGCCCGACCAGCCCCCGCGGGACCGCACGTTCCGCCTCCATCACGTGCGCCTCGACGTGACCCTGGATGACGAGTCGCGCACGATCTCCGGGTCCGCGACCCATCGGCTCTCCCCGATCAACGACGGCCTTCGGGAGATCACCCTGGACGCCGCGGAGCTCACGATCCGCGGGGTCGAGTCGGACGGCAAGGCCCTCGAGTGGGAGGCCCACGGGGAGGCCCTCTCGATCCGGCTGCCGCGGGCGCGGAAGGCCGGGGAGCCGTTCGAGATTCGCATCCGCTACGAGGCGAAGCCGCGAAAAGGTCTCTACTTCGTCGGCCCGGACAAGGCGTATCCGAAACGGGCCCGGATCGCCTGGACCCAGGGCGAGGACCAGGACAACCGGTACTGGTTCCCATCGTACGACTACCCGAACCAGCGGTTCACGTCCGAGGTCGTGGCGACGGTCGACGCGAGGTACGAGGCCCTCAGCAACGGGCGGCTCGTGAAGGTCACGGAGGACAAGCGGCGCGGGACGAAGACGTTCCACTGGTCCCTCGAGAAGCCCCACTCGAACTACCTGATCGCCCTCGCGGTGGGCTCGTTCGACTCGAAGGAGTGGGACGCGGACGGGGTGCCCGTCCAAGCGTACGTGCCGAAGGGGAGGGGAGGGTTCCTCGAGCGATGCTTCCACAACGTGCCCGACATGGTCCGGTACTTCTCGAAGGTCACGGGTCTCCCGTACCCCTGGCCTCGGTACGCCCAGGTGTGCGTGCCCGAGTTCGTCGTCGGGGGGATGGAGAACACGTCGATCACCCTCCTGTACGAGTACTGCCTCACGGACGAGAAGGCGTACGACGACTACCGGCCCGAGCCCCTCCTCGCCCACGAGCTCGCCCACCAGTGGTTCGGGGACTGGCTCACGACGAAGTCGTGGGGCCACGTGTGGCTCAACGAGTCCTTCGCGACATACTTCGACATCCTGTGGCACGAGCACTTCTTCGGGCCCGACGAGGCGCTCATGCGCCGCGAGGACGACCGGTCGAACTACCTCGAGGAGGCCCGGGAGGTGTACCAGCGGCCCATCGTGACCCACCGGTTCCTCGAGCCGAGCGACCTGTTCGACCGGCACACGTACGAGAAGGGCGGCCAGGTCCTCCACATGATGCGCAACGAGCTGGGTGACGAGCTCTGGTGGAAGGCGATCCGGCACTACGTGGCGAAGCACGGCTCCCAGAACGTCGAGACGAGCGACTTCAAGATCGCGATCGAGGAGGCCACGGGACGGAACCTGGACGTGTTCTTCGACCAGTGGATCCACCGCGCCGGGCACCCCGAGCTCGAGGTGTCGTGGTCCTGGGACGAGAAGACGGGCCAGGCCGCCCTCAAGGTGAAGCAGACCCAGGAGGTGAAGGACCCGGTCCCGCTCTTCAAGCTGAACGTGGACGTCGAGCTGCGGTCCGGCGAGCGGACGACCCGGGAGCGGCTCCGGATCGAGAAGGCGGAGGAGGTGTTCCACGTGGACGCGGCGAGACGGCCCGACGCGGTCCTGTTCGACCCGGACAACGTGATCCTCAAGCGCCTCACGTTCAAGAAGGAGCGGGACGAGTTCCTCTGGATCCTCTCCCACGCGGACGCCGCGTGGCCGCGGATCGAGGCGTGCCAGGGCCTCGGGACGTTCCTCGCGGACGACGGGGTCGTGGACGGCCTGGGCAAGGCCCTCACGAAGGACCCGTTCTGGGGCGTGCGCCGCGCGGCGGCTTCGGCCCTCGGGGAGATCACATCCCCCGCGGCGCGGGACGCCCTCCTCGACGGGGTGAAGGACGCGGACAGCCGGGTCCGCCGCGGCGTGTACCGGGCCCTCGGGAAGTTTCGCGCCGACGACGTCGCGTTCAAGGCCCTCTCGAAGGCCTATGCGGACGACGGCTGGTACTACCCGATGGCGGCCGCCGCCCTCGCCCTCGCCGAGACCCGTGACGGGAAGGCCTTCGAGACGATCGTGAAAGGGATGGACCGGCCCTCCCAGGCGGAAATCCTCACCCGGTCCGCGGCGATGGCCCTAGCGAACCTGAGGGACGAGCGGGGCCTCGCGGTCCTCAAGGACCAGACCGCGCGAGGGAAGCCCGAGCTCGTGCGCTTCAGCGCCGCGTGGGCCCTCGGCAAGCTCGCCGCGTACCACGACAAGCGCCGCGACGACGTCCTGGAGCATCTCGCCTCCCTGTTCCGCGATCCGAACTACCGGGCCCGGTTCGGGGCGGCCCTCGGCCTGCGCGACCTCGGCTACCCGAAAGGGATCGGGGAGCTCGAGAAGGCGGGCCAGGGCGAGCTCCAGGGTCACCTGAGGAGCCAGATGCGACAGGGGATCCGGGCGATCCGCGCGAAGCAGGCGGAGGGCGCGAAACGGCTCGAACAGCAGGAGGAGCTCGACAAGCTGAAGGACGAGAACAAGGAGCTCAAGGCCCGCGTGTCCGCGCTCGAGTCGAAGGTCGCGGCCCTCTCGAAGCGCAGGAAGCGGTAGGTCTCATCGGATCTCGCCGCACTCCGGACACACGACGACGGCCCAGGGCATGCGGTGCCCGCACCGGGGGCACGCCTCCGTCGGGATGTCCCGGCCACCGGGCCACGCCGCGGAGACGACCGTGGCGAACAGGCCCGCGAGGATCCCCAGCGACACGAAGTCCCAGCTCACGCGAAGGGCCAGGGGGTCCCCCCAGTCCAGGCCGGCCAGGGCGCCCGCGACGGCCCCCGCGAAGGTCCAGACGACCGGGTGGACACGCCGTCTCACTGCCACAGGTCGGGGAAAGGCCGCGCGATTCATAACGTTGCCTCCGGGCCCGAAAGGTTTTTTGGACACGGCGCGGTTCGACGCCGCACGATGGGGCGCGTCCGCGTGAACCGCAAGGTCCGGTCCGGGAAGCATCCGATCCTCGACGTGTTCCCCGGCCTGGACCGGAGCGAGGCGTTCCGCGCGATCTTCGCGGACGGGATGCGCGCGGACGTGCTTCGGGACTGCAAGATCCACGTCGTTCCGGAGGACCTGTACATGTACATCGACTCGGATGCGGGGAACGTCGTCGCGGGCCTCGAATACCTCCGGGAAGGCGAGGAGCGGACCTTGTATCTCGACATCCTCCACGAACTCACGCACATCCGGCAGTGGCACGAGGGGAAGGAGCTGTGGGACCGCCGGTACAACTACGTGGACCGGCCCACGGAGATCGAGGCGTACGAGGTCGCGGTCCGGGAGGCGCGGCGGCTCGGGATGCGCGACCGCGAGATCGCGGACTATCTCCGGGTCGAATGGACGAGCAAGGCCGAGCACGAGCGCCTGTGCAGGCGCCTCGGCGTCCGGAGTCCCGAGTCCCGTGCGCACTGAGGGTCCAAGGCCTCAAATCATGCCTCCGCGTTGGCTCGGGACCGAGGTCGGCCCGCATGGCGCTCGCCACGATGGAGGACTTCGCCCGCATCGAGATGCGCGTCGGGAAGGTCGTCGACGTCCAGGACTTCCCCGAGGCGCGGAAGCCCTCGTACAAGCTCCGCATCGATTTCGGGCCCTTCGGGGTGAAGCGGTCGTCCGCCGCGATCCGGCCCTGGTACACGAAGGAGGAGCTCCTCGGCCGACACGTGATCGCGGTGACGAACTTCCCCTCCCGGCAGGTGGGCCCGTTCCGGTCTGACGTCCTGTGCCTCGGGGCCGTCCAGTCGGACGGACGCGTCCTCCTGCTCGGGCCCGATTCGGAGGGGGACCTTGGCGCCCGGATCGCGTGAGCCTGATCGGGAGTTCCTCGTCCGGGGCTGCGGGATCCTCCTGCACGGCGAGGCCGTCCTCATGCAGGAGGCGACGGACGGGCGGGGCGCGCGCGGGTACTCCCTCCCGGGCGGCCACCTCGAGTTCGGGGAGACCCTCGCCGCCTGCCTGTCCCGCGAGTTCTACGAGGAGGCTCGCCTGAACGTGGAGGCGGACAAGCTCGTGTACGTCCACGAGAATTTCTATCGCATCCACGGGAGAGACACGCACGAGATCGGCTTCTACTTCGCGTGCGACCTGTCCTCCGAATTCCCCGCGCCCGATGCGGACGGCTACATCCGCTGCTACGAGGCCGGGATCCGGCTCCGGCTCCTGCCCCTCGGCGGGCTCGGCTCGTTCCGGGTCCTGCCGGGCTTCCTCGCGGACAGTCTGCCCCGGGACGCGGGTACGGGGTTCGCGCGTCCGACGCGGCACCTCGTCGCGAAGGGGGAGTAGCCCGACGACCCGGATCCAGCGCCTCCGGCCGACGGATTACCGTGCGTACGTCGAACTTCTCGAGGCGGCCGGCCTCCCCCCTCGCGTGAAGGGCCGGGACCGACGTGCCGCGTTCGTCCGTCAGCTCGGGTCGAGCCGCACGACGTACCTCGGGGCGTTCGACGGGGGCCGCCTGATCGGGGTCGTCCTCGGGACCCACGACACCCGGAAGGGCTGGATCAACCGGCTCGCAGTCCACCCCGACTACCGGAGGCGGGGCGTCGCGGGCCGGCTCGTCCGGTCGTGCGAACGCGCCCTCCGCGCGTTGGGGATCGAGATGTTCGCGGCCCTCATCGACGCGGACAACAAGGCGTCGGCCCGATTGTTCCGGTCCCTCGGATACGACACGATGCCCATGATCTACGCGCGCAAGAAGTCCCGCGAGGACGTCTAGGCGATCACCCGGAGTTCCTTCCCGATCCGTTCGTAGGCGGCGAGAGCCTCGTCCAGGTCCGCTCGCTTCAGGCCCGCGTTCACGATGTTCCGGATCCTCGCCTGGTCGCGGGCCACCATGGGGAACACGATGGGCAGGGCGAACACGCCCTCCTCGAAGAGCCGGTCGCTGAACCGCTTCGCGACCGCGGAGTCGCCGAGCATCACGGGCGTGATCGGCGTCTCGCTCCTCCCGATGTCGAACCCCATCGCCACGAGCCGCTTCTTGAAGTACTTCGTGTTCGACCAGAGCCTCTTCACGTGTCGCGGCTCCGTCTCGAGGACGTCGATCGCCGCGATGCACGCCGCGGTCGTCGCGGGCGGGTGGGACCCGCTCAGGAGCCATGTGCGCGACTTGTTGAGCGCGTAGTTCCGGAGGTCGTCCGAGCCCGCGACGTAGCCGCCGACGACTCCGAGCGCCTTCGAGAACGTGCCCAGCTCGACCTGGATCTTGTCCTCGACGTGGAAGTGGGATGCGACGCCCCGGCCGCCCTCGCCCAGGACGCCTTCGCCGTGGGCGTCGTCGATGTAGACCATCGCGCCGTACTCCTCCGCGACGTTCGCGATGTCCCCGACGGGCGCGACGTCCCCGTCCATGGAGAAGACGCCGTCGCTGATCACAAGGAGCTTGTTGAACTTCGGGTCCGCCTCCTTGAGCGCGCGCTCGAGGTCCGCGACGTCGCTGTGCTTGTAGATGAACCGCGTCGCCTTCGTGAGGCGCACGCCGTCGATGATGCTCCCGTGGTTGAGCTCGTCCGTAAAGAGGGCGTCGCCCTCGCCCGCGAGCTGCGGGATGAGGCCCGCGTTCCCCGCGAAGCCGCTCATGTAGTACAGCGCGGCCTGGCGGCGCTTGAACTTCGCGATCCGCCGCTCGAGTTCCTCATGGAGGTCCATGTTCCCCGCGATCGGACGGACGCTCCCGCTCCCCGCGCCGTGCGTCTTCACGGCCTCGCGGGCCGCGCGCTTCACCTTCGGATGGTTCGAGAGGTTCAGGTAGTTGTTCGAACAAAGCATGATCACGCTCTTGCCG